>CAZIDP010000135.1:0-1615 GCA_964537975.1 uncultured Nitrospirales bacterium | reverse complement strand
ACCGTATCCTCATCAACATACACCCAGAGTGTTGTGAAGGCGAAATGCATACCATCGTAGGTATCACGGGAACTTTTGCCAAGCCATACCAGTTCCTCATAAGGTTCTGCTCCCTGGTACGCGCGACGGCCTAGCCCGGTTCGGAATTTGGATGGGCCGCCGCCATATACGCGGTAATACGGTTCATAATGGGGGTCTTCCAGGGGGCCGGCATATCGCGCGACATATCCGGTACGTCCACTGATTTCTGTCAGCAGTTCAATGTGGTCCAGCGCGTCGTGGATATCTTGAAGTGTGGCCGCATTGGGTTCTTCTGAATACCGGAACGCAAGCGCAGCAATATAGAAACCTGTCCATAACGCGCTGTCACCCAGGCCGGTATACATTTCGACCTTGGAACGATCGCTGTCAGACCAGACCACATCGGCATTCAACCCATGGGGCAGATGATACTTCTGATACCGTTCAAGATATGTGTTCGCTTTATCGTACAGATGTTGTGCCTGCTCTTTCGAGAGCGGTTTCCATGAATTAAGTGGAACCCCTGTCGCGAGTCTTGATATTTGAAGGTGGCGTTCCGCGCCCAGAAAGGATTGCTCAGTTACTGCCTGTACTGAGGTGAGTATTGCGCAACAAAACAGCAAACCCAATTTCAAATACGACCATTGAGATGTGAAATGCAACGTGAATTTCCCAAAGACGGCCTGTCGGTTAGGGTGTAAAGTCCGCAATTCTATCTGTAGAATAGAATCATTGCGTTGAATCTTGTTCCGTCGGCTTCCCAAAAAATAACATCAGCGTAAACATCAGACCGACAATAAAAGTAAAAATCATGTAGATTGAACCGAACCCACTCAGGTTTAATTGCTTTTCTTGCATGTTATTCATCTTGCCCAGACTCCATATGTAAAAAGGCGACATTCTGTTACATCGGTTACACCTACATCATACGTACTACAGGGCATTATTTCCACCTTGTAAAATTCAGCCGGATACTTTTCCGATAAGGTCCTGATAGGAGGCCGCAAGCAGATCTGAAGTGTGTAGCTGGAATGCACGCAGGAGCGTGCTGATATTTTCACGGCTGATTTCTTCATCATAAATTTCGGAAACAACGGCTTCAAATTCAATGAATGTGCCCAATTTCTGGACACGATCCAAATGAATACGGACATTGTGCCAGAGGTAGAGCCTGCGTATTTTGTCAACAACAGCATTGACACCCAAAGCTTCGACAAGCAATGGCTTCAGATTTGTGCTGACTTCCTGAAGTAAATAGTCAGATGCTTTGGGCTCTACCACATCAGGTCGGTGGTAGAAAATCAACTCCGTAACACCTGGATTGGACTCCCTCATTTTCAAGCGGCCCTGTGGCGCATTGAAATACGTGTCGACTTGGTGTATTTCACCCTTGAGCGCGGTATTCAAGGACAAACACGTATCAACAGCAGCTTCCCAATTCCGAAGATGAGCTTTAATTTCTATGTTGCGCATGGTGCATTGTTCCAGTATTTGCAGGCATCTTTGTGTTGCAATTTTGTTACACCAGATGGGTGTTTTCCAAGACCGATGCATGCAGAGTGTGGATTGTCTCAACACTAAAATCTTGGGTTTG
>CAZIDP010000134.1:0-1702 GCA_964537975.1 uncultured Nitrospirales bacterium | reverse complement strand
GTCGAATGTTAACGTTACGGTTAATGACTTCGCCCCGGTTGCCATGAATGCCGAAGACAAACCAGGGCGCGGACCAGACATCGATGTTTTCAAAGTAGATGTTCTCATTGCCTCGGATGCGAAATACTTCGGAAGCACCACGATGCGCAATACCACGCACAGGCAAGCTGACCATCGTTTTTCCGATTTCCATAGTCTGGTAAGCGTCAAAATGTTCGGCAACCAAGCGAATAACCCGATCATTGAGACTTCCAGGATAGGCTTCCAAGGTGTCTGCCAGCCAATAATGTCGGCTGATCAAATCATACGGCCCTTCATTCCATATCATGCCAAAATAGGCCTGTTCGCCACCCGTACGCGTCGGCCCCCCCAGGGGAGGCAGGTCGAATTCATCGAAAACACGGACATCGATCCACAATTCATCGGGATTCTTGTCAACCACAATGCCATCGGCAAAGGGCAGCGGGGTGTAGTCGATGTTCAGGTTGCGGGTTTCAATATTCCGGCACTGCCCCAATTGCATAAACCGGACATCACCTGCCAGAAGAAAGGTTGTATTATTGCCATCAATAACCCGATCGTGAACTTCTACCCAGTCGATGATATACGTTTCGGGAACAGACGCGATATAGCAGGTTGAACTGGCTTCAAAGAGCAGCCGTGCGCTACCGGGGTGGTTGACAAGCACGTTCAATGCTTCTAGAAGTGCCGGGCCATCATCGGTAATGCCATCACCGGTAACCCCGAAATCAGCCGCGTGGAAGGTACTATAAAATTCAATTTTTTCTGATGCCATTGAAATTAATCCAGAGAGTTGTGTCGCAAGAAACAGAAACAAACAAATCTTAATATGCCATCTTGTTGATGCGATTGATTTCATAATGGTGAAGGTTCTCCCTGTTACTTCGTACCCATATCAAATAGCCAATATACCTTGTGAATTATGGAGGATCAATAACGCCCGTTGCACGGCCCATCCAGTAGGGCAGGAACATATCGACTCCTGGAAATTCAATGTGCTCGTCACGTCCACCATACAAGTGCCCGGGTGCACGTTGCCATATAAAATCGGAGTGGACACGCTTACTGGGATTCAAGGCGATCCCCACATGTCTATCATTAACCAGCCACTCTTTATACTGCTCCCGGTGATCAATTTCAGACATCCATTTTTCATCAGGGAAGTCCAGTAACATATTGTGCAGTGTAGCTATCGCTGATGGATCTTCATTGCCAGTGACCAGAAGGTATATCGCCGCAAAGTGAGCATTCAGATGTGATTGCAGTTCATCCTGGTACATGTTTCGTAAGGTAGCTATATATCTTTTTTTTCGTCTGGGATGTTCTTCCAGCATGGCCAGGGTATACAAGCGTGTCATACGCAGATTGTTGGGATAATACCTGTGCGTTGATACGGACAAGGTAGGAACACTACGGAAACGAAAAACAAAATTACTATACCGATGTTGAAAGCGAATCCAAGTGGTAGAAAATTTATCCGGGTGTACAGTACGCATCAACTTGATCCAAGCCAGGCGCCACAGGTAGGTAGGGCGCGTTGGACGATCGTATCCGTCCCAGGCGAAAAACAGGTCCCGGCTTAGCCGGCTACCGATACGTTCCACCAGGAAGCGTACCCGTTCTTGCACCGTATCCTCATCAACATACACCCAGAGTGTTGTGAAGGCGAAATGCATACCAT
>CAZIDP010000133.1:0-1772 GCA_964537975.1 uncultured Nitrospirales bacterium | reverse complement strand
ATTATAATATGAGTAGCGGATTTCATAGTCCGCTTCGGTGTCCGTTTTCCAGAACGCCTGCCAACTACCCGACACTGAATTCCGCATGTAGCCATTGGCCGCGCTCCAGCTTCCCGACGCACTCCAGCCCGTGTGATTTCCGTCATCGAAATCCTCTATAAACGGCGTCGTCTTCGTCAGGACATTGTCACCTGCATTATACGTATATTTTTCCCACCACATGTTAGTATTTTAAAAATATATAGAATTTGTTAATTAAATATCATTAATTTGATATAAATGTAATGATCAAAAATAAATTTAGTTACTAAAATAAAAGTCGATCAATTTTTTTATAATAAAAAATTGTCAAAATTAATGCTGCTGGAATAATAGAAATGAAATGGTCATCAAACAAATCATAAAAATCTACATAATCCCAACTAACTATTTTAAAAAAGTAAAATAAAACAAGTCTTACAAGTACAAGGGTGCTAAATATTGCTATATATGATACTATAAAATACAAAATAAACTTTATTATATATAAAATAATATTCACATTAAATACCCTATACCCTATAAATTTCTAGATTCCTAGATTTTAACATATTACACAATTGAATATATATCTATATATGAAATATTTACTAAATACTTTTTTTAAGCAACCTATAAAATTACAGAAAGAAACTATTCATAATTTTATCAACTTGATTTACATGGTGCTGGTGATGCTCCGCCATCAAAAAAATGCAAGCAACAGCACTCAGAATTAGCAAGACTTCTACAAGTTGGATGAGGTTTATAGATCCATCCACCCCAACAAAAGTGCTTTTCAACACAATCTTGATCGTCAGATTTATCTTTACATTTTTCCATGCATTTGTTATACATAGAGTCAGATTTTTCTAGGGCTATCACTGTTAGAGTAGCGCAAACTGATACACAGATAATAAATCCTAAGCCACCAGTTTTCAAAGTGCATGCAGCTACGCAAACTATACCTGCTGCGTTAATTGCACTATTTCTAGCAATCTTTTTATATTTACAATTTCTCTCGCATTTTTGTCTATCTGATAGTAAGCCTAATGGATCTAACGTGTTCACCACATTTCCCCTTACATACGCATACACATTTGGGCCGTCGACCATACCCAATGGGTCGCGGGAGAGCCAGCGCATCGTCGTGGGGTTGTAGTACCGGAATTTGGCGTAGTAGTGGTTGAGTTCTCGGTCGAGGCGGTGGCCGGTATAGCCGAAGGTAGCATGATCTCCGGTAGTGGATTCGGACAGGAATTCACCGTAGGGGGTGTATTGATAACTCGCTACGATGTTCTTGCTAGCATTGGTCGTTGCCATGACAGAGCCCAGGTGGTTTCTCAGGTAATAGCTGGGCGTTCCGGTTTGTGGACTTGACCCGGCAATTTCCGCGCCACCATGGAAGGAGCGTTGCCGTCCACCGATGTCCCAATAGCCCGCACCACCACTGTAATCCGCCAGTGCACTACCGTTGGCATCGTACCGCGTCCAGGTGTAGTTTGTGCCATTGACCTGTTTCAGCCGTCGGTTCTGCAGGCCGTCGTAGACATAGTTCACTGTTGCTGCTTCACCTGGGAAATTCGACGTGACATTCGACAGGAAGCTGCCGTAGCGCCAGGCATGCTGCGCGGTGAGACTGCCCCGTGTCCGGGAAGTCATCCGCCCCCAGGCGTCATAGGCAAAGTTTGTCGTCGTACCATCTACCGTCATCGCGGTTTGCTCATTCGCGTTGTTGTGCGTGAACGTGGTCG
>CAZIDP010000132.1:0-1798 GCA_964537975.1 uncultured Nitrospirales bacterium | reverse complement strand
GGTTGATTTGTTTTGCACTTGTCTTAGTATCATTTTCTGTCCTGTTTGTCGGCTGTGTGCCCCATGAGCACATGACCAATTCTGTCAATCACTCCATTCATCAACAAAATCTTGATAATGATCCTGTTTTCGTTGAAAGCGACGAGGTCCCACGGTATGACTATCAACGTTTGCGGGAATTGCGTGCACTGGGGGTTAATGCGACTGTCCAGACGTTGCACAGACCATCTACCCCAAATCCATCGGTATCATACACTGTGTATGATTCTGGGGATAATGGCAGCTCAATTCCGAAAGAGCCAACTATTCCACGTGTATGGCCGTTTGAACATGAAAACAGAGAAGTTATATCTGAGTATGGCCCAAGAAGCGGGCGACACCATAATGGTATAGATATACGTGCGGCTGTTGGAACACCAGTTATTGCAACGGCTGATGGTGTCGTGAGTTTTTCCGGCAATATGAGTGGCTATGGGCAACTTGTTGTGATTGACCATGGAAATGGTATCGAAACTGTCTATGCGCACTTACACTCCAGAGCTATTGAAGAAGGCCAGGTAGTCAAAAAGCACGACAAAATTGGTACACTGGGTGCCTCTGGAAACGCGACAACACCGCACGTTCATTATGAAGTACGACTCGATGGAGAACACATCGATCCCAACTTTTTCCTGCCCGCCTCTGGGGGTATTTATCTCACCGAAAACGAATAATCCTGTCATACTGACTGATACGCAATATCTTCCTATCCTGCCACTACATTGTTTTGTAGTGGCCTTTTTTATTTGGATGCCCGCAATTATGGTCTTATAAAAACTTTTAACTGTTTATTTACTGATCAAATGACTTTTTTAACATCTTAAACTTGCATTATTTAACAAGATAGTGTATAAATTAGTTAAATGCGGAGTTTTCAGGGTTAGCATTTTTTGCATAAGGTTCAGGCTGTACCGCCTCATCACCTGATGCGATATTTAATTACGCTGCCTGACTAAAAAGGGGGTTACTATGTTCAAGAATTTTAAGTTGCGCACAAAATTACTGGGTGGTTTTATCGCAGTTGCCATTATTACGTTAATTGTTGGAGGTGTCGGTTGGCGCGGGATCAATCATCTTATTGATGATATAGAAGATTTGGGCAATGTACAAATGCCCAGTGTGCAGAATCTGCTGCTGATGGAAGCACATTTGCAGGGCTTGACACTGGTACAACGTACCTTAATGAATCCCAATCTGAGTCGGACAGAGCGAGAAACGTTGTACGAAAATTTTTATGAAGAACGAGGTGGGTTTCAAAGTGCGAGAGCTGCTTATGATGACCTTTCCCGTTCCGATGAAGGTGAACGATTGTGGCAAACTGTATCGCCGGTTTTTGTGCGCTGGGCCGGTGTGAATGATCGATTTTTTACCTTGTGTCAATCACTGGATGCTATTGATATTCTTAACCCCGACAACTTCAACAGCATTATTGAGCAGTTGCGTGGCGATCATTACGCATTGTTGGAAAGATTGTTGAATACGATTCGTACTGGGGAATTGTTTGAAGGAGGAGAGGACTATACAGCTTGTAATTACGGTCATTGGATTGCCGACTACAGCACAACCAACGGACGAATTCAACAAATCCTGAATGATATGGCCCTACCCCACCAACGGTTTCATGAATCGGTTCGTGATATAAAAGCCCACGTTCGAGCGGGGGACCTGGACGCAGCGGCCAATGTCTACGAAAGCCAAATGGTGCCTGCAGCACAGGGTGTGTTTGAAGGTATGGGACGACTGTTGGCAATAGGTGAGG
>CAZIDP010000131.1:0-1895 GCA_964537975.1 uncultured Nitrospirales bacterium | reverse complement strand
CTGATGGCGTGAAGAGCACAACCACGTTCACGCACAACAACGCGAATGAGCAGACGGCAATGACAGTAGATGGCACAACGACAAACTTTGCTTACGAAGCCTGGGGGCGGATGACTTCCCGGACACGGGGCAGTCTCGCCGCGCAGTATGCCTGGCGCTACGGCAGCTTGCTGGCGGGTGTTACGTCGAATTTCCCGGGCGAAGCAGCAACAGTGAACTATGTTTACGACGGTCTGCAGAACCGGCGCCTGAAACAGGTCAACGGCACAAATTACACCTGGACGCGGTACGATGCGAAAGGTAGGGCACTGGCGGATTACAGCGGTGGTGCAGGCTACTGGGACATCGGTGGAAGGCAACGCTCCTTCCACGGTGGTGCAGAAATCGAAGGGTCAAGTCCGCAAACCGGAACGCCCAGCTATTACCTTCGGAACCACTTGGGCTCTGTCATGGCAACGACCAATGCTAGCAAAAACATAGTGGCCAGTTATCAATACACCCCCTACGGTGAATTCCTGTCCGAATCCACTACCGGAGATCATGCTACCTTCGGCTATACCGGCCATCGCCTCGACCGCGAACTCAACCACTACTACGCTAAATTCCGTTACTACAACCCCAGCACGATGCGCTGGCTCTCCCGCGACCCCCTCGGTATGGTCGACGGCCCGAATGTGTACGCGTATGTTAGAGGGAATGTGGTTAGAAATATTGATTCACTAGGATTGTACAAGGGCCCACCTGGTAAATTGTGTATAGATAAAAAATGTGATAAAAGTAAGTTGGAGAACTATTTCTACTTGCCTGAGAGCCTTGACCACAAAAATAAACCCACTCAAGATGATTTATTACCTGTTAGTCAAATAGAGGGCGATTGTGTTAATGTTGATGGCGCATATGGCCCACAAGGGCGTATAAAAATTAGAAATATTGGTAAATGCACAATCAAATGTGATAATAATGGAGTACCTAGCCAATTACATTGTCGACCACCATACACGGAATGTGATGATAAATATTTTCCTAAAAATCCAAATAAAGGTAAAGATGATTTCCCGCCAAGTGCTTCAAGATGGATTCCAGGGAGATTTTTATGGTAACAAGTGCAAAAACAACAAACATCACAATGTTTATAATATCATTAATGTTGCTATGTACTACACTTGGATGCAGTTGGCTTTTTGAAACAGAGTATACTCCAGATTTTACAATGAAAGCCTTTGAAGAAATAAAAAGTGGTGACAACATAGCTGATGTCATAGATATTTTGGGGTATCCATTTTTTTATGTTATAAATTATTATGAGAGGGAGCTTTACTATAGTGATTTAGACTTGGTTTTTCTAATAGACCACAAAGAGAATATTCTTGATGTAATGGGTAAAAACAGCTTAATAGAGAATGAACAGTATCTTGGTGAAAAAATAGCAGATATTCAATTACTGGAAAATACAAAACCAACAGCAATCGAAGATGTAAAATTTCAATGTGCAATGTTATATAGTAAATCCCCAGGATATAATTCTCCAATTAAAGGACATTACAAAAGATTTGAGGTAATTTCTGATATTAAAACAGGAGCAGTAATCGAAACAAATATTTACTGGCATTTTGATTAAAACCCAAAATAAAAAATTAAAAATAGGCTATAAAAATTTTGGGATTACCAAAAAATGATTAAATATAACTTCACATTAACAATTCTTATTGTAATGCTCACATTGGGTTTGTACGCAACTGAAGATATTGACTTGTCTGAAGTTGAGGAGAAACAGTTAAAAGTAGATTTGGGCAATGATATCTACTTGGAATTGGTGTGGATTCCCCCCGGAAGTTTTCGTATGGGCTCACCAGAAGGTGAACAAGATCGTAGCCATGATGAAGGTCCAGCCTTTG
>CAZIDP010000130.1:0-1925 GCA_964537975.1 uncultured Nitrospirales bacterium | reverse complement strand
AGAATTTTGAAAATGCGTGTAAATGGCAGCAAGATAATTTGAGTCCACGCGTGTATCTGCATCCAGGCTGATAAGAATACCGGGATTCGCTGTGGATTTTAGTAATGCCAACGCGTGGTCCATACCAATTTTTCTTGCCAGTCCAACTCCCTCACCCGGTGGTAATGCAAGTTCGTTGCTTGCTGCATCTATCCAAGCCAGTTGCAGTTGGTCTTTTAATGCAGTGTGACGACGAAAAAACGCCAATAATTCCTGATTATTTTCCCGGTCATTTCCTGAACTGTGTGTGGCCACAGTATTATTGACTATCACAAGAACCAACGTCTTATCCAGATAGCATTGTGGCTGAACAGCCAGATCGTTCAAGGTATCGAGAATTTCAGGATACTCTGCCAAGGCTGGTATTACTATGGCAGCTTCCAGTGTATCTGGCAGATTCCCCTCTATCTGCCAGGGAAGAAGGTGTGCCCGCCTGCTCAGGTAGGAATTAATGGCGTTACCCATGTATGCTCCCGCACCCGTTCCAATGCAGTGTCCAGGTCCGCACCATTCAGCCAGTATATGGTATGCCCACGGCGTTCCATTCTCCGGAACCAGGTTTCCTGTCGCTTGGCAAACTGACAGATAGCGGTAAATAACTTCTGATAAAGATCATTGCGGTTGTTGATAACACCTTGAAGGTACAATGATACATATCGGTATTCCAACCCGAGAAGTTCGAGCCGTGACCAGGTAAATCCCATTGAATGCAGTTGTGATACTTCCTCAATAAGACCTTCATCCAATCGGTCTTTCAATCGTAATGCGATACGTTTTCTAAGTATGGCACGTTCCCATTGAATGCCCAAAATAACGGGATTAATGTCAGGGGCCGGTGGTGGTGGATTCCATTTGGCATGATAGGCAATCTCAAGTGCCCTTATCAGCCGATCCCGATCGAGCAGGTCGGTTGAATTATGTAGTTTCGGGTGCATTTCATGTAGTTTATTTTGCAATTCTTCTATTGACAATACAGAAAATGCATCGCGTAACGACAGATTTTCTGGCGCCTCAACCATACGATACCCTTGCAGCACTGCTTCAAGGTAAAGACCTGTACCTCCAACAAGGATAGGTAATGATTGAGAATTTCGCAGTTTATTTATTATTGCATAGCAATCCTGCTGATAATGAAAGACACTATATTCAGCACTCAGCTCTACAATATCTATCAAGTGGTAGGGGATAGATTTGCCATCTACCTCGTATTCTGTTAAATCCTTGCCAGAGCCGATATCTAGCCCTCGGTATACCTGACGGGAGTCTGCTGAAATAATTTCACCCTCGAGCATTCGCGCCAACATTACGCCAAGGCCCGTTTTTCCGGAAGCGGTTGGCCCCAGGATGACCAGCAAATCCCGTGGCGTTTCCGCAACTTCAGACAACATGACATATTCCTTTGTTCAGTTGCTTATGTGTTTTTTGCCAGATAAGTGTATATTTTACAGCGCACGCCACAGACAATGAAAGTAGAAATACAATAAATATCATTTATTGATGCAGGATATATTTTTCCGCAAGCCCACTCCGTCCCAAACAGCAAGTAGTTCAGGCGTTTTATAAGTGTATCGATATGAATAATCGGCTGTATGCTAAGATATTGTTTTATAATAGGAACAATTTATTATCAAGTTCATAACTATGGTGCAGGTTTTGCTGGTATTGAAGCTGGGTTTTCTATATTTGTGTAGTAATCACAGCTGGTTGCGACTTTGACTGTATCCAGAATGGGAGTTGACAAGAAGGAACAATGACAGATTTTATTGTTTCACCAGGTGAAGATGTTGCTGTTAAGTCGGTAGAAGATGTCGAAGTACCTCGCAAGTACAAGGTAATTTTATTGAACGACGATTATACTACCATGGATTTTGTTGTAGATGTACTTT
>CAZIDP010000129.1:0-1950 GCA_964537975.1 uncultured Nitrospirales bacterium | reverse complement strand
ATATGATTAGCAAGGTAAAATCTATTTTCCCGAGAAATATGATCCTTGCCTGGACTGTAAAGCCCCGCGCAGCCGGACAGGCCAACCTGCTCGAACTGGTTGCATTAAAATCTTCACGCGACAACAAAGCTGCCCTGGGTGGTGATGTTATTGTGGATGCCCGTCAGGATTATGACCAAAATGGTCGCGTAGAAGTTACGATCCAAATGAACAGCGAAGGTGCCAAATCATGGAAGCGTCTGACAGGTGAAAATATTGGCAAACAGGTTGCCATCGTACTTGATGGCTATGTTTATTCTTATCCCGTTGTGAATGACGAGATTCCTAATGGCCGTTCTTCTATCTCCGGTGGAGACATGACAGTGACCGAAGCACAAGACCTGGCAAACATTCTGAAAGCTGGTAAACTGCCTGCCCCATCACGTATCATGGAAGAAGCCGTTGTAGGGCCTTCACTGGGTCGCGAAGCCGTTACAGCCGGACTTTGGTCCTTTGTACTTGCCTTTGGCCTGGTGCTGATTTATATGGCATTCTTCTATAACAAATCTGGTTTGGTTGCCGACCTTGCCTTATTTACTAACATCTTCTTCCTGTTTGGTGTGCTGGCCTCCTTGGGTGCTGTACTTACATTGCCCGGTATTGCAGGTATCGTACTTACGCTGGGTATGGCAGTGGATGCCAACGTAATCATCTACGAACGTATCAAAGAAGAAATTCGCGCCGGAAAAGGTATCCGACTTGCCATTGACGATGGCTATAAAAATGCTTATTCGGCCATTATTGACGGTAACGTAACTACTTTGCTCACTGGTATCGTACTCTATACTTTTGGAACAGGCCCGGTTCAGGGTTTTGCTACCACACTAATCATTGGTTTGCTTACCTCACTCTTCACGGCCATCTTTATCTCAAGAATGATTTTCATCTATCTGCTTGATAAGAACAAGACCATCACTTTTGACACAAAGATTACCCGTAACTTCCTGGCTAATACCAATATCAACTTCCTGAATATGCGCAAAACAGCATACACCATTTCTATTGTTTTGGTGGTGATCAGTTTGGCTTCACTAACATTCAGAGGATTGAACTATGGTGTAGATTTCACAGGGGGTCGTACTTATCTGGTTCGTTTTGATCAGGATGTTACTGTGAATGAAGTTCGCGATGCGCTGGCTATTGAATTTACTGATGCGGTTCCGGAGGTAAAAACGTTCGGGCCAAACCGTCAGGTAAAAATCACAACCAAATACATGATTGAAAACGAAGGCCGTGAAGTGGACAGTCTCATTCAATCAATGTTATTCAGAGGCTTGGAGCAATTTTATCAAACCGACATCAACTATAATGATTTCACATCTGACCAGGAAGCGGAGGATAAGCTGATCGGAATTCTTAGTTCACAAAAAGTGGGACCAACCATTGCAGACGACATCCGAAATAAAGCGGTTACCGCAGTTATTTTGTCACTGTTAATCATTTTCGGATATATCGCCATCCGTTTCCGGAAATGGCAGTATGGTCTGGCAGGTATTATTGCCTTATTCCATGACACGATAATTGTTCTTGGAGTTTTCTCAATCTTCTATAATATCCTGCCCTTTAGCATGGAAGTTGACCAGTCATTCATTGCAGCTATCCTCACAATCATCGGATACTCTATCAACGACACGGTAATCATCTTCGACCGTATCCGCGAAAACGTTACACTGCATCCTAAAAAACTGTTGCGTATTAACATCAACGATGGATTGAACAGCACTTTGATGCGTACCTTCAACACCTCAGGAACTACGGCTTTGGTACTTATTATCATCGCAATTTTTGGTGGTGAGGTAATCCGTGGCTTCGTCTTTGCTTTGCTGATAGGTATTCTGGTTGGTACTTACTCCTCTGTTTTCAATGCCAGCCCAATGGTATTTGACTTGCTGAAAGGGCCAAAACAAGAAA
>CAZIDP010000128.1:0-2286 GCA_964537975.1 uncultured Nitrospirales bacterium | reverse complement strand
CAAAGGCTGGACCTTCATCATGGCTACGATCTTGTTCACCTTCTGGTGAGCCCATGCGAAAAGTTCCGGGGGGAATCCACAGCAATTCCAGGTAGATATCATTGCCCAAATCTATTATTAACTGATTCTCCCCAACTTCAGGCAAATCAACACCGTCAATTGCGTACAATCCCAATGGGAACATTACAACAAGAATCGTTAATGTAAGGTTATATTTGAACATTTTTTGGCAATCCCAAAATTTTTATAGCCTATTTTATTAATTTTTTATTTTGAGGTTTAATCAAAATACCAGTAACTTTTTGTTTCGATTACCACTCCTGTTTTAATGTCAAAAATTATCTCAAATCTTTTGCAATATCCTTTTATTGGAGAATTAGATCCAGGGGATTTACTATATAACATTGCACATTGAAATTTTACATCTTCGATTGCTGTTGGTTTTGTATTTTCCAGTAATTGAATATCTGCTATTTTTTCACCAAGATACTGTTCATTCTCTATTAAGCTGTTGTTACCCATTACACCAAGTATATTCTCTTTGCGGTCTATTAGAAAAACCAAGTCTAAATCACTATAGTAAAGCTCTCTTTCATAATTATTTATAACATAAAAAAATGGATACCCTAACATATCTATTACATCGACAACATTGTCACCACTTTTTATTTCTTCAAAGGCCTTCATTTTAAAATCCGATGTGTACTCTGTATCAAAAAGCCAACTGCATCCAGGTGTAGTACATAGCAACACTAATGATATAAAAATAATTTTGATACTCATTGTTTTTGTGCTTGATACCATATAAATCTCCCTGTATCCCAAGTAGTTCCGCTGATAATAGCTAGGCGTTCCGGTATGGGGTCTTTACCCGGTGATTTCCATACCACCTTTGAAAGAATGTCTCCGTCCGCCATTATCCCAATAGCCTGTACTTCACGTATCCGTGAAGTTAGCTTATCCTTCCTATTCCATTGGAAATAACGTATAACTGTAAAATAATGTTAATGCGAATCAGAAATATTAATTAATGGTGAATTAGGCTCACTATGGAATGACCCATAGGCGATTCTTTTACCTGGTCCTACTAGTTTTTGCTCGTCTATATGAAATTCTAAAAGTATTGATGATCTATACTTGAACTTGACTACATTTTCATCTTCCATAAAAAATTTACCATACCATCTAAAGGCTTCATGATCAACATAATAACTACCCCACATTCCAGATTCATCTAAATAATATAATATTACTTCATATGGTTCAAATGTCCCAGTAAATGTTTGCACTAACATTATTTCCGTATCATTATCAATGATTAAGTGGTCGACGACTTCTGGCACCCCAATTGGCTTTCGAGGAAATATATAGTGAAAAACCGCAACTAGAATTAAAATAATTAATGAGATGCTGACTATCTCCAGAAAATGTTTAGTATTCATGTTGAGCATGATTACAACCCCCTGTATGAATGGATGAGATTCATCACCACCTCTCGGGACGTAATAGTATTTTATTAAACGTAAATTAACACACTTTTCACACCATGTCAATTTTTTTTATAATCTGTGGATTCCCAGGTTGATACGCTAAATACGCCATTTGGCTCTGGATTACAATCACAGTATTCAGAGATTTAAGCCCTGTCCCGCGCCGGAACCGTACGTCGTTCATAAAAGCATCAACAACTATAGGTGACGACAGTGGGTGCAATAGAAGGCAGGGCAGCTTGTTACAGTTCTTCTCCGTTTCTGGAGTACAGAATTTCGCACCAAGATAACGACACGTTCCATTGGCGTTGACATAGGCATAACCAGTAGTCGTGTGATCACATAAGGGTGGGAATAGTTCTCTTCACGCAGTAGATCAGGTTGACCTTGAAGTTTGAGGCAGGTTCGTTGCTCAAGCTGGAATCATTCGAGCTTGACTTTGGGGCTGAATTTGTCCTATCTATGCGTCGCCTTGCACATTTCGGGGTATCATACCCGAAAATGGGTTAATTTGATCGCACTGCAATACAATGCAGGTAATCCCGTAAGTACTTGGTATTCAACAGGTTAGAACTGGAGCTGGAACGGGGAGTCGAACCCCGGACCCCGTCATTACGAGTGACGTGCTCTACCAACTGAGCTATTCCAGCCCGGGAGAAATGATGTGTCGGGTTTACATGTCAGCAGCAGGGTGTGAAACATGAACCGGGCGACGAAAAAAAAATGGTGCCAAGGGGCAGGATCGAACTGCCGACACGCGGATTTTCAGTCCGCTGCTCTACCAACTGAGCTACCT
>CAZIDP010000127.1:0-2290 GCA_964537975.1 uncultured Nitrospirales bacterium | reverse complement strand
TTTCAGAATGCGTGTACGTTCGTAAACAATAGACATGGCTTCCAGGTGCGGAGTATCTGGATCGGTTGCCAATAATAAAATCCTGTCTACCATACACAGTATATATTCCAGGCATGTGAGCGGCGTTGCCGGGTTCAATGCAATTCCCGGACTGGCTCCCAGGTCCCGAATTTGGCCCAGTAAACGATGCATATGGTTTGATGCTTCTGCATGAACGGTAATGCTTTGGGCACCTGCCTCTACCAGACGTTTTATATGACGGTCTGGTTGCACAACTGCCAGATGGACATGAATTGGCAGGGTTGTCGCGGAACGCAATTGCCACAGCAAGGCTTCACCCAGTCCGAAACCGGGCGCGACAATGCCATCACAAATGTCAATATGCAGCTCACATACCCCCGCTTTCGTAAGTTCTGCGATATCTTGATCAAGTCGCAATAAATTCATTCCTGCTAATGCGACTGAATACGGTAATTTTTCCAAAATCAATACTCCCAACAAGTTTATAGCATGTAAATAGGTAATGGTGTGAATCTGGCAAGAAACGTCAGTATAGTATTTTTCAGTGTGTAGTATCGTCTGTCTCGTCAATGTTTGTATATTCGCCGCTGATTTGTGCAGAAGCTTTTGTCATCATACGGTCAAACGCAACAATGATCAGCAACATGGCCACAGGAATCCACAATGGGTCCAGGGACATCGGCCAAAATAAGATTGCTATTCCGTATGTGATACAGATCATCCAGGGCACACCTTCTTTGATCACGTTCAAGTAGACACCAAAGCCCAGGCCCACCAGCAGGGAACATACTATTATAAGCAGGGGATGATTGATTTCGGGCCAGAAGAGACCAATCGCGCCATATACAATCAGTGCCAGGCCGAACATACGGGTACGCATCCTGGTTGGTTTACACACCAGAAAATACATGGGGTATGCCACATACAACATGGCTATTAGGAAAAGTAAAACTTCACGTATACTCATTGTACGAGTTTCTTTCTATGAGTGAAAATTATGTACCTGTTGTCAGTCCATTTAACTGGATTGTGATGAGATAAAAGACGCTAATGCTTCCCGGGTTGGTAGCGAAGGCTGCGCGCCTTCACGGGTTACAGCCAGTGCTCCTGCCGCATTGGCATGACGCAAAACATCCGTCATTTCCATAGTGCCCCAGAAGACCCCCAAGGCACCAGTGAACGCGTCTCCTGCTGCCGTGGTATCAACTGGTTTTACTGAGAACGCAGGCGCTGACTGGTAACCGTCTGCTCCCAGATAAAGCGAGCCTTCTCCCCCCAGTTTCATAACCACGGTAACACCATATTGGTTGTAAAGCATCTCCGCAATATCATGCGGTGACTTGTCATTGTCTGGTCTCAGTGCGGCAAGCCGCGCTGCCTCATGGATGTTTGGAGAAATGACACTGGCGGTACTCCATACCGCTTCCGGCAGGGCCTGATCCGATCCAACATCCAGAATTGAAACACAACCGCATGCGGCAGCCAGCTCCAGGGAACGCTGTACTGTTTCCAGCGGGGTCTCCAATTGTAACAGCACAATATCCGCGGCATCGAACATGGTACTGTTTGCTTCTATGTCTGCCGGAGTCAATTCAAAATTGGCACCGGAATGCACTACAATACTGTTTTCACCCTGATCGTTTACCAGGATCATGGCTGTGCCGGTGGGGGCATCTGCTGTTCGTTTTACACTGTTGAGCTGGATACCTTCGACCGCCATTCCCTGAAGTAATGCATCCCCAAATGCGTCTTCTCCCAGACAACCAAGAAATTGCACTTCGGCGCCAAGCCGCGCTGCGGCGACAGCCTGGTTTGCGCCTTTACCGCCGTGAGCCCGAATAAAAGCAGTACCCAGTACTGTTTCGCCCGGCCGGGGCATTTCATGCACCCTCATCACCAAATCCATATTCGCGCTACCGACAACGAGTACGTTGTTTTGTTGCCTGGTCATATAGAGAAACATCCTTTCATGTAAAAAGACTGGCTGAATATTTACCCATATCCAGTTTACGATGTATGGTCTTAACGGGACATCTGGAGATAAACTACAAGGGCTTTTCCTGTTATTTTAGTCCAGCCTTCCCATTAGGTACTATTATTTATAACATGATAGCAATTATTACATAAACCATTGAATTTTTTATATTGTTTCACAATATAGCACACTGCTTTAGCAGCAGGATTTACTGAGATCCTCTATACTTTAAGACAGAAGAAGATTTTATAGAAACTTTAGGAGGGCATCATGTCAGGAGTACAGAATCGTCGT
>CAZIDP010000126.1:0-2387 GCA_964537975.1 uncultured Nitrospirales bacterium | reverse complement strand
GGTATGGGTATGGGTATGGGTATGGGTATGGGTATGGGTATGGGTATGGGTATGGCTATGAGTAGTATGATTGGTATGGAAAGTGGAATGGGACGCATGAACAGAATTGGTACAACTTACACCGATGCAGAAGGATTTTTCAGGCTGCAAATACCCAATGAGTATGAAGCGCCAGGTCTGATTGCCTCACATAAGGATTATTTACCTGCCGGTATACCGATTCCAGCCTCAGCACAAGCTCAGCGAAATTTACAAATCTTGCTGGATGCCGGGGGAATTATTGAAGGGCGTATTACCAAGGGGGGTAAACCTCTGGCTGATAGTGTCGTGATGTACCAGCCACAAGGTGGCATGATGGGAACTCTTGCTATGGCTTCTCTACATATAGAACCGGTACATACCGATGATTCGGGATATTATCAAATCAAGAATCTCCCGACCAGTTCAGGCAATGTCATGATAAGCGAGCAGGAGATTGGTGCTATGGCTGCAGGAAATCAACAACGGCCACCGCATATGGTGGAGGTGGAGGTAATCGCCAGCTATCTAACACGGCTGGACTATGATATACCAGTCGAGAATGGAGAAATTTATGGCACCATCCGCATGGCAGATGGTGCGATTCCTTTCCAAGCAAATATCCAAATTCATATTACAGTAGAAGAGGGCAGTCCGTCACGCTATTTTGCTACGCAGATGCTGCCTGATGGAACATATAAGCTGACAGAATTGCCTGCCGGGATTGTTCAATTGACCGTATCCGCACGTATAGAAGATCCTGTAACACATGATTCTCTGCAAGAAGATGCCCGCCAGTATCAACGGCCTTCCGCAGAAGATACAGACAATTTTGAGCTGGCACGCGGTTCACGTGTCAGACGTGATTTTGTGCTTTCATACGGGAATGAAATTCAATTTATTCTTTCACGGAGCCAACCGGAAGGATTGACATGGGAAATTTTACTATTTGAAGGTCAACAAAACCAAGATGACATCGACAACTTTCTTTCTTCGCTTGGCTCAGGTGATTTACAACCCGCAGGTTTTGCTTTGTCAGACGAAGGTCACATAGCCTATAATTTGAAGCCGGGTATCTATACTGCGGTGGTATTTGAGGTGGACATGGAGGCGGCGATGCTAGATGAAGATGACATGTACTTACCGGCAGTTCGATC
This sequence comes from uncultured Nitrospirales bacterium, assembly GCA_964537975.1. Taxonomy (GTDB): domain Bacteria; phylum Hydrogenedentota; class Hydrogenedentia; order Hydrogenedentales; family SCBR16-9; genus SCBR16-9. The sequence continues at coordinate 1,212 of CAZIDP010000126.1, read as the reverse complement.
GATATCCCAGTTTACAATCAGGGACAATCAACATACGGGTGCTTATGAAATTCCGCTTCGATTTTAAAAAAATACGCACAAGTATTTTTGAAATCAAGCTCTCAAATTCTCAAAGCTTATTATAATAAATCTTTTATGCCCTTTCTCAATCAATTTGAATTATACTTTTACCCAATTCCAATTAAGGCACCTTTTCGATGGCATGTATCTGGCACTTTCCTGGTGGACGGGAAGTCCGGAACTACGAGCCTTCCAAACTGCCCTTTGGCGTAGAAAACTGTAAGACAGCACACAATTAGAAAACTTCACCTTTAGCACGGAACGTGCTATACTGCATTAGGGTAAAGTGTCTTGCGTTTTTTAATTTTTACGCTCTTACGTTTTCTGCATTCGCAGGGAGGGGCTAGTCATGCGGTACGCGATTGCCATTTCTTTGTTGCTGACAGCACTGTTGTTGTTATGGTTGTTCATTCCAACAGATTCGGGTATCTCGGAAATTTCTGTGACTGAGGAACATCTGCAAAAACCACAAGAAACTTCGCGACTGACACCCCGCGATCAATCTACAGAGGCAATGCCCTCCATTGATGAAACCTTCGCCGTAGATTTTTCTGATTTGGTTGACGCAGAGGTCGCAGCTGCTGCAAATCTTTCGATACATGGCTACCTATACACGCATAATCCCAACATTGATGTTGCTGGTTTAACGCTTACCATTGTATCACAATATGTTCAAGAGCCGGACGCAGCATCAGGTCGCACACGACAGAAAATTACCGATGCCGAGGGCCGTTTTGAATTTGATAATTTGTTGCCAGGCGCGTATCAGATTCACCTGAAGGCACAGGGACTGGCCTTATCGCAAAACGCATTCAACTTTGTCATGCTGCAACCAGACCAAGAAACCCCCGAGCAAGCATTGGAAGTTATTGCTGGAGGCACTATCTCTGGCGTTGTATTCAATAAAGATACGAATGAGCCGATTCCCGGCCAATACATTGCAGCTTTATTGCGGACAAGCACCAGACCTGTGCCTATGCCGATATACCTTAGCGAACGCAGTAATGTTGATGGTGAGTATCGCATTGATCACCTACCACCAGGAAGTTTTCAAGTGTACCACATCGACATAAAACCTCAACAATTACGCTCGATAACTGTCGAACAATTCGCTAACTTTGTCATTATGAGCGAGACACAAGGTTTTGGGAT
>CAZIDP010000125.1:0-2521 GCA_964537975.1 uncultured Nitrospirales bacterium | reverse complement strand
CTGCGCATTTTTCTTGCAATGTTAAATGCAAAACCAGGCAACGCGCCCAGCACGTATTTGTCGCCATGCTCGTTGCGAATATTTTTTGCAGTTTCATAATATACAGGATTTTTAAAATCTGGCCAGACAATTTTTTCCAGATCGTCCCAGGTTTCCAGGGCCCCTACCACCACTTCACCCTTGGAATATGCATCCAGACGCGCCCAACGATTCCCCCACTCGTCTATACGCTCCCAGCGTCCTGCAACTACTTCATGCCAATCTGTCGCCAAAGTAGGGGCGGAACACCCACAAAAAACAATATCGGATACCGGGTAGGTGTGACCAAGACGACTGGGATTGTCGTATGCCAATGTGTGGTTAATGACATCACGGCTATTCATAAATACATCCCCCCCTATTAATGACTACCGTATATATTGCAGAATTTTTTAGCTGAATCAATAATCAATCTGTGTATTGTCAGGTATTTCTGCCACAACACTTTTTATATTTTCTACCACTGCCACAAGGACAAGGTGAATTGGGGAGCCCACGGCCATTACTTCCAACGGCTGTTATTTTGCCTTTCTTCGGATTCTTTTTCTCAGCCTCTTCCTGACGCAAGTAATGCATAATATTTGCAGGAGCTCGGTTTGCGCGTAACTCGCGGGCCATAATACGCATGTAGGGATCAATGTGGTGAAAAAAATGTTTGTACCCTTCACACAGGTAGCTCAATCCTTTTTCACCGTCTTGGGTTGTCATAAAACGGTGTTTCGGGCATTCACCATGACATGCAAAATAGACATCACATTCACGACACTGTCGCGGTAACGCGTCACGCTTGTCCTGGCCGAATTTGATTTGCTGTTCTGAAGCTACCATGCTCATGAGCGGGTCATTGATTATGTTTCCAAGGCGATTCTCCTCATACACATAATGATCACATGAATACAGGTCGCCGTTGTGCTCCAGAGCCAGTCCCTCACCACAGGTTTCCCGAAACACACACAGACTGGGGTTGTATCCCATCCAGGCTTCCAATGCGACATCAAATATCTGGACAAATATACGGCCAACATCTGCACGAACCCAGTCGTCAAAGACTGAACTTAAAAATCGACCAAACTGCAATGGCTCAACAGACCAGGGTGCCAGACGGGCTTCCTTTGGTGTTTCAGGAGAAACCAACAACAAGTCTTGCGTATCTTCCGACTCTGCAATTCGTTCTACGATGGGTATAAACTGGATATAACCACTGCCAATATCTTTTAGAAAACGGTAAACTTCTTTTGGGTAATGTCCATTATGTCGCTGAACCACGGTCAACGTATTAAAATCGACATCATGTTTTTTTAAGACATCAATTCCGTGCATCACCTTGTGGAATGTGGGGCGGTCTCCCTTGTCGACGCGAAATTTGTCATGCATTTTTTCTGTGCCATCAATGGATACGCCGACCAGAAAATGATTGTCTTTCAGGAATGTGGCCCAATTGTCATCCAGTAATGTTCCATTGGTCTGCAAGGCATTGTGGATAGTTTTTCCCTGGGCATATTTCTGTTGGAGACGAATAATTTCCCGAAAATAATTGACACCCAGTATCGTGGGCTCTCCCCCTTGCCAGGCAAAAGTAACTTCCGGTACACGGTGTGCCTCAATATACTGTTTTATATACGATTCCAAAACTTCTTGGGGCATTTTCCAGTGGGATTGATCTGGATAGAGCTTTTCTTTTTCAAGATAGAAGCAATAGGTACAATTAAGATTACAGACCGGGCCAATAGGTTTGGTCATTACATGGAAAGCAGCCGGTCCTTTTGGTTCTGTCACAGCCATACAAATAATGCTCCAAAAATCTAACTATAATTTTGTAAAATATGATAATGAAAATATCTTACATTGTACAGCGTATCATCATAGGATGCACCCCTTGGGATATTTCATGAATTACGTTTGCAACAAAACCTTTCCATAATTTTGCCTGGACTGAAGAAGATGATGTGCATCGGCAGCTTTTGCCAAGGGGTAAATCGTATCGATAACTGGATCGAGATGACCCTCATCCATCAATCCACATACGCTCGACCATGCCTCCTTCAGTTTTTCGGGCTGTTCGCCCAAACGTCCAAGGTGAAAACCGCCGACCACCCGGCTGTCCCCTATCATGCGGAGCGGATTAAATCTGGGTGTATTGAGTAAACCACTGAATATTGAAAGCAAGTTTCTTCGAGAACTGGTGACAAAACTGGAAGAGCCAAAAACGATTAAGCGACCAAGTGGCGCCAGGCAGCGGTAACTCTTTTTGAATGAAGAACTGCCAACGGCATCCAATACGACATCGACCCCACGGCCTTGCGTAAACTTCATGACTTCTGATTCAAAATCTTGGGTTCGATAGTCGATGCAATGTGTTATTCCTGAATCGTACAACCGCTCATGCTTGGCTGAACTTGCTGTTCCAACAACCCGCACGTTTCTCCAACGACAAATTTGCAATGCAGCCAGCCCAACGCCACCAGCGGCTGCGTGAACCAAT
>CAZIDP010000124.1:0-2622 GCA_964537975.1 uncultured Nitrospirales bacterium | reverse complement strand
GGCCACGGAGCTTATATGTGATTATGCGGCTTAGTTACAGTCAGCCGGAACACAGCTATGGCGAGGCGCCGTATGACTCGACGTACACGCCGCATGGTGTGACGGAAGTGAACCTGACGGGCCTGGTGAACAGCTATATGCCGGTTCAAGGGTCGCCACAGTCGTATTTCCCGGCACGGGTACGCATAACAGCGCAGGACTTTCCGATGGATGACCCGATGCGCGAGGTGGTGCTGAGCGGCATAGACGATGTGCGGGACGCTGGAGGAATGCCGATTCCCTTTGCCTGGCCGGCAGGCACGGTGCTGACGATTCAGGCAGAGCCTTACGCGCATCCGGCTGGCTTCGACCATATCTTACTAGCCTGGAACACCTCTCCAGGTACAGCAATCAACCAATGCCCGACCCCAGAGCAGGAACACAACTTCACCGTACCACCACTCAACCCGGGCCAGTCATTGCAACTTTCACTGGTCACCGGCGTGGTGCATAAATACGTGAACGCTGGAGCTGAGGTACCCTTCCCTGGTGTCCACTTTAACGTGACATTCAAGCAATCTCATGGCACCGCAACCTATAGTTATCTGGATACAACCAGTATTGTTATTCATTATCATGAGGTCATCGGCCCGAAAGGGGCAACGCAAGAGATGGAAGTATCTTTTCATGAACACCAGAGCCGTCGGATGGAACGAGTGCTTGGTAGTACGGGTTGGGGATTTGTATCGATGTATGTTAATGGTGAACTTACATATCCGCCATTTAACGGTTCTGATACGCGGTTCATTCCCATCGATGTTCATGGCGACCTTGGCGACATACTGTTTACACTGGGCGGTGAATTTATGTCTGGCCAAGTAGAGGTACAAGCAGGAGGTAATCCACACTATTCATTACTGGTGGCGAATCAGGCGCTTAGCCCCGGTAGCGGCACCATGCGAAGTTCCGACGACACGCCGATAGCCTATATACGCCCAGTATTTGACGCTCAGGGTAATCTTGAAAAGTACAATGTTAATGTAATGAAGCCTGTAAAATTAGAAACGGAAGTAGAAATTATTGATGCAAATTTAGAAGTATTTGATGCGGCAATACCAGGAGGTATAGTGAACGGAAATGGCAAATACCGATATGATCCAGGGGACTCGAATGATATTTATGTTATGCAGCCGGAGGGAAGGCCAGGTGAATGGATATCTCTTGAAGTCAAATATGCAAGTCCGGTAATACCGCTTGGGTGGGCAATAAATGGTATAAAAAAATTGGTAAGTTATGGAATCAATGAGGGAGAATCACCAGGACTGGAGTCAACAGCAACAACAAATACAACCTATCAGGCAAGGTTAACTTCAAATAACAACTCTCAGGAAATGCACCAGATTGATTGTACTGTTACACTAAACTTTGATGTGGAGTGTCCTGATGGAATCCCTATAATAACTCCTGATTCTAAAATTATATGTAAAAGCTCCATGGATGTACCTCCTGGAAAGATATTTCAGTTAAAATTAAAACCAAACTTTTGGTATTCTCTCAAAAGATTTTTTCGACTTTCAAACCCCATTAGTTGGGAAGTGTCTGGTAATTATATAGTAGATGATATGGAGCAAAGTGGAAGTCTATATATTGAAACAGACGCAACTTTCCCTTGGGGAAGTAGTAATGATCCTGGTAAAATAGTAATTGGTCATAATGATAAGCCTTTCAAAAAGATAGATGTTAAACGAAAAGCACCGCTAATCTTTTATGTTAATGTGACATATAATAATAGTATTGGTGGTTTTCCCCTTGAACAATGGTTTGAGGAAGGCTCGCTTAGCTTACGGAAGCATGAGGATGGTGACACAGTCATCGAAAAATATTACTCGGAAGAAGATAAACATGCCGGTGTGCATTTTATTCCAAATAAATTTCCACATGCTAATGTGCCTAAATATATAACTGCACCTATTCCAACTCCATTTGTACCTTATAACCCTCCATTCACAAAATTCGATAAAAGCACGATGTTGCCTGAAGGAGCTGCCGCTACAATGCCTGAATTCCTTACAACAGTATTAGGTTTGTCAGGGTATGTAGACATTTTGTTCGTTGAAGATATTTATGATTTTGATGGCACTAATTATACAATAAGTAAAACTGCAGGATTCACCAAAGAGAAAAAAATGATATTGAATCTAGGTTTTTTGACACAATATGGGTTTACAGGTATAAACTTTGGCCATATAGTTTTTCATGAAATAGGACACGCTGTAGGCTTAGAACATATTAATATGCAAATCAATGGCGTACACCAAACTGATTTTCCAGATAATGTCATGGGAGGTGAAGACATACCTCTGAGGGATGAGAATGAAGTTTTATACCGATTACGTAACATGTGGATTCGAAACTATAAACCTTTTGATACAAATCCAACTACTTATTATCAACCAATGCGTTTTGAAGGCGCTCCTGGAACTTGGTTTAGCGCATACAGATTGTATTCTTCACAATTATTTCCATGAGGTTAAAAAAATGAATATATTACAAGTCACATATTACTGTACACTTTTTGTAAGTTTAACGAGTCTGTCGATCATTGGATGCACTGAAACCGTCGGTCAAGAGAGTGATATCATC
>CAZIDP010000123.1:0-2695 GCA_964537975.1 uncultured Nitrospirales bacterium | reverse complement strand
TCACCGACGTCACACCATGCGGCGTGTACGTCGAATCATACGGCGCCTCGCCATAACTGTGTTCCGGCTGACTGTAGCTGTGCCGCATAATCACATATAAGCTCCGTGGCCCGTCCATCATTAACCACGTATCCCGCGACCGTGAGTTGGGCACCCAGCCGTCCACGGCATCTTCCCACTGGCGAAATACAAAACCTGGTTCCGCCGTAACCGATACCGGCACACGTTCCCCGGGCGGATACGAACCCCCCGCAGGTCGCACTGCTGCGCTGTCTTCCATGTTCACTGCGAGACTCAACAACTCTGTGTCAATCGCACCCAAGCCCTGATCTATCGGCCCGTCATATGCCCGCACCCGGAAATTCGCCACCTGGTACCGCGCGGTCGGGTGCCATTATTCTGAGTTGATGCTACATCATGGGCTTGTGGTGTTTTCGTGATATGAAAAGTCACCGATGTTTAGTCATCATCATCATCTTCATCACCAGGGATGAGTTCCCCTTCTTTAAATGTTAATATACTCCCAGCAATATCACCGGTAATGGCATCGACAAAAAACCGGTGAACTTGATTAAGTTCTTCTAGGTTGAAATACAATGGAACGTCCCAATACAAACGTGCATGTTGCAGTTCCGGTTCGGTAGAAGATATCGAAGGGATGATACTTGGACTTCCTGTCCCACCAGGTTGTGAATCGTCATATCTGTCCTGAACAGTAATCCACGGTTTATCTATTATGGTTAAGGTTGGGTCTTCATGTAACAAAATAATGTCTTGTTCATCTTGAAGATACCCATCAGTAACCAACATGATGTAGTTTTTTGCAGCAGTAAACGCATCTAACATATTGAGTTGAGGAATAACACTTGGTGGAGTGTTAACAGGTGGAGAAAATCCTAATAATCTTATTTTACCTGTAGTGTCATCAATCATTAATCTAAAATATGATGACAAATATTCAATAGTTGCATGAGCATATCTTTTATTTATTTCCCAATAGTTGCAATTGTCTGGACCGGAGATTACTGCACTATCTCCTGAATTAAATGTTAGATTTAAATCCAGGATGTTACTGATTGTATTTGCAACGTATAGAAAATCATTCTCTGACATTAGCAAATTTTCTATACAATCAACATTATCTGGATGATACATGATATCAAAATTGAACAACAATCCATTCTCCAATGTTAATTTAAGCCTGTCGGTTCCATTTTCACCTGCTTTATAGCCTCTGAGAGTTAAAAGTACCGTTGAAGAGAACTTGGGATCAAATCCCCAGCGAAAAGTTTTCAGGGTATCAACAGAAAATGGCAACCAGGCTTCAACTGACTCCAAATCTTCCAGTACAGATGCAACATCGATATGAGACGGTACCGGCTCCAATGTACTCAGCCAGTAATCTTCAGTGTCGTTATGGGTCATATCAGGAAGTGAACAAATAGCTAAAATTGTCAAGTAGTACATATACATTTTTTTCTCCTTTTTAGTTACTAATTATTCCAACGATAATTCTGCCATATAGTTTTATAGAAATTATCATTTACATTCTTTCGAAAACTTACTGTTATCTTTGGAATATCAGGATCACTTTTATTATATTTACTTAAAATTTTAGGATCTCTTACCATCTCATTATTTACATTTGTGGCTGCAACATTAAAACTATATTTATTAGTACCAATCAACTGCCAAAATAAAACGTCACCTCGTTGTGCATGTAATTGAGATACTTTACCTTGCCATGAAATATATACTATTGTGGACCAATCATCAATGTTAAAGATATTTAGACTATCGCATGCTGTAACATGAACTACTATGTGATAAGGATTATTTTTTATATGTTCTTCACCATAAATCGTAATTAAATCAGCTTTGCTTAATCTTTTACTACTACTACCGCCATCAGTAAATCGTATACCCTTTTTATTTGAATGCCCAGCGATGTATACAATATCAAGAAAAGGACTTTTTAATTCATTAAGAAATTCCGCTTTTGAAGACGGTATACTCCCAACAACAAAGCCAGAATAGTAACCATTATAAAATTCTTTACTATCGAAAATGTTTTTGACATCTATTGCAATAGGTTCTATCTCTCCCCAAGAACCCCAATTTGGAAGAAACGAGGGAAATAGTCTTGTTGATTCACCTGAGGACACTAATATGGAGAATCTTCGCCATTTAGCCTCTACCTCAACAGGCTCTTTTCTGCCCCACCAACCTATTGCCAACTGACTACCCATGAAGGTCAACTGGTAGTGAGTGCTGCCGTTCTTCATCATTTTCTGGCCGCCGTCTAGTTCGTTGCCTTCCAGGTCGTACTCGATGCCATCAACGATCCAGCCGGTATGGTTGAACATGGGATTCGAGATGGCTTCCACCAAGGCCGTTTCGCCCGGTCGCCCACTGGGCTGCATGAAAGTAGAGAATCGGTCATCGCCAGGGTCAAATGAGTATTTATACGGGTCAGTCACAAAGCCCGGTGGAACGCTCGCTTGCACCTCATTACCTTCATGGTCTACTAAAATCACATCGGTTTCCACCGATACCGTGGGTACGGCATACGCATCGTACAGCGTAAGCAGGTTGGTTTGCGGGTCGGATTGCGACAGTAACTGGACAATCGCCGTGTTATCGGAACTTCGCATGGTGCCGCTGCCGGGGCTAAGTGCCGGATTCGCCACCACCA
>CAZIDP010000122.1:0-3739 GCA_964537975.1 uncultured Nitrospirales bacterium | reverse complement strand
CTGTTGCCACCGTCGTTGTAGAAATACCATTCGTCGACATCAGCCGCATCCTGTGCGGTTCCAGCCGCAACCAGACACGCTGAAGGTTGCCATGCCCACTGGTGTGCAAACAAGTCCACATGTTCCAAGGGACGCGACGCCGCATACGCACATGGAATAGGCGTCATACAGCGATGGCTGGATGGCTTACAGATCATTTTGCGTCAATATCTGGAATTCAGCCATGTCTTTGAAACTCAGAATGACACTGCTACAAGGTTCACACTAATAAACTGTTATTCAATTATATTTACGGTTTTTTTAGGGCTTTCTAGATTGCCTATTTCCGGATATCCAAGAATCTAGCGCAATATTAAAACCTTGATTGAAGTATTTTGTTCTATGCGGAACTTCCATATTATCTTCCGGGATCAATGGATAATAGTCTTTCCATTTATGAAGAATTTCCAAAATTTCTTCCTCTGTAGCAAGAACGGGAAGCATGTGATCAATAATAATTCCTCTAAGTTTTTCAGATAAATTCTTGCAATCAGTCGGTAGTTTTTTATTCATCTCCTCATCGGGTTCTTCCCAATACTCTGGATTCAAAGCTGCATCAACAATCTGCAATGCTTCTTCTGAATGATGCATGGTAATGGTATGAAGACTGCTGTTTATGGTGTAGCAGATAAATTCGTCAAACGATTCATCATAACTGCGCGCCTGATCAAATACCTGTTTATGTAATGGAAGTAACTCTGGCAGGCGTTGCAATTGAAATCGTGCCCTAGAAATATCAAGACAAGCGCGAATCGAATTCCAATTAATCGGTATACTATCCAGCGCCATTTGATATTCACTCAGCAACAGATGAATGCTTTCCAAAGGGACTGGTTCACGTAGCTGCGACAACAGGAGTCCCAGAAATTTGTTGAAGTGTTCGGGACTGACGTTTCCGTTTTTGTGGTTATAGGTATTGTAATCAGGAACGTGCCCTTCTTCTGTGATACTTCTAAATGAAAAATACCCATGAAAATAATTATCAATAAAAAAACCAGAATCTTCATCCAGGAGAACCGGTGTCATACGTAGTGAATATACGATATCCATGTACAGCTCATACAACGCTTCTGAATCTTGTTGTAACTTATCCCAATAAGGGTCATGCCAAATTCTTAAATGTGGAGGCGGAGGGTCGACTTTATGCATATGAAAAATTTCAGCATGATCTGGTCCAGGATTTATGTTAATATCACCCTTTTGGTCAGATGCATCACTGCATCCAATCATCGTCAAGCACGATAAGCATAGACAAAGTACAAAGCAAAAACTGACTCGTAGAATGTTCATTTTATTCAATCTCCAGTTAATAATCACTAAGGTGCCAATCGATTTGGATCCTTCCATTCTTGATAACCAGCTTCAAATCTTGTTGGCTGAGAAAAAATTTGTGGAGTCGTATCAATAGGTTTATAATTTCGAATCCACATGTTGCGTAATCGGTTAACGGTTACACCATCTTCTAAAAAAGCAGGTGTATTATAACCACACATAGCATTATCTGGAAAATCTGTATGCTTTACACCATTAATTTCCATTTCCATATGCGGTAAGCCCACAGCGTGTCCGATTTCATGAAAAACTAAATGGCTAAAGTTTAGGCTTGGATACCTAACAATAAAATCAAGATTAAGTATCATTTTATCTTTCTGTTCTCCAGTAATTCCTCCACTCATACTTTTTTTATAGATATTATTTTCGAAAATATAAAGATCTCTAACAAATAACATATCAAGTTCGTTTGGTAAACTTAATTCTACTGTAAAAAATTCATTTATCTTTGCAGAATTTCCTTCGGGTAACATCGTGCTGTTATTGAAGATTTGAAAATCAGGAATTTCTAATGGGTTCAATGGATCTTTTATTTCTAATATATCTGTTGGCACATCAGTTCTCGGATATCTTTGCGGAATATAATGCACACTGGCATGTTTATCTCTTACCGAGTAATATTTTTCGATGACAGTGTTACCATCCTCATGCTTTCGTAAGCTAAGTGAACCTTCCTCAAACCATTGTTCAAGAGATCCCAAACTAGAATGTAAATTGTTATTATATGTAACGTTAATATAAAAGATTTGCGGTACTTTTCGATAAACATTTATCTTTTTGAAAGATAGGTAATCAGTACCATCTACTACTTCACCAAAATCATTACTAGCTCCCCAAGGGAAAGTTGCGTCTGTTTCAATATATAGAATTCCACTTTGCTCCATATCATCTACTACATAATTACCAGACACTTCCCAACTAATTGGGTTTGAAAATTTAATAAACCTCATAAGAGCATTCCAATTGCTTTGTTTTATTTTTAACTTGAATATCTTTCCAGGAGTTACATCCATATTACTTTCACGTGCGTTATCTGGATCCGGTATTATAGCGATTCCATCAGGACATTCCACATCAAAGTCTAATGTAACGGTACCTTTAATCTGGTGTATTTCCTGTGAATTGTTAACGGAAGTCAGTCTTGCCTGCAAATGTATGCTTGTAAGTGCTGATGGAATGAGTCCTGGTGATTCGCCCTCATTGATTCCATAACTTACCAATTTTTTTATACCATTTATTGCCCACCCAAGCGGTATTACCGGACTTGCATATTTGACTTCAAGAGATATCCATTCACCTAGCCTTCCCTCCGGCTGCATAACATAAATATCATTCGGGTCCCCTGGATCATATCGGTATTTACCATTTCCGTTCACTATACCTCCTGGTATTGCCGCATCAAATACTTCTAAATTTATATCTATAATTTCAGTTTCAGTTTCTAACTTTACTGGTTTCATTACATAAACATTGTACTTTTCAAGCTTACCCTGTGCATCTAATGCTGGACGCACATAAGCAATCGGCGTGTCGTCGGAACCCTGTATTGTACCGCTACCGGGTTCAAGTGCCGGATTCGCCGCATACGGAGTCTGCGGAGTGGTGCTTGAAGCAACTTGTACGGAACCATCGACGAACACTCCGGACGATATCAGGCGCGTGTCACCCAGGTCGCCATGTACAATAATCGGATAATCCTTTGTCTCGTAAAACAGTGGTGGGAAGTACAATTCACCATTCAGAAATTCCGGGAGCATGGTTCCCCAGCCGAAACCGAGAATTCCCGTTTTACTGTCCTGAAACTGCAGGTATTCGACGCTAAGTTGCTGAGAAGCCCCTCTCGGGCCAATGACCGTGTACCGGTGGTTGGTAGGCACACCCGGCAATACTTCATAGTCATGACTGCCATGAGTCTGCGAGTAATCTGAGGTACCCTCCCCGATAGCAAACGGAACGACAACATATTTATGTACCACACCGGTGACCAGTGAAAGTTGCAACGACTGGCCCGGGTTGAGTGAAGGTACGGTGAAACTGTGTTCCTGCTCCGGGGTCGGGCATTGGTTGATTGTTGTACCCGGAGAGGTGTTCCAGGCCAGCAGAATATGGTCGAAGCCAGCCGGATGCGCATAAGGTTCTGCCTGAATCGTCAGCACCGTGCCTGCCGGCCAGGCAAAGGGAATCGGCATTCCTCCAGCGTCCCGCACATCGTCTATGCCGCTCAGCACCACCTCACGCATCGGGTCATCCATCGGAAAATCCTGCGCCGTAATGCGTACCCGTGCCGGGAAATACGACTGCGGCGAACCGTGGACCGGCGTATAGCTGTTCACCAGGCCCGTCAGGTTCACCGACGTCACACCATGCG
>CAZIDP010000121.1:0-3795 GCA_964537975.1 uncultured Nitrospirales bacterium | reverse complement strand
TTTTCAAAGCACGGGAGATGGATAGACTCAAAACCAAACCAAATGTTAAGGCAACAATTGTACCGATGATAATACCGGCAATCGACATGTAGGTTGCCTGCGCTGCATCATTTTGTGCTCTGTGCATAGAATTTTGCGAATCCTTAATACTCATATCAATAAGTCGTGCCAGTATTTCGGAAGCTTCGTTTCGAACCTGGTTATTTTCTGTCATGAGCATGGTGTTGATTTCGGCATAGATATTTCTGGCCTCCTCACCTATTGCCAACAGTCGTCCCATGCCTTCAAACACATTATGTGCCGCAGGCACCATTTGGCTTTCATAAACATTGGCTGCCGTATCCAGGTCTCCCGCTCGAACGTGGGCTTTTATATCACGAACCGATTCATGAAAGCGTTGGTGGGGTAGGGCTATATCATTCAGGATTTGTTGAATTCGTCCATTGGTTGTGCTGTAGTCTGCAATCCAATGGCCGTAATTACATGCTGTATAGTCTTCACCACCTTCAAACAATTCCTCGGTACGAATCATGTTCAACAATCTTTCCAACAATGCGTAATGATCGCCTCGTAGTTGTTCAACAACACTGTTGAAATTGTCGGGATTAAGAATATCTAAAGTATCTAATTTTTCACACAAGGCAAAAAATCGATCATTCACACCAGCCCAACGCACAAATACCGGCGCTACACTTTGCCACAAGCGTTCACCTTCCTCGGAACGGGAAAGCTCATTATAGGCATCTCTTGCACCCTGAAAGCCTCCACGCTCTTCATAAAAATCTTTGTACAACGTTTCCCGCTCCTCCTGACTCAAGTTGGGATTCATTAAGGTACGCTGTACCAATGTTAAACCCTGCAAATGTGCTTCCAACAGCAGCAGATTCTGTACACTGGGCATTTGTACATTACCCAAATCTTCAACATCGATAATTAGATGATTGATCCCTCGCCAGCCGACACCACCTACAATTAATGTTATCAGTGCAACTGTGATGAATCCCCCCAGTAATTTTGTGCGTAACTTAAAATTTTTAAACATGAATACCTCCAATTTTGTCGGGCTATGCAATGAATTATTGCTTTAGGTGTAAAAACTGTACTACCAGAATACTTTGTAAATATTGCTTACACAGAAAACTCCGCATATATATTACTTATACATTATATTGTTTTTTAAAATCAAATAATAATCCGCAAGAATTATTGTCTTAGGTTCATATACTAAGTACACCATTTGGTACTTGAATGCAATTGCAGCATTCTTTGAACTAAGCCCTATTTTTTTGGTGGGTTTTGAGTGGGCTATGAATAAAAGAAGACATCGGAGTCCCAGTTCGGTAAATTGTTTTTTTCTGAGGAAAGCAACTACCGAAAGGAACTCTATTGGAAATTTTTTTTTATTCCTTGTTGCTCGAAAAATTTGAATTCAATTAAAAAAGGGAATACCGGATAGAGTCCAGTATTCCCTTTGTAATAATCAGATATATTTGTCTGTGCTAAAAATCTTTTAAATCATCGTCTTCCAGTGGGATGATAGCTTCAGCTTTGCTCTGCGTTGCTTTTGGGGCATGTGCCAGTGCTACATGTTTATCATTGGCCTGGCGGCGTGCTTGCCCCTGACTTGAACCTGTGCTGAGCTGCATGCTCCGTTGAACTGGACGTGGTGTCCGCCGTTCGCTGTGTGGACGGTTTCCAATGCTGGATTGGGACATATTCCTGCTTGAGCCGCTGCTGTGGTTAGTCTGCCCATCAACCAGAGTAACCAAGGCATTCACCATCTCGCGCATCTGCTCCGCTTGTGCTGAAAGTTCTTCACTGGCTGCTGCTGCTTCTTCTGAATTGGCGGCATTGCCCTGTGTCACTTGGTCCATCTGGCTGACCGCCTTATTGATTTGTTCAAGCCCTTGAGCCTGCTCTTTTACGGCAGTAGATACCTCAGCAATAAATTGAGCAACCTTGTCAGCTGCACGGACGATTTCGGTTAAAATAGCATTTACTTCATTGGAAACCTCAACTCCATCCAGGACATATTTCTGGCTACCTTCTATCAGGGTTGAGGTATTCTTCGCTGCTTCGGCGCTGCGTTGGGCCAGGCTGCGTACTTCTTCCGCCACGACGGCAAAGCCTTTACCTGCTTCTCCAGCACGTGCGGCTTCCACGGCAGCATTCAATGCCAACAAGTTGGTCTGAAATGCAATCTCGTCTATGGTTCGGATGATACGTGCGGTGTCGTCGGATGAGCGTTTGATCGCATCGATCGATTTCAGCATCCTTTCCATAGATGTTTGCCCTTGGTCAGCATGATTTCTTGCCAGCGCAGCCAATTGATTTGCTTGGTCTGCATTTTCCGCGTTTTGGTGGGTCATGGAAGTAAGTTCTTCTAACGAAGCTGAGGTTTCTTCCAGGCTTGAGGCTTGCTCACTGGCACCTTCTGCCATCTGTGTGCTGGATTGAGCGACTTCTTCTGATGCGGATGCAACCTGATCTGAACCAGATGAAAGGCCGCTTATTATCTTTTTAATTGGTACTGTAATGGAGCGAGTTATCAACCATGCTAAGATAATTCCGATTAGAACTGCAATAACAAGACCAATAGATACTATATAGGTGCTACGACCCAACACTAAATCAGTTGTACTTACTATATCACCTGTGCCATCAAATGCTGCACGATACAACATGTCGATTGCTGTTCTGGCTTGTTCGCCTTCAGATATTCGAAGTTGGTTGTGTTGCGTTATGATATTATAATGGGCTTCGACTTGGTTCATTGCTTGTTGATATTGATCGATCGTTGATCGAATACGATCAAGATGCGCCAAATCAGATTGTAGATAGGTAATATTTCTGACTTGTTGCAGGTTGTTATTAATTACAGAAAAATGTTGCGATGCATTATCTAACAGGCTATATTCACGAGCAGCTTGCGCTTGCCAGGCGATAATACGAATTTGATTGCCCGAATTTCTAATATCTGTCAAGTATGATATCTTGGTATGACGTTCGTTCAACGCATTTATGAGTTTCTCCGAATTCTCATCAGATTCGTTTAATTTGGATAGTTCTTCTGCAAATGCACTTTCTTGAGATGTCAGGAAATTTAAGGTGGCTTCACCAAATCCATCAGCAGCATTCATCATGTTGCTTCTAGCTGTATTCAATTGAGTTACAACATTGATTGTGCTAGGTATAGAATTTCGATAAGGAGTCATATGGGATTCGTAGCTAGCAAGTTGTGCTTGAAGTGCTGTTAATGCTTGCGCTTCACGTCCCAAATCATTTCCTGCTTTTAATGATTCATCAATTTTTAAAAAAGCATCATTGGCATCATCTAAATATGATGCGTCCTCCGTGAAAGTGTATCCACGAACTGCATATTGGGCCAAAAAAGTTTGTTGAAGTAAGCCATCAGCAATCCCAAGTTCCGGTACATATTCGTCTGTAAGCAAATTGGACAGATACCGAACTTGATTCATGCTATAAATTGCCAACACTCCAAGAGCAACAGTAATTAATAGCAAAACGCCAAAGCCTAAAGTAATCTTGATTCTTAATGTCATTTTTTTTAACATACACCCGCCTTTGAGTTAGGTAAATTCAAAAAATAATTCCAGAAAGTTGACTACTTCTATTAGATTAATTCTATAAATGCTTATTGTGCTCAGTTTTAAATAATACATAAATAACAAAATTTATAATATAAACTAACATATGAATATATAAAAGTCAATATGATAAATTCAATTAAAAAAGGGAATACCGGATAGAGTCCAGTATTCCCTTTGCAATAAT
>CAZIDP010000120.1:0-3828 GCA_964537975.1 uncultured Nitrospirales bacterium | reverse complement strand
TTTTCTTGTGGTTTATTGGAACGCTGTTCATCGCGTTGTGTATTGTCAGGTTCTTCATCCCAGGGTGTTGGCAAGTTTACTCCTCCCATATGCGATAACTGCGTGATAGGTATCAGGGCTATAATTTAACCGGAAGTATGGATTATGTGAACTTTAATCTTCAGCGCACATACATTTACTGCTATTGCTGATGTGGTAACGATGATAACGTTGGAATAGCTACGTAAAGTTATCAAAACTATTGTTGGAATCCCCCGATACCCCATCAAGGTTCCGTAAGCCAAAAATTCATGTAGCAATTCTGAAAGCAAACCCGCCTTCGACATCGAAACAAGCTTTATTCCAGATACGCTGCAACAATGATGAAGACGGGCTCATACCCCACCCTGCGCTTACACGCCCCTTAGGGTGCTATAATGCACAAGATTTTACAGTATTTTATGCTAGAATGCGAAGAAGTTCCCCCAGTATCTCATCTTGTTGTTGAAATGCCTTCAGATTCGCCTGGGTATACCGTAAGTTAAGAATTGAATTCACCTGTTCTTGTAGCAAGTTTACATTGGACATTTCGAGATAGCCTGGTTCCAGACTGACCCCTTCTCCCATTATCTGAGGCGCACCTGAGGCCTGGGTGGCACGATACAGTCCATTGCCCAGTGCTTCCATGCCGTCGGGATTGGTAAATGTCGCTACTTCAATACGGCCCACTGGCTCAGGCCCCACACCACCCGGCACTGTGGCGTATACCATGCCATCGCGACCCACCTGTACACCCGTGGTGTTTTCAGGAACTTGTATCGGTGGTTCCAGGCGATTTCCTTCTGAAGTGACCACAAAACCTTCAGCATCCATCCCAAACCTTCCAGTAGGTGTATAGGCAATATTGCCATCGGGCAGCGTGACCTGAAAGAAAGCCCTACCGGATGAACTGGTGGCCACATCAAGCGGTTGACCGGTGGGCATGAGCGGACCTTGCGCCTGTGACTGTGTTATGGAACCAAGCACCGCTCCACCCCCAGGTTGCGAACTGGCAGTAGCGCTGGATGCCCGGAAACCAGGTGTGTTCAAATTCGCTATGTTGTTCGCAGTGACACGCTGTTGCCATTGTGCCGTCATGATGCCACTCGCTGACAAGTACATTCCATTTACCATAGGCAATAAACCTCCTTTACCGATGATACCATATTGGCCAGAGATTCGTGCCTTGTTTGACTCGCAATAATCAGGATATGCCTGCTTGGGCTTACCATACAAATATCGTGCATCGTAATGTAATCACAAACGTTATCAGGAATCGGGAGACACCGTTCTTACAGTAGATGTTTCCTGTGGTATATCTGAGTCCAGCCAGTCGAGTTCGTTCTGAATTTCTTTTCGGACTTTGTATTGTCGCCATTGTTCATGCGCGGCCAATACCAGCATGTACAGGGCCAGTATCCCGATCATGCAGGATATGACAAAAAAGAGTCGATACCCGCGGTCCCACCACTGAAAAAATACATGGCCCAGCATGCCGGTGATGAAAATATACATCAGCCCCAGACTCCACATGGGGCGGTCCATGCGTGTGGCAAAGAACAACATTGGTATCATGAGCATGACATAGTAGTAATAGGTTGGCGCAAAAAAGAAATAGGCTGGTATAAAGCTGAACAGTACCGCTTCGTGTGTCTCCATGCGGCCCATCAGAAAGGCACATACCCCCAATACTAATATTTGAATTCCCCACCACGCCCACTGATTGGCCGCAAAAAATTCTGTTGGGTAGGTGCCCCAGAGGGATTGTGTGTCCCAGGTCATCAGAAATACATATTTGAACCCGATTCGCCACGGCGCGATTTCGCTGTCGTGCTGAAATGCTTTTTCAAAAAAGCTGACCCAGGTTTGAGTGCCACCGGCATAGAGCAATGACATCAACACCAGCACGGCACCGGTCAGGCAAAACCCCACCAGGCAATCCTGTGCTTCCCGATGCGTCTGGCGGTAACGTACCAGCTCATATCCCAGGCGTGCAACGATGCCGAAAATAAATATACCGGGGAAGATTCGCGACAAGGTTGCCCAGGCGAGTAAACAGCCTCCAATTGCAGGATACCCCTTTTTCAGAAAGCAGGGTGCCAAAGCCAGGCAGGCCAGCCAGTCAAGACGGATGAAGGCTGCGCGCAGGGTATTGTGACTCATGAGGTAATGCGTCCCCATGAAGATGACCAGCAACAACGCGGCACGTGGCCCATAAGCCCAGGTGACTCCCGCAAAGACCAACAACAACAACCCGACATCAATATAGACGAGTCGTTGTAATTTTTGGGAGTCTTCTGTGGACACCAGGTTGGCCAAGGTGCCGCCAAGCATTGTCCAGACCGGTGTGGCGTTGTAGCCCTTGTCATTCAGTTGCTGCTGCCATTGGTTGTAGGATACCCGGTTACGAAAGAAAGTGATGTCACGATAAAACTCACGCCAGCGTGCTTCTGAGAAAAGCGCCCGGGTATCTTCTCGAAACGCGAGAAAATTTTCTGCCAGAAAAATTCTACCGCTGTTGAGATCGCGTGCGGTACGTACCATGCGTGGAACTCTGGCTTCCTGATCCGCTACCAGGGTAGCGTTGTACAGGTTTGTATACCCGAGTTCATCCATGTACTTCGCGCCCATGTAGTAGTGATAAAACTCGTAACTGTTCAACCAGAGCTGATGCCGGTAATTGCCCCTCAGGTATTCATTGGCAGCAACGACCGCACACCCTGCCAACAGTAAAGTCAGCAGTACACGCAACGGCAACACCCGGCGAGTTCGGAGGAACACAAAGAGGAGCAGCAGCAATATTGTGATTGCAGGTACCGCGAATTTGATAAATGGAATCCAGGTTGTCGGCAAGATGTCAAACATAGAATCTCACAATAATTATCGGGATTGAAGATTGCGGATACATACACAATGATGAAACAAATCATACTCAACACACAAATTATCCACTTACCAGCAGGTTACTTCAATGATGCTGCGATAGAGCTTGAACATTTATTGTGCGCTTTACGTTTGGAGCGAGGTTTGCTGTGGAATAAAAAACTTTACAACTGAATAAATATTCAGTATACTTGAGACATGCCTATAATCATAAGGAGGTGTGTCCATGAAAATGATTGAATTGATTCGGTATGACTTGCCGGAGGAAATTGTGGCGTTGTGGCAACGGGAAGAAAGCGACCAGTTATTGCCGCTTCAGGAATTGGCGATAAAACAGCATGGCTTGTTTTCGAACAAGAATCTGTTGATTCAGGCGCCCACGAGCTCCGGGAAGACTTTTATTGGTGAGATGGCCGCTTTGCAGTCTGCCATGCGTCGGAAGAAGGTGGTGTACCTTGTACCATTGAAAGCACTGGCGGAGGAGAAGTACCGGGATTTTTCGGCCAAGTATGCAGCATATGGATTGAAGGTACTGTTGTCCACACGGGACCACAGGGAGGATGATCAGGCACTGGAATCCGGAGATTTTTCAATAGCCGTTGTGGTCTATGAAAAAATGGCCCAGTTGCTGGTGCGTCGTCCTGAGCGCATGAAGGAATTAGACCTGGTAATCGCGGATGAATTGGAGATACTTTCCGATCCCGAGCGGGGTGGTGTGGTCGAGTTGCTGCTGACACGGGTCTTGCAGGCAAAGCGACGACTGATTGGGTTATCTGCGGTTATTGGTGCAGCAGACCAACTGGCGAAATGGCTTGAAGCAGACCTGGTGTATTTTGAGCGCCGTCCTGTGGAATTACGGTTTGGCATTTTGTATGAAGGAGAATTTTCTTACCGCACTTACAATAGTGGTGAAGAAGGTACGGAAAC
>CAZIDP010000119.1:0-4024 GCA_964537975.1 uncultured Nitrospirales bacterium | reverse complement strand
ACGGATTGTGTGGATTACTTCCTGGTTGTACCTCTACCTGGCCAGACATAAATTCATCGAGCAATGTCAATAGCGTATCGCCCATGTCGCCATGAGCATTAATGGGGATACTCCGAGGATCAGAACCGTTAAACGGTGGATATACATAGTTACCATCTACAAACATTGCCGCATAAGCCCATCCCATTCCACCAAGCACTCGTTCCATCCGACGGCTCTGGTGTTCATGAAAAGATACTTCCATCTCTTGCGTTGCCCCTTTCGGGCCAATAACCACCCGGTTGTGGGAGACAAAAATACCTGCCTCCTGGTAACTATAGGTTGCAGTGCCATGAGATTGGCTAAACGTCACGTCAAACTGTACATCAGGGATAGGCAATTCGACCATTGCGCCTACATACTGATGCACCACACCGGTGACCAGTGAAAGCTCTAACGATAGGCCCGTGTCCAGCGGTGGTACGGTGAAGCTGTGTTCCTGCTCCGGGGTCGGGCAGTGGTTGATTGCTGTACCTGGAGAAGTGTTCCAAGCCAGCAGAATGTGGTCGAAGCCAGCCGGGTGTGCGTAGGGCTCTGCCTGAATCGTCAGCACCGTGCCTGCCGGCCAGGCAAAGGGAATCGGCGCTCCTCCAGCGTCGCGCACATCGTCTATGCCGCTCAACACCACCTCGCGCATCGGGTCATCCATCGGAAAATCCTGCGCCGTTATTCGCACCCGTGCTGGGAAATACGACTGCGTCGCCCCCTGGACCGGCGTGTAAGTGTTTATCAGGCCCGTCAGGTTCACTTCCGTTATACCATGCGGCGCATACGTCGAGTCATACGGCGCCTCGCCATAGCTGTGTTCCGGCTGACTGTAGCTATGCCGCATAATCACATCCAAGCTCCGTGGCCCGTCCATCATTAACCACGTATCCCGCGAGCGGGAGTTGGGCACCCCCCCACCTGCGGCATCTTCCCACTGGTGAAAAAAAAGAAGATAATAGATGTTTTAATAATATAAATTTATTATTTTTTATGTTTTGTTTATTAAGACTACAATGTCATGTCAGTAGATAAAACTATACCCTTATGTACATCAACAAATATTATATATTTTGTAAACGGCTCTGTATTGCGATGTAATTCTACTTTCCAATATAAACGGGCAGACTCTAAATCAGACTTAACGTATCCGTCAGGAATAACTAAATCTTTTGTAGTTGATTCCAAATATAATTCATCCAATGGTAGGTCGATAATGCACAGCTCGGGTATTTCATTGGCAACTATATGATCTAAAGTTTCAACCTTATAGTATTCATGAGAGAGAAGTGATGTTTTGGCAATTTCTTGGGCTTCTGTAACTGTATATTTAATATGCATTACAGGCAAACTCTTGGCTGGTATATAAGTTAATCTGTTAACATATGGCCCGTCAGAATAAAGAGAAACGATTGCAAAACAATCATCATATCTAATTCCATTATATTCATAGAATTTCATGGCTCCCCAACTAGAGTATTCTGAAATATTGTCATACTTGCTGGTAGTATTTCTGTACCGAACATCTTCTATGTCAAATTGAAAAGAGTCATCAAAAATTTTAATTATTTCATTTGCTACCTTCAAATTTTTGATATGGGTGTCTTCAGTTATTTCAACTATGTTTTTCTCATACTCAGAATTCCATATACTTAACGACACGAATTCCTTGTCATGGAAATTGATAAAAATAGATTGTGTTGCTTCTATACAGTTTATTGTTATGTCCCTTCGTCCAAAATCATACCTTTCACGAAATTCCAGGTCCATGCTTTTTATGTAATCCAATTCAATGGGAAGCCAAGGCTCAAGCAATTCCAAAATTTTCCATGCTTTCTGCAAATATTCCGCATATTCATCACTGTTTTTTGAGACCTTCATTTCTGGCAAGGCATATCCACAAAAGCTCGTGCAGACAATTAAGGTAACAACCAACAACAGGTTTGTAAATATCTTTTCCGATTTAAAAGTATTGTTTTTAAGACGAGTCAAACCTTTCATTTCTATCTCCTTTGCTTTATATCTACATTCAAGATTAATTGTTTAAGCCGAGTAAATCATTCAATTCAGTATCGATGTTCGTGCCACTAACTACTAATTCTGGAATTAAGAAATCGCCGTATTGTCTCTCCCAATATGATCGATTAAAAGCTGACACTGCTTGTTGTGCATCACGAAAGCTCATCCCTAGATCAATGACCAATCGCCAAAACTCTTCATCGTCTTGTTTGGCATGAGTTGCTTTTACTTTATCATCATTCCATGCAACAAATATCTGTGTTTTCCAGTCACTATAATTAAATAGACTGTTAGTGTCACAACCGGAAATATGAACTACAGAATGCGCTTCATTTGGCGCAACAGAATACCAATACTGTATTTCTTGTTTAGTTAAAACTGTATTATTATCAAATCCAATACCATTACCTACTTTATGGCCTACAAAATATAGAATTTTTATCCTGGGATATCCGTTCCAAAGTTCTTCTAAAAAGGCATCTCTCATCATTGAATTTATTTTTTTCAATGGCAAATCTTTAGCTTCAAGTTTTTCGAGTGAATTACATGCCTGACTCATTATATGGCTGGTCTGTGACGTCCCAGATACAGCCAAGATGTAGTTCTGATCAAATTTAGCCTCTACCTCAACAGGTTCAAATTTTGGTGCTGGTGCACATCCAAATAATATACCCAATGCCAACTGGCTGCCCATGAAGGTCAACTGGTAGTGAGTGCTGCCACTTGTCATCATCATCATTTGCTGGCCGCCGTTGAGCTCGTTGCCTTCCAGGTCGTACTCGACGCCGTCTACGACCCAGCCGATATGGTTGAACATGGGATTCGAGATGGCTTCTACCCAGGCGGTTTCGCCCGGTCGCCCACCGGGCTGCATAAAAGTGGAGAACCGGTCATCGCCGGGGTCAAACGCGTATTTATGCGGATCAGTCACAAAGCCCGGTGGAACACTCGCTTGCACCTCATTGCCTTCATGGTCTACTACAATCACATCGGTTTCCACCGATACCGTCGGCACGGCATACGCATCGTACAGCACTGGCTTGTTGGTTTGCGGGTTGAATTGCGTCAGTATTTCCACTATCGCTGTGCTATCGGAGCTCCGCATGGTACCACTACCGGGTTCTTTCGCTTTGTTTGCCGCATACAGGATACCTGGATTACTTCCCTCTTGTGCTTCTACCTGGCCAGAAACAAACTCGCCATTCAATGTAAACTGCGTATCGCCCAGATCGCCGTGAACATTAATGGGAAAGATCTGCGTATCAAAACCGTTAAATGGTGGATATGTAAGTTCACCATTAACTATCATTGGTGCATAACCCCATCCCATTCCACCAAGCACTCGTTCCATCCGTCGGCTCTGGTGTTCATGAAAGGATACTTCCATCTCCTGCGTTGCCCCTTTCGGGCCGATGACCTCATGATAATGAATAACAATACTGGTTGTATCCAGATAACTATAGGTTGCGGTGCCATGAGATTGGTTGAATGTTACATCAAAATGAACACCAGGGAAGGGTACCTCAGCTCCAGCGTTCACATATGTATTCACCACGCCGGTGACCAGTGAAAGCTGCAACGTCTGGCCTGGGTTGAGTGGTGGTACGGTGAAACTGTGTTCCTGTTCCGGGGTCGGGCATTGGTTGATAGCTGTACCCGGAGAGGTGTTCCAGGCCAGCAGGATGTGGTCGAAGCCAGCCGGATGTGCGTAGGGCTCTGCCTGAATCGTCAGCACCGTGCCTGCCGGCCAGGCAAAGGGAATCGGCATTCCTCCAGCGTCCCGCACATCGTCGATACTGCTCAGCAGCACCTCACGCATCGGGTCATCCATCGGAAAATCCTGCGCCGTTATCCGCACACGCGCCGGGAAATACGACTGCGTCGACCCTTGAACCGGCGTATAGGTGTTGATCAAGCCCGTCAGGTTCACCGACGTCACACCATGCGGCGTGTACGTCGAATCATACGGCGCCTCGCCATA
>CAZIDP010000118.1:0-4194 GCA_964537975.1 uncultured Nitrospirales bacterium | reverse complement strand
CAACCGTAAATCACGGTAACGTGTCCACAACGAAAACTCCATATCCTGAAGTGGGCTGGATGCACCCAGGGTGTTCGGGCCATGATAACCTACCGCGTTCAAATAGCCACTTTCCACGCCGAAGCCCGTGCTGGGACGGATATTCCAGTGCTCGTCCGGCATCCCCGGCCGTGCAAACAAGTCCACATGCTCCAAGGGACGCGACGCAGCATATAGCACATGGAACATACACATAATAATAATGGCTGGATGGATTACAGATCATTTTGCGTCAATATCTGGACTTCAGCCATGTCTTCGAAACTCAGAATGATACTGCTACAAGGTTCACACTAATAAACTGTTATTCAATTATATTAACGGTTTTTTTAGGGCTTTCTAGATTGCCTATTTCCGGATATCCAAGAATCTAGCGCAATATTAAAACCTTGATTGAAGTATTTTGTTCTATGCGGAACTTCCATATTATCTTCCGGGATCAATGGATAATAGTCTTTCCATTTATGAAGAATTTCCAAAATTTCTTCCTCTGTAGCAAGAACGGGAAGCATGTGATCAATAATAATTCCTCTAAGTTTTTCAGATAAATTCTTGCAATCAGTCGGTAGTTTTTTATTCATCTCCTCATCGGGTTCTTCCCAATAGCCTGGGTTCAGGGCCGCATCCACAATCTGCAATGCTTCTTCAGAATGATGCATTGCGATGGCATAAAGACTGCTGTTAATGGTGTAGCAGATAAAGTCATCAAACGTTTCATCATAACTTCGCGCCTGATCTAATACCTGTTTATGTAACGGAAGCAACTCCGGCAGACGTTGCAGTTGAAATCGTGATCTGGAAATATCAAGGCATGCGCGTAGTGTATTCCAATTAATCGGTATAGTATCCAATGCCAATTGATATTCACTTAGCAACAGATGAATGCATTCTTCAGGAACCTGCTCTCGAAGTTGCGACACTATGTCATCCTGGATTTTGCTTCTGTGTTCAGGAGTTCTGTATACATTATTTTTTAAAGAGTATGAACCTATACTCGGGACATGCCCTTCTTTTGTTATACTTCTAGGATAAAAATATGCATGGAACATATCAAAAACATGGTATCCAGTATTTTCGTTTAGAAGAACAGGTGTCATTCGTATTGGATATACGATTTCCATATACATATCATATAATGCTATAGAATCCTGTTGCAACTGTTCACGATAAGGGTCATACCACTTTCTTAATTGTGGTGGTGATGGATCTGCAATAAATTGACTTATAACATTTTGATCTAGCTCAGAAGTTTGGATGATATCACTCTCTTGACCAGTGGTATCACTGCATCCAATAATCGACAGACTCAAGAAGCACGGAAAAAGTGTAAAGTAAAATAAAGTGGTTTGTAGAGTATTCATTTTATTCAATCTCAAGTTAAAAATTACTATGGAGTCAATCTTGATGAATTATCCCAGCCTGGACGACCTGTTTGAAATTTTAAAGGTTGTTTAATGATATTATCAGGTAATTCACCTAGTGATGAAAATTTCTGATAATCCGTAATCCACATGTTGCGTAGTCTATACACAGCTCCATTTACATCTTCTATGTTTATATTTTCACCACCCATAACATTATCTGGAAAATCTGAATAAATATAACCAATAATATCCATTTCCATATGTGGTAAGTTTACAGCATGTCCTAATTCATGGAATACAATGTGTGTATAGTTAATATTAGAATATCTGACTCTAAAACCAAGATTTAATATCATTTTTTGTGCTCTTGTAAAACCTGCAGTTGAGCTTGGTACATAATTATTACCATCAAAATCAAAAATATCTTCTACAAGCAACATGTCTATATATTCTGACAATCCTAACACCGTTGTAAGGAATTCAGGCATTGTAGCGGCAGCTCCTTCAGGCAACATCGTGCTTTTGTCGAATTTTGTGAATGGAGGGTTATATATTTGCCCTGTAACTGGAATAGGTGCTGTTATATATTTTGGCACATCAGTACGCGGGTATCTTTGCGGAATATAATGCACACTGGCATGTTTATCTCTTACCGAGTAATATTTTTCGATGACAGTGTTACCATGTTCATGCTTCCGTAGTTTATAGGAACCTTCCTCAAACCATTGCTCAAGAGATCCCAAACCTGAATGTAAATTGCTATTATATGTAACGTTAATATAAAAGATTTGCGGTGCTTCTAGATTAATATCTATCTTTCTGAATGGAGCATTACCAATACCGACTACAACCTGACCAGGATTATTACTACTTCCCCAGGGATATGTTGCGTCAGTTTCAATATATAATTTACCACTTTGCTCCATATGTTGATATATATAATTACCAGATACATTCCAACTCAAACTTCCATAATGAAAATATCTTCCAATAGCAATAAGACTGTCTTGACTTATATTTAACTGAAATATCTTTCCGGGGGATACATCCATTGTACTATTAGGTATAGATGGTGTTATAGTGATTCCATCAGGGCATTCCACTTTAATGTCCATTGTAAGTATAGCATCAATAATATGATTTTTAACTGTATTTGCCACAGAAGTAAGCACTCCTTCAAAGTTTATGCTTGTAATTGTTGATGATATCAATCCTGGTAATATCAGTCCTGATGAACCTCCCTTATCAAACCCGAAGTCTTCCAAGTGATTTACACCATTGACAGTCCATCCAAGCGGTATTATCGGACTTGCATATTTGACTTCAAGAGATACCCATTCACCTGGCCTTCCTTCCGGCTGCATAAAATAAATATCATTCGGGTCTCCTGGATCATATCGGTATTTGCTATTTCCGTTCACAAAACCTCCTGGCAAAGCTGCATTAAATACTTCCAGATTTGCATCAACAATTTTTGTTTCAGTTGTTAACATTACAGCCTTCATTGCATAAACATTGTACTTTTCAAGCTTACCCTGAGCGTCAAATGCCGGGCGTACATAAACAATTGGCGTGTCATCGGTATTTTGTATGGTACCGCTACCGGGTTCCAGTGCCGGATTCGCCGCATACGGAGTCTGCGGAGTGGTGCTTGAAGCAACTTGTACGGAACCATCGACGAACACTCCGGACGATATCAGGCGCGTGTCACCCAGGTCGCCATGTACAATAATCGGATAATCTTTTGTCTCGTAAAACAGTGGTGGGAAGTACAATTCACCGTTGAGAAATTCAGGGAGCATGTAGCTCCAGGAAAAACCGAGAATTCCCGTTTTACTATCCTGAAACTGCAGGTATTCCACACTGAGTTCCTGGGAAGCCCCTTGCGGGCCAATGACCGTGTACCGGTGGTTGATAGACAAACCCTGCAATAATACTTCATAGTCATGACTGCCATGCGACTGCGAGTAATCTGAGGTGCCTTCACCGACGGCATATGGAACTAAAACATATTTATGTACCACGCCGGTGACCAGTGAAAGTTGCAACGACTGGCCTGGGTTGAGTGAAGGTACGGTGAAACTATGTTCCTGCTCTGGGGTCGGGCATTGGTTGATTGTTGTACCCGGAGAGGTGTTCCAGGCTAGTAAGATATGGTCGAAGCCAGCCGGGTGTGCGTAAGGCTCTGCCTGAATCGTCAGCACCGTGCCTGCCGGCCAGGCAAAGGGAATCGGCATTCCTCCAGCGTCCCGCACATCGTCGATACTGCTCAGCAGCACCTCACGCATCGGGTCATCCAT
The DNA here is from genome assembly GCA_964537975.1 of uncultured Nitrospirales bacterium. GTDB lineage: Bacteria > Hydrogenedentota > Hydrogenedentia > Hydrogenedentales > SCBR16-9 > SCBR16-9. The sequence goes on along the minus strand of CAZIDP010000118.1, from coordinate 491 downwards.
CGGAAAATCCTGCGCCGTTATCCGCACACGCGCCGGGAAATACGACTGCGTCGACCCTTGAACCGGCGTATAGCTGTTCACCAGGCCCGTCAGGTTCACCGACGTCACACCATGCGGCGTATACGTCGAGTCATACGGCGCCTCGCCATAACTGTGTTCCGGCTGACTGTAACTAAGCCGCATAATCACATATAAGCTCCGTGGGCCGTCCATCGTTAACCACGTATCCCGCGACCGGGAGTTGGGCACCCACCCACCCGCGGCATCTTCCCACTGGCGAAACACAAAACCCGGTTCCGCCGTAACCGATACCGGCACACGTTCCCCGGGCGGATACGAGCCCCCCGCAGGCCGCACCACCGCGCTGTCTTCCATGTTCACTGCGAGACTCAACAACTCTGTGTCAATCGTCCCCAGATTCTGGTCTATCGGCCCGTCATACGCCCGCACCCGGAAATTCGCCACCTGGTACCGCGCGGTCGGGTGCGCGG
>CAZIDP010000117.1:0-4493 GCA_964537975.1 uncultured Nitrospirales bacterium | reverse complement strand
TGAGCCAGATATTGGAGATATATATTATATGCAAAAAAGACATAAGCTCAATGTCACTATCAAGGGTATTAGAGCATTTTAATTAATTATGCCTACGTTGTATAATGTAGGTATGAGAGCTACATCCCTTGACTTACGACAACGTGTCGTGGCCGCACGTCATGAAGACGGCCAATCCATGGGCGAGATCGCTCAGCGGTTCCGGATTCCCAAAGGAACGGTCCAGAATATTCTGGAACGGTATCGGGACGATGGAAAGATAGAACCACGGCCACAAAACGCTGGGCGCAAGCGAGGACTTTCTGAGGAGCAACTATACGCACTTGAGCAGTATGTGGTTCACCACCCAGACATGACCCTTGAGCGGTTGCGGGAAGGATTATCACTCCCTGTTTCCATCATCACCGTCCACAACAGCCTCAAGCGAATGGGTTTCACCTTAAAAAAAAATCGTTACGTGCGAGTGAACAAGAGCGACCCGATGTAGTTCGACAACGGGAACAATGGCTCAGGGCGTTGCCCAGTCTGGATCCGATCCGTCTGGTGTTCATAGATGAAACGGAAGCAAAAACTAATATGACACGTGCCTACGCACGTGCACGCAAGCATGAGCGCGTGCTTGAGCATGCTCCACATGGACACTGGAACACCACAACGCTTATCGCTGGTATAACCAGTCGAGGTGCCATAGCGCCTATGATGCTCGATGGTCCTATGGATACGTTGGCGTTTGAAGCATACCTGGAGCAGGTTCTCATTCCAGCCCTTCCTAAGAAGACCATCGTGATTATGGACAACCTTAGCGCACACAAATCCCAAGGTGTTGAAGTGCGACTCAAGAAAGCCGGAGCGCAACTGCGCTATTTACCTCCGTACAGCCCGGACTTTAATCCAATCGAATTGATGTGGTCAAAAGTGAAGACATTCTTGCGTGCCGTCAAAGCGCGAACGCAAGATGAACTGCAGTCAGCGATTGCCGATGCATTAAGTAAAATCACTTCAGATGATACCCAAGGCTTTTTTCGACACTGCTTCGTAGGTATAATTTATTAAAATGCTCTAGCCATCCCATCTTTCACCCAGGTATTTAAGATGGTTTTGAGTTTCTTGGGACTGAACTCCGAGACACTCAGATCACCATACAGCTTGATCAAAGTTCTAAGTGATAGCTTGACATTCAGAAACTGTGAGGTATGCGTCCCATCCTTGTGCCGATAGTAGCTGTCAGCATAGGCGATATACTTCGCGCATAACTCTGTGATGGTTAGTTCTTCGGAATCATCAGGAAGTTGACGGCCATTGGCCAGCCATGTGGTGATCAGCTTGTTGTAGTTCACATCGGCCTGTTGGGTACCGAATTTCGCGCCAAGGTACCTGCGTTCACCATTGATGTGAACATAGGTATACCCGGTTGCCTTGTGACCACACAAAGGTGGAATTTGTTCTTTTCGTGCAGTAGAACGGGAAGTTCTGCGGGCAGGTTTGGTGCTCTTTTAGGTTTTATCTGAGCACGATTTTGGGCCTGTATTTGTCATTCTATTACGTCTCCTTGCACATTTCGGGGTATAATACCCGAAAATGGTTTAATTTGATCGCACTGTATAACAATACAGGTAATCCCGTAAGTACTTGGGATTCAACAAGTTAAAAATGGTGGGCGATACTGGACTTGAACCAGTGACTTCTTGCATGTCAAGCAAGCACTCTAACCACCTGAGCTAATCGCCCGTTGATTGATATAAAGTAGCAAAATTGTGTTGTTGTTGTCAACTTGAGCTGTACAATGTCTGTTGAATTGTTACTTCTGTTTCTACATATACGAGCAGTGATTTTTACTTTTGTGTCGAGTTTTATTGTACATATTGGGTCTTTTCTGGTAATATGTATAACATTATGTCTCTCGAGAACCGCTTTTCTTGCGGTGCTGTGTCCGCTGTCCTGTTGGCGTTCAAGCTTCCTCGTGATCACTTTCCACTTCACTACAAGGCTTAAATTCTGTATGAATGCCCTCGAAAAGATTAGAAATCTGGCTATAATTGCCCACATTGACCATGGTAAAACAACCCTTATTGATGGTATCTTCGCTTCGACCCATGCTTTTGCCGAGCATGCAAAGGTTGAGGAGCGTGTCATGGACAATAATGAATTGGAACGTGAACGGGGCATCACGATTCGCGCCAAACATTGTACTGTCACTTGGCGGGATTACTTGATAAATATAATTGATACGCCTGGCCATGCTGATTTTTCCGGTGAAGTGGAACGTACCTTATCAATGGTGGATTCTGTTTTATTGCTGGTTGATGCCAATGAAGGACCAATGCCACAGACTCGGTATGTTTTGATGCGTGCTCTGCGTCTGGGACTACGTCCTATTGTTATTGTCAATAAGGTGGACCGTCCTCAGGCTGAACCGAACAAAGCACTGGACAAGACGTTTGATTTGTTTGTCGAACTTGGCGCTACCGATGCACAGTGTGATTTTCCTGTCTTGTATGGTTCTGGATTGGATGGTTGGTTTGTCCGTGATTTGGACAAAGATCCGCATACTGGAATGGATATTTTGTTTGAAACTATCGTGGATTACGTAGCACCACCTGAAGGGGATATGGACTCGCCGTTTCTCATGCAGGTCAGTACACTTGGTTGGCGTGATCATATTGGCAGGACTGGCACTGGGCGTGTGATACGCGGACGTTTAAGTAAGGGTGCGAGTTTGAAGCGTATTTCTGTTGCCTGGGACGGACATCAAGAAGCAGACCACACTCGGACGCTGCACAACAACAGGCCTTGGCATGTATGTGACATGGTTGACGAGCGTGTGACGTATCTTTGGGCAACTAGAGGTCTGGAAAGTGTTTCTGTTGATGAGGTATTTGCCGGAGATATTGTGACAATAGCCGGTCCCAAGGAAATCAATATTGGTGATACGTTGAGTGTCTACGATGTTGCAGACGTTGCTTTACCGCCGTTAGATATTGAAGAGCCGACCGTTTCCATGTTGTTCATGGCAAACAATGGACCTTTTGCAGGCTTGGATGGCGATGCAGTTACCATTCGACAACTGCGTTCAAGGCTGGAACGTGAATTGCGCACCAATGTAGCGTTGCGTGTTGAAGAGGCAGACCGGAATGACGCTATCAAAGTATCCGGGCGGGGTGAACTGCATCTGGGAATTCTTATTGAAGAGATGCGGCGTGAGAGAATGGAACTATGTGTATCTGGTCCGGAGATTATTTCTCATAGAGATGATCAGGGTAAATTGCTTGAGCCGATGGAAGAATTGGTAGTAGATGTCCCAATGGAATATCAAGGCACTGTCATTGAAAAGATTTCCCGGCGTCGTGGTGAGCTAATGCATATGCACAATGAAGGTACCGGCATGGTACGGCTGGAATTTTCCATTCCGACCAGGGGCCTTATAGGCTATCGAAGTGAATTTTTAACCGACACACGTGGATTGGGCATTCTTACTTCTCGTTATACTGGTTATGGTGCCTGGTGTGGTGAAATAAAAAATAGAAACCGTGGTTCCATGATCAGCCTGGAAATGGGTGAAGCCACTTCGTACAGCCTGGAAAACTTGCAACAGCGCGGTACACTCTTTATAGAGCCTATGGACAGAATATACGAAGGAATGATTATTGGTGAATACTCGCGCCCGGGCGACCTGCCTTGTAAACCTACCAAGAAAAAAGCGTTGACCAATCATCGTGCCATGGGTAAAGACCACACAGTGGTACTGGATGTGCCCAGAAAACTCACGTTGGATGCTGCGTTGGAGTGGATTGCAACAGATGAGTTAGTTGAAGTAACACCGAAGAACATCCGGGTTCGAAAGATGCATTTGAATCTTGAATCACGTAAACGTGCAGAAAGAATCAATTCAATACCGGCGTAATTGCTCATATATTGATTACGATATGTTCATAAGAGAATTAATAACTTGAATTCAAGGGGTCTCGTGCTCACTACATAAAAGTTGAGTTTTAGTTATTTGAGGTTGTATAGTCAGCCAATCATTTTTTGTGTGAATACCCAGAGTGATTCAGCATACCGGTTTGACTTACGTTGTTTGGTGCAATAAATGTAAATTTTGGTACCAGATCGAGGGGAGCAAGATAGCGTGTTTTTTCTGGCATGGCAACACGCAATAGATAACAAATTTTGGGGATGTGAATAAAAGTTGCATCAAGGGGTTTAATCGCGCAACAATATGTAGTAGGGATGACATAGAATCGGTGGATTTGACCACTACAAGTTAGTATGTGGGTCTTTAGATTGATTGTTCACTGATATCGAAAAAACTTGCGTTCTCCATTTCAATATGCGGCATCACATTAATTATTTAACCTGATTTTATAATGATGCTGGTATTAAATGACCCGTTGATTATGGAGATAACGAAGTGCGGTCCTGGTGAGGGGCGCCTTGGAGGTTAAACAGCTTTTATGTCCAGTAAACAAATGCCTGCTTTATGGTTGATTTGTTTT
>CAZIDP010000116.1:0-4889 GCA_964537975.1 uncultured Nitrospirales bacterium | reverse complement strand
CCTCACCTATTGCCAACAGTCGTCCCATACCTTCAAACACACCCTGTGCTGCAGGTACCATTTGGCTTTCGTAGACATTGGCCGCTGCGTCCAGGTCCCCCGCTCGAACATGGGTTTTTATATCATGTACCGATTCATGAAAGCTTTGGTGGGGTTGGGCCATATCATTCAGGACTTGTTGAATTCGTCCGTTGGTTGTGCTGTAGTTGGCAATCCAATGACCGTAATTACAGGCTGTATGGTCTTCACCGCCTTCAAACAATTCCCCGGTACGAATCGTGTTTAACAATCTTTCCAACAATGCGTAATGATCCCCCCGTAGTTGTTCAATTCTACTGTCAAAACTATCGGGGTTGAGAATATCAATAGCATCTAACGTTTGACACATAGTAATGAATCGATCATTTATACCATCCCAACGCACAAAAACTGGTGTTACACTTTGCCACAATCGTTCCTTGTCTATAGTACGATATAGAAGATCATAAGCCGCTCTTGCATTTTGAAAACCATCACGTTCTTTATAGAAATCGGCATATAATACTTCCCGTTCCTCCTGAATTAAGTTGGGATTCATCAAAGTACGCTGTACCAGTGTCATGCCCTTCATATAATCTTCCATCAACAGTAAATTCTGCACACTGGGCATTTGTACATTGCCTAAATCTTCTATATCGTCGATAAGATGATTGATTCCCCGCCAGCCGGTTCCACCCACGATTAACGCAATCAGAGCAACTGTGATGAATCCCCCCAGTAATTTTGTACGTAACTTAAAATTTTTGAACATGAATACCTCCTATTTGGTCAGGTTGCGTAACAAAATATAGCATCTTGAGATAAAACTGTACTACCCTAATCCCAAGTACATGATGGTTATTCAGAAAATTCCATAATTACCACAATTATTTCATATGTTGTACACATTTAGCAAAATTATACCTAGCTTTGTGGCAATAATGTTAATTTTATTTGTTAGTATTTTATCTAGGATTGCACAATTTATATCCGATATAGAGTTCTTCATATTGTGCATCAATTACTGGAGGTGTTCAGGTGCTGTTTAGCCTGCTTGAGCCATAACCGCAGTCTTTTATTGTCCTATTTTATTGCATCTCTGATGACCCACAGGGTCAGATGGTCTTCAAAATTGGAAGAATTGCAGGCTCCGAGCATCTGGTTTTGTTTTTGTATTTACCATTCTTTTCTGCCACAATATACGAGGTTTATAGGTAGGGTGATTCAATATTATTTGTCCTCCTGATTGGGAAGACTATAGAAATACAATACTCGGATGTGGTCATGTTCTTCTGGCGGTATCAAGTCGTTCGAAGCCATACTCCATTCCAAGCAGCGTGGACAACTCAAGTGTCTGACTACATATCTGCTGGTTCCGCATACAGCATTGTGAGTATTACAGAGCATCAGAATGCGCCTGCATATACTCTTCCCAAAAGAACAGCGACACCACTCCTTTTCGACGCAATTTCCGATGGTCATCTAGGCAATTTGGACTAGAAAGGTATAGTAAATTTTATATTGTTTTGGGTTTTCGCTTTCACAAGAATTATAGGAAGAGAGAAGCGCAAGCGGGATCCGGTAGCGTTGCCACACTCAGTACAGGTGAACCCCAGGTTCCCGCGTCACTGCGCCGCCACACCCGTACCTGGCTACCCACAATGCGAATACGCAGGTTGTACCAGGCGCCTGGTGACGAGTTCACCGTTGCTGTTGCCACCGTCGTTGTAGAAATACCATTCGTCGACATCAGCCGCATCCTGTGTGGTTCCAGCCGCAGCCAGACACGCTGGAAGTTGCCCGTTGCATTGGTGCCCCGTCGCAACTCGATATCAAACTGCTGTTCACCCGTGGGTATCTCCGACAGCAACCGCAAATCACGATAACGCGTCCACAACGAAAACTCCATGTCCTGAAGCGGGCTGGATGCACCCAGGGTGTTCGGGCCATGATAACCCACCGCATTCAAATAGCCACTTTCCACTCCGAATCCCGTGCTAGGACGGATATTCCAGTGCTCGTCCGGCATCCCCGACCGTGCAAACAAGTCTACATGCTCCAAGGGACGCGACGCCGCATACGCACCATATAGCGCAAACAGGTTGGTTTACAGATCAGTTTGTGTCAATACCCTGATGATCACCGTGTCGTCAGGACTCCACATGGTACCACTAAAAGATTCACAGTAATAATCTGCTACTCATTCGAATATCTGGTATCTTTTTTTGGATATTGAAATTCCCATTTACCTGAAGCCAATTCATCAATCCTGTTATTATATGCATAGTTGAATCGCTTTATTCTATCAGGAATTTCAATATTATCTTTCGGAATCAACGGATAATATTCTTTCCATTTAATTAGTGTATCCAAAATTTCTTCCTCCGCAGCAAGAACGGGAAGCACGTGATCAATAATTCTTCCTCTAAGGCTATAGGATAGATTTTTACAATTAGATGTCAGTTTATTATACACCTCCTCATCTGGTTCTTCCCAATAGTCGGGATTCAAGGCTGCATCCACGATCTGCAATGCTTCTTTCGAGTGGTGCATTGCAATGGCATGAAGACTGCTGTTTATGGTGTAGCAGATAAAGTCGTCAAACGTTTCATCATAACTACACGCCTGATCAAATACCTGTTTATGTAACGGTAGCAACTCCGGCAGGCGTTGCAATTGAAATCGTGCTCTAGAAATATCAAGACATGCACGAATCGTATTCCAGTTTATCGGTGTGCTATCCAGCGCCAATTGATATTCACTCAGTAACAGATGAATGCTTTCACGAGGAACCGGTTCACGTAGCTGCGCCAACAGGAGCTCTTGAATTTTATTGTAATGTTCGGAACTGTAATTCGCATTTTTTTTGTTTAAATTAATAGGGAGATCAGGTACGTGTCCTTCTTCTGTGATATTTTTGAATGAAAAATAACCAGTATATGCATCATGCATGAAATATCCGGTACTGTCATCCAGAAGAACAGGTGTCATTCGGATTGGATAGACAATTTCCATATACAACTCATAAAATACTTCTGAATCCAGTTTCAACTCTTCCAAATAAGGGTCATGCCGCCTTCTTATATGATGCTGTGTTGGCGCTATACTTATACGACACATTCCATCATGATCTGGCTCAGAATTTTTGACAATTTCCTTTATTTGGTTAGTGATATCACTGCATCCAATTATCGCCAAGCACGATAAGCATAGACAAAGTACAAAGTACAATTTTACTTGTAATATTATCATTTTTTTAATCTCATGGAAATAATTGATAAGGTAACAATCTGTATGGAGCCAACCAACTTCCAGGTGCACCTTCAAATTGTATTGGCTGAAAATAGTACTTTGGTACACCATTAACAACACTTTGTTTGTAATCTGTTATCCACATATTACGTAATCTGTAAACTTCGCCATTTACATCATAGTTATCTACTTCGCCAGCCATTACATTGTCTGGGAAATCGTTATTGAAGTTCAGTTCACCTACATCATTATATCTATGAGGTAAGCCAACTGCATGTCCTATTTCATGAAAAACAATATAGGCAAAATTTACGTCAGTTTCATCAATAAAATCTAAATTCATTACAATTTTTCCACCCTTAGCAAATCCTCCTGTAAGTTGTTTGCTGTAGTTATTATTTTTAAATAAATACAATCCCCTAACAAATATAATATCAACATAATTTGATAATCCTAACGTCTGTGTAAAGAAATCTGGCATCTGTTCTGAACCACCGTAATGACCTTCTGGATTTAAGCTAAAGCGCGAAAAAGTGTTACTACTTTCTAATTCAACAATATACTCAGGTACATCAGCATGTGGATATCTTGTTGGAAAAAAATGCACACTGGCATGTTTATCTTCATCCGAGTAATATTTATCAATGACAGTGTTCCCATGTTCATGCTTTCGTAGATTATAGGAACCTTCCTCAAACCATTCTTCAAGATCGTTTATATAACTATTCTGATCATTGTCTATACCAGCATTGTACGTTACATTAACGTAAAAATTTTTTCTGGTACTTTTCGATAAACATTTATCTTTTTGAAAGATAGGTAATCAGTACCATCTACTACTTCACCAAAATCATTACTAGCTCCCCAAGGGAAAGTTGCGTCTGTTTCAATATATAGAATTCCACTTTGCTCCATATCATCTACTACATAATTACCAGACACTTCCCAACTAATTGGGTTTGAAAATTTAATAAACCTCATAAGAGCATTCCAATTGCTTTGTTTTATTTTTAACTTGAATATCTTTCCAGGAGGTACATCCATATTACTTTCACGTGCGTTATCTGGATCCGGTATTATATCGATTCCATCAGGACACTCCACATCAAAGTCTAATGTAACGGTACCTTTAATCTGGTGTATTTCCTGAGAATTATTAACGGAAGTCAGTTTTGCCTGTAAATATATGCTTGTAATTGCTGAAGTCAAGAGTCCTGGTGATTCACCCTCATTGATTCCATAACTTACCAATTTTTTAACACCATTTATTGCCCAACCAAGCGGTATTACCGGACTTGCATATTTGACTTCAAGAGATATCCATTCACCTGGCCTTCCCTCCGGCTGCATAACATAAATATCATTCGAGTCCCCTGGATCATATCGGTATTTGCCATTTCCGTTCACTATACCTCCTGGTATTGCCGCATCAAATACTTCTAAATTTGCATCAATAATTTCTACTTCCGTTTCTAATTTTACAGGCTTCATTACATTAACATTGTACTTTTCAAGATTACCCTGAGCGTCAAATACTGGGCGTATATAGGCAATCGGCGTGTCGTCGGAACTTCGCATGGTGCCGCTGCCGGGGCTAAGTGCCGGATTCGCCACCACCA
>CAZIDP010000115.1:3115-5051 GCA_964537975.1 uncultured Nitrospirales bacterium | reverse complement strand
CTGTTGAATTTCATACCGTATTTACACAACCATCAACGCGGTTAAATGATTTCCTTGCTGGCTATCACCGGGTTGTTGTATGGATGGCCGACAAGGATGGCGTACTGACCCGTTCTATACAGTTGTGTGGTATTCAGGATGCGATGTGTTTTCCCGGGATTCCACCGAATGACTGGAATCGTCCTGCGGCTGAATATTTTGCTGATTGTCTGGGAATCCCACCCAAGTTGCTGCCGGAGTATCCCGTTTTGCAAGGTCTCGGTGTTGATATATCGTCTGCTGACAGGCTCTCGGCAAACAGCGCCGTGATTCATCCTGGTAGTGGCGGCAGACACAAGTGCTGGCCTGTAGAAAATTATCAACGGCTAACAGAAGCACTGCTTCAAAAGCACTACACGGTGTATTGGAGTCTTGGGCCAGCCGATGAAGATATTCCGATTCCAATGGGAGTGCGCACGCTTCCCTGTAGCGACCTGGTGCGCCTGGGGCGAATTCTTGCCAGTGCAGCATGGTATATTGGAAATGACAGTGGTATTACGCATCTTGCTGCGGCGGTTGGATGTCCGGTACTGGCAATATTTGGCCCGACCAACCCCCGTGTCTGGGCCCCTGTCGGCAACCAGGTTCATGTACTTCAGGTGAAGAACGGCTGGCCGACAGTATGCGATGTTGTTAACAGGATACCAGCCCGGTAGATTCACGGGTTCATACACTTCAAGCTTCTATACCTTGTGCCCGGATGCGGTATGAAGTGATGATATGTTATTATTACGTGTTAATTCTCATACAGAGACACGGAGGGGTGTTTGCTGTATTCGTATGCCCGGCGTTATTTTTTTCTACACGCTTCTGGCAATCATTGGACCATTAACACCACAACCGCAGCTTTTTGGCATTAAAGACAGGACCGCAGCATCATGGCAGCAAAAGGTATCACCAAACGTTCTGAAGATTACAACCAATGGTACATTGACATCGTTCGCAAGGCCGACATGGCCGAGCATTCGCCGGTTAAGGGATGCATGGTGATCAAGCCAACGGGGTATGGTATTTGGCAGAAAATGCAACAGCATCTGGACCGGATGTTTCGGGAGACCGGCCATCAAAATGCCTATTTTCCCCTGTTTGTGCCCGAGAGCTTTTTGAAAAAAGAAGCAGAACATGTTGAAGGATTCGCGCCGGAGTGCGCCGTTGTTACCCATGCAGGAGGTAAAAAGCTGGAGGAGCCTCTGGTTGTACGGCCTACTTCGGAAACGATTATCTGGTCGGCCTATAAAGATTGGATAAGCTCCTATCGTGACTTGCCACTGCTCATCAACCAATGGGCGAATGTCTGCCGTTGGGAAATGCGTACCCGGCTGTTTCTGCGTACTACCGAGTTCTTGTGGCAAGAAGGCCACACAGCCCACGCCACACATGAAGAAGCAGAGGAAGAAACGTATCGCATGGTGCAGGTATACCGCAAATTTGCGGAAGAATACATGGCAATGCCGGTAGCAGTCGGGCGCAAGACAGACAGAGAGAAATTTGCCGGCGCAATACACACGTACTGTATAGAAGCGCTTATGCAAGATGGGAAAGCATTGCAGTCAGGTACTTCCCACCACCTGGGCCAGAATTTTGCCAAGGCATTTGAAGTCATGTTCCAGGACAAGGATAAGGAGCGAAAGTACGTCTACGGTACTAGCTGGGGGGTGTCCACACGATTGATTGGGGCTATGATCATGACACACAGTGATGACAACGGGTTGGTAATACCGCCTCGTCTGGCATCCTTGCCGGTGGTATTTGTGCCTATCTGGCGGAGTGATGAGGAGGAACAGACCGTGCTTGGTGCTGCTCGTGCCCTGACCAAGGACTGGGACCCGCTATTTTACAAGATAGATGATCGTGACCATTACAAGCCTGGCTACAAATTTAATGAGTGGGAGCTCAA
>CAZIDP010000115.1:0-3015 GCA_964537975.1 uncultured Nitrospirales bacterium | reverse complement strand
TCTCTGGCTATCGCGGTCAGGTGTCCCATCTTGCGGCCGGGACGTGCCTCTTGTTTGCCATACAGATGCAGCTTGATACCGGGAAACTCACAGGCAGCCGCCCAATCCGGTTCGCCTTGTTCCCAGACATCGCCCAGAAGATTAACCATGACGCCGGGGCATAGCATTTCTGTGCTGCCAAGCGGCAGGCCGCATATTGCCCGGAGTTGTTGTTCGAATTGACTGGTAATGCAATTGTCATACGTCACATGGCCGGAATTATGCGGGCGTGGAGCCAGTTCATTGACCAGCAGCGATCCCGAGGCAGTAACAAAAAACTCTACACAAAGCACCCCAACGACATCCAGGGTTTCAAATATTTCCCGTGTAATGGCGATCGCTTCTTTTTCGATGTTCGGGTTCAGGCGCGCAGGCGATACGGTTATGTCCAGGATGTGGTTCTGGTGAATGTTTTCAAACAATCCGAAATGCACAAACCTGCCATCCTGACCGCGGGCGCCAATCAAGGAAGCTTCGTGTTCAAATTCTATATAGGCTTCCAGTACGCCGTCTTGTCCATTCAAGGCTGCAAACGCGGTGCGGACATCTGCCAGTGAATTAATTCGTGTCTGGCCTTTTCCGTCATACCCCCAACCGGCTGTTTTCAATATAGCAGGTGTCCCGATTTGTCCCACAGCATTGTCGAGTTCTTCCAGGCTGTGGATTGGAGCGAAGGGGGGCACAGGTATGCCATGATTTTTGAGGTAGGTCTTTTCCCGTAGTCGGTTTTGTGTCGTGTGTAGAATTTCACCTCGGGGCCATACCGGTACAACTTCCGATGCGCAGGCTGTCGTTTCAAAGGGAATATTCTCAAATTCAAAGGTTATTACATCGACTTCAGCCGCAAAACGGCGTACCGCGTCCAGGTCTTCATAGGGCGCTCTCCATTCCCGGTCCGCAATTTGACCGGTGGGTGAATCTGCATCCGGGGAGAAAGTGTGTATGCGATACCCCATCGCACGGCCTTTAAGCGCAAACATTCGCCCCAACTGGCCGCTGCCCAACACCCCCACGGTAGAACCCGGTAAAATTATTGGTTGCATGGCAAGATATCCTGCAGGACAGTCTGGGTCTGGTTCTCACGATATTGCCGCAGCGCCTCACGGTACTCCGGATATTTGATGCCCAGTATGGCGGCAGCTTCCAGTGCTGCATTCACCGCACCGGCTCTGCCTATGGCAAAAGTGGACACAGGAATCCCGGCGGGCATTTGTACAATGGAAAGCAAGGAGTCCTGGCCGTTCAGTGCCCGGCTTTGTACCGGTACCCCTAAAACAGGTAACAGCGTGTGAGATGCCGTCATCCCAGGAAGATGTGCTGCGCCACCTGCACCTGCAATGATTACCTCAAGTCCTCTGGCTTCCGCAGCTTTGGCGTACTCGGCCATGCGGTCAGGTGTGCGGTGTGCCGAAACGATTGCGCATTCATGGGGAATTCCTAAAGCAGTCAAAGTTTCATCGGTATGTGCCATGGTATCCCAATCGGATTTACTCCCCATTATTACTCCCACCAAAGGCTTGCTTGTGTCTTTCATGACTTCGTTCTCCCCGCCAGCACTAACACAGTATGCATTAAAAATGACGCTCAATATAGTTCATGGCATGTTCTAAATCCGGTAATATCTTTGTACAGTACTTAACCATCCAGGGCGATTGATCCTGGTATTCAAACGGGCTGAAGGCGATGATAAATTTGCCCAGATTGAACCCTGCGTAGAAGACTTCCATGGCAGTGCCAATAGATGGTTTGCTGTAATTCACCAGCAGGATATCTGCATCCCGTACATCCTGGAGATCGAACTCGACAATTTCGTTTGCACTGTCAATTTCACGGTCTCGAAAATTACGGCGCATTGGGTCCAACAGCACAAATCGCCCGGACAGTCGCTCCTTCGCACGCTTACGCCAGGTAATCCCTTCTTGTGCTTTGGCATCCATGATAGGCCCCGACAGGTAGATGCGCTTCAATGAATCACTCATTGCACCCCTTTATATCAAGTATATAAGTCTAAATTTAAAATCAGTCCTATATGGAATGAAAAACCTGAATGGGATATACACACTCACCCATTCAGATACAGGTATAAAAAATTTAAAAATCAGGTCAATAGTCCGCTGATCACGTCTGAAGCAATTCAGCAGCGTATTTAGTATCGAATGTTATACGATTATGGCGGAGGTAATGGTAAGTCCTTACCATTTAGCGCGCCAATCAAATATCCGATACCCATACAAATCAGCCCATATAAAATAAACAGTATCAACTTCAGTGCTTTTCCAGCATAGCTTCGGTAAATGGATCGTAAACGCAAATAAAACATTCGGGACGGTTTGGGATTGATCCGTGCGATGATAACAGTGATATTGTCTTTTCCGCCATTATCATTGGCCAGTTGTACCAGATTTTGCGCAATATCCGCTGCCGTGCCATCCTTTTTTATTTCTGCCAGAATGTCCTTGTCCGGAACCATGTTGACAAGACCGTCGGAACACAGCAGCAGTATGTCGCCCGCTACAATATTCCATCGGTAGGTGTCAATCTCGATGTCTTCACGGGTTCCGACACATCGGGTAACGATATTGCGACGACTGTCGGATTCGGCTTCCTCTTTGGACATCAACCCCTGTTTAACCTGCTCGTCTACCCAGGAATGGTCTTCGGTGAAATCGATCACCTCACCACCGCGAATGTGATAACAACGGGAGTCACCGACATTGGCCACATAAACCCATTTGGGTTCGACTACGGCTGAAAGGATGGTGGTGCCCATGGGCCTGTTTTTCAGGAGACCATTATCACGGTTGGTCGTGAATATGCTTTCATTGGCACGCAATATGGCATTGCGCATCAAGTACAGCGGACCAACATCTTTTTTATCTGTAACTTCGTTGTAGTCTTCAAGTGAGGGGGGCTTTTCCCTGACGATGTCACGAACTATCGACACTGCGAGCTTGCTGGCAATATCGCCCGCCAGAT
>CAZIDP010000114.1:0-5414 GCA_964537975.1 uncultured Nitrospirales bacterium | reverse complement strand
CAGTTTTATGTAAAAATATCAATATATTTATTGAGGACATTAAATCGACACGCCCCTGCGCGGGAATGACGGGGAGGGGGCTATGCGTGGGTGGCTATTTGGTAAACATAGGCGGGTAGCAGCAGGAACGCGGAGCTCGTAGCCATCACGGCTCGGTATGGTGACCGCACATGTCTACTCATCACCTCCATTTTTCAAAATCTGCGTTCATCGGCGTAATCTGCGGATAACGGTCGGGATATATCTGCTGGCACACCTACGCTTACCAATTCTGTTATTGATACCAGTGGCGAGGAGACCACAACACCAACTACTCCTGTCGCCGGGCTATGGCGTCTTGCAGCACCGCCAACGCTTGTTTGTAGTCCTCAGGCCCCACGTATTCGACAATAAATGGCGCGTGCGGTGTATGTTTAGCTGTTTGCGCTACAAAGACATCGTAGTCCACGTCACCCTCGCCTGCCGCCACACCGGCATCCACATGTAGTTTCCGGTCTTTGGCGTGCATGCAGTCGATATACGGGCCCAACTGCGCAAACATTTCTTCAATATCATTCAACTCGATCAGGTTGGCAGGGTCCAGCAGCACCCGCGCACGGGGGGAGTCGATGGCTTCGATGAAAAGTCGCACCCGCTTGGCAGAGGCAAGAAAGCCACGATAGAATGGTTCGTACAACACGGTGGCGTCGTAGGCTTCTGCCACAGTCGCCAACGTCTTGCCTGTGTCCACCATTTGATGCCACACCGCTTCCTGAAAATGATGCGGTACGCCATGAGCATCTCCTTCCGGCTCGTAATGACCAGCCTCAGTGATGAAGGTATGCACGCCCATGTCGGTGCCAACACGGAACATCTCCTCAAAATATTCCAGGTTGGCTTTTCGTTCCGCTTCATCGCCGTGAATCAGGTTGGTGTACACGCCGATGCTGTGTATTGCAATGCCCGCTTCCCGGTAGGTGTCCGCAATTTCCTTGCACCGCGATGCGTCCAGTGAAGACAGGTCATTCCGGCTGTTGTATCGCCAATAATTGCTGTCTGCCTGCGAGAGAAACAGTTGTATGGTATTGACCTTGTTCGCCGCCAGTTCTTGCGCCAATTCGTCGTTGGTAAATGCTCCGAAGCCAAACGTGGCTACGCCTACCACGGGTTCAAATCCGTCGGCGCTGTCTGCGGCAAATGTTTCGGTGGGATGGATCATCGCGGGCAATAGCGTCGCCGCCCCTGCCGCCAGAGCTTCACGACGGGTAAGATGGGTTTTCATGGCAGTTCCTTTCGGTAATGCTGTTGCAGGGGGCCAGCGTTGTTGTAATCCGACAGCATGATAACATTGTAAACAATGTGCAGCAAACATAATCCCTGAATTCAAATCCTGAATTCAAATTCTTGTACCTCAGGTTCATATATAAACCCAGATAATGCAATTGAGATAGCTGGTCGTTAACGTCCTTTGTTTAAAGGGCATTTGGCGTTTTTATAGTATATCGTCTAATGTTATCAGGCTCTTTATGGCGTTCCTTTCAATAAAATTTTGGAGTGCCTCCTGTAAACTGATCCAATATCTTGCCCTTTTCTGATTTGCGTGCACGCCGATACTGTCCGCTCAATGCTTTTGTGACTGACTGTCTATCCTTCATCGTAAGAGTCATCTCCTGCCTCCTTGTGGATTGTATAAGGAGGCTTATTGTGCCAGCGACGTCATACCTTTTCGGATAGATTTCTTTCGTGAAGCAACGATACCTTTTCAGATAGATTTATTGTAAAGCAATTCGTTGTCTGGAATTTTGCTTGCCTATAGTTTACACTATTTAAAATAAGCATTACGCTTTTATCACCGAGAAAACTCTATCTCGATTTAACAAGGAGACATTTGTGATGAGTCCGTTGACACGTAGGCAGTTTATGCAGGGTACAGCCACCATTGCCGCAGGCGCAACGCTTCTCGGCACCAGTAAACAAAGCTGGGCAAACGCCAATGAGCGCGTACGGGTAGCTGTAGTCGGAATCCGGGGACAGGGCAATGGCCACATTCGCGCTTATGCTGGAATGCCCAATGTAGAGGTTGCTGCTCTCTGCGATATTGATGAAAACTTGTTTGAAGACCGATTGAAACCTTTTGATGATCAGGACATGAAACGTCCGAAAGTCGAAACCGATATCCGTCGCATTCTGGATGATGATTCTATTGATGCTATTTCGATTGCGACTCCCAACCATTGGCATGCGCTTGCATCAATTTGGGCTTGCGAAGCAGGTAAGGATGTCTATGTCGAAAAGCCCTGTTCACACAATATACATGAAGGTCGTGTGCTGGTAGAAGCAGCCAAACGGAATGATCGAATCGTACAGCATGGCACACAGATTCGCAGTAATCCCGGAATTATTGAAGCCGTGGAAAAACTTCGTGAAGGCGTGATTGGTGAGGTCTATATGGCCCGTGGCTTGTGTTACCGCTGGCGTGGTGATATCGGTAAGCATGCAGATGCACCAGTACCTGAAGGGGTTGATTACAACTTGTGGCTGGGGCCAGCGCAAGAACGTCCTTTTAATCCCAACCGATTCCACTATAATTGGCATTACCACTGGGATTATGGTAACGGTGATATCGGGAACCAGGGTGTACATCAAATGGATATTGCACGCTGGGGATTGGATGTCACCATGCCGAAACGCATCACTTCGATGGGCAATATGTACCTCTGGGACGACGATAAAGAGGTACCTAACGTCATTACTTCTGCTTTTGATTTTCCTGATGATGGCGAAAAGGGCCGTATGCTCGTGTTCGATACCCGGCCCTGGTGTACCAACGATGAAAAGGGAGCACGCGTCGGGGTGATTTTCTACGGGTCTGAAGGCTATATGGTCATTGACAGTTATTCTCGATATCGCACT
Organism: uncultured Nitrospirales bacterium; assembly: GCA_964537975.1. Classification (GTDB taxonomy): domain Bacteria; phylum Hydrogenedentota; class Hydrogenedentia; order Hydrogenedentales; family SCBR16-9; genus SCBR16-9. The sequence goes on along the minus strand of CAZIDP010000114.1, from coordinate 2,522 downwards.
TTTCTGGGTAACAACGAAGAACCTGGACCTTCTCGAGACGAGAGTGGTAATCATCATGCAAACTTCATTGATGCTGTTCGTGCACATGATGTAAGCATGCTCAATGCACCAATTATTGAGGGCCACTACTCTTCAGCACTCTGCCACCTCGGGCTGATATCCGCAAAGCTGCACCGTTCACTGGAGTTTAATCCCGAGACCGAGCAGATCATTGGTGACGATGAAGCCAGCACATTGCTTACACGTGATTATCGTGCTCCGTTTACACTGCCTGAATGGGCTTAACACAGCGATCAACTACTGTACTTTTTAGATAGCTCAAACATTTTCATTGCAGTTCATTCTTAACCGTTTGAACTGCAATTTCTGTTTATGCGCCGTACATACCTATCGCTTGAAAATGTTATACAAGCTGCCTGGTATAGAGAAATTTCAAAATGTCCTGTCTGGCTTGATAGCTGGGCCAACCTTATTTCCAAAGGAACGGATGAGTTCAACATTCTGATGGGTGATTTTAAAAAAAAGTCAGAAAAGAATTATGTGGTAGACAATACCGGCGTAAGCTGTTGACTGCTACTTTCCGTATATGGCAAAGAGTTCAGATTCCAGATCACTATAACTTTTGCGGAAGCTGTCTCGAATGCTTTCTTCAGGCGTCACATTACTAGCTATTTCCTCGAGCATTTGGATCACTCTTCGGTTGCCATATTGATTCCACAGCAATGTCACAACGGCATGCGATTGAAGGTAGGCAATACGCAGGTCTTCAGGGGCCAGATTCTTCAGCTGGTGGTTTTCCAGTTCTCGCAATGAAAAAACACGGCCATTTTTGTATGCCTGCTGCAAGGTTCGTATCTGGTTTTGGTCCAGGTTTTTGGACAAGGTTTCTGCCAACCCTTCATTAAGCCACCAGGGCACCCGATCTCCTGCAATTTCGCGCACCACCACATGTACATACTCGTGTACCAGACGGCGCTTCAACTCGCTGTCGGAAAGAAAACGATTATTTTCATCTGTAAGCGGGATACGGATTTTGCCGTCATATATGGCGCCGACATGCGATTCCAATTGAGTCGCTTCACTGAATTGGTCTGCGGTATATATGATCACATGAACTGTAGAACCTGGATAAACCCCATTGAACCGACGGCCTATATCCATATAGGCTCGTTCAAGTATGGTTAAAATATTCGAACGGATATGGTTGGGGATGCCATGAGGATAATTAATGCGAAAATGTCGTGATTCACTTCGGTTAAAATCAGCTTCTACCACTTCTTCGCGAAACGCTTTTTCATACCGCTCTATGATGTTTGGACGCTCCGGGTCTACTTCCAGCACATATTCCCATTGAGCCCGTGCTGATGGCAGGTCATTGTCCAGGTAATAAGCCTGGCCAAGCAGCTCATGGGTATCCAAATCACCAGGTTTCAGTTCAACAGCTTCTTCCAGTCGAAATATAGCATCGTTGATTTGATTCTTTCTTAGAAAATAAGAACCCAGTTGCAACAAAATCGCAGGATTGTCCGGCTCAATCCGTAATGCAGTTTCCAAGTATTCAATCCCGTTATCCAGCAATTCCTGCCTGGCCAGTCCATCGGCACCTGCACGTAATGCGTTGGTGTAATTACGTCTTGCCACTTCACTATCAGGAGCCAGTTGCAAGGCCTGATCGAAATAAGATATGGCATCTTCATATCGACCGGAGTTAAATGCCACTATACCAAGCTCATTGAATTCCAATGCGGATTGTGCTTCGCACACAACACTGGCTACCAAGCCTGTTATAAGTAGCAGAACCATAACGGCTTTGCGCGTAACAGTAAATTTGGCAGTAAAGCGACCTGTTCTAGTCAGGCAATAATGCAATTGCATCAATCTCCACCTTGATATCCATTGGTAATTTTCCAGCCTGGATGCAGGTTCTCGCCGGGCACTCATCTGGAAAGTATTCCTTGTAAATCGAATTGAATTTCGGGAAATCTGCCATATCTTTGAGATATACTGTGACCTTTACTACTTCTTTAAGTGTAACCCCAGCTTCCGACAAAATGGCCATCATGTTACTGAAGGTCAATTCGGTTTCTTCCTCAAGCGTCCCGGCCTGTACACCAGTACCATCTTTTGCGAATGGTCCTTGCCCTGAAAGAAAAAGCAAATTCCCTGCTGCAACTGCGTGAGAATACGGTCCGACGGTAGGTGCACTATTACTTGCCATGATACAACGTTTTTTCATAGAAAATGTATACCTTTCGACTTAACAATACATAATTTTGTTTCGACAAGTAAAAAAGTACCATTTTGAGAGGTTTTGTAGCAAGTAGATACCTATAAAAAATATATATAACATAAAAAAGCCCACCAATTTGAATTCATTACTCAAATTGGTGAGCCAAAGATACAAAAATATGTTAAGAACTTAATGTGCCTGAACTTACAATTCAGACTGAGGTATAAAATTAAAAATGTTCAAATCGCCTTGTTGGAAGATGATATCCGAGATCACGCTTGCCAAATTAATA
>CAZIDP010000113.1:0-5636 GCA_964537975.1 uncultured Nitrospirales bacterium | reverse complement strand
TGAAATTGCGGCATCTCCAACCAATGCTATGCTGTTGGGGATGCCGCTGAGTTTCTGTTCCCTGCTTAATTGGCTGTTATCGAATTACGAAGCAAGTACCTTTTCATTAGATACTTCATTCTGCAATTGATATCCATAATCATCTCTGCTGGGAAGTTTTGAATATCCCATCAGGTAAGTATCTACGGAATAAGCGGCTTCCCGACCTTCAGAAATTGCCCACACAACCAACGATTGACCTCGCCGTGCATCACCGGCTACAAAGATACCCGGCTTGGAAGACATGTATTGCTTGTCTGCTTTTACTGCGCGTCCAAAACGATTTGACTCCCATTCAAGACCCAACTTGTCAACAAAATTCTCGGCTTCCGGTTGTGTGAAGCCCATGGCCAGTAATACCAACTCACATGGAATGCGCTCTTCAGAACCAGGAATTTCTTCCATCTTGCGACGACCATTTTCATCGGGTTCGCCCCAGGCAATGCGTACGGTGTGTAAAGCAGCGACGTTTCCATTGCCGTCATCTTCGAAGTGCTTGGTGAGAATGCTGTACTCACGCTTGCCACCTTCTTTATGACTGGATGATGTCCGTAAAACAAAGGACCACTGAGGCCAAGGGTTGTCAGGATGACGCTCCAGCGGTGGCTTAGGCATCAATTCCAGATTGACTAATGATTTACATCCTTGCCGGATGCTGGTGCCCACACAGTCCGAACCAGTATCGCCACCGCCAATTACGACCACATTTTTCCCTGTTGCCAAGATTTCTTCTACTTCAATCGATTTATCCAATACACGTCGGGTCTGTTGTGGTAGAAAGTCCATGGCAACATGGATACCATTCAAGTCAGAACCAGGTACATTCATACCGTCAAACGTTCGTGCTTTGGTAGAACCGATGGTTATCACTGAAGCGTCATATTGGTCTAATTCTTCAATCGGTACATTAACACCGACTTCCGAGTTGCACCGAAACTCGACACCTTCCTGGCGAATCTGCTCAACGCGACGTCGGACTACTTCTTTATCGAGCTTGAAAGCAGGGATACCATACAGCAGGAGCCCACCTGGTTCATCTGCACGTTCATAAACGACAACATGGTGGCCAGCACGATTTAACTGTTGAGCGGCAGCAAGACCGGCGGGACCTGAGCCTATCACAGCCACTTTTTTGCCAGTTCTTGACTTGGGCGGTTGTGGTTTTATCCAGCCTTCTTTCCAGCCACGTTCCCCAATTTCTTTTTCAATCATTTCGATGGTTACAGGCGGTTCATTGATGCCGAGCACGCAGGATGTTTCGCAAGGTGCCGGGCAGACTCGCCCCGTGAATTCGGGAAAATTATTGGTTGAATGCAATACATACAATGCTTCTTCCCAATCTTCATCTTTTACCAGCTCATTGAAATCCGGAATCATATTACCCAAGGGGCAACCGCTGTGACAGAATGGAATTCCACAATTCATACAACGGTATGCTTGCTGCTGCAATTTATCTGGAGGAAGCGATTGGGTAAATTCCTGGTAGTGCTTTGTGCGTTCTTCTATTGGAGCCTCACTATATACTTCACGATCAAATATCATGAAACCTTTTGCTTTATCTGGCAACATGAGATACCTCCTTTTCTTTCTGCTCCCGAATGCTCTCCTGTGCTTTAAGTACACTGGCAAAATCTCGGGGCATCACACGCACAAAATGTGTTAATTCATGTTCAAAGTTACTTAAAATCTTTTGCGCTACCGTGCTTCCGGTATACTCAACATGCTTTTCAAGCATTGATTTAAGTTCCGGTATGCTCTTATCATGTAATGGCTTAATGTCTACCATGCCCAAGTTGCAATGTATGGGGAATGTGCCTTCTGGATCGTAAATATACGCAATTCCACCACTCATACCAGCAGCAAAGTTACGCCCTGTCTTACCGATGATGGCAACACGCCCACCAGTCATATATTCACATCCATGGTCACCGACGCCCTCTACAACTGCCCAGGCACCACTGTTTCGAACACAAAAGCGTTCTCCGGCGATACCACGGAAGTAGGCCTGACCGCCAGTAGCACCGTAAAGCGCAACATTGCCTGTGACAATGTTTTCCTCAGGGATTATGGGGCAGTCCTCAGGTGGCCTGACGATTATTTTGCCACCGGAGAGTCCCTTCCCTGCGTAATCATTGGTCTCTCCGATAATATTCAGTGTTACACCTTGTATAGCAAAGGCACCAACACTTTGACCTGCACAACCATAGCAATCGATCCAGACAGTATCTTCCGGCAGTGAACCGGTATACATTCCCAGTTTGTACTTTCTGGTTAGTTCACTGGAAAGTATGGTACCAATGGTTCGGTTCACATTTCTGATAGGTTGCTCGAAATGTACTTTTTCTTTGCGTTCTATTGCCGGCGCAGCCTTTTTCAATAGTTCGTGGTCCAGTGCTGCGTCAATGCCGTGGTCTTGTACTTTACTATGGTACAACGTTGAGTTTTCCCAAGGTTTTGCTTTATATAAAATCTTGGAGAAATCCAGGTGCTTTGCTTTCCAGTGTTCCGGAAGAGGATCAAACTCCAACATATCTGAGCGACCAATCATCTCGTTCATCGTGCGGAATCCAAGTGCTGCCATTAACTGGCGGCATTCTTCCGCGACAAAGAAGAAATAATTGACCACATGCTCCGGTTTTCCGTTAAATTTTTTGCGCAGTTCCGGGTCTTGCGTTGCAATTCCGACCGGACACGTGTTCAGATGGCATTTGCGCATCATGATACATCCGCTTACTATCAGTGGTGCAGTGGCAAAGCCAAACTCATCGGCGCCAAGTAGTGCGCCAATCGCTACATCACGACCAGTCTTCATCTGACCATCAACTTGCACCCGAATGCGATCACGCAGATCATTTTCAACCAACACCTGGTGTGTCTCGGCCAATCCCAGTTCCCAGGGTAGCCCGGCATATTTTATGGAAGTCAATGGCGAGGCACCAGTACCTCCGTCGTGTCCACTGATAAGTACCAGGTCAGACTTTCCCTTAGAAACACCCGCAGCAATCGTTCCGACACCAACCTCTGAAACCAGTTTTACCGATACTTTTCCATAAATATTGGCATTCTTTAAATCATGAATGAGTTGCGCCAAGTCCTCAATGGAATATATATCGTGGTGCGGTGGGGGAGATATCAATTCTACCCCGGGGGTTGAATACCGTACTTTGGCAATTTCATCAAATACTTTGTGTCCCGGTAGCTGACCACCTTCTCCTGGCTTGGCGCCTTGCGCCATCTTGATTTGCAATTCATCAGAATTCACCAGGTATTCGTTGGTAACGCCAAATCGCCCTGATGCTACCTGCTTAATGGCACTTCGTCGTAAATCACCATTGGAATCCTGTTCAAACCGTCTGGGGTCTTCACCACCTTCACCTGTGTTACTGCGGCCACCTATGCGGTTCATGGCAATGGCCAGATTCTCATGTGATTCACGGCTGATTGAGCCATAAGACATGGCACCCGTGCAAAACCGTTTCACAATTTCTGACGCAGGCTCTACTTCATCTAAAGGAATTGGATTGCCCTTGCAGAAATTGAGTAATCCTCGTAATGTCGCTAAAGAGCGGCTGCGATTATTTATTTCTTCCGCAAACTCTTCATATGTTTTTGCATTATTACGCTGGGTGGCATGTTGCAGTTTGGCCACTGATTCCGGGTTCCACATATGGTGTTCACCACGACGTCGCCACCGATAATTACCACCCGGGTCCAGTTCTGCCTTACGTACGGGTTTGTCAGGGTATGCCATTTGATGACGCATAATAGCTTCTTGTGCAACTTCAGGTATTTCTATGCCACCTATTCGCGATGCCGTACCGGTGAAGCAACGGTCCATCAGTTTATTGCCGAGACCGATTGCTTCAAATATTTGTGCACATCGATAACTTTGCTGAGTCGAAATTCCAATTTTTGACATCACCTTCAGCAAGCCCTTTTCCAAGCCTTTAATATAGTTCTTCAGTGCTTTTCCAGGCTCTGATTCAATCAATATTTCCTTGTCGAGAAGCTCCTGTATCGTTTCAAAAGCCAGATAAGGGTTGACAGCACCGGCACCGTATCCGGTTAATAAGGCCATATGCATTACTTCACGTGCTTCACCAGTCTCAATAATCAGACCACACTCCGATCGCTTGAATACCCGCACCAGATGTTCATGAACTGCACCTGTGGCCATAAGACTGGGTATTGCTAAATGGTCGCGATCAACACCACGATCGGATAATATGAGCATCGATACACCGTTGTCGACTGCTTCTTCTGCTTCACGGCAAATTCTGTCCAGGGCATGTTCCATACCGTCAGCGCCTTCAGAAATCGGGTATATAATGCTTACCGTGGCTGGCTTGAACCAGGGTTCATCCAGATTGCGTATATATTCCAACTGTTCGTTGGTAAGAATAGGCGACTTGAGATGTAGTTGACGACAATCTTCTGGTTCTTCTCCCAACAAGTTTCCTTCTCGACCAATTGTTGTCTCCAGTGACATAACAATGTCTTCACGGATTGGATCAATCGGGGGATTGGTTACTTGCGCAAATAGTTGCTTAAAGTAATTAAAAAGTAAATGAGGGCGTGATGAAAGTACAGCCAGCGCAGCATCGTTTCCCATACTGCCTATTGGTTCCGCCCCTTTCTCGCACATAGGTGCCAAGATAATCTCTATATCTTCACGGGTGAACCCAAATGCCTGCTGGCGTTCCAACAATGATGACTGTTCATGTTTCTGATAACTTTCAACAGGCTTCGAAGGTAATGACACCCGATTCTGTTTAATCCATTGCCGGTAAGGTTGGCGCTTTGCAAAGTTTTCTTTTATTTCTTCATCCAGAACAATACGTTGTTGTTCAATATCTACCAGAAACATGCGTCCAGGCTCTAAGCGCCATTTTTTTACCACCTTATCCTGCGGAATATCTAAAACACCCACTTCGGATGCCATGATCACCTGGTTATCATTCGTAACCCAGTAACGTGAAGGGCGCAAACCGTTCCTGTCGAGAACCCCACCGATACGCATCCCATCCGTGAATGCCATCGAAGCGGGACCATCCCAAGGTTCCATTTTGCACGCATGATATTCATAAAAGGCCTTCAGGTCATCCGGCATCGTTTCATGGCCACTCCAGGGCTCCGGAATCATCATAGCCATGGCATGCTCTACAGAGCGGCCACTGCGCACCAGCAATTCAAATGCATTGTCAAAAATGGCTGAGTCACTGGCCATTGGGGTTAGAATTGGTGTCAATTTGTTGACATCTTCGCCAAACAGCGGGCTGTGAAAATGATGATCACGTGACCCCATCATGTTAATGTTGCCGCGGAGCGTATTTATCTCTCCGTTATGTGCCAGAAATCGAAATGGCTGTGCCAATGGCCAAGCCGGCAAGGTGTTGGTGCTATACCGTTGATGTACCAACGCAAGTGCAGTGTCGGTCAGAGGATTGGACAAATCTTCATAATACGCATCAATGGCATCGGGCAACATGAGGCCCTTGTACACGATGGTGCGAGTTGACATACTAGGAACAGAATATTGCCTTTTTCCCGGCAAGTTCGAAAGTCGAATATCGTTAAATACGATTTTTCTTATTGCG
>CAZIDP010000112.1:0-5928 GCA_964537975.1 uncultured Nitrospirales bacterium | reverse complement strand
TCCGTCATGCCCACGCAGGTGGGTATCCAGCAGGAGCGCAAAATGCGACCTCTCAACGTCATGCCTGCGCAGGTAGGTATCCAGAGGGGTGCAAAGGAGCCGAGGGCACAGCCTTAGCTTGCATATTATTGGGCCCGAAGGAGGGTTGATTGTTAGGAATGTTTGTAGTTATGTGCTAGTATTATGCATTACAAGGTTCACGCCTTCGCGGGAATGACAGAAAGGGAGCTATGCGTAGGTGGCTATTTGCAAAGCGAATGCGAGCATATCTCCTGCTGGCACGCCCTCCGGGGTGCGGGGTTGAGGGTATCGTTGTCCCGGGGTGGCGGCCTTCGGCCTTACCCCGCGCTACGGCGCTTTAATCGCTCCGCGATTGGGAACATGCAACGAGACGTACACATGCAAAACTTGTGAATTAGCATACTTCTACTCATCTCTTCCATTATCAAAATCTGCGTTCATCGGCGTAATCTGCGGATAACGGTCGTGATATCTCTTGCTGACACACCCTCTGGGTGCGGTTCAGTAATCGTTCCGAGATAGGGAACATGCAAGAGAATGAACGGGAAGGGGGCAATGTGCGAACGGGTGCGTCCCACATGCATGGACCCGCACCCGCGTATCGTTAAATTTAGCTTACATCATGCCCGACAATGAACCAGGATCAATTTCCATATGGTCCTCGGGTATCGTCAAATCAAAGAGGCTTTTCTCAATATCGACATTTGTCTTAATATTTTGTATGTTAATTTCACCCAGTTTTACTTCTTTGTCATCCATAATTTCAATCTTAACCGGGAATCCTGTATCTTTGCTGATGTATAAAAGTTGTACACCATACATCTCATCGTTTGTATCTACTTTTGGTACTACCTTGATCACATATACTGACTGATCTTCCACAGCAGAGTCATCCATCACAGTTAATATGTTGTCATCGACCAGATCAGCCAGATGATTGGTTAGGTGAACATCATAGGGATTTTCTTCATCCTGATCTTTCATGGCCATCTTCATACCCATCATTTCCATGAGTAATAGCTGTTTATCACCTTCGGCAATATTGGTCATTTTTTGTGCCATTTCACCCATACCCGGAATTTCCATATTGATGGACATATCGGAGCGGGTATATTCGGTGTCATTCTCTTTCATGTAGTAGGTTTTTCCAGAACCATTCATTTCCATAATTTGACCTTCTATCTCAACTCGAAATGCCATGGTCACATCGGAAGTAGCAGAGTTAATGGCATCCATTTTCTCTTTGCCCTCTGCCAGAATTTCATCCAGCGTGGCTGCGGATACCGACATTGAAATAGCCATAAATAAAATTGCTACCAAGATACCTGTTTTCTTAATCAATTTCAGACCTCCAGTTTTGATGGTTTTACCTGTGTAGACACAAAAAACGAACACCTTGTCGTTTAATTATTACTCCATCCCTCTGTTCTATTTAATCAGAAAATATGTTATTAATTCAATGATCTCAGTAATAATGAAAATCTGGTTGAACTTGCCTAACACCTCTCATGGCAGTGTAATTTTGCCCAGCACACATGGATGGCGCGCGCCTGTGGCATGTGGAACATTGGTCGGGTTGCCCATGAGGGTTTCATTGCCCAATATGGCGAATGCGATGGCTTCCCGCGCCTGAAATGGAATGCCATACTGGTCCATGGTAAAAACTTGTACTTTGGGAAGGCCATTACGCAGCTTGTTCATCAGAAATGTATTTGCCGTACCACCTCCGGCAATGATGAGGTGCTCTGTATCGAATTCCGGTGCGATAAACCGGTTGAACGCGTCAATGATACTTTGTGCTACCGCCTGGGTGACGGTTGCTACCAGGTCTTCCGGAAGTTGGTCTTTGCGCGCGGTCAGGGCATCTTGCAGGTATTCTTCAAATCCAAATGATTCCCGTCCTGTACTCTTGGGCGGTACTTTATCAAAGTAGGGATGGCTTAGCAGATACGCAAGAAACTCATCTATGATCATTCCTTTTGCAGCCAGTTTTCCGTCCAGATCAAAGTCTTGGAGACCCCGCGTAATAAAACGTACTGTGGCATCGATTGCCATGTTTCCGGGACCAGAATCGAATGCGACTATATCTTCCATCGCCGGTGTTATCATAGTAAAATTCGCGATACCCCCTATATTCAGGCAGGTTACGCGGTGGTTTAAAGTATGAAACAATATCCAGTCAGCATAGGGAACCAAAGGCGCGCCCTGGCCACCTGCGGCCATGTCTCTGGTGCGGAAATCGGAGACCACCAGTTTGCCGGTTCGCTCCGTTATCACTGCCGATTCACCGATTTGCAGTGTGCCCATACCCTTGGAAGACGGAGGTGGCAGGTGCGCAATGGTATGCCCGTGGGAAGCAATAAAATCGACTTCCACCTGGTGCGATTTCAAACCCAGGTCTATCAGAACTTGCGCGGCTTCGGCCAGACGCTCGCCTAATTCGAAATTCAATGTACACAATTCCTGGATATCATTGTGCTCATCCAGTAAGCGTTTTCGGAGTCCTGGTGTATACGGTAGATTGCGGTGTTCAAGCAATTTCATGACGAGTTTTGGCCCACTGCCTTTCAATCGTACCAGCACGGCATCAATACCGTCACATGAGGTGCCGGACATCAGGCCGATGGCGTACCGGGGTACTTTGTCGCGAATGGACTGTAGTGTCATTGGAGAATCCTTTCGATTTGCACCCCCGTAAAATAATGGGTCAGTATCTGACGGTATTCTATACCTCGGTCTGCCATACCACGCGCGCCATGTTGACACAGGCCAACACCATGACCTCTTCCCGCGCCTTGGAAAGTATAGCTCCCATTGCTGTTGATATGCCAGACGAACAGCGCGCTGGGTAATCCCCCGAACGCACGCCGGATGTTCAGCTCACGTTCCAGTGTTACTGTGCCCTCACTGCCCACAACCCGCAACGACCGCAGACGGCCACTCACCCCTCTGGTTTCACCTTCCAGTCGCTGCACAGTACCAACCCGGTGCATCCGGTTCACATGATCGGACATCTCGCGTACACTCAGCGTGCGGCTCCAGCGATAATCCTGGCTGCCACTGCAATATGCCGGGTTTCCTCCCTGTGCCAGCCACCTGCGCACGGCGTCACTGCTATGCAGGGATGATTCACCTCCGGATGACTGCCTGTCCGGATGGCCACGCAACACAGGGTTCAGCGGGCCGGACCAGACATGTTCGTTGTGTTCGGTCCAGCCGCCGCAACTGGAGGAATACACGGTCGGCACGATTGCCCCGGCATATACGATGGCCTCCCCCTGGGTTGCACGCAATGCGAGATCAGTACTCGGCTGATGCCCGGCCAGACCACGATAGGCCCGGCAACATTCTGTGGCGCAAAAATCATACCCTTCAAGACGATGCTTGCCGGCCAGCGCGGCCAACACTTCACTGCGTGCGGCAACAGCCTGCGCTTTCAACGCTTCCGCTGGCCAGGAGGCTGGCATTTCCGCAGGCAATACACCGCGCAGATATTCTTCTACCGGTATTTCACCGGAAAGCTCCAGACTGCCTGACGGGCCAACATCCAGCGTGACTGGGGTCAGATAGACCCGGTCATCGCGACGCTCACTCCAGAAGCCACTGTCCACCTTTGCTACATGAAATGACGCATTGGTTTCTATGCGCAGGGGCGTAGTCAGGCGGGTAATGGTATTCCCAGAGGCATTTACAACAGCGATGGTTGCGCTTCCCGGGGCAATGGTTTCAGGGCGCGTCCAGGCCCAGACCTGTTCTTCTCGGCTAAAGCGTTGTTGAAGCGCTTCCGCTTCTCCCGCGCTACCCACACGCGCAACAGAAATCCAGAAGATACGATTGTCCACGATCCGTCCGGCTCCAACACGAAGTTGCTTGCCAAATACTTCGATCTGTGGATCATATCCCCGATTGCGCCAGTCATTCATGTAGACATGCATGGCACTTTCTTCTCCAGGCTTAAACGTTTTCGGAAATACGTGATGGCGTTGCCGGGCTGGACGTATGTCCATTGCCTGAAGTCGCCAGACACCACTGTTCAACACATGCTGCTGGCCATTGCCGCCAGTGAGTGTTGCGGTCCCTTCCAGCATGAAATTGATGGCTTCCGCTTCCGAGGCATATAGCATGTGTACCCGCAAAGTATCCAGAGAGACCGTAGCATCCGGTATTTGCGTAGCGGAGGTGTCCCGGGTATCCGAAATGGTTGTCGAAACCGGTTTAGGCGGAGGTGGAGGTGTATGAACACGATGCCGTGGCGCAGCAGGTGTACCTGGCCACAGGGTGCAGCCCGCAAGAATCATGCTTGTGAGAAATGCACTTAAAATAATACTACCTGTCCATTGCGACAGCCTGAAACAAGTCATACAGTAATCCTGAAGTATGGTTTGGAATGATCCTGGATATAGTTACCGTTCTATAATCCCTTTTTAATTCCCAGTTAAATCCCTTCAATCACCACCTGTTGTGCGGCATCCAGCACTACGACCTCGCAATCATTGGCATAAGTGCGTTCCGGAAGCACGATAAGGATGTTGACACATTCTGCAGTTATGGCAAATGGCGCGTAATGCCATACCCCTGGATTCAATGTTATCAGCGTACCCTGGGGCACACGGAAAGCTTCGAGACGTTCGTGAGGCACCACGCCATTGGGTGTTGCCGGGCCGACCTGCACAACCACATCACCATCTAAAGGAAGCATGACTTCGGCACATTGGCTGTGCTGCTCCAGCATGTCGACTACTGGTTCACGTCGAATTACGCGGCAAACGGAATACGACGCTTTCGCGGTAGAACCCAAATCCGCTTGTGTCATATCACGAAAAAATTCGATAGGTTCTTCACCAAATTTTATGGTATCCGGATTCAACATCTGGGCATAGGAACCAAACGGGTAAAAGGCTTCTCGGGTAAGCTCTTGCACAGCGACCTTTGTCTTGTTTTGGCTTTCAGAAGGGTTGGATGCAGTCTGAGCCTGCGCGGATTCGTACGCGGCAGGTGCAACAACAGCCATTCCTGCTATTACAGTTCCCTTCGCCAGAAGTTCCCTGCGGGACATGGTACCTGGACGCTCAGCTGTCTTGATATTTGAAGATAAGTGTTGGGTTGATTGTTGGATTTCTGACATGTTTATGTTTCCTATGTGTTTTGAAATGATTTCCAGTAAAAAGCAAGAGTAAAGCTGTCAAAGCAGATAAAACAAGACATGGTTAACGATGTCTACGATCAGTTTAATGCAACCGTAAATATAGCGGTAAATTGCCTCAAAGTACCAATTACCTTTTAGTATAACGCGTGTTCTTTTTTTGAGATGAATTGTTATATTCACCTCAACCTATCCTGTGTATCTTTAAAACAATTATCATGTTATGCGAAGAGCGAATCTTGATTCAATAAAAAAATGTAATATGCGAATACGGCCAGGGGTTTGTCGTTGCTGGCACGCCCTCCGGGGTGCGGTGTTAGGGGGTGTTGTTGTCCCGGGGTGGCGGCTCGTTGGCCTTACCCCGCGCTACGGTGATGTAATCGCTCCTCGATAGGGAACAGGTGGCAGCAGTGGACGCGTAATGGGGTAACCAGCGGGAGCACTAGAAGCGAACTTAGCATCACCCCTTACTAGGTTCCCACCCACACCATCATACCCACGAAGGTGGGTACCCAGTGGGGCGCAAAGCGCGACCTCACACCGTCATACCCGCGCAGGTGGGTATCCAGAGGAGCGCAAAGCGCGACCCCACACCGTCATGCCCACGCAGGTGGGTACCCAGAGGAGCGCAAAGCGCGACCCCACACCGTCATACCCGCGCAGGCAGGGGTACCCAGTGGGGCGTAAAACGCGACCTCACACCGTCATACCCGCGCAGGGGCGTGTCGATTTAGGTTTTCAGGCGACTGAGAAAATATAAGTAG
>CAZIDP010000111.1:0-6504 GCA_964537975.1 uncultured Nitrospirales bacterium | reverse complement strand
GTTCCCCGGGCGGATACGAGCCCCCCGCAGGCCGCACTGCTGCGCTGTCTTCCATGTTCACCGTGAGACTCAGCGATTCCGTGTCAATCGTCCCCAGATTCTGGTCTATCGGCCCGTCATACGCCCGCACCCGGAAATTCGCCACCTGGTACCGCGCGGTCGGATACCATTATTCCGAGTTGATGCTAATTCACGGGCTTGTGGTGTCTTCGTGTTCTGATACCGATGCATTTGGCCCATTAAAATACTCGATAATCCGCTGGCGCATCGGCTCAATTTGCTCTGTTAACACAACTCTATGATCACTATTTATAGTTGCGTAGCGCTGTAACTCGCTAAGCATCCACTCCTTATCACCTGAAATTCCTGGATCATAATAATCCAATAATATATTATAGTATGAAGTCCAGTAATAGGGCTCTGTATCAATATCACTTTCCATTATTGCTTTGTGCAACAATGGAATAAACTGTTCATCATTATATTTTACTAGTTCTTTAACAACTAGTAATGTGTCATTTTCTATGCCCGTTTCCAGCCACCGGTCCATTATTTCTGCCTGCACTAGCGGGTCTTCCAGTCGCCACATATATCTGTGAATTACATTCGGGTTCGTAATCCCATATTGCTGCGGGTCCTCCCAGACTTTATAAAAAAATTCAACTGCCTGTTGCGCATATTCTGATGGACCATGCAATCGCACAATTTCTGCTGCAATCAAGGGGTCAAATTTGCTGAACTCCGGATATTCACTGCTTTCCCAAATAGCACTCAGAAATACCGCTGCCTCATCACGTTGTTTCTCCGAACCCAATATCAGCAGGGTGTGCGCTGCATCTATTCTCACAAATCCTTTCCAGGCATCATCACGCAAAATGGCAAGAAGGTTCGGAGCTACCACAGGATTTTTTAATTCCCGCAAGGTGTCCATAATGCCCCGCCAGTAATAACCTCTGGGTGGCCCTCCCAGTAAATCCAGAACATACGGTGACAATTCTTTAATACCCAGTTGACCCACAAGACCCACAATATAGGTATCTACAATCGTGTACTCTTCGTTCAGGACGATTTGAACAAACGCGTTCCGGCCATCAGCGCCCAGCTTTTCTATGGCAGCCACTTTGTCGTCCCTTTTCAATGAAGCATCATTCAGTATCTTGTGTATCTGCCCGCTCATGTTTTGGGTTTCGGTGGCATATACTACCGGTGTACAGCAGACGCCCAACAGGCAACCGATACAAAGCCACTTCCTGATAAAAGCATTTCTTCTCATGGCACTATTCCTTTATAAATTTACCTGTAATAACATACGCGTAATGTTATTCACACTACTGTATAAAGAATCCCTGTTGCGTTCATTCTTCCTTAATCTGTGGTTTCAATGGTGTCTTGTGGTTCCAGGCATGGTCGCGGAGCCAGGCGACGTTGTAGTGCAGCAGACCATACGCTTCATCCGAGAGTGGGTCCGAAGTATCTGATCGCATTGCTGCCACAGATTCCAGTAGTTCGTTGCATAGGGACTGAAAAGTCCCATAATCGTCTTCAGAATCTGCTACTTCCAGTTTCTCAATGTAACCCAATAGCACATCCCGGCGGGATTCGCTTGTTAACCAGCCCTGCCGATACGATTCCTCGATGTGACCCCGTACTTTGGCTACACTTGTGTGCAGTTCACCCGGCCCCACAGTCACACCGGAAACACAGTCAGTAAAGAGAGGGAATATTATTCGGTAGACTTGCTGCATAGCGAATGGCATCTCCTCCTGTACTCTAATTGGATATGTAAATGCCCTGGCATAACATGCCTGAATATCGGGAAGTCCTTTGCTTGTTGCCAGGAATCCATCAAATTGTTCACCCGGTGAAACTTGTAAAATTCTCTGTGTGCACCACCAGTTCCAATGTATTCCTCCCCAACCCGGCAAGGACTTGGAATTCCAGTCCGTAGACGATACTTCTCCTGAAAGAAATGGCACCTTTGCACTAAGCATAAATTGGTGTATAGATTGTTCTGATTTTTCTCCATTTACAACCGTGTAAGCATATTGAAAGACGGAAAGTGTATCATTGTAGGTGACAGACGCAAAAACCCATACATCCAAGTTGCTGGCGGGTATCCAAATCCCTTCTTTGAGTTCACCATCATACGGACTACGCCATTCAAACCTGTACCCACCGATATCAGGCTCTTCGGTAATAAATTCCTCGGTCTCCATATAAATCCATTCTCCCTGATTATCTATGCCAATTGTTTGCCTGGTGTCATATTCACTCAGGTCGACATTGATGACAGGCCGGGCCAATGGTTGACGTCCCGAGATATCACGCGTTACTGCTGATAATCCAGAAGGAAATACCGGCATGGAACAGAATACCAATACGAAAATCGAGATGATTCTGTGCATTTTCATTTTCTTAATCTCCTGGAGGTACAGAGCCTGGTAAAATATTAATATGCCAGTGAGGAGGATCGTCTTTAATATCAACAGTTACACCGGTAATACCACGAAATAAAGGTAATAATACATCCAGCATAGCTGCTGGAGTTTCCTTAATTCTGAAATCCACTTGCCTGCCAACGCGGTGACTTACATGGGAACCGGCTGACCATAATCCCCTAATGTCAAATCGCCCTCCCCACTCAAGACTACAATCGTTGTATTCCATTTTCTCATATTCACTGTGCTCATGGTATGTTGAACTATATTTTTCCGCCACATATTCAAGTATTGCCTGTGCATCCGGCATCAACCAATGGTTTGATGGGTGCCATTCATCATCACCAATTTTGCCATACGTATCACTGTCTGGTAATTCCATCAAGCCCGGAACACGAACAATAATCTCCCTTTCATAAACATGTTCGGTACCCACTTCCGCAGTAATCATATATCTCCCACTGAATTCACCAGGCGTATAAACAACTCTTGCCATGCAGTCTTCCAATAAAACTTGTCCAAACTGACCACCATCTGGACGAGATGGGTTATGGTCATAATGTCCACCAGTGTCTTCAATGTACATATCACTCATGGCAACATCCTGCACAGACGATCCATCAGGTAACGGTATCTTAATAGTAACAGTCTGATTTTGGGCACCAGTCCCTAAATAGGTCAAATCTTGAGGCCGTAAATTTGGTAGTACTTCAGGTTGGCTGAATTCCAAATGATTATTTGAGAACATGGCTATCAATTCTTTATCTTTGTTCATGTACACAGTCAGTTGGTTTGGAGACGATAACAAGCCAACTTCTGTGTCCGGAGGAACTTCTTTACCGTCAAGTCGCCAGCCAACAAACGTGTAACCACTGTTTGGACGGGGTATTACTACCACTTTTTCGCCACGTTCATAAGGAATGTCCGTAAGAGGATTGGTTCCATTGTCCATATCACCGTCATAATAACGCTTTGCATTTTGGAATTCAAGATATCCACTGCATAGTGGACTCCCATTGCCTTGATCAGTTTTAATAGATGCGTTCAACTGAGTTTCTTTATTTCGCTCAAATATAGCAGTTGTAGTAAAATCATTGTTGTCTAGTGTTACATCCAATACTGTCAATGTACTATCATCATGAGACCACTTCACAAATCGACCTCCATCATATTTATGAGCACGTAACTTTACCGTACCCCCTACCGAAATTGTTACGTAATCCATAAATCCTGGACTATAATCATTTGATCCTGCGAATGCTCTACCACCCTGAGTAGAATTAACAATTACATTGACTCGTTCAATTTGAGATGTTATTAATTGTGGCGCTACATAACCATAATTAATACCATTTGTCATAAAATCTGTAAATTCGATTTGAGCCGTATCAGTCAGGGTATAGCGTGGATCAGCCGAACCTGAACTACTTTTACCAACCCATAAAACATGCTGATTTGTTGGTAATTTGTAGCTTGCCCTCATTCTCGCATAGCTGCCTGCTGGGCCTGTTAACGTGCGCATAGTTCCTGCAGAGTTAATGATGATATTCACATTATCAGATGTTTCAATATCGATATCCCATAACGATGAACTTGCAGGTATGATTATCCAAGATTTATATGATTCGGCATAAATCGGTAAATACTGCAATTGCATGGTTGTTTTTGAATGAATAATTTCTTCAGAAAACTGTCTACTGCCGTCAAGTAAAGTACCTGGAGCATGCCAACGGCCAAATTTGGCATCTGGACCTGGTACAGCGATAGTTCTCAACATATGACCGAGTCTAGCACCCACCATGTTCTCTCCAGGTAATATCACATCACCATTTACAAACACGTGTGGATTTGAAGGCATCAACCCCTCCATGGGATATTGAATATCAGAAACCCGGATTTCTTGGCGCCCGACACATAGCGAATTCTCACAGCTAAATCTAGATAAGTCTATGTCCGGTTCCTCAGGAACATCATTGCCATTCGTTGCATATAGTGCATATGTTTCCAAATTGTCAAGCGAAGCAACTGGTGATGCTGCATTCCATTCTTCGCGATTTGTAAGTCCATCATTATCTGCGTCTCCATCGGCTGATAAAAAGCTACCCGCATTTTGTTCATATCGATATGGACTTGCTGGGTTTGTTGGGTCTTCTTTTTCATTAGCATTAAGCATTACGCCTGTTGCTTCTGCTGCTAACTCTGATGCCAGTTTAACGCTAGCAAAATGACCCAAACTTATTAGCCCTGCGGTCGCACGAGTTATTCTTGGATCAGTACCAGGAGGGAGGTCACTTGTAACACTATCTAAGTTCTGCTCCCATACTTTCCATGCATAATCATGCGCAATACCACTACGGCGAGAATGGTCTATTGTTGGGTTTTTTAAAATATACTCTAATAAATACAATTCTGCAGCATCTGGAATACCATTTTCTACATACAATGGCTCTGAATAGGTATGGAGTGTGAATCCGTTTCTATCAAATGTCGTAACCGATTCTAATTCACCTGCTTCACTTAGCAGATATGCAAAATCCGACACTAAATTGAGTCCGACTACGCCAGGGCGGTTGACAAATACCGCTGCTACCATACCACCATCTTGCCCTATTTTTATAGTTGATTCTTGCGAATTTGGATCAGATACTGGCCCAATCCATTTTTGAAACAGCCAATCACTGGATGGTGTTGCTGTCAATGATACGATTGACCCGGTTTGGTACTCTCCTCCAGGTGGGTTAAATGTAACCGAACCATCGCCAAATGTATGCGAATTTAAAGTGGACAATGGTGTAAATTGCGCCACTATATGCTTTGTTCCATCCACCAGCAGGGTGGTCGGGTTTTCCATGCCGGAGAGTGCTGAAGACCAGCCAGTGAACTGTGATCCGGTGCCCGGAACGGCAGTGACCGTAAGGTTGGTACCGGGCAGGTATGCACCTCCAGGAGGGTCGAGCACGATGGAACCGTTACCATTGCCCGTGGTTGCCGTAGTGACACCCAGCAGGGGTACAAATACAACCGTCATCTGGTACTCCCATGCCATCTGGAAGGTAAAGGGATTGCTGGTAAATTCGGATACACTACTGCCAAAAACGACCTCACAATGGCTGAAACCATACCCGGACGGGGGTATTGCTGTCAGAGACAGGTCTGGATTTCCCTCATAATACCAAGTACCAGCGTTGTATTCGCTTTGATTCGCATGGTTATTGGGTTGTATTGACGGGCTAAAGTAATTGCCTATGGGACCGGGATTTGGAATGCCGTCCACTGAAAGTGACAGCAACCAACGCGGTTGAAAGTGGGCTGTAACCGATTTATTGCTGTTCATGGTGAGGTTTTTTGGGTTCTCCGAATCGGAAAGTGCACCGGACCAATGGGAAAAACTGTACCCCGATGAAGGTGTGGGCGTTAAGGTCACCACGGTTCCGGAACAGTACAGGGAAAGATTGGGGTTTTTAGTTACTGTACCACTACCGCTTACGCTGATACTCAATGAATAACTGGTTTGTGGCGGAGAGGCAGCCACCGGTGTTGAATCGTTGAACAGTATCGATTACCCCGTTACAATACAGGCAGCCAAACCTGCCAGTATCATTGTTGCTGAAAGTGTAACCAACCCATTGCGTCGAATCGTGCGCCTCATGACTACTTCCTCCAGTTATATCAAAAACCCATGTAATATAGATGAACATTCAAATATTGAGACAAAGCATGATTTCGAAAAACAGAATTGGGGTATTCTTCTACAACACACCAGGCGATACGACGTAAATCATCGTGATAAACTGCGGTATCCTCCTGGTCTATTCTGGTTTTTGCTTTTTCTGCTCTCAACGCAAAATAATCCAATCCCAGCATCATTTCGGGAAGACTTAAATCGCTTCTTGTCGAGATTGCGGAACCAAAGGATTCCAAACCAGAACTTATACCCGATGCTTTCCATGCAGCTATTATCTGGTTCTGAGCAGCCTCGATTTGCGCAATTACTTCAGCATCTTCCGATTGGAGAATTGCATATACAGGCAGGAAGGGATGGGAAACAACCGTTTGGCGGGGTTGA
>CAZIDP010000110.1:0-7253 GCA_964537975.1 uncultured Nitrospirales bacterium | reverse complement strand
CGAATGGCGCGTACAACCAATATCCCGACAAAGTCTCCATCCAAGGTGAAAACTGGACACCCCAAACCAGTGTGGGTAGGGCTACTACCCGGAATATAATAGGTACGTGGGCGTTCCACAACGGCCTCAATCGTTTCCAGTGCGCCACTGTAAACCCGGTTTGCTACTTGTCCCAGACGATTTATCGCAACGACCTGATCAAAGATTTCAGGTTTCCCTGAATTCTCCAGTGAAACATAAGGCAGTGGTTCGGCTGGTCGCTCAGTGGGCATGATAAACGCCAGGTCCAAATCATTGTCCCGTAAAACCACCTGGGCTTCTATCTCACTGGCATCTTGAAGCATAATTTTTACATCGCTGATTTCTGTTGCAACATCACCGTCATCCAGCTCACCACTCAGCGTACGCATCAGACCGGTTGGGTCTGTTGCAGACAAAGCAACCACTGTCAGTCCATCCGGGCTGATAACCGTACCACTCAGTTCTTGGTTGTTCTCCTGTTCTTGTGTATCACTGCCAAATGAATACCGCGTCTTCAGCACCAATTGAATGCTGACTACGGTATGTTTACTCGATTCAAAAACAGCTCTGGCACGTTCGTTCACCGAGGCGTTCTCTGCGGCGGCACCGACTGAACAAAATGTGCCTGACAACATGGCACAACAAAGCACCATGTTATAGATTTTCCAGGGTGAGCACCTGTTTATCCTCATATTCCATCTCCCAACTGTTTTTCGAAAAATAAAAAATAGTCATTTATATTGCAGCAACAAGGTGTAGCTTACAATACGATTACATGGCGTCCCATTTGGGTTCAAGCTCAATAAATAACGAACGGACTCCCCGCTTAATCGAAAAAACAACCGAATCCGGACGATTGTTGGCAATTTCCTGCATAATGCTCTCGACATCGTTCACCGATACGATCTTCTGAGTATCAATCTGTGTGACCAAATCACCTACCGATAAACGCGCCAGAGCCGCCCAACTACCCGGACGTACCTGCTCCACCATGACACCATGCTGTTCATGTTCCCACTGTTCTCCGGCACGATCAAAGAACGTGACATCACGTACTGTGAACTCAAAATTTTCATCTTGATACTTGCTCATTTCCCGGGCAAGCTTCGGAGCCGTTTCCAGGGTTACTGGAATCGTAAGCGTCTCAGCATCCCGCAGAATCTCGATGTCTACTACAGCACCACTCCGGTACTGGCGAATAAGCGCGGGCAGCTCTTCATAATGCTCCGGAGCACTCGCCGTCAATGGTGTGTCATCTACTTTGACAATAATGTCACCTGTTTGCAACCCGGCTTCTTCGGCTGTGCTGCGCATGTATACCTGGGTAACACGAAATCCTGTCAGCGAATTGTCACTCAGTAATTCAGCAATATCACTCGTCAATACCTGCGTTTCCACCGGTAACCAAGCCCGTTTCACTTCCAGCCCGGGGTCCTGTAATTCCGTAATACCCACTCGGGCTACCGTGATAAAACGGTCAAACTTGCGTTCATATGTAGTCAACACAGGTTGCGGGTCTCGGCTGTCCTGGAGAAGTTCCTCGGTAAATTCATGCAACTGATGTACACTCGCGATTGGAACGCCATTGGCTTCAACAATCACATCCTGCGAATTAATGGGAGGCTTGGCTGCTCCGACCGGACCACCCGGACGTACAGATGTCACCAGGACGCCATCGGTATTGTCTCGTTTCATCTCCAATGCATTCATAAACGACAGATCGCGTACTGTAATACCCCATTCCTTGATCTCATATTGCCGTGGTTCAACACGTTCACGCTCTTTGGGTGTTACCCGCAGTGTAAGGTGTTCACCATTACGATCCACCAAGAATTCTGCTTCTTCATCAACAGGCAAGGCACTGACCAACAGATTGAAATCTGGTAATTGTTCAGGGAAACGGACATCAATCGGGTTTCCCGCCACTTCCAGGATCAGATCACCTTGCTGGAATTCCGCCAACTCCGCGGGCGTATCTTTCAGCGGACCACTTACCAGAACACCGGTACTCCGCTCATCGGACTTCAATCTGGGTTGCACTTCGATCCCAATCCAAGCACGGCGTACCTGGCCTCTTTCAATGAGTTCTTCGGAAACTTTCCGCGCCAGATTGCCCGGTATGGCCCCTCCCAGTCCCATTTTGATTTCATTAATGCCGATTATTTCCCCTTGCATATTTACCAGGGGACCACCTGAATTACCGGGATGAATTTCGGCATCATGCGCCAGCCAACGTACCAGCGCACCTACATCTTCACCGTCCAGTTGCAAGGATCCCATGCGTTCCGGCATGGTCATCTCAGTATTGCTGATAATACCCAAGGTTACGGATTGCGACAAAGCGCGTGGACTACCCATTGCCATGACCGGTTCTCCAACAACCACTTGTGATGAATCACCAAATTGAGCTACAGGAAATTTCAGGTCTGCATGATTTCGGATTTTAATAACAGCGATATCGGTCAGTGGGTCCGTACCAACCAAATCCGCCTCAAACTCTTCCTTATCCGCAAAAATGCATTTTAACAGCCGGGCATGGCCCGCTACATGATGGTTTGTAATGATATATCCATCTTCCCGAATCACAACCCCACTACCAGAAGCTTCAAACTTAATCTCACGACCTTCTCTATAATAGGGCTCGACAACATGAATGCGAACCAGGGCTGGTTTCACCGCTTCCACAGCGCGTTGTATCGGGGTGATGACTTCCTCTCTCTGTAAAGATTGCACATTACTCTCAGCAACAACCTGCAAAGAAAGGCCACACAATCCCATAAAAATCAATAAGAAAACCTTGGTAATCAGTGTCTTTTTCATGAAAAACCTCGGAGTTGACAATAATTAATAACATTCAGGTTAAAATTTTAAACATAGCATCATAGCATGCCTGCAAGCCGAGTACAATTTAATACCCTGCTATGGCTGTTAATAATAGAAACAAATAGGTTACGACGACATTCCCATGCATACAGAAAGCCAGAGAGACAGAAAGAAATATTATGTCAAGTATTTTTCTTGCTGGCATGCTCTCCGGGGTGTTGGGTTGGAAGCGTTACATACCCGGGGTGGCGACCGTTGGCCTTACCCCGCGCTACGGTGCTTTAATCTCTTCGGGATTGATAGGTGGCGACTGTGGGCATCATTCCAATCTACTCAGTCATACTCAGGCTCTACTCCAGTGAGGTACGCAGTTACCGCTTCATAGATGAACGCATGAGCCTACTCATCACATCCATAACAAAAATCTACGTTCATCGGTGTAATCTGCAGATAAAAAAGCAGTACGTTCGGGGTGTGTACCCATATGTGGCAAGTCTCCCCCACCGCTCTCAATGTTAACATCAGATGGCTCTGACGAGATAGGGCAAGTACTGGAAATGCTGTTTTTGCATTCCAAGACCATATGGTGCGGTTAGTATTTTAATCTGTGTTTAAAAATACCAACCGCACTATCAAATTAGAGGTGATATGTCTCGTAATTATCTTTACTGTCATGGTCAGACTTGGATACACGGTATATAATAATCGAGAATCCTGCTGCCGTCTGGGTCTGCCTCGGTAAACCTGGGGCAGGCATACAGTTCCATGCTCCAAGGTGCGTTGTCATTCATCTGGTAGCCTTTTTCAATCAATGTTTTTGTAGTTAATTGATGAGCTTCCTGAAATAAATCCGGCTCTACACCTTGTATCCAGGCTACCGCGACATTTGTTTCTGGTATATCTCTAAAACAAAAGTCAACTGGAGGAGGTGTATCGGGTTTCATCAACATGCCACACAGATAGGTAAAGGTTTGGTCTGAATCATTCCATTCTCCCATCCAACCGACATAAGCAGAATCAAGATGAAATTCACTCAATGATTCCAAGGTGGCAAACATCCCGTCGGAAAAGCACTTTTCCCAAAATGCAGGAATAGGATTCTCTCCTTTGTTCAGTTTGTTCATGTCTGGGCGTATCGACTTCCCAATAACACGTGATTCAGGAAAGTTTTTCACTTCAAACTTAATCACTTTTACCATGCTGTTGGTCCTTTCCAGAGAACTGAACGTGGATCGAATCCTGTGCTTTTCAAGTGTAAAAATTATTAATTAATGTTTACTGAAATCTTTTTAGCTTGTGACAATTAGCCCTCTGGACAATTAGGATCCAGCATATTAATCATCCACAACATACCGAAACGGTCTTTCACCATTCCGAAAAGAGGCGACCAGAAAGTTTTTTCCAAAGGCATTACTGCTTCACCACCTTCCAGTAATGCAGTGAACATGCGTCTGGCTTCTTCTTCTGTTTCAGGTAATAATGACAATGCAAAGCCTTGAAAATCTGTGCTTCCTTCACAACGACCATCTGAAGCCATAATGGAAGTATCACCAATTCGCAAGTTTGCATGCATGACTTTATTCTGACTGCCATCAGGACAAGCTTCGGGCTCCGGGCTGTCTTTAAAGTACATCATGAATGTAATTTCAGCACCGAGCGACTGAGTATAAAAATTAAGTGCTTCTTCGCAACATCCTTCAAAAAACAAATAGGGTTCTACCAGCATAACGGTCTCCTTGCTGTTGATTGCTTTGATGGTGTCACTACCCACCTACATCATCAAAAATTTGTATCAAGTTGTTTAAGACATCAATTGGGAAATAGAGTGCATCATTGCAACACTACAGCAGATTATATCAGATTAGCGTAATATGTCAAGTGAATTTCACTATTTTCTTGGATTGTCTATACCGGTTTTGAAAGTCTATTTGCCCACAAGCCATTAACACTTCTCTTGATCTCTTACACCAGATTCCCTATCATGTGGTAAAGAGTACTAAGCTTATGGTGATATTTTAGTTCATGCTAAGCTGTAAATAACGTAATATTGGAGAAAAACGCATGAAAATGATTCGATTTGGTGCACCAGGCCAGGAAAAACCAGGAATTGTTGATGCAGCAGGTTGCCGCAAAGATCTGTCGGCTTTCTTTACAGATTGGAACCAGAATTTCTGGGCAGATAACGGACCGGCCCGATTACAAGCGGTGCTTCAGGAACATGGTGCCGTTTTACCTGAGGTAGCAGAATCGGTACGTTGGGCATCTTGCATTGCTCGCCCTGGCAAGATAGTGTGTATCGGTTTGAATTATTATGATCATGCAGAAGAGTCGGGTATGAAAGTGCCGAGTGAGCCGGTAGTTTTCATGAAAGCCGCGAATACCCTGGTGGGACCGCATGATGACATATTGATACCTCGGGGAAGTGAGAAAACTGATTGGGAGGTTGAGCTTGGTATCGTGATTGGCCGCGACGCCCGCTACCTTGCAAGCCCGGAGGACAGTGCAGCCCATATCGCAGGCTATTGTATTTCGCATGATGTTTCTGAACGGGCGTTTCAATTAGAACATGAAGGTCAATGGACAAAGGGCAAGTCCTGTGACACTTTCAATCCGGTGGGGCCATTCCTGGCAACCCCGGACGAAATAACCGATGTACGCAATCTTTCCATGAAGCTGGATGTGAATGGTGAGCGTATGCAGTCCGGGTCAACCAGCAAGATGGTATATAACGAGGCCTATCTGGTGCATTATCTGTCCCAATTCATGACATTGGAAGCCGGTGACCTCATTTCCACAGGTACGCCTCCCGGTGTGGGAATGGGGAAAAAACCGCCACGATTTTTGAGAGATGGTGATGTGGTAGAGTTAAGTATTGAAGGTCTCGGTACAATTCGTAATACTTGCAGAAACGCATAGGAGTTAAACAACACATGTTATTTCGCGAACGTTTTACCGATCAGGTTGCGATCGTCACGGGTGGTGCCAGTGGTCTGGGCAAAGCTATAGCTTTTCGCCTGGCGCAGGAAGGAGCAGATGCCACACTCTTCGATACCAACCGTGAAGCGCTGGATTCTGCAGTAGCCGAATTTGCTCGAGAAGGCGGCAAAATTCAATCTGAGGTTGTAGATATTACGAATGAAGAAGCGGTGGCGAAGGCTGTTGAGGCGACGCACAATCGTTGTGGTCGTCTTGATATTGCCGTAAACAGCGCTGGTATTGTCGGCCCCAATGGTGTCAAGATTACCGAAGTAGACGCGGCAGCATTCGATGATGTCTATCGTGTGAATTTGCGCGGTGCTTTCCTGATTACAAAGCATGCCCTTCGTTTTATGTCACCGCGTGACTATGGGCGGGTGTTGTTAATTGCCTCTATCGCGGGAAAGGATGGCAATGCGGGAATGACAGCGTATTCTGCAACGAAATCGGGTGTTATCGGGTTGGTCAAGGCAGTGGGCAAAGAATTTGCCGAGACCGGTATTACAATCAATGGTCTCGCGCCAGCGGTCATACGCACCGCAATGGTCGAAAATATGGTACCGGAACAAGTCAAATATATGACCGACAAGATACCCATGAAACGCTGTGGCACGCTTGATGAAGTAGCCGCGATGGCGACCTGGATTGTATCTGGCGAAGCTGCCTTTAATACGGGGTTTGTATTTGACCTTACCGGTGGTCGCGCAGTGTATTAATATAATACACACAGTAATACAAGTAACATTTAATATAGTAAAACACACCTGTTCGGAGGGGAAGTCATGCCCTCATTGTTATCTTTTCCAAAGTTTTTTTATCCAGCATTATCTGTCGACGAATTGACCTTTACATTAAGCGATATCGGGTTTGATGGTGTCGATATATTGATCCGTGAAAACTCCTGGGTTAAACCAGACAAGCTCTCCGTGACATTGCCTGCTTTCGTGAAATCAATGCATAGCAAAGGATTAGAAACACCCAGCGTTTCCATAGACTGGCAACACCATGAAATGAGTGATAAGGAAGATACCTATCGTCTGTTTGCTGATCAGGGGATTCAAATGGTGCGTATCTGGTTTCAGAATTACAGAGGTTCGGGAACCTTTCATTCAGACTGGAAAGCAGCCCGGGAAAGTATGGCCATACTGGAAAAACTGGGTCAACGCACAGGTGTCAAGACACTCATTCAAACCCATATGGGAAACTTGGTCTGGTCTGCAGAGACCGCCTATTTCATGGTTCAAGGTTTTGATCCCGATGCTGTCGGCATTCATTACGATCCGGGCAATATGGTATATGGCGAGGGCTGGTCAGAGCCGGTCAAGGTACTGGATGTGCTGGGAGACTACCTGGCGCTTGTCGGAATTAAAAATGGCGGTTGGTTTCATGTGCCACAACCTGAGGCTGGATGCCAGTTAAAGTGGCAGCCTTCC
>CAZIDP010000109.1:0-7716 GCA_964537975.1 uncultured Nitrospirales bacterium | reverse complement strand
ATCCCAAAACCTTGTGTCTCGCTCATAATGACAAAGTTAGCGAATTGTTCGACAGGTATCGAGTGTAATTGTTGAGGTTTTAAGTCAACATGGTACACTTGAAAACTTCCTGGTGGCAGGTGATCAATGCGATACTCACCATCAACATTACTGCGTTCACTGAGGTATATCGGCAAAGGAACAGGTCTGGATCTTGTCTGTAATAAAGCTGCAATGTATTGGCCGGGAATCGGCTCATTCGTATCTTTATTGAACACAACGCCAGAGATGGCGCCTCCAGCAATAACTTCCAATGCTTGCTCGGGTGGTTCTTGGTCTGGTTGCAGCATGATAAAGTTGAACACGTTATGCGATAAGGCCAGTCCCTGTGCCTTCAGATAAATCTGATACATGCCTGGCAACAAATTATCAAATTCAAAACGGCCTTCAGCATCGGTAATTTTCTGTTGTGTGCAACCTGATACTAGGTCCGGCTTTTTAGTATATTGTGATACAAGGGAAAGCTTTAAATCAGCAACATCAATATTGGGATTATGCGTGTATAGGTAGCCGTGTATCGAAAAATTTGCAGCAGCTGCGACCTTTGTGTCAACCAAATCAGATAAATCTACAGCAAAAGTTTCATCAATGGAGGGTATTGCCTCTGTAGGTTGATCGCGGGGTGTCAGTCGCGAAGTTTCTTGTGGTTTTTGCAGATGCTCCTCAGACTCAGAAATTACCGAGATACCTGATTCTGCTGGAATGAACAACCATAACAATAACAGTGCTGTCAGCAACAAAGAAATGGCAATCGCATACCGCATGACTAGCCCCTCCATGCGTAAGCAGAAATCGTAAGAGCGTAAAAATTAAAAACGCAAGACACTTTACCCTAATGCAGTATAGCACGTTCCGTGCTAAAGGTGAAGTTTTCTAATTGTGTGCTGTCTTACAGTTTTCTACGCCAAAGGGCAGTTTGGAAGGCTCGTAGTTCCGGACTTCCCGTCCACCAGGAAAGTGCCAGATACATGCCAACGCCAATACCAATCGGGAGTACAACAAGCAGAAAATTATGTGTAAAGTAAACCGTTGAAAAGTAAGTAGTTAAAATATAGCGAACAGCATATACACCGGCTGCCATGAAAATAGAAACCCCGGATATTCTGAGTATAGAGCCCAGAAATTCTGCATTTCCATACAACGGGCCATAATACCGACACAACAACCAAAACAAGACCAGGAAGTTCATAGTGAAAGAAAGTGTGGTTGCCAGGGCCAGACCACGGAATCCCATCGGACCAATCAAGAGAATGTTGAGTATGATGTTCATGATCATGCTTCCAGATGCGATGATCACAGGTGTTTTAGTATTTTGAATAGCAAAAAATCCCTGTACGCTTATCTTGACCCACGCGAATGCCCAAAGTCCAGCCGCATAATAGCACAGTGCGGTTGCGGTATCGCGGGTGTTCTCCGTACTGAACTCCCCCCGCTCATACACCAACCGAACAATTGGTTCGGCAAGCACCATAAGGCCCAGCATCGCAGGAAAAATAAGGAATGCCGTTTGTGACCAGCCGTTTTGCAATGCTTTCCCGATGTAGACTTTATCCCCTCGGGCACCGGCCCGAGACAAACTGGGAAGAATGGCAACAGACACAGCTATGCCGAAAACGGACAATGGTAATTGTACCAATTGATTGGCGAAGAACAACGTTGAAACGGCGCCGACGGAGTAAGCAAAAAAACCGTCGACCAGTTTGTTCACTTCACCTGCGGCTTGCCCGGCGATGATGGGGCCCAGCAACAGAAATGCTCGCCGGACGCCTGGGTGTCGCAATTGGAAACTGGGCAGTGTAACTCCGGTGTAACGATACATGGCCCAATATAAAACAGCAAATTGTCCCAGACCGCCCAACCAGATGCCCAGTATCAATGCCCAGGACGGTTCCTCAAAATAACGGTAGAGACCAACACAGGTAACGATCAGAGCGATATTCAACAACGCAGGAGACCAGGACGGTGTACTGTAATGTCCTACAACGAAAAGTGGTGCCATGGCAAATGCAGCCAGGCCGATAAAAACCAGGTAGGGAAACGTCCACTGCATCATCAATACGGTAGTCGCAAGATATTCGACATCTTTCGGCTCGGCTCCCGATAAAGGGCGCAGCCACTCCATCAGTGCAGGGACGAATGGAATAAGCAGTATGGCAGCCAGGGTAATAGCAAGAAACACAAGCAACATGGCTGCAAAGCAGGCCGATGCCAATCTCCGGAAAGATTCTTTGTCACCGGTTTCTTTTTCCTCGGACAACACCGGTACAAAAGCCGCATTTACCGCACCTTCTCCCAGCATGTCACGCAGCATGTTGGGCAACTTGAACGCGAGCAAAAACATGTCGAGCGATGCTCCGGGTATGAACTTGGCCAGTACAATATTGCGTACCAAGCCCAGCACGCGACTCAACAACGTGCCCCCGGCGAAAATGGCAGCGAATCGGGACGTTTTACTGGTGGAATCACTCATCTTGCGTCTTCAATTCCTGCGTTTCTGTTTCTTTTGCCGTTCATTTTCAGGCAATATTTTTGGGTGGCTCCGGTAATGTAATCGAACGCAATTGAGAACCATAACCATGCACAGCCCCAACATCAGCCAGTTAAATACAGTTGCGCCCCAGGGCAACGGATGTGATATTTTCGAGGGCAACGGAATCACCCCGGCAGCCCGTTGCATGACAAGCCGCTGTGGCAGAATTTCTGCCGGATTCCAGGCACGCCAGGCTTTGACATGCTCATCCCAGATTAAATTTATCGGGATAAAACGTCCCCAAGGATCGAATACACCAGAAACCCCAGTATTGGCTACATGGATTAACGGAAGACGCGTCTCCACAGCCCGCATCCGGGCAATTTCCAATTCCTGAAGTATTGCATTGCTTCCACCAAACCAGGCGAGATTGGTTATTACGGTCAAGAAATCAGCGCCTTCGCTACGCAAGTGTGCGGCCATCGGGGAAAACAAGACTTCAAAGCAGATGAGCGGACCCATATGCCACCCACCAACATTCATTATTTTCTGTGCTTCACCATGCTTGAGTCCTCCACCCGGAACTGCCTGTCGTAAAAAAGGAAGCAAAGGCTCTAAGGGAACATACTCGCCAAAGGGGGCCAGATGAACCTTGTCATACACATCAACCACATCTCCGGCTGGATTTAACAAGACACTGGAGTTGTAACTATCTCTGGAAACCCCGGTGAACAAATGCACTTGAGCGTCAGTAGCAGCCTGCTTAAAACTACCCAGAATCTCCGGCGTTTCGTAGTGTTGCATTACCAAAGCTTCCGGCCAGACAACGAAATCCGGCCTGGGAGTATGGGTGGTGAGTCGCCGTGTAAAATCACCTGCCTTGTCTACCATGTGCTGTGCATAATCCCGGTCCCATTTCATTTCCTGGCTGTAATTCGATTGATACAACCCAACTTGTAGTGGCTTGTAATCGGTCTCGACAGACGGTGTTCCCACCATAAACCATCCACCTGTATGCGTTGCAATAAGTATACCCATGCTTATAAGTCCGGCCAGAAGCCGCTGTTTTCCGTGTAAATGAATTGTGCAGGTCAGCAACAAGTTGATCAAAACGATGAGTGCTCCAAGCAAGCCCAGTCCACCGATGGATGCCCACTGTAATACCATCATGTTGCCTGTCTGACTGTATCCCAACGCGCTCCAGCCAAATCCGGTAAACAAACGTGCTTGGAGAAACTCCATGGCAACCCAGAGAGGAACAATTGCAACCAAACCTGCTACACCAGGCAAAGCGCCTCGAATCCTAGCCCATGCATAACCCAGTACGGCCCAATACAACGACAAGGCCACACACATAGCGAAATACCCGACAATTGCCCAACCTCCGGCCCAGAAGATATTGGCCAAAAGCCACTGCAGCAAAATCAGGTGGTAAACCATACCTGTGATAAAAAACAGCCAGGCATTACGAGATAGCGTTTGTTCTTGAATTGAAATTCTGAATAAAGGAATTAAGGCAACCCACATCAGCCAATGGAAATGATACACTGGAAAACAAAACGCCAGTAGCACACCACTGAGCACAGCGTAACAATTGACGTGTGCATGCAGATCAAGGAACAGAGTTTTAATTGTGGCAAATCGGCTCATATGTATACGATTCCAGTATGATTTAGGCAAAAACAGACCCATTATGAAGGTATGGATAATAAGATTCAATAAAAGTTGATAAGGATGGCGCGTGAAAACACAGTTGCATTAAGTGTAAAAAATTATGGTGGCATATAAGCCACCCAGCATTGATAAAAGCAGAATCTATTAAATCGAAGACGATTTGTTACGCGGTCCATACTGAGGCATGTCATGTCCTGCTTCATACGCACCCAGGTCGGGAGCTGTTCCTGTGAAATTGTCGTTGATATTCGGCAATCGCATCCCGATATTTACGGCACCGCCCTCAGGAACTAAACGTAAATCAAATGCATCTCTGGTATATGTTCTACCACGCTCCACAAAATCAGCCCTGATGAATATGCTGTAATCTATTTCTACACCATTGGCTTCTAAACCGGTATCCGCGGTAAATTCTGCCAGTGTTGTATACTCCCGTGTGTCCTTTTCCCCTAACGTCCAACGAATTTGAACTTCCTCTTTTTCAACATCACCGTACCACCCATTATAATCCATTGTTGACAAGTGTGGTGTTACTGTACCGGTTCTGATCATACTGTCCAGTCCAAGAAACAGGTTGTTGCGCAGGTGTCCATTGCCCCAAACCTCGGAAGAAAAGCCCCGACCTCCAGAAGACAGCAAAGTATTGTGATAAGCCACAGGTCCAGATGGAACCATGCTGAACTTCAACGCATTTCCAACTCCGAATACTATATTGCGAATCAGGTAGACTGGGCCACCATAAGAAGGTTGAATGCTCAAGGCCTGGTGCGTATTGTAATTCAGGTTGTTATAGACCCGAATATTGTGACATCCATAGTCGGCTTCTATTGTATTATCCATGGCAAACGACAGATCGTTGTTGTAAAAGTCAATATTCACTGCCTGTTTGTGAATATCCATAGGTGGGGGATGGTAATTCGCAATGGCCAGACTGTCACTGAAGTGGCTGATCCGGTTAAAACATACGATATGCCCCTGACCATACACATTCACCCCGGTGTGTGCGCCGTCCATATAGCCACTGCTGGAGCGTGGATACCATTCTTCATCAATACCTGTAATGACATTGTCGGCTAAGTACCAATTCTGTGAGTTTTCCGTGCTCGTCCATACGCCATTGATAACCTGCTCAATGTGGCAATTTCTGACCGTCAGGCCATTAACTCCCGGGCCATTTTTTTCGATGGAAATCCCGGTAGTCAAACCGGTGCGAATGGCGGTATGCGCCGTACGTATTGTCAGATGCTCAAACATCAGGAAATCAGATTCCAGCAGTTGAAAGATATCTGTTGCATTGTCCGGACCTTCAATTACCGTGCGTCCAGCACCTGCACCTCGAAAAACAATCGGCCTGTCCACTGTTCCACTGCGGGTAAGAATGTAAGGGGCATCATTTGCGTTATGGGTACCTTCATGCAGATAAATCACATCGCCAGGATTCGCTTCTGCATAAGCCAGCATGAGATGCTCGAAAACCAGACCGTCTTCAATTAAAGCAGGTTGTTGTGCATTTTCTGGAAATACATGAAGAGTGCGGCCATCGGAGGGAACATCAGGTTCTGATCGTGTGGAAACAGACACGATAACTGGGTCTTCTGGTGCGCCACCATCGGGATCATGCATGGAGAATTGAACTTCGTACTTTGTCCCCGGCTTAAGAGAAAACACACTTCCGGCAAAAAGGTTGGGTGTTCTGAAATGCCGATCTTGATAACGTGCTGCTATTTCATGGTGTATACGAAGCATCGGCATGGCTTCTTGCCATTCTTTCTCGCCGACACGCCGATATGCCACTTGAACAGTTGCGTTTTCGTTGCTGTCCCCTTCGACAAACCAGCGGAATCCCAGATTCTCCAGCGTTGGGGGGTCGATGACAAGCTTGCCCAGTACAATATCGCCACGTACTTCTCCGACCTTGAATCCGGGTACTTCATCCGGGTCAAAATCCCATATGCGATACGCCAGCGCCACAGGTTGGATTACCACGCATGCACTGATCAGGATATACAGTAATTGTCGTACAGGAGACATTGTCCAGACTCCTATTCAGCATGCAAGTGGTGCAACATACAAGATAAATGGGTAGGCATACAGTATGCAAAATTGGTTAAGGTTGAGGTAAACAGCCCTACAATTCCTGCTCCATTAACTCAATTTCACGTTCTATGCGGTCTGCGTTACGCCAATCAGCACCACGCTCACGCCAGAATTCCAGTGCATTGATGGAATCATGTTGCATATTGCGCAAATCAACGATTGTTGGCGAGACAAACACCAGTAAATGGGTCACATTAGCCTCGGATTTCCGAGCGCGAAATGGCATACCAACGATGGGCAATGCACCCATTACCGGTACGCGGCGCTCAGTCCTGCGAATTACCCGGCTTGATAGTCCACCAACCACCAGCGTTTGCCCATTTGGTACCAGAACCACACCAGTTTGCGAACGTTTGGAGATAACAGGTAAATCTACCCCTTGCACAGAATCGATACGCGTGATGTCGGTAACTTCCAACTCATTAATATTCAATTGAACAAAATCATTTGGCAATATCACTGGCTGTATCTGTAGATTAACACCAATATCACGCCAGTCAACACTCAACGAAGGCTGTCCATGAGGATACGCTACATCTTGATAGGGAACTTGAGAACCTGCCCTGATGGTTGCAAGCCCATTGTTTATTACCAGTAATTCCGGCTTGGAAATCAGATCAACATCGGTACGTGATTCAGCAGCTCGAAAGACCCCTTCAATCGTACCAGTATCTGACATGACTACACTTGCTGTCATGCCAAAGCCTTCAC
This sequence comes from uncultured Nitrospirales bacterium, assembly GCA_964537975.1. Lineage (GTDB taxonomy): Bacteria > Hydrogenedentota > Hydrogenedentia > Hydrogenedentales > SCBR16-9 > SCBR16-9. Next base: position 725 of record CAZIDP010000109.1, on the reverse strand, counting down.
GTGTTTGGAGTCCGGTACCCAGATTGTTGTCCTCATCCGGACGCATTGGTCGTTCAAAATAGTTTTGATCTGGTACCGGAAGTGCTACTGAGCGAAAGTCACTGACGGGATCAAACAAATTAGTTGTGACTTGTTGAACCGAACCACTTTGCTCTTCGCCATGAACAAACCTACGATAATTCAGGTTGGCACCAATATCACGAAGTCCGATCTCATTTGTTTCACTGATCCAGACTTGTATCTGCACCTGACGAACATCAACCGGTCCGGTTGGTACAGCTGGTGGCTCTTCTGGTGGTGGTACCTCTTCTGCGGGTGCTTCTTCTTGCGCAGTGGCAACATTGTTGATTCCCAAAAATCCTCCGAAACAACCTGATATTATGAGGAAAGGTAACCAAAATCGCATATTAAAACAGAAGGTATTCAACTTAATACTACTCATTTGATATCTCCTCCTAAACTGGAAGACACATCCCCGCCGGACATCCCGCCAATCCCTTCAACAATACCGGTCGGTATATCGGAAATACCTTCTATGACTCCAGTAATAACATCGGTAGGACGTGTGCGTTGTCTGCTGATTTCTTCCTCCTCATCAAACCCGAAGCCACCTGCAACTGTGTATGCAGGTCGCCACCGCTCCGCTTTGATTAAAAATACCAATTCACGGCGACCTTCAGATGTACTTTGACCTCCCAGTCCCGTTGTGATAGGCACGGAAGGTG
>CAZIDP010000108.1:0-7925 GCA_964537975.1 uncultured Nitrospirales bacterium | reverse complement strand
AATCCCGTATGAACTTGGTATTCAACAAGTTAAAAATGGTGGGCGGTGAGGGACTCGAACCCCCGACATCCTGCGTGTAAAGCAGGCGCTCTAACCAGCTGAGCCAACCGCCCGATGATTGATATCAGGAATCAAACTCCTGTTGAAGTGTCTTCCCAATAGGCAAAATATAGCATTATTGCGGTGTGTGTATCAAGTAGAACTCGTTTTTTGCTCTTAACAGGGCATGTCTCTTTTTTTGCTCGTGGAGACTGTAGAGTTTTTTACAGGTGTGTTATTAATGTAACGCTTGGGATGAATAACTGTGGCTACCAGGTTGGTTTTGGTGCTTGAATTCCATCTTTTATCCATAGAAATTGTCCGTTTACCGGTGCAGGATCGGATGGATTTATGACTTCCAGTATCAATTCCAAGGCCTTTTCAGGTGGGTCTCCCCCGGTTTCTTCTACCATTTTCGCCCAGTTTCTGGCGCCTTCGCCTGCTGTTCCTCGCATTTGCGCGTCGTCACGAATGGCCTGCCACATTTCTGTCTTGACTTCACCTGGGTGAATCGCATTGGCAGTGACTCCAGTACCTGTGAGTTCGGTCGCCAATTGTCGCGTAAAATGGTTTAGAGCAACTTTGCTTAATGGGTAGGCACTCCCAACGCCACCCGGTGCACCAAAGGCGGCGGCAGAACTGATGTTGATGATGCGTCCCCATCCCGCTTTTATCATACCAGTCATAAACATACGGGAAAGCAGATAAGGTCCGAATACATTGATAGACATGGTTTCGATCCAGCGTTCAGGTGTGCTGTTCTGAATCGGGAGCATTTCTGTATGCACACCGGCATTGTTAACCAGTATTGACGGTATACCCGACTCCTCGGTAATAGCCTTGTACATCATTTCTACCGCATCTGGATCACTTACATCGCAGGGAAATGCATATGCGACATGCCCTGCATCCTGGATATCCTTGCGTACCTCAGCCAGTTTTTCGCCTCGTCGGCCAACCAGAATCACTGCTGCCAGTTTGTTTGCCAGACCGTTAGCGACATATTTTCCGAGACCGCTTCCGGCTCCGGTGACCACTGCTATTTGCTGGTTCAATTCTTGCATGAAATCACACTCCTCACATTGATACAATTTATGGTGTTAGTCGGGCAACAGGCAATACTCTAAAAAACGAATCTTTGCATACTGCTTATTCCAAGTAAAATCTAAATGCTTGATTGCTCCATGCAACTTTACTCAGGAATGGCGTATCAACACGAACATGATGATAAAACAGATGCATTTTTTTAATTATATATTGTATTCACTTGGAATTGGTTTGTGTTGTATGGTGGTTTGTGTCGGATGTGCCACCACAAGTGTAACTTCAACAGAGCCTGGTAGTCTGGCATCTGCCGAGGCTATGTTTCCGACGGTTGATATCACTATAAATCAGAATACATTGGGTAAAACTGTGCGTAAAATTGGTGAAGAAGTTGGTGGTGGTTTGGTTTCAGTGTATGGGTTGGAAGATCGTCCTACTGGTGTCATTAATTTGCACGGTGTGACGTATGAGAAAATGGTAACCCGTTTGGCAGATGTTACGAAATGTAGTTATCAAAAACGGTCTTATTATTATTTTCTATACCCAAATGAGTATGCGTTGTTGCTGGACTATAATTTGGAGTCATTGTTACCCGAACGTTATAGTGATATGAGTACCACAATAGCCCTGGGAACAAAAACCAGTTTATTCAATGCATTTGCGATGCTGTCGGACTCCCTGGGCATCACTGTAATCGCAGATAATATTGTGGCAGATGCGGTTACCGGTGAGATAACATTGGAAAATGCACCTGTTTATGCTGTGATTGAAGCTTTACTGCAATCAGCTCTTATACCTCCAAACGATATAGAGCTGGATGCGACTGATGAGTATATTTTTGTATATGCTCGTGGAAATAATCATTCTGATACGCTATTATTAAACAAGGCGCAATTAACTCCCGAGCAGTTGGCTTTTCTCGATAAAAAAATCAACCTCACATTGCCTCGACCACATGGAGACGAAGAAGCCATTCCCTTTTATCTGGATGCTTTTCCATTGGGCGATACATTAGATTCATTGGCGAGTCAAATTGGATTATCGATAACAATTGAAAAAGAAATACAAAGACTTCCAGTAAATCACGTTATCATGAATGATGTTCGTGTTGAAACGGCTTTAAATCTTGTGATTCGGCAGTGGCTGGTACCCAGGTTTGGTTATGAATTATATAACGATCGGATACACATACGCTTTAAATAACACAACCTGTTGGTCTTGCACTCAGTTTCATTATGATCATTCCTGCATACTCTGTAGCTTAACAATAAAGCTTGTCGTACGGTCTTGCATTTCTGTTGCCAGCTCTTCAACTCGCTTGCTGAATATACCATGAAAAGCCAATGCCGGGATGGCTACACACAGACCTGCGACTGTTGTAACCAATGCTTTTGAAATTCCATCTGCAAGTACTTGCGGGTTCCCCAATCCTTCGGCTGTAATGGCATTAAATACCGTCACCATCCCCAAGACAGTACCCAATAGCCCAATCAATGGACTAATCCCCGCGATGATTTCAATTATGGTAAGTCCCCTTTCAAGTCTGCCGACTTGTGTCCGACCCACTGCATGCATTATCTCGATAGACTGTGCATGTTCCAATTTACGTGCCTTGATAACCTCCTCAATGATTTTGGCGAAGGCACCTCGCGAGCGTTGACACACTATCGTTAACATTTCTGCAGAACGTTCCCCTTGATACTCGTCAAGCGCTCTAACTATACGATTCTCAATCACTCGATGTCTGCGCAGGGCAAAAGCTCTTTCTATTATTATTGTTAATGCCAGGAATGAACATAAAGCAAGAGGCAACATGGGCCAGCCGCCCTGCAACAGTAACGTATAGTTATCAAGCATGAAAATTAACTCCGGAAATCTTTTTTGTATACTATGTGCCAGTTGAAAGTGATCATAAATTATAGAAAGTTGAAAGTCCAACGTATTTCCAGATTTTGTCCCCGGTAAATATCGGGAACCTCAAATGGAAATGGTTTAAATGGAGCTGCCCGTTGAATAGCATCTCTACATAAAGAAGCATATACACGATCACGCGGTTCGCCAATGATTTCGACGAACACCAATGTACCATCAGTCGCAATGGCGCAATCTACAGTAGCCACAGTCGGTGAGGTGCCCGAATAGCGGGTTAGTAGTGCTTCATTCCAACGGCGTTCAACCTGACGTCGTATTTCTCTCAAGTAAGGTGCTAGTTCATCTTGAATTGCATCAAAGTTGGTGAAACCTTCGTTTCTGACTGCATTATCCAGTCTGCCCCGTGAATGCCCTGGTTGCGGCAACTCCGGCATAGGCGCAGCTTGGGCTACCTGAAACGAATCCGGCAATGTAACTGATTCTGTTTGCTCTACTGTAGTCTCGGATTCAGGTTCTTGTACGGGAACAGACGCGGGATCGGGCATTGGTGCAGGTGGTGTTGTTTCCGGCACTACTGCTGGCGGAGGTGTGCTCATCACCGGAGACTCTTCTCGAACAGGCGCTGATTCTTGGGGTATTTCTACAGGTTCAGGTGCTACATCAATTTCTGGTGCAGGTGATGCGTCTTGCGTGGGCTCATGTATTGGCTCAGCAGAAGGTTGAGACAGTTCAACAGTCGGAATATCCTGAGGTATGGCAGTAGGAGGTGGCGCAGGAGGCAATCCGGGAAGAGCCGTCATTTCATGTTCTGCCTCTTCCAATACCAACGGGCCTTCATGCTCACCATTTTGAAGTACCAAATCGGCTGCACGCGCATCGAACTCTGCAATATTGTTGGTTTCATCGGGTGGGGTAGTTTGAATGGAAGGATCAACCAGACTTCGGGAATACATCTCTGATTCGGGTTGCAGGTTCAATACAATTGGATCATCGCGCCATATATCTGCAGGTTGTTTGTCATGATTTATATTGCTGAACAGATACAACATCAAGAGATGAATGGTCAATGATAGAATAGCGGCTACTTTAAGCCTCTGATTATAATGCATGCTCCGAACACCTCTTTCGCCAATCATCATTGTATCAGAAATTGTCCTGTTGAAGCACATCAGAACTATGAAATTCCATAGCAACTGATTTGTCTAATCAATGATAATCTGCCTATTGGAACAACTCAATTCACGCACACAGCAAGTAACGCTACTGTATGCTCTACCAATTTATTCAAATTGTGACGAGTTATGGTGTATTATCTCCTGCAAATTTACATGAACGTGTTTACCAGGTAACAATTTGAGGCAAAAAGGCTGCAAATACTGGTATGATTGAGTATAACCAAAATGCATTTTGAATCATGACTGAAGCGACATTGACAAAATTAAAGAGCGTGCCTTCGGTTGATTGAATATTGTGAAATAAGCGGCCAAAAATTACATACACTAATAAACATTTTGATATCAGGAAGGACCAACACGCAATGCAACATAATACGCCCAGAAAAATCCGTATTTATTGCATATGTGGCCAAAAAATGAAGGTCGATGAACAAATGTTCGGCCGTAACGGAAAGTGTATTGCATGCAGGCAAAAAATTCGCATACCCAATGCTGATGAGATTTCTGACGAAACACAAGAGATATACTTATCCGCTCATCCAGAATATTTACGCACCCCCCCTCCCATGCCGATTCCATCAGATGAACTCACCCCAAAAGATACGCTGGCCATTGCCAAAGAAATTGCAGCCCGCAACAAAGACGAGGAAGAACCAGAATATATAGCACTTGAGCGGGATGACCTGGATATGCCTGAAGCCTTGGCAGAAATTTCACTTCCCCTGGAAACATTGCATGCCTTGCAAGAACTCTGTTCTTTTCAATACCAGATAGAAAAGGATTTGATACGGGTTGACGATGGCAACATGAAAATTGACAAGTCTGCGCTCATGGCATATCGGGTACTGGTGCGAAGAATCCGAGAGGATGTTGATGCCGAATTGCGTAATATGATGGGTGAATTAAACTCAAGGCTGGAGATTGTCAAACACGATATCGATGAAACTCTGGTTATGTTACGTCTTGGCGAATTGGATTACCCGGCATTTCAAGACCGCATTGTACCCATGCGTCGGCAACGTGAATATTTTGTGTATTGTCTCCAGAATCTGCAAGGCTGGTTGATGGTTGAACACCCCACAGAAGCAGGGGGCTTGCTGCCTGTAAATTATGATGATATTCCCTGTGAAGTCCCCCAGATAATGTTGCCCCAACCGCTTAAACCTGGCTACTCACTCATTGAAACATATTTAGATTACCTTCGAAATGCTTTGAAAGCACGAAGTCTTGTAGACAAGAAACTTCATGAGTTGGCACAAATGGGGAAAGAGGAAAATTCCTCTCAGCTATCATCTGACCTTACCTACAGCCATGCAGATGCAGATGCACGTAGACAAAGGGTGGCTGTACGATTTTATAGAGACCGCCTGGACGTACTACTCAAAGATTGTGAGGCAGATGTCAAGGCTTTGAAATCAGCCCTGGAAGGACCTGGTACATCAGGAAAGGTTTCCATACTCGATAAATCAATTCGAAATCAGCGGGAAAAAGGGTGGCAAAAAGGATTAACTGATACAACAATTCTATGCAATTTGTTGCGTCAAGCGCTGTCGGCCAATTCGCCGGGTGATGTACCGCATGCGCGCAAAATCCTGCTGGACCAAATGGCCTTTACGAAATCATCAAGAATCCAGATTGACTCATGGGTTGCCTGGATGGCCTCATTAATACTCATTGCAGGCATTTTGATGCCATTTACACATGACATGGCGGACAATGCGGCGATAACACGTAGTGTAGTTCTGGGATTCTTTTTTTCAGCCTCTTCTCTTGCCGCGGTTGCCATCATACCAACCCGAATCACACGTGGATTCTTGTTGTGTACTGTCTGGGTAGTTGTAAGTATTACCTGGGGATTGTACCTGCACTATCTGCGAACCGGCTTTGTACCCACCATGAACACGATGGGGCGCGATCCTCAGTGGTATCTAGCCCCTGGAATTGTCGTGTTGGCCAGTGCTTTTCTTGCTACAGGATGCGCTGCTGTGCTCTCGTTATATCCATTCCAACGGTATCGATGGATTCCTGTCAGTGCCTTGGGTGTGCTGTTATTGGGCGGAATGTTTTTATTCAGCAACATGTTTGGTTTGCTCCAACCCAGACCGGAATACGAGGCAAACGATATAGTCATTACCCAGTCATCAAGACACACAGGTACAGGTAGATATGAAGTTACAATACCACTGTTAAATCGTGGTATGCGACCTATGTTTGTAACCACAAACGAGGGTGGTACTGAGAGCTTTACCCTGCGAATGAGACATCTTCGGGCTGATGCTCAAACGGCAGACATGCCAGGTCCGATTGCCTATCGCAATGAGACCAACCGAAGTTGGACCCCATTAACACAACAAGAATCTTATGACATATTCGTAGCACAGGGAAGACGAATTTTTCTGCGTTACGAATTGCCCCAGGGAGAATATGAATTACTGTTGACTCCTGTTATAGATACAAAAAAAACCGTACAAACACTGCGCTTTGCTATCGATCCCACTACATTGCAAGCACAGAGCTCTGCTTCACCTGCGTCAACACCACCCACACACACAAGCACCAGCCAAGTCGCATCTGCTGTCACCCTGCCTTACCCCAATGATGCCGTACCATCGCAGGAAGTGATCATTACACCACCCGGTGATGCCGAGTCATCTGGTGCAGAAGAAGGTATTCCTGCTACATCAAACTCCCTGCGGCCTGGAGTGGATATTGAACTTCGGGGTGTACTCCATGCCGAAGACGTTGATCCTGTCTTCGCCCTATCCCTGCATTATCCATCAGGAACCATAACTAACGACAGCTACCGGCTAAGCCAGGAGATATATGCTCCCTGGGTCGCACATGAATACAACCCTGTCCGCAAAACCCTCACCATCACCGATGGCGAACAGCTAATCGTTCTCGAACGAGGCCGCAGGATCACCATTGCCGAAACAGGCGAAATCATGACCAGTGATTAACACATGGGACGTATGAAAGAGCTTGGTGTGATAGTGAAGGTTTTATATCGCGGAGCGATTACAGCACCGTAGCGCGGGGTAAGGCCCACGGCCGCCACCCCGGGACAATAGCGCTCCCTAACACCGCACCCCGTAGTGCGTGCCAGCAGAAATTGTACTTAACCACACTTAGCACTTCTCTGGTTTTCCACTCACCTATGTGGGTATATCGTCATGGTATACATTACTCGCCACCGGTTCCTATCGCGGAGCGATTAAAGCACTGTAGCGCGGGGTAAGGCCAACGAGCCGCCACCCCGGGACAATAGCGCTCCCTAACACCGCACCCCGGAGGGCGTGCCAGCAAGAGATACCCGACCCTTATCCGCAGATTGCGTCGATAAACGCAGATTTTGAAAATGAAAGCGATGAGTAGAAGTATGTGATCTTCGGTATCGTATAGACTCGCAACTCGCTGCAGACCCGCTTATTTCTACCAAATGAGCGCCTACGCATAGCCCCCGTCCCGTCATTCCCGCGCAGGCGGGAACCCAGATAAACATAATACTAGCACATAATATATAACCATCCCTAACAACAAAACCCTCCTACGGGAACACCATAATGCAAGCTAAAGCTGTGCCCTCAGCTCCATCATCACCCTCTGGGTACCCGCCTGCGCGGGTATGACGGTGTTGGTGGGAACATAGTAAGAATCGTTATTCTGGTCGCGCCATACGCTCCACTGGGTACCCGCCTGCGCAGGCATGACGGTGCGGTTGGTAATGTCGCTTGTGGTGATAAACCCAGATAATGCAGTTTCGGTAGGAAAATTATCACACGAAGTGCTGTAAGT
>CAZIDP010000107.1:0-8134 GCA_964537975.1 uncultured Nitrospirales bacterium | reverse complement strand
TTATTTCTGCAAACTTGCGCCTACTATTCTGCATAACTGCTACTTATATTTTCTCGGTCGCCTGAAAACCTAAATCGACACGCCCCTGCGTGGGTATGACGGAGGGGTGAGGTGACTTTAGCAGTGTGTAAACGATGGAGCGTAGAGTGGTGGCCACACCCGCTACCTGTTCCTATCGCGGAGCGATTACAGCACCGTAGCGCGGGGTAAGGCCAACGGCCGCCACCCCGGGTCAATTGCCACCCCAACCCCGCACCCCGTAGGGCGTGCCAGCAGGTATGAAATTCCTGTCTCACGTCACACTCCACTGGGTACTGATTCTTCACACTGTCATTCCCTTGCCTTAGCGCTGAACTCAGCCAAGATCTCTCCCCCGGCGTTAAACAACCAAAAAAGTTTTATGAATAAATGTTGTTTTTCAACTGTATATTACAAAGAAATGATACAGTATTAATATTATAACTTTGATTAAGATTCACGGTATAAATTATTTTATTTTTTTTCTTGACTTGGACATAAATATATGCTAACGTATTGTTGTAAGTTAATTCCGTAAGCTTGTTTATTACATGTTCACAACGCATTTACATAGTGCGTCGAATAGTGTGTCATAGAAAACGTAAGCTTCAACTTGAGAGGAATTAATCATGAAAAGAAACCCTGTCTCCTGTCTCCTGTCTCCTGTCTCCTGTCTCCTGTCTCCTGAATCGAAAAACCTACCTTGTTCTTTTGTTACTCATCGTCGCCATGGCACACCATAACCCTGCAGATGCCTTTTTCTTCCGGACTTTAACGCTGGATCGGGATGGTAGTGGGTGGATTTTTAATGGATCGTTCTATTATGGCGATGAACCTCATGATTATATGTTTTACTATCCTGTGCCAAAGCTATTCAATATATGGGTAAGCAACCCTCTGGCTCCCCCATATATTCTGCTAACAGCAGTACCTGGTGACAGCGATCGATTTGATGAATGGGAAACCAATGACCTTGTCACCAATGGATCAACAGACCCAACCATAGATTTCTTTCTGGAGCAAAATACTACCACGACAGCAAAATTTGTCCCATGGAGTATCGACATTTTAAGCCTTACAGCAAACTCTATGAATGCTACCATTACTGTCAATGCTGACAGGAATCTTGCAGAAGTAAACTTGAATTTTGAATATGATCAAATCAATACAAGCGTTTACAATACCCAAGCAGGGAATATAGAATTAACGTTCAATCAAAATGACATCTTGCTTTATGGCAATAGCTCCATTACTGTCAAAGGAAAGCAAGGAGTTATCGAACGAAACTATATGGCGAATGTAACCCGTACTGACACACTGCATCATAAATCTGATTTGAGTTTTAAATATATTTTCGATGATCCCTTGGGTGAAGTTGAATTTACTGGAATTGCCTATGAGCGATGTAATGTTTTAACCTATTCAATACAACAGAATGGAGATACAACAAAAAATATTGCTTCTGGTTTTACAGTGAATTTTATTGACAGCGATTGGTATACAAACTCTAGCTGGTCAGCACAACATAGATTCATTCTGAATGATACAGTAGAAGACTGGACCTCAATGCCAAATATATCTGGCGCTTATCAATTTTCGAAATCGAAGGGATTGTCATACTCAAATAAGTGGACTGAACCAGTACGTGGTGAATTCAAAATCACAGCAATAGTTTATCAAGATGAAAATGGTCCGATAGTAGGTGAGCCAAAAGATCCAACAGAGTTTAGTATAAATTTTTAGTTTCGTAAACAATCAGACAAATGAAAGGAAAAGTAATGAAAAGCAAGGGATTGATTTTAATGATTTTGTTGTCATTGGTCACTTTGTCATTTATTGGAATGGCAGAGATCGCTCATGACGATGTGATTGGAGAAGTGAATGGGAAACCTATATACAGAGGAGGTGTTTGGTGGCCTGTAGCACTGATAGAGCTGCAGAATCCTGAAGTATCTGGAGCTGATTTAACTCAGCTCGACATGGAAAATGCTGTAACACGATTGCATAATCAAATCAGGCGTATTTTGCAGGAAGAAGCCATCGATTCACTTGGATTGACGGCAGACCCTGAAACAGTGGAAAGCATATTGCAGGAACGCATATCGCGTCTGGTGGAAAGCACCGGAAAAAGCTTGGAAGAGAATCTGGCATTGTTTCAACGAAAGTATTTGGTGGTCGATGCCTTGCGTGAAGCCCAAGCGAATCCAGGTGTGTTGGAGCACATTTTTGAAGAGAAACTGGAACCTGCTGGGATAGATGAAGATACATGGGATTTGTATGTTGCCATTTACCTTGAAACACCTGCACGAATTAATGAACTGGAAGAGAAAATTCCCAAGACGGTTGAAGAGATGATGGATTATACCCGCGGTGGGATAAGGCGTCATTTACAATACACCATGTTGGATGAATATTTTATGGGTGATGTCAATGTAGCGGTTGAAAATAGTCCAGCACTCCTTGAGTCTCGAAGGGCAGCCTTTTTGTTAAACGCGCTGGAAAATGCTGAGGTTGTTATCCACGACGAAAATCTTATCGGCGCCGTTGATGTGATGAAGGATGAATTGGTAAAGAAAGCGTCAGGTTCCTGATAGAGTATTTTTTATAGTTACTGAAAACTTGTTATCATGGCGCTGCCTGGCCAATATGCGGCTGGCGTAGCGCCTTTTTCAATTATAAAAAGTGGTGAGTTCCCAGCGGAGTGCGGAGCGTGGGCGAGCATTTACTCTTGCTGGCACGCCCGACGGGGTGCTGTGTTGGGGTACTATTGACCCGGGGTGGCGGCCGTTGGCCTTACCCCGCGCTACGGCGCTATAATCGCTCCGCGATAGGAACAGACAATGAGACACGCTACTCATACCCCTATGCCAACCGCTAACGTCATACCACTCCAACCGTCCTACCAGCGCCAACCACCATTCTCACCCGCACCGTGATACCCGCGCAGGCTGGTTAACAAGTGATCGCGAGATGCGACCAAGGTAATTTTCTATACTGGATTCCATTCTGCTATGAGCTCGGCTTAGGTCTCTCCCTCGGCTATAAACTGCCAAAAAAGTTTTATGAATAAATGTTGATTCGCAACTGTATATTACATAGAAATGATACAGTAAAAATTACAATTTCAGTAATGAAACTATCAATAATTACTTTACTCTTTACATCGATATAAATATATGTTAAAGTATTGTTGTAAGTTAATTCCGTAAGCTTGTTTATTACATGTTCACAACGCATTAACATGATGCGTCGAATAGTGTGTCATAGAAAACGTAAGCTTCAACTTTAGGGGGAATTAATCATGAAAAGAAAACCTGTCTCCTGTATTTTCAACGTATCAATACTAACATTGATGTGTTTACTATTTACCACATTGTCTATGGCTCAAGGGACAGTAGTTGCAGAGTATAATGGAAAGGCAATCTTGGATGTTGCCGTCTGGACTCCTGTACCCCTGTTAAAACTCCTGAATCCTGAAGTACCAGATGCAAATTTGACTGAACTTGATCTGGAAAATGCTTCAAAACAATTAAGAGGCCAGATTCGCAGTATCATGTATGAAGAAGCCTTTGAAGATTTGGGCATTCAGCCAGCCCCGGAAGATGTGGAAGCAGCATTGCAGGAACTCTTAAAGTCAATAGTGGAAGGTTCAGGTAATTCTCTAGAGGAATTGCAGGAGTATGTACTGAAGCATAGTCAGGCGGTTGTAGCTGCGCTACGTGCGATCCAGGCGAATCAGGAAACGGCCGAATCTGCCTATGAGAAGATACTCGCACCAGCTGGTGTTGATGAACATACATGGGAAATGTATCATGCAATATATGCTGAAGATTCTGAACGGACAGATGTGTTTGAAGCAAGTATTCCCGAGGCAGTCGATGACACTGTAATGCGAACCCGTGAAAGTGTAAAGCGTGATCTGCAATACGCTTTACTGGATCAGTATTTCGCAGCAGAAAAAAAGGGAATGGCAGTTGAAACAAGCAAGGCTATGTATTTTTTGGATGCTCTGGAAAATGCCGAGATTGTAATCCATGATGAGAATCTCATTGGTGCTGTAGAGGTGTTGAAGGATGAATTGGAAATAACAGCGTCTTGTTCCTGACACGGTTTTTTGTCGTTACTAAGCAACGAGTGCCCAAGGCGCTGCCTGGCCAATATTCGGCTGGCGTAGCGCCTTTCTGAGTATAAAATAGACCAATTCATCACCTTGCAAATTTTGGGGGCTTGACACTTCAGTACCCAGCTTCTATAAATTGAGTCAATAGCGATTATCAATTGCGATGAATTTAGATACTTTAGATGAACTAAATTTACAGGATATGAAATATGAAAAAGCATGAGATGTTAGAAGCAGTTATTAAGTTAATAGGAGTGTATTGTTTTGTATTATCTCTCTGGGGAATCATAACAATTCCCATGTCTATTATTAGTTTTCAAGAGAATTATAGTATAAGTTTCAGCCATGCCATTTCCCCTGTCCTTACCGGTTTATATTATCTCGTCCTCTTTTTCTTATCCTATTTATTTATCAAAAAGACATATTTGATACTAAATATATTAGGCAATTCAACACAACAAGATGAAGAAGAAAAGACTATTGAAGTTTCAATTTTTGGTCAACTGTCTTTCTGGATAAGGATAATAGGATTGTTTTATTTTGTTTCGTCGGCACCATACGTTGTATCACACTTTATGGGATTGATCCTGTCCTTAGACCTGTCTACATCTGAGCAATCGCACGTCATTGCTGATACAATGCAACCTTTGTTGGTAAATATCGTCATACTCGTCCTGTCACTCTTCTTCATTTTTAAGAACCAGTATATTGAAGCAATACTTACCCAAACAAAATCAGAGGAAATATAGTTTTGGTTGTATCGCAGAGAGCAATGCGGGACCAGGAATCGATTCCTGCTGATTATCTTCTGCAAGGTAGAGAAGGAAGAGGCTGATTGGGAATGTTGTTGCTGGCACGCCCTACGGGGTGCGGTGTTGGGGGAGCGCTACTCTCCCGGGGTGGCGGCCGTGGGCCTTACCCCGCGCTACGGTGCTGTAATCGCTCCGCGATAGAGAACCGGTGGCGGGTGTACACAGAAGCGTGCCACCAGAGTACGCCTGCGCCTCAGCTCCACAACCACACCGTCATGCCCACCCCTCCGTCATGCCCACCATCACCGTCATACCCACGCAGGTGGGTAACCAGAGGGGTGATGGAGGAGCCGAGGGTACAGCATTAGCTTGCATTTTGGAGTTCCCGCAGGTGGGTTTGGTTGTCAGGTATGACTATAGACATCGTGCTAGTATTATGCCTATCTGGGTTCCCGCCTGCGCGGGAATGACGGAAAGGGAGCTATGCGTAGGTGGTAAGTTGGAAAATGAATGCGGACTTGCTATTGCTGGCACGCCCTACGGGGTGCTGTGTTGGGGGTGGTGCTAATCTCCCGGGGTGGCGGCCGTTGGCCTTACCCCGCGCTACGGTGCTTTAATCGCTCCGCGATAGGGAACCGGTGGCGGGTGTACACAGAAGCGTGCCACCAGAGTATGCCTGCGCCTCAGCTCCACAACCACATCGTCATGCGACCCCACACCGTCATGCCCACGCAGGTGGGTATCCAGAAGGGTGAGGAAGGGGACGTGGGTAAGCCTTAGCATGCATATTGTTGCTTCCGCAGGTGGGTTATAGTTGTTAGTGATTTTTCTAATTATGTGCTAGTATTATGCTTTTCTAGGTTCCCGCCTGCGCGGGAATGACGGGAAGGGGGCTATGCGTGGGTGGTAAGTTGGAAAATGAATGCGGACTTGCTATTGCTGGCACGCCCTACGGGGTGCTGTGTTGGGGGTGGTGCTACTAACCCGGGGTGGCGGCCGTTGGCCTTACCCCGCGCTACGGTGCTGTAATCGCTCCGCGATAGGGAGCCGGTGGCGGGTGTACACAGAAGCGTTCCACCAGAGTACGCCTGCGCCTCAGCTCCACAACCACACCGTCATGCCCACAACACCATCATGCCCACCCTCACCGTCATGCCCACGCAGGTGGGTATCCAGTGGTGTCATGAAGGAGCCGAGGGTACAGCATTAGCTTGCATATTGTTGCTCTCGCAGGTGGGTTTTGTTGTCAGGGATGACTATAGTTATCGTGCTAGTATTATGCCTATCTGGGTTCCCGCCTGCGCGGGAATGACGGGAAAAGGGCTACGCACGGTTAGTAAGTGGGTAGACATGGGCGGGCCAGCAGCAAAGTGCGTATACATCGCGGCACCGATGACTCATACGTCTACTCATCACCTCCATTTTCAAAATCTGCGTTTATCGGCGCAATCTGCGGATAACGATCTGGATTCTATCTGCGGATAACGATCTGGATTCTATTCTCTGGCACGCCCTACGGGGTGCGGGGTATGGGGGCGCTATGGTTGCGGGAATGCCGGGAAAGGGGCTGCATGTGGATGGCAATTTGAACACCTTGTGCTATTTAACGTCGCTGTTGCGGTCCGGGGACCAACGCGCAAGCACCGCGTGAATTGCGGAGGCCTTGTTGTCGATATGCCCTTCCAGTTGTTCTTCTTCAATGTAATTCAGTATCTCTGAAAACACCGGCCCCGGGGCAAACCCAAGCTGAATCAAATCTTTTCCGGTAAGCAGTGGGGGGATGATTTCTGATTCTGGCTCAAGCTGATCAAGGTAATCGCGTATCCATTCTATGGTCTGTGTGTCTCCATGACTTGCCAGGCAATCCAGCCGGCAAAGCTCCAGCAATTCTTGGAAACCAATCTCCTGCACCATACGCTTGCGTCTGTTTTCTTTCATCAATGGGATATCTGCGACACGCATATGTTGGTCCACCAACCATACAATGTGCGCGGTTTCTTTGCGGGAAAAACGCAATCGCTGGCAGATTGCTTCGGCGATTTCCGCGCCAACCTTGTGATGGTTGTTGAATCGGATGCGGTCCTCGAAAGTCTGTGTGTCGGGCTTGCCCACGTCATGCAGCAAAGCACCCATCGCAAGGGTAATGGAGGGCTTGTCCAGATGCCGCAACAGCAGCATGGTATGTTCAAACACATCTCCCTCGGGATGGAATTCAGGTGGTTGTTCCACCGATTTCATCGCGCTGATCTCCGGCAGAACATGCATCAGCAACCCGGACGCGTCAAGCAGCCGCAGCCCCTGTTCCGCGTTGCCTTCTGTCAGTATCTTGCAGAGCTCTTCCCGGATTCGCTCAGCACTGGTATGCACAATGAGATGCGCGAATTGTTGCATGGCTTGCCAAGTGTCGGCTTCAATCTGATATCCCAATCGTGCGGCAAAGCGAACGGCCCGCATCAACCTGAGGTGGTCTTCCTGAAAACGTTGTCGGGGATTTCCCACTGTACGGAGAATTCCATTTCGCAAGTCTTCTTTCCCGCCGACATAATCCCGTACTTCATCGGTCTGCGGGTCCCAGAACAACGCGTTGATGGTGAAGTCACGACGTCTGGCATCTTCCTGCGCATCACAAAACTGTACGCTGGCTGGCCGCCTACCATCCAGGTACGGCCCATCCTTTCGAAATGTAGCAACCTCAAAGGTGCCTTCCGGGAGTACAACACGGACGACACCAAAAGCAGCCCCGACTGTAAAGGTTTTGGGAAACATTGCCATGACTTCTTGCGATGTGGCACTGGTGGCGATGTCATAATCTGCGGGAGTGATTCCCAGCAGCATATCACGCACACAACCGCCAGCCAGTAAGGCCAGGTAGCCCTGTTGTCGCAGTTGGGCACAAATAGCCCTTGCAGCCTGCTGTTTGTCATAATCGGTATTGCACATGAATGCGTATCAACTTTCCGGCAGCGGATACCGCTCCGCCAGCGATGCCGGCATCGCCGTGGGATGATACATGACACCGGAACCACGATCACCTTGGGGCTGGTAATGCGGACTGTCCGCCGTGCTTTTGGGTGTGTAGGTGTTTTCACCACTCTCAGAGCGCCACCAGTCCAGCCATTGCGCTTCCAATTCGGCAACGACCTCCGGCATCTCCTCTGCGAGATCATGGATTTCCATGTAGTCGTCACTGCTGTACAGTTCCCATCCGGCATCATCGTCTTCTACGATGGTGTACTGGTTGTTG
>CAZIDP010000106.1:0-8255 GCA_964537975.1 uncultured Nitrospirales bacterium | reverse complement strand
TTTTACATGAGGCAACGTATGGTACTTCGGATAGATTTTTACTTGACGCAACAGGAAACAGTATTAAAACGAAGTATAATTACAGACGTTTGACACCAAAGCCGCCGCCAACTTCTATAACGGCGCCTGTGGCATAATCAAAATAGCCTTCTGCCAATGCCCAAACAGCTTTAGCCATGTCTTCTGGAGTTCCCCACCGGTTGGTTAATAACATCCCCTCATCTATCAGTCGATCATACTTGTCTTTAACCGTTGAGGTCATGTCCGTTGCAGTAACACCAGGTCTTATTTCATAGACATTGATCCCAAATTCTGCCAGTCTTACGGCAAAAGTTTGTGCAACCATACTCAGTCCAGCTTTACTGATACAATATTCAACGCGGTTGGTGCTGGCGGTATCGGCGGAAATGCTCGTGATAAAAATAATTGATGGTCGGGTGCTTATCGTTGATTGGTCACTCTGCTCTCGTGTACTGGAGATCATTGTTCTGGCAATTGCTTGCGAGAAAAAAAATACGCCACGAAGATTAATATCCATAACAAAATCAAAGCTTTCCGGCGTACACTCCAGAATATCGTTTCGTTCTTTGGGAGCCACTCCTGCATTGTTGACCAACACATCTATTCCACCAAATCGTTCTATGACTGGGGTAATCAGTGCATCATGATCTTCCAGTAAACCCAGATTGCCTGTAACCGGCAGAAATTCACGCCCCAATGCTTCCACCTTTTCTTTAACTTCATACAATCCCTGATGGGTGTTCTTTGGGTCGGCCTTTGTCGCAGCAGCAGCGATGTCGTAGCCCTTCTCAGCCATATACAAGGCGATTCCCCTGCCAATACCCCTACTTGCTCCGGTAATGAATGCTACTTTTTGCGACATTAATATTTCTCCTTGAATCAATAATCAAAACAAAACTATACTGATTACGAGGCTCACTGTGATGATTTCAATTCAAATCGATCATCCCACTCAATAACTTCTTTTATTTCCAGTGAATCACGGATAAAACCGAGCCTATATGCCAGATTTGGTGCATCATCCAAACGCCAAGTACACCACATGATAGCGTAAGAGCGAACACCTGGTGGCGTATCATCAATCAAAATAGTCTCCTTATGCACTTCTTCTTGCCCACCCAGGAGATCAAATGCTGCCCAATAGGTAATACCATATGGAATATCATCAAACAATTGTAAAGTCATTGCTGGTGGAGGAGGTTGAGGCGGCAATGATTCTTCTATCTGTTCCAAAGTAACTGGCTCTGGTTCTTCTTCAACCTCATGACAACCCCATAATGAAAAAGATAAACTCAACAGCACCAACACCATAGAACACTTCATCAAAAAACGCAACTTGACACTATCCATAAACAACACAACCTCGTAAGAAAATTATTATCACAATAAACAGAAATTACATTTTCGCGAGTTCGATTCGATTTCTACCCAATTCTTTAGCCTGGTACAATGCGGTATCAGCCCATTGAACCAAGGTAGCAGCATTTGGCAATTCATCATCAAAGCAAGCGACTCCTATACTTGTAGTAACTTGTAACGTATTGGAATCCATACCTTGAAAAGAATGTTTCCTAATCAGACTACAGAGTTTATTACCTAAAAGTGCTGCTTCATCCATTTTGGTTTCAGGCAGTAAAATAACCATTTCTTCGCCACCATAACGGCAACAGATATCGGTGCTACGGGTATTTTTTATTAAAATTTTAGCGAATTGCCGTAAAACAAGGTCTCCGGTATGGTGACCATGCGTATCGTTGAATTGTTTAAAATGATCGATATCTAGTAATAAAATTGAAAAGGGACGGCCATACCGCCGGGCAGATGCAAACGTTTCCTCGAGTCGTAAATCAAAATACCGCCTTACATACAGTCCGGTCAGGCTGTCCGTAACCGCCATAGCATACAGACGTGCGTTGTACAGTGCAACCGATATCTGGGCACCTACCTGTTGCAATAATATCTGGTCCTGATTATTGAATGGCCGGTCATCTTTTCGACCTTGCAATGCAAGCACACCAATAGCCTCTTGTTTGACAAATAACGGCACAAAAGCCTCGCTGACCTGCCCATCCTCACCTAAATATACAGAACGTGTCTCCAATGATCGTGCAAGAGGGTTCCCACCTCCTGTTAAAACTTCTTCACGCAATTGTTCAGGATCCAGCAATTCAAATTCATGTTTGGCAATCAAGGGGTGAAGAGAAGCATCTTTTTTGTAATATTGATACACTGCAATACGCTTAACCTCTAATGCTCCTTGAACCACATTTACGATTGTATTCAGTGCTTCATTCAAATCCAGAGTACTACTCACTGCCAGTCCAACTTCACGCAGAATTGACAGATCGTCTACTTGCCGTTCCAGAGTGCGAATCCGACGTAACAACGATGCATAATCTTCACCTATTCTTGAATCACTCATCTATGGTATTGCTCCTATAAGCCAATGCGCTACTTTACCATAATACGGCTCCTATTAAAAACCAACATTTTTCCAAGGATATGTGTTTAGCCGGAACAGAAAGAACATCGCAATAGTATTTTTCTTATTAATTCTACTAAGTTTAATCATAATTATAATTTATATATGTTTTTTGATTATTTCGCTTAAATAGCATAAATCCTGTAAAATTAATTTATCCTTTATATTATTTTTATTTTGTATATGCCTTGGAAAGAGTAAATCAAGAATGCTATGATGCTTATGTAATAGCTGATACTGGAGAAGTCAAATGGTCGTTCAACTTCTGAATAATGTCACATTATTGGTTACGTTGATAGTGGGCATGCAGGTATTGTCGCGGCATTTGTCGGGTCAAGCGTTGCCCTATAAAATACTATCCGGTATTATCTTTGGACTTGTCAGCATTATCTCCATGTTGACTCCCATTGCATTTGAAACAGGCGTTATTCTTGATGCGCGTTCAATAGTCATCAGTCTGGCTGGCATGTTCTGTGGGCCATTGGCAGCCAGTATAGCGGCAATAATATCTGGTGCTTTTCGTATTTACCTGGGTGGTGCAGGTGTCCCATTGGGTTTGTCACTGATTCTGATGGGATATACACTCGGAGTCGTATTATACTATTTACGCCAAAAAGATGAAAAATGGATAAAACCATTCTGGCTGATACTGTTCAATGCCATTTTGTATTTTCTGATGATTGCCCAATCATACTTTTTGCCAATTGAGGCAGGCATATTTGTCCGAGAGCTGGCACCAGTCATTATGGTCTTGTATCCACTTGGTTTTCTGGTGCTGGCACAAGTTTTTTTAGAGGGTGAAAAAAGAATTCAAGCTGAACTAGCACTTGAGGAAAGTGAGCAAAGCTACAAGAATCTCTTTGAAGAGCATGCTGCTGTAAAGCTAATCATAGACCCGAAAACTGGAAAAATTGTCGACGCTAACCATGCAGCATCCGCGTATTATGGATGGCAAAGAGATGAATTGCAACAGATGTTCATTCATGACATTAACACTTTGTCATCCGAAGAAGTTGAACGCGAAATGGAGAAAGTGATTAATCAAGAAAAAATATTTTATGAATTTAAACATCGTCATGCCGATGGTTCAATTCATGATGTAAAAGTGTTTTCCAGCATTGTGTTTCTGCGAGGGAAAGAATACTTACATTCTATTGTACATGACTGCACGAAAGAAAAGGTTCTTGAGAAGCAATTACTGCAAGCACAGAAAATGGAAGCCGTTGGTCATCTTGCTGGTGGTATAGCCCATGATTTCAACAATATTTTGCAAACCATGATGGGGTATTCCCAATTATTATTACGGGATTTTCAGGGAAATGAAGTGAAACGTGGATATTTACAACTAGTATGTGAAAGCAGCGAGCGTGCAGCCAAGCTTACACGACAATTATTGACTTTCAGCAGACAACAAGTCGCTCAACCAAAAATAATAAACTTAAATCTGGTTGTAGAAAACTTCTTAACCATGCTGGAACGCGTCATTGGTGAACACATTGAATTAGAATGGATTCCTGAAAAAAAATTAATCTCTGTATTCGCTGATGCCGGAATGATTGAACAAGTACTATTAAACTTGTGCCTCAATGCACGTGACGCCATGCCTGTTGGTGGGAAATTGACCATTGTGACAAGCAATGTGAAATTAGATTCAGCCTATTGCGAAACACATATTTGGGCAACACCAGGACAATATGTTTTATTAAGTATTTCGGATACCGGTTGTGGCATGAATAAAGAAACACTGGATCGATTATTCGAGCCATTCTTTACAACCAAAGAACCAGGTAAGGGTACCGGACTTGGCCTGGCTACAGTGTATGGAATCATGAAACAACATGATGGCTTCATCAATGTGTATAGCGAACCCGGCAATGGCACATTGTTCAATGCATATATTCCGGCAAAAGTTGAAGAATCTGAACCCCAAGTGAAGGTCATCGATACAGAGGATGAGTATGTCAATGGCACTGAAACAATCTTACTGGCAGAAGATAATGAAATGGTTCAAACTTTAGCAGTACGCATACTTGAATCTGCAGGGTATACTATTTTAGTTGCCGGAGATGGTGAAGAAGCGATTTCTATATTCAATGAAAATAGAGACAAGATTGACTTGCTACTCTTCGATGTAGTCATGCCCAAAATGAATGGCCATATTGCATATGCAGAGATTAAAAAAATTGCAACAGACATCCCAGTAATATTATCATCTGGATACAGTGAATCTGCAATAAACTCCAATTTTACCGTACATCAAGAAATCAATCTGCTTCAGAAGCCGTACACACCCAAAGCCCTGCTTAAAGCAGTACGCAATGCTATAGATAACCCAGTTGACACCGGAGAACATCTGCAAAATAACTGAGTTGTCGAATGCTCTACACTCGTGCCCACCCACCTTCAACAAACTCCGCCGTTTCCGTGTATCAAGTCATCCACCCGTATCATCTGCCCGGCCAGGTCATAATAATACCACGCCTCATCTACATAATTTTGGATATTGGAGATTGCATATTGTCTATTTTTACGCTACAATTATTTTATATAATATGTTTGTACAAAAATATTTTGCTCTGTCTCTACTACTAAATATTTTTTCTAATAAATGCACCGTTGGTTACATCATAAATTCGAATGTTTCCATTTATATCAATGTCAGCAAATAATTGCCCACAATTACTGACCTGACCTCTTAAATTATTTTTTGCTGATATTCTATCTATGACTTCAATTCTCTTTGATTGTATATCGAAATCGAGTAGAAGATGCTCATCAACATTATGTGATCCTGCCAAAACAATTCCATATTTTGTCCAAACTATATTATAATATCCAGGTAAGTCAACATACTGACTAATATCCACTTCTTCAACAAAGTCATACTGAATTTTACCATTTGAGAAAAAATTCAAAGTGCATAAATGTGTACGGTAATCTGGATACACCCCAACAGTAGTAACTATATATAAATTAGTAATATCTTCATAAAAATCATAGGTAATCGAATTAATCAACCCTGTATCAGTGATTTCATGTAGCAACTTCAATTCTGGTAATTTATATACGAACAATGAGTGATATCCGATACCTTCGCTTTGTTGAATCAACAATAAACTATCTGAATCATTTGGTTGCGAGATAACAGATAAGCCAGTTAAATGTTCTGTTTTTTCACCAAAAGAACAATATGGTTTGAATAGTACCTCATGGAGTATTGTCATCTTTTCATCAGAAAAGATATTATATCTTAGATTGTTTTTACATAGAGAATGATCAAATAATTCTCTATTAAGACCAGTATCAAGACATTCAGTGTAATGAAATATTGCACCAGAATTTTTTATATCAAGTCCAAGCAAAGAATGACTTAAAAATGAAAAATTTGCTTGCGATATATCATCAGGATACTCATCTTTAAAAATTCTTGGAAGAGAATAGTAGTTGTACGTCTTTAAATCATTATCGAAAGTCCATATTTCATATCCCATGACAGAAGCTAAAGCAGATAAAGAGCTGCCTGCAACAAGTTTAGGAAAAAAAGGTGGTACTTTACCAGATACAAGTTCGTTTACTTGACTTCCATCTTTATTCATTGCAGATATTTTCAAGGAACCATTTTTATTGAATATATCGGGATACTCTATATCTACCATTTCAAAAACAAAAAGATCATTGGTTGGATATGTTGCACTCCATTGCAATCCAAAATTATAATTCACAACATTATTGTTTGAATCATGCGAGGAATCACAACCGACAACACAAAATAGCAATGAGCAAAGTAATGCATGTGATATGCGTGGATTGAACATAAAAAACCTCACTGATTTGTTAACTGATTATTATTTTGTATCTGTCAATGATAGTTCCTGTGCTTCCAGAACATATATTCTCGGTTTACAGCAGGTAACTTGGAGTCTCAAACTTGCAGCTGATCCTATACCAGTAGTGGGGTTTAATTTTACCTCTTCATATTTTTGTTCACAACAATCTTGATACGCTTCCCAATGGCCACTTTATCCACCATTAATAGAATCGCAAGGACATTTTTGATGATTCGGACTAGGTGTTTCCTGTGGTTGTGGGAGGGCCAGCGGGTGTTGCTGGGGTTGTAGTAATGGTATTTGGCGTAGAAGTGATAAACATCTCTGATATAACGATCGCCGGTGTTGCCGAAGGTGGTATGATCGTCTGTGGTGGTTGCCATGATGGAGCTATAGTGGTTCCGCAGATAGTGGCTCAATGTTCGGGTATGCAGACCTGATTCAACGATTTCAGTGGCACCGCGGAATGAACGTTCCCATCCGTCGACATCCCAGTGGTCCAAGCCATCGATCAATTTCAGCTGCCGATTAGCTATATGAGAATCCCGGTGCATTGTCTGTTGCTCCTGTGTAGCGACATACTTCAGCATGCGCAATACATAGTTGCGATTATTACACGGAATTTTGTTAATATCAAATTTTATTTTTGGAGTGACGGGCATCCTCTTGATTCGGCCAAAACGTCATAGCCGCGGAGGCGGGTATCCAGAGGGGTGAGGGAAGCACGGTTATGTGTTGCTGGCACGCCCTACGGGGTGCGAGGTTGGGGGATCGTCGTGGTCCCGGGGTGGCGGCCGTGGGCCTTACCCCGCGCTACGGCGCTTTAATCCCTTCGGGATAGGAACATGATGGGTTTTGTTGTTAGGGATAATTATAATTTATGTGATAGTATTATGTTAATCTAGCTTCTCGCCTTCGCGGGAATGACGGGAAGGGGGCTGGCACACCCTCCGGGGTGCGAGGTTGGGGGAGCGTCGTGGTCCCGGGGTGGCGACCGCTGGCCTTACCCCGCGCTACGGTGCTTTAATCCCTTCGGGATAGGAACATGATGGGTTTAGTCAGCAGAAGCGCGAAACCGGAGTTCGCACACATCACCTTCATACCCACCCCTCCGTCATACCCGCGGAGGCGGGTACCCAGCGAGGTGATGATGGAGCCGAGAGCATAGCCTTAGCTTGCATTTTGGTGTTCCCGCAGGTGGGTTTTGTTTTTAGTGATGAATATATATTGTGCTAATATTATGCTATTTTAGGTTACCGCCTGTACGGGAATGACGGGAAGGGGGCTGGCACGCCCTCCGGGGTGCGTTGTGAGGGGGTGTCGTTGTCCCGGAGTAGCGGCTCGTTGGCCTTACCCCGCGCTACGGCGCTTTAATCCCTTCGGGATAGGAACGAAAGCGGGTGCGTTGTTGGGGGAGCGTCGTGGTCCCGGGGTGGTGGCCGCAGGCCTTACCCCGCGCTGCGGTGCTTTAATCCCTTCGGGATAGGAACTTGATGGGTTTAGTTGATAGGGATGATTATAATTTTTGTGCTAGTATTATGTTGTTCTTGGTTTCCGCCTTCGCGGGAATGACGGGAAAGGTGCTACGCGTGGGTGGCTATTTGGTAAGCGTTGTACTAGTATATCTACTGCTGGCACGCCCTACGGGGTGCGGTTTTGGGAGCGCGACATACCCGGGGTGGCGGTCGCTGGCCTTGCCCCGCGCTACGGCGCTTTAATCCCTTCGGGATAGGAACATGATGGGTTTAGTTGATAGGGATGATTATAATTTTTGTGCTAGTATTATGTTGTTCTGGGTTTCCGCCTTCGCGGAAATGACGGGAAAGGGGGCTGGCACACCCTACGGGGTGCGTTGTTGGGGGGCGTCGTGGACCCGGGGTGGCGGCTCGTTGGCCTTACCCCGCGCTACGGCGCTGTAATCGCTC
>CAZIDP010000105.1:0-8386 GCA_964537975.1 uncultured Nitrospirales bacterium | reverse complement strand
TCACCCTCGCCTTCACCTTCACCTTCACCCTCGCCCTCACCTTCACCCTCACCCTCACCTTCTCCTTCGCCCTCACCTTCACCTTCGCCCTCACCCTCACCTTCACCTTCGCCTTCACCTTCACCCTCACCACCGTTGCAACCATCTATTTCGTTACCATTGCGGGTAGGATCGGTAGCAACCTCGACAAACAATTCCAACCCAAAGCAATTGTCAATAACATTTTCATATTCTTGAAGGTTTGTGTATTCATCGCCATCAAAATCGCCATCAGCAGCAAATGGGTATACTAATCCTTCAGCCTTTTCGTCAAAAACCAGATAGCTTTCCCATAAGGACTTGTTGGAATCCATTGATGGCATACATTGGCCAGCAGCATCGCATTGTACAACATCATAGGCACCATCCAAATATATACCTTGTGTGTCCAAGTGAGCGATAAAAGCAAACTGGGTTGGTGTATTTATTGCGAGTAGCACAGCAATAATAATTTTGTGCTCTCCCAAAGCTTCAGCTTGCGACTCCAGTACAAGGCGTGAATAATTTAATTCATACGCATTCAGTGTAGCTCCCCAGATGATTTCATCATCATCTTGCAATATGGCGTAATGGATTAGCCCGAGACTATATAAATCGGGTAACCCATCATTAGCGACATCCAGTGGCACATTGAACGCAGCAACCATTGCTTCGTATGCTTCCCGGAGATCACTCAGGTTGGGTATTTCAATAAGAAAATCTGGTATTTCGTCCTCACCTTCACCTTCACCCTCGCCTTCACCTTCGCCCTCACCTTCACCCTCGCCTTCACCCTCGCCTTCACCTTCGCCCTCACCTTCACCCTCGCCTTCACCCTCGCCTTCACCTTCACCTTCGCCTTCGCCCTCTGCACCACCCGATCCAAGTGAGACCGTTAAAATAACCTCACTATTACGGCGTGCTCTCGCACTCGCCTCTGGATTTTGTTCGGACACAATGCCTTCTGGAACAGTTTCATTGTATTCTTCATTAATGTCACCAACATTTAATCTTGCTTTGTTGATAACATTTATCGCTTCTTCTTTTTCCATGCCTACAACATCTGGTACATTTACATTACAACCAAATAATGATATACAAAGCAAGAAAGCAGCCCCGATAACATATTTAGAACTACAAATCCTCATTGCTAAAATCCTCACAGTTTTTTACGCATAGCGATCTAAAATAGGTAAAGCATCCCAAAAATATTTTGCCTCTACGTATCAATACTACACCTTACCTGAATTTTTTACAACCTCAATGTACGAAAAAAAACAAGATAAAATGATCAGTCTTGAAAACAATTATTTCTAGGGTTTTCAGATTTGAAAATACAAGTACAATTTCCAGATTATCTTGCAATACAGAATTAATACTAATTCTACAAAGATTTGCGTATCTCAAAATCACATACGCCAACCGCAATAAGGGCTTGGCCATACCTCCTAAAATCATGTAAGCAGAATTGAACACAATAAATTGATATACCATACATATAAGGCAATGAACACCTCTTGTAATTTTTAGCTACATTTACGTACAATGAGCCATCATTTAATGACTAGCCAACAGACAAAAGCAAATTTTATGCTATTAACAAATTTAATATCAAAATCAAATACAGCCCGATGGAACAGAGATTTAAAAAACATTAAATTACTGCTGTTATCAGTGTGTATGCTTATTTATACATTGTTCTGTCAATCACATGCAGCAGCAGACACCAATAAGCTCATAGAAAAGGGCGAAATTTTCAAGGCACCAACGTACAGTATTTTTGAAAATGAACCACAAGAAAATCTCCGATTGCTGGGTATACAACTTGTTCAAGCTGGCAAGGGTTTAATTAAACAGGAAGACATCATAACAATAAATCCGCAAGAATTACTTGATGTAAATTTGCACTGGTTGCCTGGCCATGATATTGATACAAAGATTCCTATCCTTTTACAGTTTTCAACACGGGATGGTATTGTTAAAAGAACCATTGAAACACAAATTGGGCCTGAGGTTGGAGAATTGTGGAAAGCAGGCGGTATATATCAACACCACCATGTTACTGATATGCGTTCGATTACCCTTAGTTTCAGCGGGGCGGCAACAATGTCAGTACATGTTGGACAAGAAAGCACACTTTCAGAAACGCAAAATTTTCAGCTACTTCTCAACCTGCGTTTGTTGCCGTTGATTGAACTACCTGACATGGAGACCAGTCGGTATCCAGAATTTTTTGGCTCCAATAACATATCGTTAAACAAGCGTTTTCGTTTGGGCAGTGGCGTCACCCAGCGAATAGACATTGAACAACGAGAAGATCACAGTTTTATTGGCATTGGTTTGATATCAGCGTATGGGTATAATTCAGTGCCCCAATCTAAAAAAGTTGGCGTGTGCAGAGTGTATTCAAACGGACAGATACTGGTGGAGCTGCCTATATTAAGCGGTATACACACAGCACGTTCCGACTACGATTTTGACCCCCAGGGCAGAGATCATCAGAAGATTGCGATTATCGAATCAGAAGAAGCAGATTATCTTGATGTTAACGGGGCACCTTTTCTGCGCCACAAATACGTATCCAAACTTCCATCTGCTGAAATGGCTAAGGCAGATAGCATAGAATTCGAAATGCTTGCTCGCGGTACACTGGATATTTTTGATATTGTAATACTCATGGATGAAAATTGAGTATGAGAAGCATCATTTCATCTGATTATTTTTTTCAAAATCGCAACTATATCTTCCTCTGCCTTTTGATCTTGTCGTTAATACTTGTTTTGCAGTTTTTGGGGCTAAATGTACAGATTATATTTGCTGCCATATGTTTAGCACTTATTTGTATACCATTCGCTGCCTGGTTGTTACCAGTATTCCTTACATTATTACTAGGAATCCCTGTAGTCATGAGCGAGATGCCTGTTCAAATAATGGGAATCCGTGTATACGGCGCAGATTTTGTTATTTATCTAATGGGAATTTCTTTTTTGTACTTTCTTTTCGTACCTGGAATACGTGAAAGATTATTTGGTAAAAATGCCCAAAAAGAAATTCGCATCATATGCTGGCTGATGATCGTTATGTTTTTATACGGGTTTGTCCCGTTAATCCGGGGATTTATTGCTGGTCATGCAACCAACGATATTTTTGGAGACTTTCGCAGACTTTACTTCTATCCCCTGGCAATATTTGTTCCACTGATCTTGCCATTAGAAAAGAGACATCTTCGTTTCTTACCGGTTGTGCTTGTTATAGGAGGTTTTCTTGCAATGGCAATGGGAACCTATCGCATGCTAACAGGGACTTCCTGGCAAGAGGAATACTTCATGAGTGGTTATTCTGGATGGGTTATGCAGCCACGATTGCTTTCACAATTTGAAATTGCTGCACTTGGATTGTTCATAGCATACTTAACTGCGTACCTACGCATAACAAGTAGTAAAATTCTGCAAACTTGTGCAGTTTTTGCATTTGTCCTGGGTTGTATTTTTTTATTGATCAGTGGATGGCGGTTGGCGTTGTTATATCTGCTGATGTGCCCTGGAATTGCCTATATCTATATTTCCTGGATTCGAAATGAGAGGATATTACCCAATATTAAATCAATATTCCTTGTTGTAGTGTTACTGGTAGTCGCAACCGGTATTGGTATCATTTTTTTCAATGAACAACTCCAGACTTCCCTAACAACATTATATGAGCGTTCAGCAGAAAAAGACATTAGTGAAGATCAGCGCTTTTATGCTTGGGGACAAACAATCAGCTATACCCTGGATAATCCGGTTATTGGAATAGGCATTGGGCATATGCTTGAATTTTATCAAATGAGCAGTTCAGGAGAATTTATTTGGAATACATCAACCGCGCATAACACTTATTTAGATATTTTGTACCAAACCGGAATATTGGGGCTTGGACTTTTTTTGTCCCTACATTTAATTTTTGTGATATGCATGTTGAAAATAAAGAGTAATGATTTGTCTGCATCTGTAGTCGTTGTGGGAATTTTCAGTGGATACATATCAATCATGGCGGTAAACAGCTTGCAGCCTTTACAATCAGGGGCTGCTGTTATTTTATATTTAATGATTGGTATATTATTGGTGGTCGCATCAGATAACCATAGCAATAATGTTCATGACAGTATGGAATTGCATGCTGATTCTTGCGGGTAATTCCGTGAAAAATTAATAGTTCCAAGGTTATAAAATACACTTGAATTAATGCCGCAAACTCTAATTATATTTGGCAGAAATAATTACACACCGAGATGTAGTTTTTTATTTATACAATTCTATACTCATGAATTGAAACTATACCTTATTGCAATATTAAATTTATACACCACCATAGTGATATTTCTGATTCCTGTTTTTTATAAAAGCTTGTGATAGGTCTGCTTTGGTTTAATTCTATCATTATACTGAGCGCGAAAGTGATCAAAATAGCTTCCAGTGATCATGTGTTATTTCTTCTTGGCTCCGCATTCACAGTTTTTGTTTTTCTCTGTAATACAATTGATGGGTTTTGCTGGTTTTATATATTGACTTAAAATCATATAAATCACGATTGTCTGTACTAATGAAAATCAAGAAATAAATCTAGCTTAAGGAAACTTTATGTCAAAAGTTACAAAAAGTGATAGTGCAGATTGCATTGTAGTCACTCATACATTTCCGCCTTTAACAGGAGGTATTGCTAATGTAATGGAAAGCATTGCGAATGCACAGCCAAGTAATCATGTTGTTGTTATTACCCCATGGAAAAATAGCCGAAAAGGTTATGAGCATACAGAACCAGATACCGATTATATTAAAGATCGCGATGCTACATATCCGTTTCGAGTCGAACGCATCCGCTTTTCTGTAAAATATAAGGTCCTGGCTTTTATTTCAATGTTTTGGCTCAACATTTATGCGTTACTACGTTCAGTACAATTATCATCTACATATATACATTACAGTTTGTGTTATCCGGTAGGCATGATAGCTCCTCTGTTTAATTTTATCGGAAAGAAATATATCATCCATGCTCATGGAAGCGAGCTTTTCATAAAAAGATCAAAAATAGCGCTTTCTTGGCAACGCTACATTTATCGAAAAGCCTATAAAATTGTTGCTGTAAGTACTTGGACCAAAAATGCACTAATTGAGTTTGGCGCGCCTGAAGATAGGATTGTTGTAATTCATCCACGGTTAACACCTGAAAGATTCAAGTGTCCATCGGAATTACACGAGTTTTGCATTGAAGAAAACTTAGTCAATAAAAAGGTTATATTGACTGTTGCGCATATCATTCATCGTAAGGGACAACATCTGGTTATTCAATCTTTACCTGAGTTGGTAAAGCGGCATCCTGATTTAGTATATGTTATCGTGGGGGGCGGGCCAGATGAAGATTCCTTAAAGCTGTTGGCAAAAAAACAGGGAGTTCTAGATTATGTCCGGTTTCCAGGAAACCGTGACCAAATCAAGTTTTTTCATGCGTGTGACATTTTTGTTATGCCCAGTCTGTACATCACAAAACCGCGTGGCGATATTGAAAGCTTTGGAATAGTGTACATTGAAGCCAACTTGTGTGAAAAACCAGTTATTGGTGCCAATAATGGTGGTATTCCGGAAGCTGTAATTGATGGACAAACCGGGTTACTGATTAATACAGGTGATGTTAATGATCTTGTAGAAAAAATTGACATCTTACTTAGCGACGATAAATTGGCAAGCAAACTGGGTAAACAAGGTTATAGGCGTGCAATCAATGAATTATCTCAAGCATCGCTAACTAAAGAACTGAATGACAAAGTTTTTAAGATGTGAGCGGTTCATCTAATGATTATTTTATATCAAGCTTGTCACTTAATGAATATATCGTTAATGCCCGAAATAATTGGGATTGTGCCCAACGATGCATAGGACAATTATCCCAACCAAACCGCAATTTACGTGAACGGAACGATCCATCAGCTTTTAGCCACCTCGCCGTGAGATCGCCCAGCAAACGTTCGATAATGTTGTTCCATTCTGGCAATTTACCACGTAAGAGTAATCCCAGATTAATGCATTCAGCATAATCATATAGTTCGCGCTTATAAACAATTAATCGTGGTGGCTTTGCAAATGGGATCGGCAATCCTTCTTCATCCAACAAGACCTTACGATAGTATGCATTTCCATTCACAATGGCATTCCAGCATCTTTCATCACCAGTGTAATGGTAGATACGATAGAGATGCTTCATGACAAAGCAAGTGTGGAAATTATCAATAAAATTACCCATACCGTCGGTAGCATAAATCCAGGAGCCATCATCACTTTGATTTTGCAATACATAATTCAGGTTACGTTTTCCGATTTCCCAGTACGCCGGATTTTCAAGCTCAACAGAAGCCCTGGCCAATAATTGCGCACGGTAACTATTGGAATTAATCACTTGCCGATTGTCAACAGGCGTATAAGAGGCGATGGCAGTTTCATCATCAATCTCGATTTCTGAAAGGTCTTCCACTGTATGGGTAGCAATGGAGCGCATAATACTTAACCATTCATCTTTTTTATCTATTGCATATACATCAGAAAATGCATCGTAACAATAGGGCGTTGCCGTAATCATCGGGGTACCTTGCGGAAAGGTACCGTAGACAGTAACCCAGTCAAACGGGTAGCCCCAGCAATAGTTTTTGAAATCAGGACATCTGGTATCCTTCAGCACCTCCAGAAAATGAACTGCTCTGTCATAATGCTGTTCGTTTCCATGCCCCTGAAACAAATAGGAATAGGCCATTGCGTAGTGGGCATCAGCAATAGGCAATCTGCTTTTTGCCTTGAATAGAGCTCTTGTATTAGGGAGAAAGGCTTCACAAAAAATCATTGGGGCAACCAGCAGATGTCCAATTCTGGGATTGCGATAATATTTGTCTTTGGCGTAACCACCATACCAACCTGATAAATAGTCTTGATGGTCTTGCGACAATTCTCCAAAATTTTCCAGCCATTTCACAAAATTATCAATAATACCATCTATATTTTTGATGCTACTTGACATCATCAACCTTTCTGAATTTTGGAAATATCTTATACAGAATCTTATGTAAATTTTCGCATTGTTCAGTTCTGCGAAACTGGATTAATTCATTGCTTATTGGGCGTTCAGGACGCTTAATACACCCCCAAAAGTATCCGGCCCCCAGGAATAGCCCAGAAAGAATTACGGGTTTGTTTTTAAATTGAAATACTATTCTCAGTATTTGCCACAATGGGTGACTACCAAACAGGTAATCCCGGTACCCGTATTTAAACCTTGCTTTTAATACGCCAATACCTTCTGTACCCATTGGTCGGTGGTGAAAAAATTTAATTTCCGGGTAGGTTCTGGTAATCCATCCTTGTTGCCGTGCCATTGTTACGGCAATCCAGTCGACTCCACCGTAGGGGATTTCAACGTAACCACCAATAGCTGTAAAGCAATCTTTACGGAAAAATTGTGCCTGACCAGAGACATGAGTCAGATTCTGGTACCTGTCCCGTAATGAATCGTAGTATTCTTCCTCATATGCGGTACCCAGTACACCAATTTTCGGATTTTCTGTAAATTTTTGTAATATAAATTCGATAAAATCAGGCGCAAAAGAAATATCGGCATCAATATTGGCTACAATATCAAAATCCAAGCCCTTGCATTTACTGAATCCATAATTTACTGCCCGCGCTTTTGCACTAAAGTCTCGATTCAATTCACCAGGTAGCTTGATTAAGTCTATCCATTTATACTTTTTGCAGTATGGCTCAATAATAGTTTCTGTTGTATCAGTTGAGCCATTCAAGACTATGATCCACTTAAGTGGTAATATTAATTGACTTGTTACAGAATCTAGTGTTTTTTTAATATGCTTTTCTTCATTTTTTGCGGCAGTAATTAATATATAGGACATAAAATAAACACTTTTTTATGATTGATCAAGTTTTTTATTACCTATGTTATAGGATTTTTATAGTGCTGATGTATTAATTAAAATTAATTTGCTAATACAAGATATCACGAATTCCTCAAGGTGTATAAAATGAAGTCAATTTATACTCTGTACATGGCATGCTGCCTTGGCTAACTGTGTATAGACATAAATATGCACACAATGTAATAAAATGAAAGTAATTGATACTTAATGGTAATGAAAAAAACGCTTGTATAGATCAACACACAATACTTCATCAGAGTTTAGCACATTGAATAGGGCATTACGCAAACCAAATCAGACGGTATGCTTGGCATATATCGAAAGATAACCCCCCAACTGTCTTATCATCTCAGGTGAACCTGAATTCAATTAAAAAAGGGAATACCGGATAGAGTCCAGTATTCCCTTTGCAATAAT
>CAZIDP010000104.1:0-8480 GCA_964537975.1 uncultured Nitrospirales bacterium | reverse complement strand
CACCCCAGAGGGCGTGCCAGCAGCGATACTCACCTTCGATCAGGCAATAACCACCCGCGAGTAGCCCCCTTTCCGTCATTCCCGCGAAAGCGGTAACTCAGTAAGACATAATACTAGCACATGATTATAATCATTTCTAACAACCAAACCTACCCGCGGGATCACCAAAATACATGCTAATGATTTCCCCTCGACTCCTTCATAACCTCTCTGGATACCCACCTGCGTGGGTATGACGGTATGGGTGGGTATGACGGTATGGGGTCACGCCATGCGCTCCACTGGGTACCCACCTGCGTGGGTATGACGGTGTGGGTGGGAATGACGGTTGGGTGATATAAGTCCCACACCTGTTCCCTATCGCGGAGCGATTACAGCACCGTAGCGCGGGGTAAGGCCAAAGGCTGCCACCGGTTCCATATCCCGGAGGGATTACATCACCGTAGCGCGGGGTAAGGCCAACGAGCCGCCACCCCGGGGAAGTATGAATCAGATACCACTACCGTTGATGTGGATGCCGCACTCTTTCTTGTCATCATCCAGCGCATTGAACCAACGCCAACGACCGGCACGTTTGTTTTCATGGGGCAAGGTAGGTGTTGAGCAGATGATACATCCAATGCTGGTATACCCTTGTTGATACAAATCATTCATCGGCAAATTATGTTCTCTGATATATGCCGCTATTTTTGCATCGTCCCAGTCTGCCAGAGGTGCAATCTTCAAAATTTTTTTACCGCGACGATCAACCAGCGCGACTTTTGGTGTCTCCAGTCGATAATCCGATTGATCTCTGCGCAACCCGGTAAACCAGACATCAACTGTTTCCAGTGCACGCTGGTTGGGTTCTGTTTTGCGAATGTGGCAGCAAAACTCTTGTTTCGCCTTGCTGTCAAAGAACAGGTATTCACCATGATTTTTAATCATGCTTTCCAGCTTGTCTGGATCGGGATAAAAACGTTCTACTGTGATACCATACCGTGCTTCAATTTCATCCATGAGCGCGTAGGTCTCGGGATGCAAACGCAAGGTGTCTACTGTGACAACACGCATACCAGGAGCATACTGTTGCATCATATCAATCATGACGCAGCCAGTGTCTTGAAAGCTGGTGATAATTGCAGATTGTGTGTCATGTTCTTTGAGTGCCCATTGAAAGAGCGACTCTGGAGACATGTCATTTAATTCTTTGTGTAATTCATTCAGGACTTCAACAACTGCCATAAGATGCCTCATTCACGGATTGATAGGTTGACTACAATCCTTGGGGTATATCAGTAGGTATCAGCTTGCTTGTTGTAAACGCTCACGAAGAGTATCTACACCCAACCGCCAGGACCAGTCACCAAATTTTTCATTTTCTTGTCGGTCACTTTTCCAAAGGGACAACAACTTGGCCAATGTTGGAACTACCTCTTCATACTTCAATACGGGAATCAGAATGGTGTTGATCCGTGTACCATTGTAGTCGCCACCGGTATAGAGCACATATCTGCCAGGACCTTTACCAATTAGACCAATTTCTGAGGAGGAAGACCGTGCGCAACCATTTGGACATCCAGTCATACGGATAACCACATCGGCATCTCCATGTCCGGCTTCAGCAAGACCATTCATCACCTCGCCAAATATCCGTTCCGATTCAGAAAGGGCCAACGGGCAAAGTGGTAATGCGGGGCAGGCCATTTCCATTCGACGAATTGCAGGGATGCCTTGGTCCGTCGGAATATGATATTCATCCAGCATAGCCTGAACCGAAGCAACATCCTTGTCTGCTATGTTGGCCAGCACCAGGTTGTGGTGCGGTGTAACGCGGATATTCGGTTTAAATTTTTCAATAATACTGCGCAGCCCGGTACGGAACTGATAACTGCCCTCGAAATCTTTAATACGACCATTTTCAATCCATACACCGACATAATTCAATCCACTCTGAATCTGTTGGTGCCATCCCAGGTAATCTGGCTGTGCTGTCGGCTTCACATTGCATGGCTGGGCAAATGTGCGACCGGCGTATTCTTCCACTTTCGCACGAAATTCTTCCAGGCCCATCCGGTCTATGGTATATTTCAATCTGGCCTGCTTTCTGTCCGTCCGGTCTCCATAATCTCGCTGTACCTTGATAACAGCTTCCAGAATCGGCCATATCTCATCTTCCAACACGAACGCCAGGTGAGACGCGGCCCGGGGATAGGTTTTTTCCAGGGTATGTGAAAAACCGAGACCACCTCCAACCAGGATTTCATATCCGACAATCACACCATCTTCTGTGACCGCCATGATTCCAAAATCTTGTGTATAGAGATCAACCCCATTATCAAAATCCGCGCCAACACCTATCTTGAACTTTCGCGGCAGATACTGTTTCCCGTACAAAGGCTCTTCACATTTTTCCCGCAAATTCTCCCCATAGGAAAGCGTGCCATCTTCGTTCAAGCGCGCTTTCTCATTGTTAATCCACAAGTCAAAATAACTGCTCGTCCGGGGCAATGTCAGGTCACTTAAAGATTCGGCAAGTGCTATCAAATCTAAACCGCATTTCTTGTATGCTGGATCAATATCAGACACTGGGTTGGCCATGGTGTTTCGTACCACATCACCACATCCACCAAGACTTGTGATGCTTGCCAGGGTGTTTAAATCATGAATCAGTGGCCAAAGGCTGCCTTTAACGACCCCATGAAACTGGAAATCCTGCCGTGAGGTGGCTCTTATGTCGCCCTGGCCATACTTGTCACACATATCATCACAAAACAGGTACTGTTCCGCGGTCAATTTTCCCCCTGGAAATTTGGTCCGCAACATCATGGTGTATTCTTTGTCAAGCCCTTGTTTTTTGCGCTCTTTCCGTGTATCCCGGTTATCTTGCTGGTACGTTCCGTGGTGCTTGAGAATCTGAACTGCTTCATCAGAAAAATGGTCTGTTTTTTCAGCCAGCTCATTCGGGATCAAGCCATACAATCCTTCGCTGCGATCTTTAAATGTTTCCACTCCGGATAATTCATCCAGATTGCCTTTACTGTCAATCAAGTTGGCCATGTATTACAAAAGACTCCTGTGCATTTTAAATAGTTTTATCAAGCTGATGAACCGGTAATTCTGAAAACACGTTTCGTAAAAACAGGTAAACCAAGGCTTAATCTTACAATCCCGATTATATATGTAACAATTAACTTGCTTATAAAAACAACCGGTATGCTTGTTTTATTTGCTCAGCCCCCGGAAATGGTCAATTTCAATACTATACCGATAAATTTATCTATAATTCAAGGTATTTATGCACATTTTACAGCATTTCATTATGCAAACAAATGCCTGTTAAAGTGCTGCTTGTGCAAGTTCTGATAAAACAATCTGTGCTTTGAAGTCACGTTTAACATTATTTCCTCGAATTGCGCCACTGACAGGAGCGGCCTCCGAGGATATACGTCCAGAAGCAACCGGAACATGCTGTGAAGATGTAGCAACTCCCTGAGATGGGTCGAAACCACGCCATCCTGCACCGGGTATGTAGACCTCAGCCCAGGCATGAAGATCGCGTTCACCAGCATCTGCTTCATTCAAAACATATCCGCTTACAAATCGGGCAGCCAATCCCACCGCACGACACGCATCAATGAAAAGTACAGCAAGATCGCGGCACGAACCCTTCAATTGTTGCAAAGTAGCTGTGGGTGGGTATGGAGCACCTTCCGGTCGTATGATCCTTTCACACATGCCAGAAATACGATCGTTTAATTTGGAAAGATAGGGCAGTGTCTGTCGGTCTACTTCCTGTGCAGTTGCTGTGGCAAATGCCGTAACCGGTACATTGGTTGAACATCGGATCAAGTATGGATGAATTAGAGGAAGCTCCTCCGCACTGTAGCTCACTGGTAATATTCCAGCTTCTGGAGGATTGATAATAAAGTGAAAGGGGTTCCAGCTATTAGATTCTACTTCAAATGATGTTGTCAACTTGAGTTCTTGCATCATTCCGTCAAACCAAAGATGGTTTACAGTATTTCCATATAAATCCAGGTTTTCAGATTGTCCTGCTGGTATTGGGTTCACATCCAGTTTGAAGTTTCGCACCCGGATACCATTACCTGCTCTTGGATGCAAACGAACCGTATGAGGTTCAAGAAAAATCGGCTTAGAATACGTGTAGGTGGTTTCATGAGTTAAATAAAATCGCATTATTACAACACCTTCATCCTCAGTTGGAATCATTACTTTTTAGAATATCATCGGTGTGTAACACACCAATATGCCCAGTATCAGAAAGCCGCTTGACAGATAAATTGCTGGGTTTGTACAGGACGTTGTCAAAGATTGTATCCAGACCCTCAAAAGGTAAATCCTGCACTGATTGCCTTAATCTTTCCTGCCACCAGCGTGTCAAATCGCGAAAATCATCTTTATCATAACGTTGCATGGTTATGTTGAAAGAATCTCGTGGATAAATCACCGCATCTAGGGGATAATCAACATCTGCTGCACTGATCCGGGTTGAATCGAAGGCCATACAACCGACACGAAATGCATATTGCATGGAATCAGTATAGTGTAAGGTACGATCCAAAACTGGCTTTCCATATCCGGAATTTCCAATTGCTGCATACGGTGTTCCAGTACCAACCTCTACCCAATTTCCCTCCGGATATATCAGATACAGTTTCGGGTCTTTGTCTTTGGGCATCTGTCCACCTACCAGTGTATTCATATTAAACGAGAGCTTGCTTAGTTCCAGTGCTTCTCTGTCTTCCTTACCTACCTTGCGCAGTTGTTCCGTGAAAAAATTACATACCTTAAAAAGTCTGTCGCATTTGGAACGCTGGGCCTCAAACAGCTCATCGAAGTAGGTGAGTGTTTTATCACGTACAGACCGAAGCCCTGACGACATGATAAAAAAAGCATAATTTTTCCCCTGATATCTGGTAACTTTTCGTGCCGTAATACATTCGTTTCCTGTGGTGATGCGGGTGTCCGCAATTCCAACCAATCCATCTTCCAATCGCATAGTTAGACAAAAAGTCATGATCTGTATTGAACCTCCTGAAAAATATAACCCGTTTATGAATCACTTGCCCTGGAACATGGAATCGGGAATGATCACCTGTTTCTGTATGGCAAAAAACTGTTCGAATATAGCCAGACCAACATCATTCAGCTTTTGTTGCAATTTATCAATGTACTCATGCACACCCCCCAAGACGATGTCATCAATAGAGGCATAGGTCAACCCTGCTGCCAACTGGCCACATTTTCGTTCTGCCCGATTGCTGAACGTATTGGGATGAGCACCACTGATCGCATAAAGCGATGTCAACATGCGATCAATACAATAACGCACTGCTCTGGGGAACTCCCGGTTCAACAGCAATAACGAAAGCACTTTTGCCGGTTCAATCAGCCCGTAGGTCTGGCGATAAGCCTGCAAGGCGCTGACTGATTTGAGAAGAGCCGACCATTGTAAATTATCCAGGGTACTACCGACATCTTCAGTGGATGGCAGTAAATAGAAATATTTAACATCTACAATCCGGGATGTTTTATCGGCTCTTTCAATCATATTGCCCAATCGACAAAAATGCCATCCGTCATCATGCGTCATGGTAGTTGACGCAATACCTGAAAAGAGAGCACTTTCGCGTACAATATCCATGAAAAAAGAACCTGGCTCCATACGCAAGGAAGATATCTGTGCGGCATCTTCTACCCGAAGATAAATACGATTTATCTGTTCCCATAATTCTGTAGGTAATATTTCACGAACACAACGGGCATTTTCCCGGGCAGAGCGAAGACATGCAATGATGGAATGCGCGTAATTGGGATCAAATGCCAGATAATCAATCACATTTTCACGGGTTGCCACACCTCTTTGATTCATAAAATCTGCCAGGTCTCCCGTCACACTGATAATAGGTTCCCATTGGACACCTTCGACTGCGCCATTGGTGTTTACATTATCCAGAACCAGGTTATAATTGACATTTAAAAATCGAGCTATATTTTCTGCACGCTCTATATATCGACACATCCAATACAGGGAATCAGCAACTCGGCTCAGCATCTGCGTCATCCTTTCCCATTATTTTTGCGGGCATCATGACCATTGTTTTTCCCATGTGCTTCATCCGCCCAAACCCAGGTATCTTTACTTCCACCGCCTTGTGATGAATTTACCACCAGCGACCCTTTTTTCATCGCGACGCGGGTCAAGCCGCCTGGCAATACATAGATGTCACTTCCATAAAGAATATAAGGTCGCAAGTCGACATGCCGCCCCTCAAATCTGTCATCAATAATGGTGGGTACTCGAGACAAGGAAACTGCGGGCTGCGCAATGTAATTTCGGGGATCAGCTTTTATACTTTCTTTACAACGGGCATGTTCTGCCTTTGTGGCATGCGGCCCTATCATAAGACCATACCCTCCAGAAGCATTGGCCGGTTTTACAACCAGTTCTTCTATGTGATCAAGCACATACTTTTTATCTTCTTCTTTCCAGCAAAGATAGGTTGGCACAATGGGCAGTATCGGTTCTTCACCTGTGTAATAGCGAATTATTTCTGGTGTATAGGCATAAACAACCTTGTCATCGGCAACACCCGTACCAGGTGCATTGGCCAGAGCAACCCACCCTTTTTTATAGACATCCATCAATCCAGGAATGCCCAGCAATGAGTCAGAACGAAACGTTAGTGGGTCCAGAAAATCATCATCAATACGCCGGTACAGCACATCAACCCGCTCAAACCCTTTTGTCGTACGCATCATCAGACGATTATTCTCAACAACCAGGTCACGTCCTTCTACAAGCTCAACCCCCATCTGCTGGGCCAGAAAGGAATGCTCAAAATAGGCAGAATTCAAATAACCCGGCGTCAAAACAGCTATTTCAGGGTGGCCAGTATTACCCGGAGCAAGATATTCCAAGGTTTTCAATAACTGGTCTGGATAATCCTCTACTGGCCGCACACGACCCGCACTGAAAAACTGAGGCAAACAACGTTTCATCACCTCCCTATTTTCCAGCACATAAGAAACCCCGGATGGGCATCGCATGTTGTCCTCTAAAACATAAAATTCACCATCCTTGTTTCTAACAAGATCAGTACCCGTAACATGACACCAAACACCTTTGGGTGGCTTGAGTCCAATACATTGCTCGCGAAAGTCTTTACAGGATTTAATAACAAACTGCGGAATCACATCATCCTTGAGTATCTTCTGTTCATGATAAAGATCGTCAATAAATAAATTTAATGCATGAATGCGCTGTTTAAGACCCTTTTCAATATGTGTCCATTCTGAGGCAGTGATTACACGCGGTAACAAATCAAATGGGATGATGCGTTCAATGCCTTCTGTATCACCGTAAACATTAAAAGTAATGCCCAGGTTATACAGATAATTTTCAGCTTGCTTCTGACGCCGCAGTAAATCCTCATGGCTTAGCGTTTTCAATCTTTGGGTAATTATTTCCATACCATTTCTAGGCGCACCTGTCTCAGTCATCCATTCATCAAAAAAATTACCCGTTTCATATTGCTCAATTAATTTCATCTTAGATTCTCCTTTTGCGGCACGATAAGTACACCCAACATTCAGACGACTCAGGCGGCAAAACCAAATGGTATGGCACATCCTGTCAACATACCAGTTGGTAGGCAAATCACAAAGCCCTTCAACTCCCTGCAGCCTGTAACAGGCCTCAAATCACACATGCAATTCAACCTTCAATTAGTGTTATCGGTTCTAATGTAAATTGACATTCCTAACGCAAAATCAATCTTTTTCTCGAAACATTGATGAATGTAACGCAGAAATTTAATCTGCAAAAAAATACATCAAAGGGAAAAACCATTCGGTTCGCCAACAAAATCCCAAGAAAATTGACCTGTCCTGTATTATAAGGCAGCAAATTATGTGCCAGTATTTCAGTTGGAAGGTTTTATGGTGGATGATCAGACGGTAGAAAACATTATTTTCATATGCAATGCTGGCACGCCCTCCCCTCCGTCATGCCCACGAAGGTGGGTATCCAGCGGAGTGAGGAAGGAGCCGAGGGTACAGCTTTAAATTGCGTTTTGGTGTTGCCGCAGGAGGGCTTGGTTGTTAGGAATGATTATAAAACATATGCTAGTATTATGTCTTACTAGGTTCCCGCCTGCGCGGGAATGACGGAAAGGTGGCTGGCACGCCCTACGGGGTGCGGGGTTAGAGGTGCTACTAACCCGGGGTGGCGGCTCGTTGGCCTTACCCCGCGCTACGGTGCTTTAATCCCTTCGGGATATGGAACATGCAATGGAATGTACAGCACACCACGCTCTTTTGATTACACACCGTTAACATCATATCAACCATAACCGTTATGCCCACCCGTCCCGTCATGCCCACCCCTCAGTCATGCCCACGAAGGTGGGTATCCAGCGGAGTGATGAAGGAGCCGAGGGCACAGCTTTAAATTGCGTTTTGGTGTTGCCGCAGGA
>CAZIDP010000103.1:0-8755 GCA_964537975.1 uncultured Nitrospirales bacterium | reverse complement strand
GGTAAGGCCTCTGGCCGCCACCCCGGGTCAGAAGCACTCCAAACCCCGCACCCCGAAGGGTGTGCCAGCTACCACATATACATATTCACATTCTCCACACCACCGATCACCCGTCTGTATATACAAAATACCCCCTTCGCATATACCCCCAATCGTCATTCCCGCCACCTTCCCATCAGTTCTGGCAATGCGACAACAAGGCGCAAGCGGAACGCTTTTTGCTGGATTGATGGGCTCGAGCCGACGAACCCATTTCTACCGGTCCGCTGGAGGGAACCAACAACAAGATCAAACCGATGGAACGGCAGGCTTCCGGCTACCGGAACATCGAATTCTTCAAGCTCAAGATCAAGGTCATGAACGAGACAAAGTGTGCTTTAGTCGGATGAACTAAAAAAAGCTCCAGTGCTTATCTCAGCGCTGGAGCTTTTATATCATACAGTAAGATTCACCCTGTCATTCACAGGCACATGCGTGTGCCCGTTAATAACGATAGGTGTCTGGCTTATAGGGGCCTTCGGTGGAAATGCCCAGGTATCCTGCCTGCTTGTCTGACAGCTTTTCGAGTTTGGCACCCAGCTTGCCCAGGTGCAAGCGCGCTACTTCTTCATCCAGCAGCTTGGGCAATACATACACTTTGCCGACTTCAAACTCTTCTGGACGTGCATACAGGGCAATTTGTGCCAGGGTCTGGTTGGCGAAGGAATTGGACATCACAAAGGAGGGATGCCCCGTGGCGCAGCCCAGATTCACCAGGCGCCCCTTGGCCAGCAGGATGATTGCCTTGCCATTCGGGAAAACGTACTTGTCCACCTGCGGCTTGATATTCACCTCTTTTATACCGGGATAGGTTTCCAGTTTTGATACTTCTATCTCGGAATCAAAGTGACCGATATTGCACAAGATTGATTCATCCTTCATCTGCTCCATGTGTTCAATGCGCACCACATCGCAGCAACCTGTTGTGGTGACAAAGATATCGCCCTGTGGCGCGGCCTCTTCCATGGTGGTGACTTCGTACCCTTCCATGCAGGCTTGCAGCGCGCAAATCGGATCGATTTCAGTCACAATGACGCGGGCACCAAGTCCGCGCATGGCATCGGCACATCCCTTACCCACATCGCCATATCCCGCGATGACAACCACCTTCCCGGCGATCATCACATCGGTGGCACGCTTGATACCGTCGGCCAGAGACTCCCGGCAGCCGTACAGGTTGTCAAATTTGGACTTGGTCACCGAGTCATTCACATTCATGGCTCGGGTAAGCAGCTTGCCTTCTTTCATCATGTGGTACAGCCGATGCACACCGGTGGTGGTTTCTTCCGAAACCCCGATCCAGCCTTCCGTCACTTCATGCCAATAACCGGGATGCATCTGGTGTACAGCATGCAGCAAGGTGTCCACACAGATCACCTCGGCATTGTCCCGGCAGACATCCGGCAACTTCCCCTTCGTATTGAAGGTGTCTTCAAACTCATATCCCCGGTGAATCAGCAGGGTGGCATCACCACCGTCGTCCACAATCATGTTCGGGTGCTGGCCATCGGGAAAATTCAATGCCTGGTACGTACACCACCAGTACTCTTCCAAGGTCTCGCCTTTCCAGGCAAAGACCGGCACGCCCGTTTCGGCGATCGCAGCCGCAGCATGATCCTGGGTGGAGTAGATGTTGCAACTGGCCCAGCGCACCTCGGCGCCAAGCGCGGTCAGGGTTTCAATCAGCACCGCGGTCTGAATGGTCATGTGCAGGGAACCCATGACCCGTGCGCCTTTCAGGGGCTGCTCTTTGGCATAACGCTCCCGGATGGCCATCAGGCCGGGCATCTCCTTCTCTGCCATCTCGATTTCTTTGCGACCCCATTCGGCCAGACTCAGGTCTGCCACCTTGTAGGGCAGGCTGGAGTTTAACTCCATGCCATGATAGGTAATTGTTTCTGTAACCGCCATAATATTCGCTCCTTTTATTCAGGTTTATTGGAAAAACAATACTGTTGTATACAATTTCGTTGGTGCAGTGTGTCTTATGTTTTAACGGCAGAAGACGACCTGCTCAGCATCACTGTATTCCAGAGGATGCCTTGCGTTGTAATGCTGCGTGGCTGTGCTTGTGCAACAGGCCCGCTATGGATTCATGTCCGAAATAC
This sequence comes from uncultured Nitrospirales bacterium, assembly GCA_964537975.1. Lineage (GTDB taxonomy): Bacteria > Hydrogenedentota > Hydrogenedentia > Hydrogenedentales > SCBR16-9 > SCBR16-9. The sequence continues at coordinate 6,608 of CAZIDP010000103.1, read as the reverse complement.
AGCGCTTCGGCCAGTGGCGTCTTGATGTACATGCGATCGGTGCGGTCCACTTCCGCACCCCGGATTAGCAGCCACCGTACCAGCGCGTCCTGGCCACGCACCGAAGCGCAATGCAACGGCGTGAAGCCGAAAGAGCCGGCATGTTCATTCACGCGCTCCGGCTTCGCACCTACCAGCGCGTCAAGCTGCTCCAGCCAACCCAGCTCCGCGGCCGATACCGCGTCAAGCTGTGCGCCATTTTCCAACAGCAGGTTCGCCATGGACAGATGCCCACGCTCCGCTGCCAGATTCAGAGGGGATGCCCCAAGTGGTAAAAGTTCATGCACTGCCTCGGGATGCCGCTTAATCCAGTTGTACGCCAGGTTGTTCTGCCCCAGGGCAGCCGCGGCAAACAAATCCAGGTGGGCACCACGGGACAACAACAGCTTCAATAACTGCGGGTTTTCCGCTGAAGCCAGATGCAGTACCTGTTTCCCGTTACGCATGGCCACCAGTGGTGATGCACCTTTATCCAGCAGCAACGCGACTGCGGTACCATGCCCGAAGTCTACTGCCATATGTAAGGCGGTACAACCCCAGTGATCACGGGACTCCAGATGAACGCCTTGCTCCAGCAGGTATTTCAGCAAGGTTACATGCCCGCCACACGCCGCCCAATGCAACGGTGTCCGACCCCAGGCTCCGGGCTGGTTCAATACCTGTGGTGAAACTCGCTGGGTTGCCCGCACTTTGTCCAGCATGCCCAACGCCGCTGCGGCATGTACATTGATCGATGCATTATGACGAAGCAACACATCAAGCACTTGCGTTTTACCGGTATGGTGCGCCGCGTGTGCAGCGTAGAGCACGATATCCATGCCATCTTCATTTTCCGCTGCCAGCAACGCGTGGTGGCTCCGTAACAATACTTCCACCTTGCCGGGAAACCCGTTCCAGGCAGCCATGAATAACTGTACCGCCGGTGAGAATGCCAACGCTGTTTCCGCGATTTCATTGTCTGATTCCAACATGGGTGTAAGACAGCGCCGAAGACGCTGGCGTGCTGTGTACAGGCGTTTTTTTATCGTAGTTAATGGCAAACCAAGCTGCAAGGCGATGTCACTCTGCGGCTCGCCCTGAAGGTAGAACCGTTCTATTAAGGAGCGCTCGTGTTCGGGCAAGGTATCCAGCGCTGCCACCAGCATCTCCGCGGAGATGCCATCACCATACAAAGAGCCTTCGACTGCATCCTCCGTCTCGGCGGCTGCCTGGGCTTCCGCAAGTTCGCGTACCACATCAATGGAAACAGTAGGCGCCTTTTTGCCCCGCGTCAAGCGATCGCACTGCTTGAAAATGATTCGCCGAAACCAACCCGGAAATGCCGCAGGCTCGCGCAACTGGTGTAACTTGAGGCAGGCCTCCAGGAAAGCTTCCTGCACCGCATCTTCGGCCAGGTGCAAATCACCCAGGATGGCATAGGCACGGCTGTGCGCGTAGCTCTCGAAGCGGGTTACGATGGCACGAAATGCCAGGGTATCACCCGCCTGGGCTGCTTTCACATGATTTGCCAGCACATTGTCCAAGTTGACTGCTTCCTTTGTCCAGGTTTCGATTCTTAACAAGGCATTCTCTCTCGTAATGCCTCGCCACATCATTTCGTCATACTATCATGTAAACCATTGTCAATAAGACTTATATGACCCGTAAATCTAGGCCCGGGATACCGGACAGGCCCGGTTTTCACATAATAAAACTGTTTTTAGTTCAAAAGCGTCGTTGTTTCGCTTTCAACCAATTCTCAGGCGGTTTTATGCAAAGCTTTCAATGTGCCCTGCAATTTACCAGGCAGGTTGCCAGGCAATTTGTCCTTGAGATATTTACCAGTATAGGACGTCGGGTGTACTGCCAGCTCTTCCGGCAGACCTTCTGCAATAACATTGCCACCCAGATCGCCGCCTTCCGGCCCAATGTCAATGATCCAGTCCGCCGTGCGGATGACATCCAGATTGTGTTCAATTACAATGACGGTATTTCCATGGTCTACCAGCCGGTGCAACACCTGCAGGAGCTTGTCCACATCGAGCGCGTGCAACCCGGTCGTCGGTTCATCCAGAATGTACAGCGTTTTCCCGGTCTGCCGCTTGGCCAGTTCCGTCGCCAGTTTGACCCGTTGGGCCTCACCACCAGAAAGTGTGGTGGCAGCCTGACCCAGCCGGATATAGCCCAGCCCCACGTCGTTCAGGGTTACCAATGCACGGTTCACTGCAGGGATGTTGCGGAAAAACTGTTCTGCATCTTCGACCGTCATGTCCAGCACTTCGGCGATATTCTTGCCTTTGTACCGCACCTCGAGGGTGTCCCTATTGTACCGGGCGCCATGACATACATCGCACGGCACATAGACATCCGGCAAGAAATGCATCTCGATGGTTATCAGGCCATTTCCTTCACAAGCCTCGCAACGCCCACCTTTCACATTGAAACTGAAGCGCCCCGGTTTATAGCCCCGTGTCCGCGCCTCCTGTGTCTTGGTGAACAGATCGCGAATCGGCGAAAACAACCCGGTATACGTCGCAGGATTCGATCGGGGCGTACGCCCAATAGGCGACTGATCAATGTCGATGATCTTGTCGATATGTTCCAGCCCATCAATGGTCTTGTGCTTCCCTGGGCGTAACTGTACTGAGCCATGCAGCGCGCGCATCACCGCGGGATACAGCGTTTCATTCACCAGACTGGACTTCCCGGAGCCGGAGACCCCCGTCACACAGATAAAACGTCCCAGCGGAAAAGCAACATCAATGTTTTTTAAATTGTTGTGCTCCGCACCACGTATCGTGATGGCATTGCCGTTCCCGGGCCGCCGTTTATCCGGACAGTGTATCTTTACCGCCCCGGAAAGAAAGCGCCCGGTCAAGGATTGCTTGTTACGCAGAATCTGCCGGGGCGTGCCCTGCGCCACCACTTCACCGCCATGCACGCCAGCACCTGGACCCAGATCAATGACGTGATCCGAGGCACGGATCGTGTCCTCGTCATGCTCCACGACAATCACCGTGTTGCCCAGGTTCCGCAGCCGCTCTAAAGTCCCGATGAGCTTCTGGTTGTCCCGCTGGTGCAGGCCAATGCTGGGTTCATCCAGGATGTACAGCACCCCAACCAACCCTGAACCGATTTGCGTTGCCAGCCGGATGCGTTGCGATTCCCCTCCAGACAAAGACCCTGCGTGCCGTTCCAGGGTTAGATAATTCAACCCCACACTGACGAGGAAGCCCAGGCGCTCGCGGATTTCCTTGACGACTCGCTCCGCGATCATGGCCTTCGCCTTCGGAAGTTTCAAACCCTGAATCCAATCCAACCCGGCGCCAATGGACATCGCCGAGACATCCAGGATGGTGTGCTTTTGTATGCGTACCGAACGGGACTCCGGTCGCAGTCGGGAACCATTGCAATCCGGGCAGGGACGCGACGCCATGAATTGCGCGATCATCTCTCGCGCACTGTTGGAATCGGTATCCCGATATCGCCGCTCCAGATTGGGAATCACCCCGGAAAACGGGCGGCTTGTCTCGTAGGTACGCCGCTCATTGGAATAGGAAAAGTCGACGACTTCCTCTCCTGAGCCATACAGTACAACTTGCTGGAACCACTCCGGCAGATCCTTCCACGGCGTCCGGGACTCCTGCTTGTAGTGCGTACACACCGAATCCAGCGCCTTGCGGTACATGCCATCCAGCACCCGCCGCAGACTCCAGGGGCGCACCGCGCCCTGATCGATGGATAGACTGGTGTCCGGCACAACCAGCTCCGGGTCCACCTCCATCACGTTGCCCAGCCCCGTACACTGGGGACAGGCACCATGCGGATTGTTGAACGAAAACATCCGCGGTTCAAGCTCTTCAAAAGCAATGCCGCAGCTGACACAGGCCAGATGCTCGCTTTGCAACATCTCCCGTGGCTCCTCATCAGGCACCTCATACCAGACACGAATAAGCCCTTTGCCCAACTTGAGCGAAGTCTCCACGGAATCGGTAAGCCGCTTGCGAATGTCCTCCTTGACCACAATCCGGTCCACCACCACATCAATGTCATGCTTGACATAACGCGCCATCTCGATGTCGTCGTCCACATGGTGGAAATTGTTGTCGACCCGCACCCGCACAAAGCCCTGCTGCTTCACATCATCCAGGACTTTCTGGTACGTGCCCTTACGTTGCCGAATCAACGGCGCAAGCAACTGCACCCGCGTCTTTTCCGGCAATTCCAGGATAGTATCCACAATGGACTGCGTCGTCTGTGCCTGAATTTCCTTACCGCACTGATAACAGTGCGGTGTGCCCACGCGCGCGAAAAGCAGGCGCAGGTAGTCATAAATCTCTGTCACGGTACCAACCGTCGAGCGTGGATTCCGGTGCGTGGTTTTCTGCTCAATCGAGATCGCCGGACTCAGCCCTTCAATGTAATCCACATCCGGCTTGTCCATCTGCTCCAGAAATTGCCGGGCATACGCCGACAAACTTTCCACGTAACGTCGTTGCCCTTCCGCGTATATCGTGTCAAAGGCCAGGCTGGACTTGCCGGAACCACTCAACCCGGTAATCACCACGAGCTTGTCACGTGGAATTTCCAGATTCAGGTTCTTCAGATTATGCTCACGGGCACCCCGGATAATGATTTTATCATGCACAGCGTTGTTCTTCTTGGGAGGCATACGCGAAAAGATTCCTTAAGATCAGCGTTTTGAGTAGCAACCGCCACAGCGTACGGCATGGTGGCACTGGAGTGAAAAATACCAGCGAAAAACAATTGGACATTATAAACCATGATGCCCGGAATAGGAAATGCTGGTATGCAGTTCAATTATCAGTATCTTACAGGTCTTAAAACACTTTTCCTGGTGTCATTATGCCGCGGTAAGCACCCAAGGCAGGGCAGGAATGGGTATTTGACGCCGAGTTGCTCCTCGAAATCAGGCATGACTCAAAGACAGAGTGCTTCACGAATGCTTCTTATAATGACATCAGGGCCACGGCGCGCATTGCCATGACCCTGTAATCAAGATTCGTTTGTAATATGGGACATCTTTATTTTTCAGGCGATGTTTTTATTTCTATTCGCCGAAGCAATCATCCCTACGGTTTACCAACCGTTTTACCTACGGTTTACCAACCGTTTAGCAGCACGCAAACTGCATCAGGCATGCTTGCGAAGACGACGATACACCATGCCTGCCATACCCAGACCAAGTAAAGTCATCGTGGCAGGTTCTGGGATGGGTTCATGTGTAAAGTTATCCCAATAAATATCGTAAGTTCTACCAGCAGTAGTGTTGTAGCCTTGTAAAATGGCATTGCCAAAATAGGATGTGCAGTTGGAATTCATGGAGTAAACCAACTCGTTGTCTATGTAGAACAACACCTGGCCACCAGAAAGTTGCATTGCCAGGTTGTACCAACTGTCGTATTCAATTGCTCCAATGTCAATAGCTTGCCAAGTACCATTGTCATAAACATTAAAACCGGCACCTGCGAATTCGATAATTGGATACAACGAGATAGCGTCACTTGAATTAAAACTAGTTGCCCAAAATCCAGCATGTCGCGTTGTTTTATCAAATTGAACCCATTGCGATGGAATATACAAGTCAATACTCATGAAATCAGCATAGACATCGAATTTTCGGCCTTGAGTATTATAAAAGGCACCACCAAAGCCACCGGGACGATGCGCTGCACCATCACTGGCATCAATGCTTTGCATGAGTACGTTTTCTCCATTAAAATCTACACTTTGAAAGCCATTTGGAGCATAACGATCTGTATACCAGACTCCAGATGCTTGTGAGCTACCGAGAACAGGTTGTGAATCAAAAGTTTCAATAGTTGCTGCACCCGCCGTGCCAACACATACCATCGCTGCCAACATACTTACTACTAAAAATCGCTTTAACATCTTACTAAATCCTTCTTTGTTAGTTTTTGGCAGTACATCCCAAGTTCTGCCTTTTATTCTTTCTGTATACTGGTGCCCCATCAGGGCACTATTGGATAATTTGCAACTGTCTTTTCTCCCAAAAACAATTGAACTGCTTAGATGATAAAACCAACATGGATCATAGGCATCCCCCTGAAAGAAACCGCATCCCTTAATCTTGATTAACACTACACTATATGTCGTGATAAACAAGCATTGCTATTGTATGAAACGCGTTGTGTCGAACACACCTACAGAAGAGTTAGCATTAATTATGCCAATCAAGCATAAATCACAATTCACATTTTTTAATTGTGAATAGTGAAACAGGTTGTGGCAAATTTTCGGCAGAAGATGCAATTATCCCGGTTTGCCAAAACGATTAATGCACAATAGTATTCACTTTTGAGTACTATTTATTGATAACTATCCTGATAGGAGATATAAAATTGCTCTAGATAAGATTACTATTAACAGTAAATTATTGACTGTCTCAGCACTCAGCTACTGCTACGCGGCGACTTCCCGGGGCAGGGCAGGAATGCGTACTTGGTGATGGCGGGCCCAGGACAAGAGCTTGCTCACGAGGTATTTCCCGGGTGATTTCAAAACGCCGAGGTCTTTTGCCGCACGTACCTTCGGATTGACACAGTCCT
>CAZIDP010000102.1:0-8901 GCA_964537975.1 uncultured Nitrospirales bacterium | reverse complement strand
CACCTTCACCTTCACCTTCACCTTCACCTTCACCTTCACCTTCGCCTTCGCCTTCACCTTCACCTTCACCTTCACCTTCACCTTCACCTTCACCTTCACCTTCACCTTCGCCTTCGCCTTCGCCTTCGCCTTCGCCTTCACCTTCGCCACCGGTAGTATCAGGATTAAATTCAAGTTCTACGATGGTCTGTCCCTGATAATCCAGTGTTATGGGATAAACATTTACAGCACCTTCATATTCAACCGTCAGAACGACATCAATCACCGCAGGTGCTACTTCTGGTCGGTTTAACCCAAAGATATGAAACCAGCCCCCAAAGTCAGTCTGATATTGACTACACACATCATCCGCGGGAAGTGTGCCACTATAGGCGGATTCAGCAGTTACTGTTGCGCCCATAATTACGGTGCCGTCAGGATAGTGTACTTTGCCGGATACACCGAAAATGTGTTTGCTTACAAGTCCCTGGTCTTCCGCGACAATAATGGAGCGGTCATATGGCCCCAACTCAACATCACCAGGTTTGCTTATACATCTCAAAAAATGTATACCCTGGCCGCCGGCTGGAATCACAACTACAGAATTGTTTTCGCTGTCAGAGACATAAATCCGGTCCAAGCTGTCGATTGCAAGACCCGCGGGATTCTTGATAACTGTGGTGCGGACTAAAATATCGACCATAGTCAGCGGATCGTTGTAGGGATGTACACTTTGACCGTCCAGAAGAACTTCAGCCTGGATTTGACCCGTACCAGGTTGATCGATGCTGGTAAAGCGCCACCCAGTATCACTTGAATGAACAATACCGAGGTTGTTTGTAACGCTCCAATAAACATCAAAATCCTGGGGATTAATGTTGATCAAGTTAGTGATACCACCAGAAAGCGGCATAAAGGCCAAAGAAATCGTGGAGGTTGTCGCCAAGTCTGCCACTAAACCACCAGAATCACTGGAGATTACTGGCTTGACTGCTGTGAAGCGTGTAGTTACATCCTCTCCTACCTTTAACCTGGGCCTGCCCTCTTTATCTGTATTTAAATCTGTTGGAAGATGGAAAAATCGCAATTCATTGTCATGATAGGAGCGTGCGTACAGTGTAAAGTCCCCGTCCGTAGGGAGTTCAAGCAGTTTACGGGCAGGTACAGTAAGAATTTTTCGAAGGTCCTGGCCTCCAGTGGCAGAGCTGTCCACATCATCTGGATTAATGACCACACTATAGACTACTTTAACTCCGACCGAATCCTTAAAGGAAGCAAAAACTTTTGCCCTATTTACATCGCCGTGAAACAGGCCAGCAGGATCAATCTTGATGTCTGCACTGTAAACCAGATTTGGTAATTCTTCTAGACTATAATCCGGGTCATCCCAAATATCTTCATCCATGAACTGATTCAGGTCGTTGTCAGGCGAACCAACATCAATGTGGGTGATACTGCCACTACCGGTGAGATCAAAACGCGGATAGACGTTTTCCCGAGCTGGAGATTCCATTCGCTCGTCATGGTTAAGATCGTACTTCTGGCTATCCGGATTCCCTTTTAGATTTACACCAAAACCTTTAATTAAAAGTATGGCATCTCGAAAGCGACGGAAATCTGCCATGTCTATTGAAATTTCGTCCACTTGTAAAATGCCATCACTATTATAGTCCACCCATGTCCCGTGGTTATCTTCCTCAATAAAGCGGTCATTTCCATCTCGCGTGCCATCATCACAGTTGAGCAGGGCTTTTTTCATCAGCTTACCTGGGCGTATTTGATCAATTCGCATAACTGCTTCAAATGCATCAATAGATGGTGCCGCAGTAGGATTGCCACCTGCGCCAATACTGGTACTGCCAGTATTTGTGATCAACCGGATGACCTCTTCGTTTGTAAAATGTGCATCTGCACCAATACCGGTATGAATTGCCCGGTCTATAGACCGCAGATAAGCGATTAATCCGGTCACATGCGGTGCCGCCATCGAAGTACCACTCATCTTTTCATAAGCCCTTGTATTCAAAGGGCCACCAGTTACCGTTGGCCTTACGGTTGCGCTGACAATATCTACCCCTGGTGCGCTCACGCCGTAAGGCATCACTGGACCTGGATTCGTCATGCTATCTGGAGCGGCTACAACTACGCGGTTAGAGAAGTCTGCCCGTGCTATAAGTTCACGATCACCTCGTTGTTTCAGGGCTTCAACCACCAGAATATTAGTGGCACCGTTGTAAGCTGCCCAGGCGAAGGGACTGGAATATTCTGCCCGAAAATTTTCAGCAAACCAGGAGTCCCGATTTCGGGCTGCCTTACCGGTCGGGTCTGCGCCGGTATTATCAATATGTGGTGCTTGTAGCCATCCGCCGATATCTGTTCGATCATTTCCTGCCGCACAAACAAAAATAAGGCTGGGGCGTGATGGGTTCGGTGAAGGATCATACGCTCCATTAGCCCAATTGACCATACGCAAAGCTACCCTGCCATGGTCTTCCACCAATTCTCGTCCTTCTGTAAAATTCTGAGGCGTTGGGAGTGGTGAATCCAGTTGCAATACATCACCTGGTAATACAGTCCACGACCAGACAGAACTCCATGTATCATCATTGCCATCACCTGTGGTATCAATCCATTCACCAGCTTGGTTTGTAAACCAGTTATACCCCATGCTCATGTTTACAACCGGAATGTGCATGTAATTTGTCCGGCGAAGAATTTGGCGAAAGCCATATAAAAAACCTTGTCCAACGCTGGTAAAAGCATGCGTATCAGGCAATGCGGGGTGGTATAAAAAGGGCTGGCTGATAATACGTACAAAGGGTGATGCACCACAAATACCGGTTCGATCGTTCCACAGTGCGCCAACAGTGCCTGCAACATGTGTTGCGTGTGCTCTTGAAATGGGTATTTCTAACAGTACTACATTTCCCAGGAAATCATTGTGTCCATCAAATACGGTGCCACTATCATAGACACAGACATTGATCATCCGGTGGGCACTTTTGTTAATAAAATAATACCAGTTCCACGCTTGTGGAAAGTTCGCATATTCCAAGCCCCAATTCCTTCCAAAAGGACTGACCTCCCAGGACCAGAACTGATTTGCATCATGGGGCGTTTGCAAGAATTTGCCACCAGCTTGTTTCGTATAAAGATGAATTGAGTCTAGTGGATTGGGTTCCAGCATTGCCGGTTCGAGAATTGTGTCGACGACAGCCACTTCTACGCCAGGAACTCCCCGGAGTATCTGGACGGCGGATTTTACTGAACTTAGGTCACCGGTATCTGGTATTTCTATCATCAGAGTTTCAGTCTGAGGCATACCGGCTGCAATCTGTCCGTTAATTGTACCCAACGCGTTTGCCAACGGAAAAATTGATGCGCCTTCTTCCATCATAAGGATAATTCGTTTACGACCCATCATCAGTCCCGTAACAGGGTCCGTACTGAAATCCTCGATGCGTAGTGCTTCCAACGCGAGATCGGGCACTCCCGCAAGAATAGAGAATAAACTTATCAGGGCATGTGCTTTTACTTGGGGGTTGGCTGCTGCCTCTGCTGTTACGCGTACCACAGCAGGATCAGGTACCGCGGCTGGAGCACGATAAACTGCCGGGTTGGTCTGTGTAATCGTTCCGAAATCAGAATTACCCCCTTCTATATCATTCACGTACCATATGAGTTCTGTATTGGGATCGCCGGTGATAAACGCAGCAACCGTTCGTTCAAGTTCAGTAGCCAAGTTACTTTGAGCCGGTAGCACGCTCACGGTTAGCGGTGATACGATGAAAGGAATAACACTGGTCGCTTTACCCGCAGGGCTGCTGACCTCGATCAGACCTGTGGTGCTGCCGGGTAAGATGTTGAAGATTATCTCCGAGTCCGTTACCAGTACCTTGTCTACCGGTTTACCGTCGACATGGACAACGTTATTGGCTGGTGTGAGTACATCGAAGTGCTTGCCATGAAGCGTGACAGTGGTTCCAGCCGGTCCTCCTGTCGGCGTAAAGAAGTCTATTACTGGCAACTCCTGCGCGACTACACCCGCTCCGAACAGAACGATAAGCAAGGCCATAAAATAGGTTTTACTATAGGCCTTAATATAAGTCTTAAAAATGGAATGTTTCGGGTATAGAGCGCGAACGCCCTGTTTTTGACAGGCTTCGGTCGAAAAATATCGAAAGGAGCAGATGTGTGAAATCCACATTCTTGCGTTAAGCATGGCCGCTACTTACCCTCTTCGCTTGATATACGCTATAACATGCATTATGTCATTTCTCCGTAAAAACCGCATCAAGTATCCACTGTCCATCTTTATACTTTATGACACGCCAACCATCGAGCAGGTAGTAAATATTGTGGTAGTCAAATTCCGCATCAATGGCACGACCCCATCCTCCCGGAGGAATCTTTGCGTAAGGCTGCCCTACCCTTCGTGCAGGGTCATACGTTGCGTGTACTTCTACGGTGAGAATTTCCTGGCTCATGTTATCTACCAGAAACAATTTTTCTTCAACTCCGGCACTCTTCGGCGACATTACCATCGGTCCGACATCACAGGGATGCGCGAACATCAGAAGCTGGCTGAAGTACTTCGTTGTACCACAGAATTCCCGTGTGCCGTCTGGCTGAAGAAACCGAAATAAACGACCACCGAAGGTCGCATTCGAGGCATTGTTGTTGCTATACAAGTTGCCACTGCTGTCGATAGCCAGCCCGTATTGAATTATTTGGCGGCCATCCCGGAAGGATGGTTTAAAGCCACAGTAACCAAACACAGATCGCGTTCCCGTACCACTGTTTTCAATTCTGTAAATAATTCCCTTGCTTGCATCGCTGTAGTAGACCACATCATTAAGAGGATCGGGGTCTGTTTCAAGACCGTCAATGCTTACACTCAGATCGCCTGGCCCTGTGTATACATTTATTGGCACTGAATAATCGCTGGTTACACGGTAGCCCGCTTTCTGGAAGATGTGCAATCCACTGGAAAATGATGCCGGCCACCAGGACTCTGTGGGTTCTGATCGCAATCCCCAATAACGCGTCACATTAACAGCGTAAAAATGTAGCCCGATTAGGGGTGCCGGATCATAAATCTTGATGACCTCAGGCTGCACAGTAGTTATTACAGGTTCATCTATGTATTCCCGCTCACCACTTTCACCATGGAAACGGTACAATGCGTAGAGATAGTGCGCTGTATCACCTGACATCTGATTGGCGAGGTCAGAGGAACTCAACTGGAAGACTACCTCGACCAGCTTCGTATCATCTGGTTGCGTCAATACATCTGCATGCAACATTTGTGGTGGTTCCGGCATATTCAGCGATACCCCTGCATTGACCATGGCATCTCCCAGGTAATCAGGTGCCATGCCTGCAAGTGTCGCGCCGAGTGTCGCGCCGACAGCACCACCAGAAGTTGACGCCAACATCCAGAAGGCCATCATGTTAATCTCGGCGTTTGCTCCTGCCATCAATGTGCTTTGGATATACGAAGCTTTGGTTGTGAAGAAATTCTGCCAGTAACGTGTAAAGTATTGTTTCCCTGTACTTTTCCCCAGAACAAAATCACTCAACTGTTGGTCAACGGTACGCTTCGCAAGTTCTGCGTCAATCCCCGCAGCCAGAATGCTGGAGACCAGCAGATGTGCCTGTAATGCGTTTAAACGGGTATGGGGCGACAATCTCGGTGGCTGATAGAGTATATAGCGCTCTTTGTTGAACAGCAGTACCATCAGGGCATTTTCTGGATTAGTCGGATCGCGCCAGGCCAGATTCACCTGTTGCTGCAAGAAAGTCAACCATTCCTCCAGGTCTGGATAACCATCGCTCCAGGCAAAAGCAAAGGACAATACATACAGAATTTCCTGGAGTGACACTGACTCATTCCGCAGCATGCGGTCAGCAATCATGTCTCTTCCCTTTGGCATCAGGCTCACCAGGCCAGAATCGTTCAACGCGGGATTTAACTGGTTGCCGTATTCGTCCAGTACGCCGGCTTCATCACCTCCCAGCAGGATCAGCGTATCTTCAATTACACGCTTCGCCTGCCCAAAAGTGATTTGACTGACGGTTTCTGTAGCACGTCGACCAACTACACTGTATGTAGTTGCGGACGGAGGGGAATTGGGATTGAAAACGATTGATGGTGTGGTGGTTATTCCGAGATTGGTTGTTGCCCCTGGATGTGCCTCTATGTCTTGCCACACAACTTCATGATCAGGCGGATTGATAATCAGCCGCTGTGTGCCTCTTGGTACGTTCCGAAGTATGTATTCACCATTGTTGTTTGTGTATGTTGTGATGTTGGTGCCTTCGACTGTAATGATTGTGTTGGCGATGGGAGTACCAGTTTCCGGGTTCACGATCCTTCCCGTGATATGTGCCAATCCGGGTACTATGTTGAATGCCACCATACTTATTGCCGCTTCACTGCCCGTCATAACCCGAATCGAGCGTATTCCCAGGGTGGCTTCTTTTCCAACCGTTATATTCGCAATCAATTCTGAAGAACTGATCACCGTCGTGGAATTTACCTTGACACCTGCACCGAAATCGACCTGGCTGATACCATTCACAAAATGGGTCTCAAAAAGTTTGGCAGTTTTTCCTGTTAGTGTCACATCCAGCGTTTGTCCCTGTTCTGCTTGTGCTGGACTGACTCCTGTGATAAGCGCGGAATCAATCTTGCGTGGTGGTGGCAGTTCTCCCGTTGGATTCACCACTCCCGTAACACGCACAGTACTCAACAATGTCGGGCTCTCCGGTGGATCGATTACCAGCTCCAGTTCCATGATTGTGCCGCCTGATTCCACCTTATTTACGATTACCCGGACAGTTTCAGGGCCGCTTATCAATCGACCATCGCTCGCTTCACAGACAATGTTATAGACACCTGCCTGGGTATAATCGGGTGCGAATGCAATTGTTGAACTGGGTGGTATGAACAACATGTTTTCTGGAAGTTCTGCATTCGGTGGCCAGGTAACGCTGATATTCAGCAGATCACCGTCTGGATCCTGGGCTGTAATCGGGATATTGATCAAATCGCCCTCATTTACCGTGACCTCATCTGGAACTGTAAGGATTGGTGGATGGTTTACTTCGGTTACAGTGATCGTGACTGCTTTTTGATCCGTCAACCCATACTGATCGCGAGCAATAAAAACGATGTATTGAATCCCTTTTTCTTTTTCACTTGGTGTAAAAGAAAAAGATCCCGAAGCATTGATTCCGGGTGTAGATACAAACTGGGCATTTCCGAGCGCTGGTTGGGCGGTTAAGGACACATAGCCTCCATCCGGATCACTTGCGGTCACTGGAAAATTCAACGTTTCCCCAATTTGTATGGTGAAATGAGGATCAACCACGACAACAGGTGGTTGGTTCTCCACGATTGTTATGGAAACTGAATCCGGTACACTGTCTATACTGCCGTCATTTACAACCAACTGGATGACATAGGTTCCTGTTTTGTCTGCTGAAAATTTCGGAGCTACAGAATCTGGATTCATCAGTACACTGCTGCTGCCTGGAGGAATTGAGGTAAACGACCAGAGGTAAGTCAATGGGTCGTTGTCAGGGTCATGAGAGCCGGCCCCATTCAATAGTACCTGTGCCGAAATAAACAACATCTGATCATATCCCGCGTTGGCTACAGGAGGGTTATTGGGTGAGGCAGAGCCGACAAAAACCGAAACCATGTCCAGTTCGCTGTCTAGCTTGCTATCATTGACGATCAGTTCCAATGTGTAGGTACCGGCCCTATCTGCAACGAATGATGGTTTTTCCGAGGCAGTATCGGACAATGCCGCCACACTACCATCAGGTATGGTGATAAAGGACCAACGATACGTTAAGGGATCATTGTCGGCATCAATAGAAAATGAGCCATCTAAATACACTGAGGAGTGCTGGCGAACGTTTTGGTCAGGACCTGCATTGGCTATCGGTTGTGTGTTAAAGGTCTCGTTGATTGTTATAGTAACTGTGTCTGGATTGCTGCTTGCCAATCCATCGTTAACCACAAGTTGGATGGTATATATGCCATCAACATCGGCGGTAAACGAAGGCGTTACACTCGCAGAATCTGCAAGTTTTGCAATGCTTGATTCTGGCTTGCCCAAGAAAGACCAAGAAAAGGTTAAAAGGTCTCCATCCGGGTCCATCGATTCGCTGCCATCAAGAAAGACTAGCACGCCCAGCGGAACCACCTGATCAAGGCCTGCATTCGCCATTGGTGAACGATTGCTCGGGCTTGTATATGCAATAATTCGTACCGTATCGGGCTTGCTGTCGACTTTGCCGTCATTCACTATTAACTGTATTTCATAAGTTCCCTCCACATCTGCTGTGAAAGTGGGTGTCGGTGATGCGGTGTCTGATAAAGCTGCTGTGCTACCCGCAGGCAAAGCAATATAATGCCAGCGATACGTTAATGGATCGCCATCCGCATCACTTGAGTTCGTGCCATCCAGTTGTACCAAATCGCCCACGTGAACAGTGGCATCAGTACCAGCATTCGCGACTGGTGCTACATTGGGCTCATCGCCCGTACTTATTGTGACTGTATCCGGTATGCTGTCGTATTCACCGTCGTTGACAATAAGCTGGATTTGGTAAGTTCCAGAAACTTCCGCATGAAACGTGGGGCGGATGGAAGCAGGATTGGAAAGTAGCGGTATAAAATCATTTGTGACATCACTGCCACTTGGATAGGAGAGAAAAGTCCAGGTAAACGTAAGCAGGTCTCCATCGGGATCACTCGAAGCACTCCCGTCCAACTGAACCAACGAACCGGTAAGCACAACTTGATCAGGGCCGGCATTTGCCACCGGAAGTCGGTTAACAGGTGTCTCACCTTCGCCTTCACCTTCACCTTCACCTTCACCTTCACCTTCACCTTCACCTTCACCT
>CAZIDP010000101.1:0-9898 GCA_964537975.1 uncultured Nitrospirales bacterium | reverse complement strand
GTCACTTAATTTGTGGTGCTCTCGAAATTGACTAAATCGACACGCCCCTGCGCGGCAATGACGGAACGGGTGGGCGAGATGGTAATATCGTATGTGTATGTGGGTAGAACGATATATGGTCACAGGCAATGGTTCCAATCGCGGAGCGATTATAGCGCTGTAGCGCGGGGTAAGGCCAACGAGCCGCCACCCCGGGTCAGTAGTGCTACCAATCCCGCACCCCGGAGGGCGTGCCAGCTATCGCATATACATATTCACATTCTCCACACCAATGATCACACGCCTGCGTATACAAAATACACCCTCCGCAAACACCCCCAACCGTCATTTCCCCGAAGGTGGATATCCAGAAAGATAAAATACTAGCACAAGATCAAGGTGATAAAATGACAGGCCTACGGCTATCGGGATATCGAATTCTTCAAGCTCAAAATCAAGACCCTGAACGAGATAAAGTACGCTTTAGGCGGATGAACCGCTTTTTTGGGCGTCAAACCATACCGAATCCGTGTCAGTGCTATGCGCTCCGGAACGAAAAACTACAGGCAAGTTACAATTTTTGTAACTTGGGGCCCCATTTTGGGGCCATTTTGGGGCCATTTATGGGGAATTGAGATGTGTCGAAGCTGGTATCCGTTGAAAACTTTTCCCCATTATTCTGTGTAACTCCTTATAATTGAAGTATTTATAGCTATGGCACTGCAAGTTTGAATAGAGTTCATTTATGTTGGCACGGCAATTGCCCTATAAGAATTGTTCAACGAAGTTCAGACCGGTCCGGCAGACCGGGCCGATTCAAGAAAAGAGTTTAATACACAGTGTGTGTAAGATGGTTCCAAACAACGGAGGAATTGCCCATGAAAAAGAGTAACAAAGGTTTTACACTGATTGAACTGATGATTGTTGTCGCCATTATCGCCATCATCGCGGCTATCGCCATTCCGAACCTGCTCCGGTCACGGATGCAATCCAACGAAGCAGCAGCACAAGGCAATCTGCGCACCATCGTAGGCGCTCAGGTAGCATACCATGCCGCGAACTATGAATATACAGGTGATTTTGGTGATTTGACAGGTGCTACACCACCCTTCCTGGATGGAAACTGGGATGTACCGAAGAGCGGGTACGACTTTGTGCTTGGTGGTGATGGCGAGAATTTCACCGCGAATGCAAATGCAGTCAACTACGGTGTGACCGGCAGCAAAGGATTCTTTACGGATGCCAGTGGCGTGATTCGCTATGCTGACGGTGTGGATGCAGAAGCAGACAGCACCCCGATAGGTCAAGGCGGTGGCTGATACTTAGGCTAACAAGTTTGACAGTGTAAAATGATTCAGCGGGCGGCAAAACAAAGTCGCCCGCTTTGATTTAACTCGAGAGGCATCAAATGTTAAATAAAAACTGGTATTATCAACAAAAAGGTTTCACGCTGATTGAATTGATGATAGTGGTAGGCATCATTGCGGTCATACTTGCTATCGCAATACCCAGTCTTATGCGTTCCAGAATACAGGCCAATGAAGCAGCAACGATTGAAGAGCTGCGGGTGATTGCGTCCGGACAAATATCGTATAGTGCTTCTAAAAATACCTTTGGCAGTTTTGAAGACTTAATCAGCGAGGTCGATGGACAGGGAACTGCGTTTATCGACACGAGTTGGGTAGAGAACAGAGAAAAAGCTGGTTACCGGTTCAGCATGGCAATCTTCGATGAAAATGACTTTGTCTGTTATGCAGATCCAATCCAACTGGGGACTACGGGTACCCGTTTTTTCCGCATTGATCCTTCCGGGATTGTGCGGTACAACTATACTGCAAGGCCAGCAGCAGATGATACTGCAATTGGCTCGTAAGTATTCAGGTCAGCCTCCTGTTTCTTTGCAAATAAAAGTTTATTGGTTACGATGTTATGTGCCTTGATGAGGAGGACCTATCCTGGTTTGTCTCGAATTCATGCAAGGTACTATTTAGATAAATTTCCTATATACAATGTCGGGGGATGTCACAATGGAAGAAAAGTTACAAGGGGTAATTTTGGCTGCCGGACATGGCTCAAGGATGGGACCGTTCGGTGAACAATATCCCAAGCCCATTGCCCCCATATGTAACAAACCCTTATTGGCATACCAATTAGAACATATGCGCGATATCGGCATCGATGACATAATTATTGTCATTGGACATCTTGGACACCGAATAACACAAGCGTTGGGCGATGGTGCTGAATATGGTGTGCGGTTGCAATATATTGAACAAGAAAAGCGCTTGGGCCTGGCGCATGCTGTCGGTCAACTGGAGCCGTTTATTACCCATCCTTTTTTACTGATGTTGGGGGACATCTTTTTCGAAGTCAGTGGATTGGCTACCATGCGGGATATTCAACAGCAAAGCAATGCGGCGGCTGTGCTTGCCGTAAAAGAAGAGCCAGACATCGAAGCAGTTAAAAAGAACTTTTCGGTTATGCTTTGTGAAGACGGTTCGGTGCGTCGTGTTATTGAGAAGCCCAGGCATGTAACGAACAATCTCAAAGGGTGTGGGTTGTATCTTTTTGACCTGCCCATATTCGATGCCATTCGACGGACACCACGTACTGCAATGCGTGATGAGTACGAACTGACGGACTCCATACAAATACTCATTGATTTTGATTATTGTGTCCAGGTTGCACGGGTTGTTGATTGGGATATGAATTTGACCTACATCGACGACTTGATTGCCTGTTGTGTTCATCAGCTGCATAATCTTGAAAAAGATGTCTTGCTTGGTAGTGGTGTTCATCTGGACCCGAGTGTAACACTTTCGGAATGTGTAATCGGTGACAACGCGAAGCTCATCGGAACCATGCAACTTGAACGATGTGTTGTACTTCCCGGAGTGAGGATTGAAGCATCGGGTGTTTTCCGTGATACTGTTTTCATGCCACAGGGAAATCTTCAAGCTGGCCATGAAAAAAATAGGTACATATAACATTTATTGCAATACACCCAGTCCTGGAAGGTATCGGTTGCCACCGATAGAACGCTCCATTACGATGGCAACCTGTCCCATACCGTTTCATTCGAAAAATGAATTTTCTTATTACGCTTCTTGTCTCATATGTGCCATTTTGAATCACTGCATGCAGCGTTACGTAATTTTTGAATAGCTCGCTTGATGGTTCTCTTGATTGCTTTCACATCCTTTTTTTGGCGGCGTGCAATTTCTGTAATGCTCATGTCCCAAAAATAATGCAATCGAACACAACTGCGTTCCGTTGGACTGAGTCTGCGTGACATTTGCCTGCGAACCCAATTCAGCATGTGCGCTTTTCTTCGTCCAAGAGCCAACATGCGTCGAATTTCTTCCTCTGTTTCAAACCACAGGCCCTCCTCCTCACTTATTTCGAGTAAATCTTCGGGTGGAAATACCCATATCAGCAGACTTCGCTGTATCCAGGGGCTGTAATCATTTTGTGGCATAGCTATGCTCCCAATGCTGCCGAAGGCCTATTCCCTCGGGTAACAGAGGCGAGCTTACGTAGCATGGCTTGCGATAAACCTTTGGAAAAACTTTATTTATTCTTTATTTTTTTTGTATGGAGCAGTTGCATCTGCGAGCGTTCAGGGCTACAATGAAGAGAGCATTAACCAGATGAGAATTGGAGGAATAAGTTTTCACGGACTGAATGAGGATAGGACCCATGAATATACCTGCAACACATGTTTTTACCCTCTTGCGTCGACGTAATGCACCCCGGGAAGTCCTCTCAGAACTACTTCAATGTGCTGATATCCAGGTAAATGGAGACCGGCCATGGGATATTCAGGTACACAATGAAAAGGCCTATGCCCGTTTTCTTTCTGAAGGCACGTTGGGGTTGGGTGAGTCCTATATGGATGGCTGGTGGGATTGTGCCGCGCTGGATGAATTCATCTTCCGGGCACTCCGAGGTCGGTTGGAGTCTCAAATTCACTGGTGGCGCCTGGCTCTTCCTTATCTGACCGCACGCGTCATCAACATGCAACGGCCATCGCGTGCATTCCAGGTGGGTGAAGCCCACTACGATCTGGGCAATGACTTGTTCGAAGTTATGCTGGACAACCGCATGGTTTATTCTTGCGCGTATTGGAAAAATGCCCAGGATTTGGACGCTGCTCAGGAACAGAAGCTGGACTTGATCTGCCGCAAGTTGTTTCTGGAACCGGGGATGCGTATGCTGGATATTGGCTGTGGTTGGGGAGCCCTGGCCCGACATGCCGCAGAAAATTATGGCGTCTCAGTTGTCGGAATCACGGTATCCAAGGAACAAGTGCTCCATGCCCGGGAGCATGTTGCTGGTCTTCCAATAGAGATTCGATTCCAGGATTACCGTGAAATAAAAGAAACCTTTGATCGTGTTGTTTCTGTTGGCATGTTCGAGCATGTGGGGTATAAGAATTACCGACGATTTATGTCGGTAGTACAGCGGTGCCTGAATGATCCCGGTGGTTTATTTTTACTGCATACCATTGGAAGGCGAAAGACCGCCTATCATTATGATCCCTGGATGGCCAAATACATTTTTCCCAATGGGCAGTTACCCTCTGCCAAACAAATAATGGAAGCGGCAGATGGGGAAATGATCATAGAAGACTGGCATAACTTTGGGACCGATTACGACCGTACCTTGTTGGCATGGTGTCAGAATTTTGAGTCGAACTGGGTATATCTTGGGCAGAAGTATGGAGAACGTTTTCGGCGTATGTGGCGTTATTATCTGCTTACTTGCGCCGGTACCTTCCGGGCAAGGTACAATCACTTGTGGCAGATAGTTTTGTCGAAGCAGGGCGTGTCCGGGGGATATCAATCTGTTCGTTAAGACTATGGTTGCTGTCAACCTGCACTTTTAAATTGATTTGCCCAGTTGGAGACCGTGGTGCGTATTGGTATTGATTTAAGCTCCCTCACTTCGAATCGTACCGGAGTAGGGAGCTTTACATATTACATGACAAAACATTTGTTAGCGATTGCAACTGATGCCACGTTTTCTGGATTCTCATCTGGTCTTCATCCGATTGTTCCCGGTGCGTTGAAGGGTTGTATCCAAAATCGGCATCTCAAGCTGCCTACCCGCGCGCTGTATAAACTTTGGGAGTGGACAGGGTTTCCCCGGGTGGATGCGTTTCTGGGGGGAACCGATGTTTTTCACGCAACCAATTATTATCTACCGCCGGTTAAGTCTTCACGGCGTGTGTTGACGATATATGACCTGGCTTTTATGAAGAATCCACATTGGGGCAGCCCGAAAATTGTGGGGCCATTCTCCAAGGCCTTGCGTCACTTTGCCCACCAGGCTGATGCGGTTATCACGTGCTCCAAATCAAGCAAACTGGATATAGTGGACCGGCTTTATATCGATCCTGCCAAAATCACCGTTACCTATGGCGCTGTCGATGATACGTTTCATCCGGTATCACGCCCCGAAGCCGTCGATTATCTGGCGCGAGAACATGGAATTCATCTGCCTTTCATCCTGTATGTTGGCACATTGGAGCCACGCAAAAATATTGACGGTGTTTTGGATAGTTTTGCCCAGATCAAGGATGACTTCCCGCATTCGCTCGTGCTCACAGGTCAAGCCGGATGGAACATGGAACACCTGGAAGACCGGATCAGAGACCTGGGACTTGTGGACAGGATTCACCGCGTCGGGTATCTACCCCATCATTTCGATCTGGCAAATTTCTACAGTGCAGCTGAACTGTTTTTTTTCCCAAGCTTTGATGAAGGCTTTGGATTACCGGTATTGGAGGCAATGACCTGTGGTTGCCCTGTAGTATGTTCAGGACGCGGGGCATTGCCGGAGGTGGCAGGAGATGCTGCGCAACAGGTAAATCCAGATGATGTGGAGACGATGGCCACAACATTGCGCATGGTGCTGATGAATGAACGCTTGCGTGGTGCCATGACCCAGCGTGGTCTGGTGCAAGCCAAGCAGTTTACCTGGGCTTCGTGTGCAGAACAGACGTTGTCGGTCTACAGGGGACTGCTCGGATGAAGTTACTGTTTATGGGGTTACAGGCGGGTAACCGCAGTGGCACAGGCCGGTATAGTGAAGCATTGTTGGATGCTTTGGGCGAACTGAAGAAGGAGCTGGAACTGACTGTGATCTGGCCGCGTGATCTTCTGCCACCGACGGCCGCGCATGACATGGTGCTGTATCGAAGGAATCCTGCTGGTCTGTCGCGTATGTATACAGAGCAGTGGGGGGTTCGTCGATTTCGAGGTATGGATATCGTGCATTACCCGGCCAGTATAGGACCGATTATTCATCCCGGCTATCCCACAGTGATTACCGTACATGACTTGAGTTTTTTGCGTCACCCGGAATGGTTCAGAAAAAATCGAGCCTGGTATTACAGACACTGGGTTGAGCGCAGTGTGCGTATCGCGGACCATATCATCGCGGACTCACATGCGACAGCAGAAGATTTGGTGAGCTTACTGAATGTACCTGCTTCTCAGATAACCGTTGCGCATTTGGGGGTCACACCACATTTTCGTCCGGCAAGTGAAGACCATATAGCACTGGTTCGGGAAACGTATAATCTGCCTCGCAATTTTTTTCTCTATGTCGGCACACTGGAGCCGCGCAAAAATATTGCCCGCCTGATCCGGGCTTGGTCCATGGTCGCGGGGGAGATACCCCAGGACTTGGTGCTTGCCGGGCGTCGTGGCTGGAAATTGCAATCGGTTCATCAAGCGTGGAGTAGATCACCGCACCGCGCACGCATTCATTTCCCGGGGTACATCCAGCAAGATCACCTGCCTGCGTTGTTGTGTGCTGCGGATGCTTTTACGTGGCCCAGTTTGTTCGAGGGCTTCGGATTGCCACCATTGGAAGCGATGGCCTGTGGGACTCCTGTTCTGACGTCAAATACTTCAAGCCTGCCGGAAGTTGTTGGTGATGCCGCACTTACCGTATCTCCCAGAGATACCCAGGCCATGGCCAAGGCACTATTACAGCTTTCCAGTGACCAGCAACTGCAAGCTGAACTCCGAGAAGCTGGATTAGAACGTGCAGCACAATTTTCCTGGAAAAATACGGCGAAAACGGTTATGGATGCTTACAGAAAATGCCTGGAAGACACCGCAACGTGATTCATTATTTAGTGGCGTAGTTTTGAAGAATCGGCAGACAGGAAAAGCCCCTTGATCGCGGTAGCACCGTAGGTTTCCGGTTGTCGCACACGCAATCAAGGGGAATAAAAATTTACGTTTGGTTAACGGTCACGTCCCGAATTATAAATCCAGGTATTTGTCTGTGACGGCGCCTTCAGAAGCGGAGCTGACGTGCGTCCTGTATTTTGCCAGAACACCGCGGGTATAACGGGGCTTGGGTGCTTTCCATTTCGCCCGGCGTGCTTCGATTTCATCTTCGGGTACATCCAGGGTCAATGTCCGTTGTTCTCCATCAAGAGTGATGGTGTCGCCGTTTTTGATCAGGGCAATCAGGCCACCATCCTGGGCTTCGGGAGTGATGTGTCCCACCACAAAACCGTGGCTGCCACCAGAGAAGCGACCATCCGTGATGAGGGCGACATCTTTGCCCAGTCCCCGACCCATAACAGCCGAAGTCGGTGCCAGCATTTCGCGCATGCCAGGACCACCTTTGGGGCCTTCATAACGGATCACGATGACATGGCCTTTTTTAATGGTACCGTCAAGAATTTTTTCCAAGGCATCTTCTTCTGAATTGAAGACACGAGCCTTTCCTGTGAAGCTGGAGCCTTCTTTCCCAGAGAGCTTGGCCACGGCACCTTCAGAGGCCAGATTGCCTTTGAGAATGACGAGGTGACCATCTTTTTTGATGGGATTGTTGAAGGGACGCACAACATCCTGGTCCTTGGGATAGGCCTTGACATTACTCAGGTTCTGTGCGATAGTTTTCCCGGTAACGGTCATGCAATCACCATGAAGCAAGCCCTGATTCAACAACTCTTTCATCAAGGGTGTCACACCACCGATTTTGACAAGCTCACTCATGAGGTAGGTACCGCTGGGTTTAAGATCGGCCAACACAGGCACTTTATTGCCCATACGCACAAAATCGTCCAAAGTCAATTTCACATCGGCGGTATGTGCGATTGCCAGGAGGTGTAGAACTGCATTGGTAGAACCGCCCAACGCCATGACCACCGCGATAGCATTTTCAAAAGCTTTCTTGGTCATGATGTCACGGGGACGGATGTCCTTTTTGATAAGGTCAAGTACAGCAGCACCAGCAGCACGGCAGTCTTCTGCTTTATCCGCCGAGATGGCTGCCTGCGCGGAGCTGTTTGGCAGGCTCATACCCAGGGCTTCGATAGCGCAGGCCATGGTATTCGCGGTGTACATTCCGCCACAAGAGCCAGGGCCAGGAATAGCAGAAGATTCGATGGCTTTCAATTCCTGATCATTAATATTTCCCTGGGCATGGGAACCGACTGCCTCAAACACAGAAACAATGTCTACCGGCTTACCCTGATAATTCCCGGGCATGATAGTGCCGCCGTAAGCAAAAACACTTGGGCGATTCAATCGAGCCATGGCCATGATACAACCCGGCATATTCTTGTCACAGCCCCCAATGGCCACGAATCCGTCCAGATTCTCACAGCCCACAACAGTTTCGATGGAGTCCGCAATAACTTCCCGTGACACAAGCGAATATTTCATGCCTTCTGTGCCCATGGAAATACCATCCGATATGGTGATAGTATTGAAAATGATGCCCTTGCCTCCGGCATCATTTACACCCTTTTCTGCTTCACGTGCCAAAATATCAATATGCATGTTGCAGGGGGTCACCATGCTCCAAGTGGATGCAACACCAACCATGTTCTTTTTGAAGTCGGCATCACCAAAACCGACGGCGCGAAGCATGGAACGGCTGGGTGCCCGCTGTGGTGATTCTGATATGAGTTTGGAATATTCTCTGTCTGCGGAATTACTTTTACCTGAATTACTTTTTGATGCCATGAATCTAATTCTCCCTTTGCATTTTGTGTGGGCTCTGGCCCGCATTTTTTACGAATATGGAAATACTGATTTGTGACTATACATACTATTATGCATGCCCTACGAACCCCTCAATGCGTTCACTTTGGATATACATTTATTATACCTACTCTATATGCGCAATTTCGAGCCATAATTCTGCGCTTAAGTTCATACTTTTTTCCTTCATTCCCCTCACTTGCTCTCGCAGCCATTGCCTTGGAGAAGAGAATCCGTAATAGACATCAACCCGGTCGTTTTCCGCAGATTACGCCGATGAACGCAGATTTTAAAACATGAAAGAGATGAGTAGACCTATGCGATTATCAATACCGCAATGGTTGCTAAATTCACTGGAATAGGGGGTGGACCTGCCGGTTGGGGTAGGTATGAGGGTGATGTGTGTGTGTACAGCAAAGCCCGTGTATGCTTATCACCGGTCCCTATCGCGGAGCGATTACATCACAGTAGCGCAGGGTAAGGCCAACGAGCCGCCACCCTGGGACAAAGACGCCCCCAACCCCGCACCCCGTAGGGCGTGCCAGCAATAAGTACCTGCATTCGCATACCAAACACCCACCAGCGCATAGCCCCCTTTCGTCATTCCCGCGAAGGCGGGAACCAAGAAAGACATAAAACTAGTACATGTATTTAATTATCCCTAACAACAAAACCCACCTGCGGGAACAATTAAATGCAAGCTAAAGCTGTAGCCCACAACTCCATCATCACCCCTCTGGATACCCACCTGCGTGGGCATGACGGGAAGGGGTCGCGCTTTGCGCTCCTCTGGATACCCACCTGCGTGGGCATGACGGTGTGGGGTCGCGCTTTGCGCTCCTCTGGATACCCACCTGCGTGGGCATGACGGTGTGGGGTCGCGCTTTGCGCTCCTCTGGATA
>CAZIDP010000100.1:4396-10336 GCA_964537975.1 uncultured Nitrospirales bacterium | reverse complement strand
GCATCGGTGAAGAACTGATCATCGGTGAATCTACCGGAGCATCGGCAACAACATCGGCACCGGCTGCTACACCCGCCTCAACACCAACCCCCGCACCGGCACCTACTCCAGCACCACAAACACGTACCCACACCGTGGCCCGGGGTGATACCGCCAGCGGTATTGCAAACCGCTACAACGTCACTACCCGCGAATTGCTTGCGTGGAATAACAAAACAGCAAGTGATGTCCTGCGCATCGGTGAAGAACTGGAAATCCGCACCTCAGGCAGTCAACCAGGCACCCAGACCGCATCGGCTTCTACACAATCAGCCGGACAAACCGGCAATGGCTCAGTTAAGCATGTAGTGGCACGGGGTGAAACAGCGGGTGCAATCGCGGCAAAATACAATGTAAGTACTCGCGATTTACTTTCCTGGAACAACAAAACAGCCAATGATGTGTTACGCATTGGTGAAGAATTTGTCATACACACCAACGGTTCTGTTCAGTCTGGCACACAACAACAGAATAATGCCATCACCCACGTGGTAACATCGGGACAGAATCCAACGATAATCGCCCGGCGATATGGTGTCTCGGTGAATGAACTGTTTCAATGGAATGAGTGGCCGAACCGCCATGTACTACAAATTGGAGATGAAGTTCGTATTTACCAGTAATATTATTTTCGGTTCCAGTACCAAGATATATAAAGCCAAATTAGGTTATATTTAAAGCATTTTAGTCTATTTAGATGGTACCTTGGTGGCTAATTCCCATATCTGGTAGATTAAACTCTTGCAGTACTATATTTAGTTGCAAAATACGCCATCCTCTGTTACCATGAGGATAGGACATTTAACATTTCAGGGGAGTTGGTTGAGCGTGCGTAATTCTGACGGCATATCTCATGAGCGCAATAGTGAAATTCTTGGCATTCTGGTACTGGGAATCACTACCCTGCTTTTCCTGGCACTGGTAAGTCACCAAGTATTGGAAACCGATGCGGAAGGCGTCTATTCCAATCTTCTTGGACTACCGGGCATAGCTCTGGCACGTTTTCTGGGAATGGCCTTCGGTAGTGGTGGTCATGTAATTTACACGGTTACCTTTATCTGGGGATTCATGCTGCTGACACACAAATCCCTGGACCGGTTGCTGTCGCGTTTTGCGGGCATGTTTATTTTGATCGTTGCTGTCTCCGGGATGCTGCACCTGAACATGCGGTCTGACTTTGAATACGCTCACGCTGGTGGAGCTTTGGGTGCTTTCGTAGGCGACTTTTTTGGTGGCCATTTCGGAATCATAGCCGCCAATGTGGTTGGGGTGGCAATGGCCATGATAGGCATCATGCTCGCCACCGATTTTCTTTTTGTCCACCTGCTGAAATATTTACAACGTATGTTTGTCTACTTTATTCGCGGCAATCTGGCATTGTACCGGGCTGTTTTTGGATTGTTCCTGCACCGCCGCACCCGAAGAAAGCAACGTGTCTCCCTTCCCGATGACGATGCCGAAGCCCTGGACTTGGAAGTCAACAGTCACCACTTCGGGTTTGCGTCCATGTTGGGTCCATTACGCAAACGAATTCGACGTGTACCAGGCCGGCAAGATGATCTGGATGAGTACGATCCCGATGCAACGCCATTCGATACGGCTGCGCTCGATACGGCTGCGCTCGATACGGTTTCTGAAACGCCAGCACCTGCAGCCCGTAACCCGGAATCGATCCGGGTGCGTACCACAAATTCTGTCCCCACTCGTCAGGAAGAACTGCCCTTTGAAGCAGAACAGCAGGACCTTCCCCTGGAATCGTCCGAGGACGATATAGAGCAAACCAAGCAAAAACATTATGATTCAGAGGATTATATTGATGAAGAGGTCTATCTGAATACTGACAACCTGGATTCTCAGTCCGGTGACTTCGAAGAAAATTACGAGGAAGACGAAGAAGGAAATCGGTTGACCCCCGAAGTTGCCGCTGCCTCAGCCAATTACTTCGAGTCTTCTGCGCTACAACCACAGCGCAAGGTGCGTGCACGCCGCAAGAACCTTGAATTGGATGAAGTCCCTCCGGACTTTCAATACCCCAAAAAATATACCCGGCCTTCTATTGACATGCTGGACGAAGCCGAAGCCCGGATCATACCCAACCTGGAAGACCAGCTTCGCGCGACAAGTATATTGTTGGAAGAAACCTTGCAAACCTTTGGAATTGAAGCACGGGTCACCGATGTCACCCGGGGTCCGACCATTACCCGCTTTGAACTGGAACCGGCACCTGGTATCAAAGTCAGCCGCTTTCTGGCATTGGCCGACGATATCGCATTGGCATTAAAAGCACACCGGGTGCGTGTTGAAGCGCCCATTCCCGGCAAAGGCCGCGTAGGTATTGAAGCGCCCAATCATGAACGAGATCAAGTTTTAATCCGTGAGTTATTAGAAAATCGTCGTTTTTCTCACGGTAAAGGCGTCTTAAAACTGGCCCTGGGTAAAGACATCAGTGGCGAAGTAAACATTGCCGATCTGACAACCATGCCCCATTTGCTGGTAGCAGGAGCCACCGGTGCCGGTAAGACCGTATGCGTCAAGTCGCTGTTGGCCAGCTTGCTATTTACCCATACCCCCGACGACATGCAATTGATGTTGATTGACCCGAAAATGGTCGAGCTGTCCATTTTCAACGATATACCACACCTGATTACGCCGGTCGTCACGGACCCGAAACGGGCTTCAACCGCATTACAATGGCTTATCAATGAAATGGAAGAGCGTTACCGCCTCTTTGCCGATTTGCGCGTACGTAACATTGACGTATACAACCAGAGCGTAGAAAATGGCGAGATCGAAATGGAGCCTGCTGAAGGTCAAACTGAAATGGAATCGTTCAGCGTCATTCGCAAACTTCCCTACATCGTGTGCGTGATTGACGAACTCGCCGATCTCATGATGCTGGCCCGGGCTGAAGTTGAAGATGCTATTGCGCGCCTCGCACAGTTGGCGCGTGCTGTGGGCATACACCTTATTATCGCCACACAACGCCCCTCAGTAGACGTTTTGACCGGTGTTATCAAGGCAAACTTTCCCGCACGAATTTCCTTCCAGGTATCCTCACGTGTGGACTCCCGTTGCATACTGGATGAAATCGGTGCAGAACGCCTGATCGGCATGGGCGACATGTTGTTTCTTCCAGCCGGTCAATCCAAGCCGACCCGTATCCAGGGTGCCTTCGTAAGCGACGATGAAATGAACCAGTTGGTGGCCTATTTAAAGCGTCAGGCTCCTCCGCAATACCGTGATGAAATTGCTAATTTCGGGAAATCCAAGGATACTCTTGCGGAATTAGCGGAAGAAAGTGATCCTTTATTCGAAGAAGCAGTACAGGTAGTACTCGATACCGGACAAGCCTCGATATCAATGGTGCAAAGACGACTTCGAGTAGGGTACACTAGAGCTGCCCGGTTAATCGACATGATGGAATTGAGGGGGATTGTTGGACCTCATACCGGTAGCAAAGCAAGGGAAATTCTAGTTAATTCATCCGCGAAGGGCGAAGTTGCATGACTGTGACATCATTTCCAGGTGAAGAACTCCGCGTGCAGCGTGAATCAATGGGGCATTCCATAACGGATGTTACTCATTTAATTCACGTCCCATTGCCGCATCTGATTGCACTTGAATCCGGGCACATCGACGATTTGCCCGAGTTGACCTATTCCATTGGATTCCTCCGCACCTATTGTGAATTTCTGGGCCTTCCCTGTGCCCCCTACATTGCCCAGCTCCGCCTCGCTATGAATCCTCCGCAAGTTCGCACACGTTTTCTGCCTAAATCACTCGACGTAGGCGAAAGCCAACCTGCCTGGGTAGCCGATCTGATAACTTGGGGGACAATTACCGCCATGGTCGTGCTTGGATGGATAACCTTCAATACCGTGGTCAAGCCCTTTGCAGACCGCCCCGATGCCCGAGTCGAAGCTGGCACCTCTGCCATTACCCCTCCCGTACACTTCGAAGATTACACAGAGCGATAACCGTAAAGATTTGAACGCAGATGCCAAGCGCAAGTATGCGTTAAATATCTACCATATCGGTCTGTCATACCACCCATTCTTCTCACACCCACGATTTTATATGTTATGCTGTTGTAAGTAAAATTATCCCTTTGTCAAGACCGCACGGCAAAGTATGATGATTGGGATTGGTACATAAATCTGGAGGAAGGGAAGATGAAAACACGAGAAAGCGGCATGCCTGATGAAGAAACGTGGCGATTGTTTTTTGACCCGGAAGCAATCCTGACTCAGCTTGGGCTGGACGAGACGGTAAACAATGCTGCTGACTTTGGCTGTGGTTATGGAACCTTTTCTATACCTGCTGCGCGTAGAATCAGAGGCATACTCTACGGGCTAGACATCGATGCCGAAATGATCGCAGCATGCAAACACCATACAGCAACAAGCGATGTGCATAAAGTGCAATTCCTTCAGCGTGATTTTATATCAAACGGAACCGGACTTCCTGCAAACTCATTAGATTATGTGATGCTGTTCAATATCTTACACAATGAAGACCCACTACTGCTGCTCCGTGAAGCGTGGCGAGTTTTACGCACCAACGGACGTGTGGCAGTTATACACTGGAACAATGATCCCAACACACCACGGGGGCCTTCCATGAGTATTCGACCACGACCTGACGATTGCATATGCTGGATTAAAGAGTCTGGTTTCAAAATTGTGTCAGGAATCATCAATCTCCCCCCATATCATTACGGGCTCATTGGACAAGTTCTGGACAAGTAAACTGTAAACCAGGAATCATAAAGTACACACCACCATCACACCTACCTGCGTCGTCATACCCACGAAGATGGGTAACCAGCGGAGTGAGATTGCGGCATTGTCCTTGCTAGCACGCCCTCCGGGGTGCGGGTTTGGTGGCGTTTCTTACCCGGGGTGGCGGCCAGAGGCCTTGCCCCGCGCTACGGTGATGTAATCCCTTCGGGATAGAGAGAGGTGGCGGCATGTTTTCTGCTGGCACGCCCTCCGGGGTGCGGATTTGGTGGCGTTTCTTACCCGGGGTGGTGGCTCGTTGGCCTTACCCCGCGCTACGGTGATGTAATCCCTATGGGATAGGGATAGGGACAGGGATAAGCATGCCGTGGGTCTTGCCGCGCGCTACGGTGATGTAATCGCTCCGCAATAGAGACAGGTGGCGGCATGATCACGCAGGTTACATTCCTTCGGCTACACATATCATAATCACACACACCCACGTCAGCATGCCTCCCCACACCATTATACCCAACCCTCCATCATGCCCACGAAGGTCCACAGACATAGCGGCACCAATGATCGTGTGCTTCTACCCATCTCATTCATTTTAAAAATCTGAGTTCATCGGCGTAATCTGCGGATAACGATCTTGATTCTTATCGCTGGCACACCCTACAGGGTGCGGGTTTGGGGGGTGTCGTTGTCCCGGGGTGGCGGCCAGAGGCCTTGCCCCGCGCTACGGTGATGTAATCCCTATGGGATAGGGACAGGGACAAGCATACCGTGGGTCTTGCCCCGCGCTACGGCGCTGTAATCCCTTCGGGATAGAGAACAGGCAAGGGAGTTATTCTACGGATTGTCGATTGTGTACCATCACCATCATATCAACGAAAACCGCCATGCCTACCCTCACCGTCATACCCGCGCAGGCGGGTACCCAGCAGGAGCACGAAGTGCGACAAGAGTAACGTTTCTTACTGGATTCCCTTCTGCAAGGGAATGACAGGATGGTGGGTATCCAGCAGGAGCACCAAGTGCGACTCCCCACCGTCATACCCGCGCAGGCGGGTACCCAGCAGGAGCACGAAGTGCGACCAGAGTAACGTTTCGAACTGGATTCCCTTTTGCAAGGGAATGACAGGATGGTGGGTATCCAGCAGGAGCACCAAGTGCGACTCCC
>CAZIDP010000100.1:0-4296 GCA_964537975.1 uncultured Nitrospirales bacterium | reverse complement strand
CACCGTCATTCCCGCGCAGGGACGTACCCAGCAGAAGCATGAAGTGCGACCTGAGTAACGCTTCTTACTGTATTCCCTTCTGCAATGGAATGTCAGGATAGTGGGTTACCAGTAAAGCGCGAAGCTCAACCGGATATTTCAATATAGTTTTAATGACATCTGTGTTATTCTATGTAATTTTCAACGATTGAACTGATGAAAACAATTGGTATAACTGTTTTGGATATTTTGATGGCATCCAGGAGTCAACAGGGTAACTTGGAAAAAAGATGTAGTTATTATTGTATTCCGGAAAGGATATGCAACTGGAGAAAAGATTATTAATCACCTGTGAATGTAGCAGGGCTGTTCACACCGTGTTTTATCTCTGCTTGTATTGCGTTCAGGCAAAGAAAAACGGTATCTCCAATTTAATTTGAAGATACCGTCGTATTTAAACGAGGTTAATTTAAGGAGCTGAATGCCCTTGTTTACTATATCCGATTACCTGAAGTACAGACGGACTAGTCTTTCCCAACATATTCCCCAAGGCCAACAAGCTCTATACGGGCCATAGGAGAGGCATCACCCAAGCGATTCCCCATTTTCAAGATGCGAGTATAGCCGCCGGGGCGTTCTGCCATGGCAGGCCCGATGGTATTGAACAGATTGCTCACTGCATCATCATCACGCAACCGGGCATATGCCAAACGGCGATTTGCAACGCTGTCAACTTTACTCAGCGTAATCAGTGGTTCCGCAAACATGCGTAATTCTTTTGCTTTGAACACCCCTGTGCTGATTGCATTGTGCTTAAAAAGTGCAATAGCCAAACTTTTCATGGTGGCTTTACGGTGCGATGTTGAGCGCCCCAGCCTACGTCCTGCTTTACGATGCCGCATGATTATTCTTCCTCTTGGCCGTCAATTTCTACGGCTTCTTCTTCATCTGTAGTAATGTTGTTTTCGCCATCCCAACCATCGCCATCTTCGCCACCTTCATCGCCTTCATTTTCGTCGATTTCCGTATCTATGTTTTTTGATATGGGCCTGGCAGGTTCCGGCAGGGGTATGGAAAATTTCATACCGAAATTCAAGCCCATGGTTTCCAGCAAAGCCTTGATTTCATCGAGCGACTTTTTACCAAAGTTGTGAAATTGCAACATTTCACTTTCTTCCCGAACCACAAGTTCGCCTACTGTACGTACCTCGGCAGCTTTAAGACAATTTGCAGCTCGTACGCTTAATTCCAAATCTTCTACTGGCTTTGACAATAAGGTAAGTAATTCAGGGTCATGAAATTGTCCGGAAGTGCTTCCATCATCCAATTGATCTTGCTTGACAAAAATTTTGAAATGCTCAATCAACAATGTGGCTGCTTCTTCCAGCGCCTTTTCCGGTGAAATTGAACCATTCGTCCAAATTTCAAGTATCAAGCGGTCATAATCGATGGATTGACCAACCCGCGCATCTTCTACCAGGAAATTGACCTTTTGCACCGGAGAAAAATTGGCATCAAGATAGATGGTTCCCAGCGGTGCGTGTTGCAGTTCAAAATGTTCTGCCGTCAAAAATCCACGATTCCGTGCAACTTTAATTTCCATTTGAATATCGGTTGTCTTGGATGTAGAATGGAAAATTACATGGTCTGCATTAAATACATCGATCGCCTGATCTTTGAAAAGGTCTGCCGTTGTGACTACCCCTTCACCTTTGTAATGAAACGTAAAGATATGGGATTCTGCATCATTGAGGCGAATGTTACATTTTTTCAGATTCAATACTACATCGGTTACATCTTCTTTTACTCCGGGTATGGCGGAGAATTCATGTTGGATGTTCTCAAACCGAATTGCCGTAATTGCCGTGCCTTCAAGCGAAGCCAATAAAACACGGCGCAGAGAGTTGCCTATGGTAGTTCCATAGCCTCTCTCAAAGGGTTCAACCAAAATGCGCGAATATCCGTCATTCGCTCCCTCATCAATTTTCACAAACTGAGGTATCATAAATTCATTTGAAATCATCTATCCACGCCTTTCAAGACTCGGGCCCAAGCGACGTCCGCTTCAACACTGGGAAATGGATGTGAAGTCGGCCAATGAACCGACGAGCAGCAGCAG
The DNA here is from genome assembly GCA_964537975.1 of uncultured Nitrospirales bacterium. GTDB lineage: Bacteria > Hydrogenedentota > Hydrogenedentia > Hydrogenedentales > SCBR16-9 > SCBR16-9. The sequence goes on along the minus strand of CAZIDP010000100.1, from coordinate 2,198 downwards.
TCAGCAATTACCAGCTAGACGCGGCGACGCTTGCGGGGCCGACATCCATTATGCGGAATCGGAGTCACATCACGAATCAAAGACACATTCAAGCCAGTAGCCTGGATGGCACGAATGGCGGATTCCCGCCCAGCACCAGGACCATTAACATGCACTTTTACTTCGCGCATGCCCATGTCTAATGCTTTTCGACTGCACTGTTCTGCAGCCAACTGGGCGGCAAATGCGGTGCTTTTACGTGAACCGGACAACCCGACTTGTCCAGCACTGGACCAAGACACAACATTGCCTTGTAAATCCGTAATGGAGATTATGGTGTTGTTAAAGGTCGCCTGTATATGGGCAACGCCAGAAGTCACATTCAAAAGGACGCGGCGTTTTTTTCCCTTGGTACTCTTTGCTGATTTGCGCTTTTCCTTGGCCACGAATGCATGCCTCCTTATTTCTTCTTGACTGCTGTACGCCTCGGGCCCTTACGGGTCCTGGCGTTGGTGCTGGTACGCTGTCCACGAACCGGTAAACCGCGTTTATGTCGGATACCCCGATAACAATTAATTTCCATTAGCCGTTTAATATTGGCAGTGACCTCACGTCGGAGATCACCTTCAACTTTTAAATCAGCTTGAATTGCAGCAGATAATTGACTCACTTGTTCTTCAGTTAAGTCTCGTACCCGTGTATTAGGATCAATTCCGATCTTATTTAATAACTTACGTGCGCTACTCGCACCAATTCCATAAATATACTGCAAACCGACTTCTACCCGTTTGTCACGAGGCAGGTCAACGCCGACTATACGTGCCATGTGGCTATTCTCCTACTGGTTATCCCTGACGTTGCTTGTGCTTGGGATTCTCACAAATAACCCGCACATATCCATGTCGCCGGATGATTTTGCACTTTTCACACATCTTTTTTACTGAACTGCGGACTTTCATTTTAGGCTCCACTTTATCAAAATCATATCGATTTATAGTACAGACTGGACATAGTACCCTTGATTCAATCAGGCAGCTTCTTCCTGAAGGGTGCCCCAAGAGCAAAAATCGGTCAAGGAAAGTATCTCTCCACCATCCGGTCGTACCACAATGCTGTGTTCAAAATGTACACTGGGCTTGCCATCCAAGGTTACTGCGGTCCATCCATCGCGTAGTACTTTAACCTTGTGGGTACCCATGTTTACCATTGGTTCAATTGCCAGAACCATACCTTCCCGGAGTAATGCACCTCGCTCACCCGTATCAAAATTTAATACTTGCGGGTCTTCATGCATTGCTGTACCTATACCGTGCCCCACAAACTCCTTCACCACACCATAGGACTCTTTTTTACATGTTTGTTCAATGGCTATGCCGATATCTTGCAAAAAATTGCCTGCACGGGCAGCACGAATCGCACGAGATAATGCCAAATTTGTCGTATTCAATAGGCGCTGACGCTCGGGGTCTGTTGTTCCACACTGAACGGACCAAGCAGCATCACCATAATAACCTTTATATAAAACACCAATATCAATACTTACAATGTCGCCATTGACCAACTTGCGCACACCGGGAATGCCATGCACAACTTCTTGTTCAACAGAAATACATGTTGCCGCCGGGTAGCCACGATAGCCTTTGAATGATGGAATACCACCTTTTGACAATATTACCCGTTCGGCTTCGTTGTCGAGCTCCCGAGTGGTAATACCTGGTGTTATCATTCCAGCCAAATGTTCGTGAACCAAAGCAACAATTTGATTGGCTTCACGTAAAAAATTAATTTCACGTTCACTTCTAATGGCTATCATAATGTTGCGTGGCCAACCTCTACCGGGACAGTTACCAAGTGTAGCTGTGTTAGTTCAAATTAACGGTGTGCATGAAAAATCATTACCAATCACATGCCAAAGAATAACTTCAAGACGGAGTCCTGTTTTCCAAGGAATGTCACAATAGTGGTAATCAGGAAATTCTTAATTATACAAAATTGAAACAAGACAAGTCCAGTTTCAATATATTTTAATATATAAAACAGTTCTAACTACATTAATCTAAGTGTTTACAATTAAATATCCTGTATCGGATAAGTAATACCCAGAATTAAAATTGTCTGCGTGAGCGTATTCGTCCACTGCTTCCGCTGAAGCCATCATAATGACGCATCGTCAAGTGCTGTTCAATTTGCTTGATCGTGTCCAGTCCGACACTCACCAG
>CAZIDP010000099.1:0-10557 GCA_964537975.1 uncultured Nitrospirales bacterium | reverse complement strand
CGGGCCACAGCCTACGATTACATGGGCAATATTCAAGAAGCTACGCTGGCGCTGTTGATTGCTGAAAACGCAGACCCTCCGACACTGGTATTGCCTCCAGAACCAGCAACTCCACAGTTGCAAGGGATTGCGCTGGCGCTCACTCCTTTGTCGTATACGGGAGGTGTTAGAGAAATCCAGTTTTATCTTGATGGCGCCACGGTGCCTTTCTCAACCGCTTTTTTACGTCCCTATCAAACATATTTACGGACATTGAACCTTCCCCTCGGGACGCATCAGGTACAAGCAGTAGCCATCGATGGGTTGGGTCAGACAGGAGATGCGTTTTATACTTTTGAACTGGTAGAAAACAAAAATATGCCCGTGGTGAATTTCGGGAGCGCGGTAAATGGCGCGCAATATCTTCTTGGCAGTACTTTCGTGGTAAATGTTGGTGTGGAGGACCCCGTAGGTATCGCTTCATTAAATGTCTATCTTGGCAATAATAAAAATGAACCTATCACCACAAGTACGGCGCCTTTCGTCGTGAATACCAATACACTTGGTATCGGAACCTTTCGTATCACCGTAGTTGCAACCAACTTGCTGGGCGTTTCGAATGATCCTGAGAATCCGACATCGAAACTTGAATTTTCAATTGTTGAAGCGCCACCTGGCCCACCACCGGCAGCTCCTGTGGTTACAAATACACCACAATCTCAAAACGGTCTGACGACAATTGAGGGAACAGCAGCAGCCGGATCGCGTGTTGATATAACAAATACAAAACTGGGTATTACACTGTCGGTCTATACCAACACATTCGGTCATTTTTCAACAACAGTTCATGCGGATGCTGATGATGTGATTTCATTGCAGGCATACTTATTCAGTCAGTCCCCCAATCCCAGTTCGATCACAACGGTAACTGTAGGCCGGATACCCGTGCTTGAACGAATTGAGATCAGCCCAGCAGACATAACTTTTACCGCATTTAACAAATCTCAGATCCTTACCATTACAGGTTATTATGAAGGAGGTGTATCAGCCAACCTGACATCCAAAGCTACCTTTTCTTCCAGCAACCAGGAAGTTGCCGGAGTGAATTCCACCGGTCGGGTCGCGCCAATATCAAATGGGAATGCCATTATCACTGCTTCAGTGCAAGGTAAACAGGTGCAGGTATCTGTAACTGTTAATGTGGTTACCATGACGCATATCTCGGTGTCGCCAGATCCGGTGTTGTTGGTGGCGCTGGTACAAACCCAGGTGCTCACAGTTATTGGGCACTACAGCGACGGCAGCAGCCGTACCCTCACCAGTGGTATTACCTACTCGGTTGCTAATACCGCAATAGTCACAGTAAACTCAGCAGGCAGAGTCACAGCTATTCGTGATGGCAATACAAGTGTCACCGTCTACGTGCCGGGGGTGTCGCCAATAACAATTCCAGTGCTAGTCAACACCGCAGCCGATACTCCACCTACGATAAAAATCCTCAGTCCAACAATGGGTACCTTGGTCGAGCGGGGACAGCTTGTGTCAGTTGTCGTACAGGGTAACGACGAACTCGGCGGCGTAACACGCCTTTATCTTGCCATATCAGGCGCAATAACCCATACAGATCAGATTCAGGTGTCTCCGCCTGCATTGTCCGTCGTTCGTACATTCAACTTTACTGTGCCCATCGAAGCTGCATTAAACGGGGTACTTCAGATTGCCGCACAGGCGGAAGACAGCGGAGGCAACACTTCCGAAATCGTGACGGTCCTGCTCACGGTTAGTGATCTCACCGCGCCAGCCGTGCTCGTCGCCGAACCAGCTCCGATGAGTGAGTATAATTATGGTGACAGTATCACTCTGCGTGTCACTGCAACAGATGCCGTTGGTGTCAGCCAGATTCGCTTCTTTACTCAGGGTGCGATTGAAGTGTCTGGTATGCGCAATTTCACACCACCATTAATGACTGCTGAAGCCATCTTTGCTATCCCGGTACCCTATGGTGCCATAACCCCCGATGTTCGAATCCGGGCATTTGCCAAAGATGCTTCCGGGAACGAAGGAGCGGCGATTCCGGTGGATGTGATTATCAGCGATGCGGACATCACTCCACCCGCCACAGTTGCTACCGCAGTTTCAGACCCCGGTAGTACGCCAACGACTATTGTCACCTACCGTGTTGATGATGGGCTGGATGATCTCCATCATGTCGAGTTGTTCTTCCGGCGCAACGGTATCGGTACCTATAATCGTTATACACGCGCCGACATTGGCAATCCGCTTGGTCATTTCGTACCACAAAATGGTGCTTACGGTACGATAGACTTCGATTCGACCCGTATGGGCGGTGACGGCTATTACGAGTTCTTCACAATTGGTGTAGACCGTGCAGGTAACCGCGAAGAGCCTCCAATTGAACTGTTCATCCCTGAAGAGGCACATGAGGAAGATGGAGAAGATAGCGAAAACGAAGGTATCTATGTAATTGTTCCCGATAAGGCTATAACGATCAATGCCGGAACAGTATGGACTGTGATTGATACCGACACCTTCATTGCTCCGGAAAACAAAACTTTTGATAAGAAGAATATACAGGTGCTGGGTGCGACGATAACACTTTCCGGAAAGCATGAATTCCAAAATATTGACCTGCTAGAAGGCGCCATACTAACACATCCCGAGACTGATATCAGTAACGAATACACCCTTGAAATCCAAGCGTGGAGCATTCATATCGACACTGAGAGTGCAATCAATGTAATTGCGCGAGGCTATCTGGGTGGACGACGATCGGGGAACAGCAGCAATTCTGGTCGAACCTTTGGCAATGTCGAAGGCTCAACACCTCGTTCCGCGGGAAGTTATGGTGGTATCGGTGGATTTATCAACGGTATTCCTAACCCGTTATATGGCAATCTTGTACAACCTGTTGAATCAGGTTCTGGTGGCTCTTGCGGAACATATGGAGAACCAGGTGGCAATGGCGGCGGCAGCATCCAGATTCAAGCTATTAACATGGCATCAGATGGCTTGATCGTCGCCAATGGTGGCACAGGAACAGGTCAACTTGGTGGCGATGGTTCCGGTGGTGGAGTATACCTTGTAGTAAGTACGCTTTCAGGAGCGGGAAAAATCACTGCTGATGGTGGAGCACGTCAAACCGGTGGTGGTGGTGGGCGCATAGCCGTCCATTATGTAGATATTTCTACATTGAATACAGAATTACTGCATGCTCTTGGCGGACAGGGCAGCAGTGCTGTAGGTGGTAATGGCACAGTTTTCCTCAAAGGTGCAGAAGAAAGCAATGGCACCTTGGTAGTTGATGGCCAAGGTATAGCGACAGCCTTCTCAACTCTGCCGATACCGCCCGGATATGTGTTTGACAATATCGTTATCCGCAACGAAGCTCGTGTGACTGCGGATACCCTGCTGGAAGTAAATAATACCTTGAGTGTATTAAGTGGTAGCATTATAACCCATACCTTGAGCAGCGAATCTGGCCTTCAAATCAGCGCCGATCATATCTACGTGGATGAAACAAGCAGCATTGACGTTTCTGGCAAAGGTTACCGAGGCGGTAGGTCCGGTGGAAATGCCAACAATTATGGTATGACGCTGGGTAACTTACCTGGCGCAACAATGCGGTCAGGCGGCACCTATGGTGGATATGGAGGTGTCTTTATTGGAGCAGGTTCGAACCTGCCTTATGGTCATCCCACGGAACCAGTCTATCTCGGTTCAGGCGGTTCCTGCGGCACGTATGGTGAGGCAGGAGGTCATGGCGGTGGTCGCGTGGAACTGATGACCCGCAAGTCGCTCCGCATCGATGGCGCAATCGTCGCCGATGGCGAAAGAGGGTATGGACAACAAGCAGGCAGTGGTTCTGGCGGCTCTATCTGTATAGAAACCTCGTTACTAAGAGGGTTGGGCACGATTTCTGCAAATGGTGGTGCTCATCAGGTTGGTGGTGGCGGCGGTCGCGTTACCATCGTTTATGATTACATCAGTTTTACTGGAGATGATTTCAACGAACTACGTGACATCAGTGCATTCGGTGGGCAAGGTAGTAGCCGGTTGGGTAGTGCGGGTACTGTCCTGATGAAAACACGCAGCCAAATGTATGGTGATCTCTACATCGACGCGGGAATAGAAGGTACCACTTCTACGGTCTACACCCCATTGACGCCAATATGCTTCGGCCAGATTCTCAATCTCACCGATGATGTGCTCATAACGGATGGTAAGGTGCCTTTCTTGCCAGGAGGTCTAGCAGGCCTTACTATCAACCCGAATATTCTACAAACTCAACACTACCGCATTCTCGATAACACAGAAAATTCGATAATGCTTGACACTTGGAATAAACCACCACTGACCTCCATAGCTAGCATTGATGACACCTATTCCGGTGTGTACCGCTTTGATAATGTATTTTTTAGACGTGGTGGTTTTCTGGTACTTGGTGATCGCTTGGAAGTATTGGATACGTTGCATCTCGATGAATATGGGATGATCACCCATTATAACGCGACCATTGACTGGGAATCGCAGCTTGATATACAGGTGGGTACCCTTGAGATAGACACTACAGCTTCGATCAACACCGATTCAAGAGGTTATCTTGGCGGTCGGAGTGGTGGCAATGTGATGAACGAGGGCCGCACTTTGGGTAATTTACCTGGAGCCTCAGTACGTTCTGGTGCCTCCTATGGCGGTTTGGGTGCCCGAGTGAACGGTATACCCAACCCGATATACGGAAGTCTGACAGAACCTGTAAATTCGGGTTCTGGTGGCTCTTGCGGAACATATGGAGAAGCAGGTGGCAATGGCGGTGGTCGGGTTGCCATTGCGGCAGATGCAATACGAGTAGATGGCGTTATCAGCACCAACGGTGGGTCTGGCTCTGGCCAATGGGCTGGCAGTGGTTCCGGTGGTTCGGTCAAAATCATCACAGGAACACTGTCTGGTACCGGTGTAATTCGCTCCAACGGTGGCGCCAATCAGACCGGTGGTGGTGGTGGCCGAATCGCCATATATTATGAAACCTTACACCTGGACAGCAGCCGAATTGAAGTTTTAGGAGGCATTGGCAGTCAGCTATCTTACACAGGTGGTAATGGAACAGTATATCTGAAAGGTCCTGGTCAGTCATTCGGCAATCTGATTATTGATGGCTACGAACAAGCTACCCCTTCGGACTCTACGCCATTGCCCGATGGCTATGTCTTCGACAACATCATCTTGCGTAACCGGGCACGCGTCTTTGCTACAGCCCCAGTTATAACGGTGGAGGCGCTACGCCTGTTGAATGGTAGTGTCCTCACCCATCCACCCATATATGAAGATGGATTGAAGATACATGCGCATACCGTGGAAGTGGACACAACCAGCGTCATTGATGTCTCAGGCCGTGGATATCCCGGTGGACGTACTTCATACAACAATGAAAATCATGGCATTACCTTGGGTGGGTTACCCGGGGCGGTAATGCGATCAGGTGGGAGCTATGGCGGTTATGGCGCTGTTCATTCGGGAACAGGTACAAATGAGCCGTACGGACATCCCACGTTGCCCGTTTATCTTGGCTCAGGCGGGTCTAGCGGCACTTATGGAAATGCTGGCGGTGACGGCGGTGGGCGACTCATCATTACAGCTACAACGCTCCAGGTGGATGGCGCTATGCACGCTGACGGAACCAATGGCAGTGGCCAATGGGCAGGCAGTGGTTCGGGTGGGTCTATTCAGATTCAGACACAAAACTTGCTCGGAACAGGAAAGATCAGTGCCAATGGAGGAGCCCATCAGGTAAGCGGCAGTGGTGGTCGGATTGCCATAGACTATACCACTTCAGGTGCCCAGGGTAACGACTTGAATAGCTTTCGCAATATCACTGCTTTTGGTGGCTTTAATGAGAGCGCGGGCACCGTACTCTTGCGAAAATCTGGTCAGACTTATGGCGATCTGTATATTGACGCAGGCAATGAATCAACCACGTCAACAAGATATACTCCTCTGGCACATATCGGTTTTGGAACCATCCAGAATTTGGGTGCGAATACCATTTATACTGACGGGATCGTACCTATGATTCCAAACGGTCTCACTGGTATCGAAATCAACCCAAACATTGAACAGGAAACTACCTACACAATTCTTTCGAACACAGAAAACAGCATTACAGTCGCGACCGCAGGTAAACCTTCCCTGACCTCCGTGGCGGCTGTTGGCGATACCTATGTGGGCATCTATCACTTTGATAATGTATACCTGCAACGTGGTGGATTCCTGGTGATGGGTGATCGCCTGATGGTCAATGACACCTTGTCGATTGATGAATATGGGCAGTTGACACACTTCAGTGCAAGTACAAATTTCGAATCACGACTTGAGATATATCCAGACACACTTTATGTTGCTGAGACCGGCTCGATTAACGTCAACGCACGTGGCTATCTCGGAGCACGAAATGGGGCAAATAATGTTGACTATGGATTGACCTTGTTTAACCAGGCTGGGTCTACATACCGATCTGGTGGTTCATATGGTGGAATTGGTGGCATATTAGGCGGTGTACCCAATCCCGTATATGGTAATCCACTATGCCCTGGCGCACTGGGATCAGGAGGTTCTGTTGGCGCATTTGGCACCTCTGGTGGTACGGGAGGAGGCTGGATTTATATCCAGGCGACAAATACCATCATCGACGGTCTGATCAGTGCCAATGGTACTTCAGGCTCTGGACAATCGGCAGGCAGTGGTTCCGGTGGCACTATTCGGATCATCACCTCCGACTTCTTAGGCAGTGGTATCATTCAAGCCAATGGTGGCGCGTATCAGGTCGGTGGTGGCGGTGGTCGTATCGCCGTCGATTATAATGTATTGGGTGTCTCTGGAGATGATTTCAATGGTTTACGCGATATCACTGCTTTCGGCGGAACCGGCATATCGTATCCAGCCAGTGCGGGCACGGTTGTACTACGGCAAAAAGGACAGAAAAACGGTGATCTGTATGTGGATGATGGCACAGAAAACAGTACGGCGTCACGATACATGCCCCTGCCCCATATCGGCTTTGGAAGTATTCAGGACATCACTGAGAATGTACTGACCATGGATGGTCTGATTCAGTTATTGCCACACAGCTTGATTGGATTGCAAATTAATCCGAACATGAACCAGGATCTTGTCTACACCATACTGGACAATACAGAAAACACTATCACGGTGGACCTGACAGATAAACCTGACCTGACTGAAGTTACCATTCCAGGTGACACATACAGCGGTCATTACCGGTTTGACAATATTTATTTTCGTCGTGGTGGTGCTTTATTACTGGGTGATCAGCTATTTGTTACCGGTGAACTCAGGCTGGACGAATATGGCCGCATCACCCATTATGGTGCGACTTCCGCCTTCGAATCCTGCATCATGATTACTGCACAGACGATTAACATATTCGATTCGGGAGCGATTGATGTAGACTCCTGTGGTTATCTGGGAAGTAGAAGAGGTGATAATACCACAGATTTCGGGTTAACCCTGGGTAATCTTCCAGGATCATCCTACCGGTCTGGAGGTTCACATGGTGGGTTGGGGGGTGTTTTAGGAGGATTACCAAATCTATTATATGGAAACTCTGTATATCCGAATGCACTCGGGTCAGGTGGTTCTGTGGGTGCTTTTGGCTCTCCAGGTGGTAATGGTGGTGGCCGGGTTTGGATTCATGCCAATACGCTCCATGTTGATGGAAGGATTAGCGCAAACGGTGGTTCAGGCGGTGGCCAATCGGCGGGCAGTGGTTCGGGTGGTAGTATACTGATTTATGCGCCCTATATCAATGGTACGGGAAGCATTGGAGCCAATGGAGGCATATATCAAGTAGGTGGCGGTGGTGGCCGGATTGCCATGCATTATGGCGCTTCGACGAGCAACCTCTCAGGCTTAACGGTAACAGCATTGGGTGGAGTTGCATCTTATTCGGGACAAGACGGAACCGTCGAACAGATACCAGGTAATGTTGCTCCACCATCGTTTTAAAAGGAACAGAAAATTCAACCAGATACGCCACCCCATATAGATGGTTCTTTCGGATTGAAGGAGTACCAGAATGCGTTCTCTTTATGTCAGCTTAATTGGCTTGTTTTTATTCATGTTGCCCGCTATCGCGGAATTGCAGTCCGTAACAGTCGGAGGCGAACTTCGCATTCGGGGTAATTATTGGAGAAACACGTTCAACACTACATCGCAACCTGTTCTGATAGGAAATAATGTCCGCTGGAATGCCAATGTGTTGCGTGGTCGCCCGATTGGCGATCCTGTTGGAGGGCAAACCATCATCAGTTACTTTGATTGGGACAGTGCTGGAGATGATTATTCTCTGGTTGTTCAGCGAGCCCGACTCAATATCACTGCTGAGTTCACCCAAGAGATCGCAGCTTTCATTGAACTAGACAGCTTTGACGTATGGGGTGAAAATTTTCGATCAGATTATCTCACGGGATTGGATAACCGTGCCCAAAATTTTAACAATGTCACGATTAATCAAGCATATATCCAAGCTGAAAATATATTTGGTGAGCCACTGCGACTGCGCATCGGGCGCCAGGAACTTCTGTTCGGTAAAGGCTGGCTTATCGGTGACAATTCAAATCACCCAGAATTTTCTTGCCTGTCTTTCGATGCTGTTCGCCTGAGCTACGCGCCAAGACATTTTGAATTCGACGCCTTCTGGTCAAAATTGGTTGAGCGTAGCCCAATTAAAAGCAATGGCGATACCGACTTCTCTGGCATTTATGCCCGTTACCATCCCATTGAATCGATCTCAATCGATGCTTATTGGTTCTGGGTACGCGATGCTGCCGAAAGGCACGACATAAACAGCGGTATCCTGCTCGGATGGATCGAGTCGTGGCGGGGTCTCAATACATACGGCACTTCGCACCTGCACACGCTTGGACTCAGGATGTATGGTGCGGTAAATCGATTCGATTACGATGTCGAAGCCGCATTTCAACTGGGCGACGCATCTGCGGTGGGATTCCTGTTTAAACCATTTAATTATGGAGACAATCGCGCAAAATACAATTCTTGGGCAGTAGATTTAGACGTTGGTTATCGTTTCGACATTTTGTGGCAACCCCGTATTAACTTCGGCGCAGGTTATTTTTATGGCGAGGACAACAGGGGTATTTCATTCCGCGATTGGATCAACCCTTTCCTGGCATTTCAACGGCCCAAGTCCAGCATCAGTTTCAATCGCCTCTTTTCAAATACAGTGCATAGTTATTTCCTCGATGAAATGGGTGAATTGTCCAATTTCTGGACTGTACGCACAGGTATCAGTGCCTTTCCATTGGAATCTGTTGAAGCTGGCATGAATCTCGCATGGTTTGGGGTCGTAGATCGTTTCGAAATGCCCCGTCATATTCGTGTCCAAGGTCTCCGAGTACCCATTCTACCACCGTTGAGCTTCCTTACACAGGCTGCCAGGTCAGATATCGGTTGGGAGCTGGGCTTGTGGGCAAAATATCATTATTCAGAAGACCTCGTCTTCAAAATGGGTTGGACACGCCTTTTCACCGGTGGTGCTTTACACGACGGCAATTTCAATGATCTGAATGGACTTGTCTTCAATGGAGGTACGGGAACAAAAGATGCCGACTATTTTTATATTGAGGCAACCCTTCAATTCTAAAATTATATATAATATATTAAATACTGTAAGGCTTTACAAACAGGTTGGAGAAATTTCATATGGTCAAGACTGTACTGTTCGGTATTGTCATTGGGATGTCGATGCTGTCCATCGGCTAACTGTTGTTGCGGTGCAACGTGTTGTCCCGGATGAGTTTAGGCAAAGCGTTTACGAAACGGACAGCGGTGTACCTTCCTGTCCAGGTACTGCGGGAGCTACAAAACATGCAGGAGATGCATACAGCCGCTTTCTCTATCCAGACAGTGGTTACCGGGGAAAAGCGAAGGAAGGTATTGTGGTTTGTTCCCTTTGGCAGGACGCGTATGTTGTATATCGCTGTGGGTGAAGTACGTGCTGGTGTTGACCTGAAGATGCTTTCGCCAGGGGACATCCAAGTTCGGCACAACACCCTGCATATCCAATTGCCTGTGGTACAGCTCTTGGACTTCAAGCTGGATGTAGAGCAATCTCGTATCTATGATGTGCGACGCTCGTTGTTCCTCGCTCCGGACTCTTCACTGCTGCATCAAGATATACAGCGACAAGCCCTGGAACAGACCCGAGAAGCCGCGTTGAAGTCGGGCATACTAGCCACAGCAGAGCAGAATGTGGTTCGTATGGTAAAAGGGTTGTTTTCTGACCTGGGGTATATGGTGCAGGTGGAGGTGCAGCCTGGCGCATAGGGCCCGATGCTAGAATGGCAATCCTGCCCAGAAAACCGGCTGTGTCCGGTTTTTTTGTGTAGATTATTGTGATGCAATTGGAACACTTGATTTGTGCTATGGCAACAGCTATGATGCCTTGCAGTGCTTGAAGTGATGTAGTGTTAGCCCAACTTCCGCAGTTATATTTGTAAATGGTTGATTTTATTGGATCGGAGT
>CAZIDP010000098.1:0-10629 GCA_964537975.1 uncultured Nitrospirales bacterium | reverse complement strand
TTCGCGAAGGCGGTCGTACCGTCGGAGCCGGGGTTGTAACCAAGATTATTGAGTAAACGGCAGGGACTTATAGTTTCAACTGCGGAGAAAATTCATGGCATCCAGCCATAAAATCAGAATCAAATTACGGGCTTATGATCACAGGTTACTGGATCAATCCACCAAGGAAATTGTAGCTGCAGCGGTAAGAACCGGCGCTGGCGTACACGGACCCATACCCTTGCCAACGGCCATAAACAAGTATACAGTTTTGCGCAGTCCTCATGTGGACAAGAAATCACGGGAGCAATTCGAATCACGAACACACAAACGTTTGCTTGATTTGGTCAATCCCACTGCTAATACTGTAGATGCTTTGATGAAGCTGGTGCTTCCCGCCGGCGTGGATGTTGAGATTAAGCAATAACCACTCTGGTCATGGTGATTGGAAGCGTAGGCTCCGGGCTGTTAAGGAATTTTAAACATGGTCAATGGACTTTTAGGACGAAAGCTGGGCATGACCCGCATGTTCATGGAAGACGGACGTTGGGTAGAAGTTACTTTGGTTCAAGCTGGACCTTGTAAAGTTACCCAATTGAAGACGACTGAAAAAGACGGGTATGAAGCGGTACAAGTAGGTTTTGGCGATATTCGCGAAAAGAATTGTACCAAGCCATTACTCGGTCATTTTAAGAACAATGGTATCGATCCAATGCGACATCTGAGAGAATTCAGAGTTGATAGCAGTGCCACCATGAATGTTGGTGATGAAATAAAAAATGACATATTCAAGGTCGGTGAAAAAGTAGACGTTTGCGGAACAACCAAAGGCCGAGGATTTGCCGGGGTTATCCGCAGATACGGATTCAAAGGTGGTCCGGGTGGACATGGTTCGCACTTTCACCGTGCCCCAGGTTCTATCGGACAAAGCGCAGACCCTGCCAAAGTTATTAAAGGCAAGCGTTTACCGGGACGAATGGGTGGTAAACAAGTTACTACCCAGAATCTTGAAATTTTGGAAGTTCTTCCAGACAAAAATTTACTTGTTGTGCGCGGTGCCGTACCTGGCGCAAATGGTGGCCTGGTGGTTGTAAAGCGCAGTGTGAAAGGAGCCAAATAATTATGGCTTCAGTAAAATTACTCAATATTGATGGTGTGGAACAAGGCGAGCTTGAACTCAACGAAAAAGTGTTTGATGTTTTATTGAATGAAACGTTGGTTCACGATGTCGTTGTTTCACTTCAAAATGCGAAACGGCAGGGCACCCACAAAAGTAAGACACGGCGCGAAGTCAGTGGTGGTGGGCAAAAGCCATTTCGTCAAAAAGGTACCGGGCGGGCACGTCAGGGTAGCATTCGTGAACCACACATGCGTGGTGGTGGCTCGGTATTCGGGCCTAAGCCACGGAGTTATCGTCAGGCGATTCCAATACGAATCCGCAGACAAGCGTTGTGTTGTGTATTAAGTGAATGCCTTCGACAGCAAAATTTATGTGCCATCACTGATTTAACATGTGAAGCTCCAAAAACAAGTGTGATGGCTCAGATGATACAAAAAGTATTGCCTGATGCACGGAAAACATTGTTGGTGCTTTCTGATATCGATAAAAACATTCTATTGTCAACGCGAAATATTCCCCGAGTGGAAGTGCGTACTGCAGCAGATTTGAACGCGCTGGATGTCCTTCTCGCAACGAAAGTCGTGGTGCAGCAGGAAGCCTTTGCCAAGTTGGAGGAGCGATTAACATGAGTGTGCGACCGTACGAAATTATTAAGTGCCCCATTTTGTCAGAAGAATCACAAATTCAACAGCAAAAAGGTGCGCAGTACACTTTTAAAGTAGTATCCAGTGCAAATAAAAACACCATACGCGAAGCAATAGAAGCATTATTTCCTAATGTTCGTGTTCGGCGTGTCAATACAATGAATTATCGTGGTAAAACACGTCGTCAGATGATGACTCGCAAGGCTGGTAAAGTGGCAAACTGGAAAAAAGCGATAGTCACACTTCGTGCTGGCGATAGCATTGATCTTATCTAAGGGAGTCCTGGGATATGCCGTTAAAGAAATTTAAACCATATACGCCATCACGGCGCGAGATGACAGTATCAGATTTTGCTGAAATCACAAAATCTGAACCGGAAAAAAGTCTTCTGGCACCGAAACCCAAACGGGGTGGGCGTAACAATAATGGTCGTATTACCATGCGTCGACGTGGCGGTGGTCATAAGCAACGTTACCGTATTATTGATTTTCGCCGGGATAAGGATGGAATTCCAGGTAAAGTTGCAGCGATTGAATATGATCCCAATCGTAGCGCACGCATAGCACTTATTGTATATGCCGATGGTGATAAACGCTATATTATTGCTCCTTTAAAGCTTGTGGTTGACCAAACCATCTTGAGTGGTGATACCGCGGACTTTAGTGTAGGCAATGCAATGGAACTTAAGCGCATGCCGCTGGGTACCAATATACATAATGTGGAAATGCGCCCTGGCCGTGGCGGTCAGATTGCTCGATCAGCAGGAAATGGCTGTCAATTACTTGCTAAAGAAGACAGATATGTAACTTTGCGTATGCCCTCTGGTGAAATGCGACGCGTTCTTTCAAATTGTCGCGCTACCATTGGTGTGGTTGGCAATGAAGAGCATGTAAACATTAATCTGGGCAAAGCTGGTCGTTCACGTTGGTTAGGACGCAGGCCCAAAGTTCGTGGTGTGGTCATGAATCCATTTGATCATCCCCATGGTGGTGGTGAAGGCCGTACATCTGGCGGAAGGCATCCTGTTTCCCCTTGGGGAATGCCGACCAAAGGCTACAAAACCCGGAAAAAGAATCATCCGAACAATCGATTCATTATTCGCCGGCGTAACGCATAGATAGTGGTAGCTAAGGAGAATTAACGTGTCCCGTTCGCTGAAAAAAGGCTTCTTTGCCGACGAAAATTTGTTGAACAAAATTGACAAGGCAAAACGTACAGGTGATCGTAAAGTAATACGAACCTGGTCGCGGCGCTCTACAATTATCCCGGATATGGTCGGCATGACAATCGCTGTACACAATGGGAAAACGCATATACCGGTTTTCATTTCTGAAAACATGGTTGGGCATAAACTGGGCGAGTTTGCTTTAACACGTACATTCCGTGGACATAAGGTCAAATAGGCCATTTATCTGGTAATTACCTGGCATTAAAGGGAGGTACAGGCATGGCTCAGGCCAATGCAAAATTAATCAATTTACCAATAGCTGCCCGAAAGGTACGGTTGGTAGCGGATATGATCCGTGGCAAGAAAGTTTTAGCGGCTAGGAACATGTTGCAGGTCAACTTGAAGGGGTGTGCATTACCGATGCGCAAACTTCTTGACTCTGCGGTTGCCAACGCCGAAAACCAGGCTCTTCAAGATGAAGTGCGTATTGATACCGATGAAATGGTGGTTTCAAAAATCATTGTAAATGAAGGGCGTACTCTTCGGCGGTTCAATGCAGCAGCCCGGGGTCGTGCAGTACGAATACGGAAACGCAGTAGTCATATTGAGCTGGAAATCAGCTAGCGATTAAGGAGAACACCGTGGGCCAAAAGGTACATCCAAACGGCTTTCGCCTGGGCGTCATTAAAAAATGGTCGTCTATATGGTATGCCAACAAAAAAAATTATGCCGAATTGCTTCATGAAGACTTGAAGCTGCGGGACTACGTCAAAAAGCGGTTGTATCACACCGGGGTTGCCCAGGTAAATATTGAACGAGCCGGACGTAAATCGAAGGTTCATATTTATACAGCCCGTCCGGGTTTGGTTATCGGTCAGCGAGGTCAGGAAGTCGAGAAATTGCGTTTAGAACTTGAACGTATTTCCGGCCATGAAATCATGATCAATATCGTTGAAGTCGTTAGCCCGGAATTGAACGCCACTTTGGTCGCGGAAAGTATCGCGCAACAACTTCAGCGACGGATGTCATTTCGTCGCGTCATGAAGAAGTCCGCACAAAGTACCATCCGTTTGGGTGCCAAAGGTATTCGTATACGTGTTGCTGGTCGGTTGAATGGCGCTGAAATTGCACGTGCTGAACAATTATTAGAAGGAAGTATACCCCTTCACACATTGCGTGCCAATGTTGACTACGGTACAGCTACCAGTCATACGACCTATGGATGCATCGGTGTAAAGGTCTGGATATACCAAGGTGATGTTATGCCGGGTGAATTTGTCACGGCAATTGGTGGTGAGCGCAATGAAAATACAGCACAACGCCGTCCCGAAAGAAGAGACAACGATGACAGATCCCGCTCAAAAAGAGGTGGACGTAACCGTCGCCCGAACCGCGACAGCGAATAATTTTGGAGTAATTTAACAATGTTAATGCCAAAACGAGTAAAACACCGTAAACAGATGCGGGGACGCAGGACTGGTGCCGCAAAAGGGGGATTCAACCTCGATTTCGGTGAGTTTGGTGTCAAAGCTTTGGGTGATGGTTGGATTACGTCACGTCAGATAGAAGCTGCACGTATTGCCATTACACGCCGATGCAAACGTGGTGGTAAAGTTTATATCCGAATTTTTCCAGACAAACCTATTACTAAAAAACCTGCGGAAGTCCGGATGGGTAAAGGTAAAGGTGCACCTGAAGAATGGGTAGCAGTCGTTAAACCCGGCAGGATAATGTTTGAGGTTGAAGGCGTATCTGAAGAACTTGCCCGTGCGGCCATTCGCCTTGCAGGATATAAGTTACCCATTAGGACTAAATTTGTTAAGCGTGACTAATCGGTCAGACAATAGACGTGGAACAAGCGTAGGAGATATAAAGTGAAAGCAGCAGAATTACGCGACATGACCGGCGAAGAGTTGCGCAGCCTGATGAATAAGTTCCAGGAAGACGTTATGCACTTCCGCATGCTACAGGCGACCGGTGTAGTGGAAAATGTACGGGCAGCGCGCCAAACAAAACGCAATATTGCCCGCATCCATACAATACTTAGAGAGCGCGAATTAGTCGCGACGAAAGGGTCGAAATAATGTCGGAAGTTCAAATTGAGAAAACTGCTCCGCACCGCAAGGAACGCACCGGTATTGTAACCAGTACGGCCATGCAAAAAACCATTACCGTTTCTGTAGAGCGGGTGCGTGAACACACTATTTATAAAAAAGCTTTGAAGCGCAGTACAAAATTCAAAGCACATGACGAGCAAGAACAGTGCAATGTTGGTGATTTGGTACGTATACGCGAAACACGACCGCTAAGCAAAACAAAGCGTTGGCGGTTAATTGAAATCGTGAAACGCGCAGACTAGAAAAGGATACGTTGAGATGATTCAGATTTATTCAAGACTCGACGTAGCCGACAACTCCGGCGCACGTAAAATACGTGTGATCCAGGTGATGGGCGGCTCGAAAAGGCGGTATGCCGGTCTGGGCGATATTATTACGGCAAGTGTTAAAGAGGCCATTCCCAACTCGAATGTTAAAAAAGGCGATGTGGTAAAGGCAGTAGTGGTACGGATTCGCAAAGATACCCAGCGACCTGATGGTACCACCATTCGGTTTGACAGCAACGCAGCCGTACTGATTAATGCCCAGAAAGAACCACGAGGAACCCGTATTTTTGGACCGGTTCCCAGGGAATTGCGCGAAAGAGGTTTCATGCGCATTATATCACTTGCCCCGGAAGTGGTTTAAGGAAAGCAGCAATGAACATACGAAAAAACGATACAGTAGTTGTGATTAGTGGTGAGCAAAAGGGCCGTCAAGGGCGTGTCTTAGAAGTTAAGCCCAAAAAACAACATATACTTGTTGAAGGGATAAACATCATCAAGCGTCACACCAAACCAAACAGACGTAACCAGTCTGGCGGTATCGTAGAAAAAGAGGCACCAATCCATATGTCCAAGGTAATGCCTTGGAATGGACAAGCTGGTAAGCCTTCTGCCATTCTGATGCGCACTCTTGAAGATGGTTCGCGTGTTCGTATTTGGAAGAATACCGGGGAAACAATAGATTAAACGGCCTTATACCTTTGATGGGAGTGGCAAAGATGCCCGCGAGACTTAAAGAACAGTACTTAGAAACCATACGGCCTGAATTGAAAGAAGAATTCAATTTCACCAATATCATGCAAGTACCGAAAATTGACAAAGTGGTACTGAACATGGGTGTCGGTGACGCAATTGGTGACCCGCGCAATATGGACAATGCAGTAAATGAATTAACCTTAATTACAGGGCAAAAGCCCAGTATACGTACTGCACGTAAGTCCATTTCCAATTTTAAATTGCGTGAAGGCGTGAAAATTGGTTGCATGGTTACCCTTCGTGGGGAACGTATGTACGAATTTATTGACCGATTATTCAATGTCGTGATGCCTCGTATTCGAGATTTTCGTGGCATTTCACCCAAAGCTTTTGACAATTTTGGAAACTTTACGCTTGGTCTTAAAGAACAAACCATATTTCCAGAATTAAAAATTGATGATGTCAACAGGGTGCGTGGAATGAATGTAACCTTTGTAATCAGCAACAGCAATTCGGCGGATGAAAGCCGAGCTTTGTTGAAAAAACTGGGAATGCCCTTTACCAACTAACAGCCTGGGAGAAGAAAGTGGCCAAGAAAGCGCTCATAGAAAAAAGCAAACGCCCACCAAAATTTAAGGTGCGTGCCTACAATCGCTGTCAATGCTGCGGTAGACCGCATGCTTTTATGCGCAAATTTAAAATATGTCGTATATGCTTCCGCACATTGGCGCTGGAAGGCAAACTCCCCGGTGTAACCAAATCGAGCTGGTAAAACAAGGAATCAGATACCATGTCCATGAGTGATCCCATTGCCGACATGCTAACCCGTATTCGTAATGCTGTACGGGCAGAGCTGCCGACTGTAACTATTCCGGGTTCCAATGAGAAGCGGGAAATTAGTCGAGTATTAAAAGAAGAAGGTTTTATTGAAGATTTTTCTTTCGAAGAAGACAATAAACAGGGCCTTCTCCATATAAAACTGAAGTACTTACCAAACCGTACTTCCGTATTACAAGAATTACGCCGTGTCAGTAAACCCAGTTTGCGGGTATATGTACAACGTGGTGAAATCAAGCCAGTACGAAGCGGCTTGGGAATTGCCATCATTAGTACATCAAAAGGTGTCATGACCGGCAAACAGGCATATACCCAGCGCATTGGCGGCGAAATAATTTGCGAGGTTTGGTAATCCTCCTGGCAGGATGAAAGGAATATAACCGTGTCGCGTATTGGAAAACTTCCAGTCCCGGTTCCGGGTGAAGTGAAATGTGAATTTAAAGGTACCACCCTGGTTGTAACAGGGCCAAAGGGTACTTTACAAGAAGATTTCTCACCTGATATGAAAATTAATATCGGGGATACAGAAATTGTCATCGAGCGTCCCAGTGAAAGCAAGGAGCACAAATCCTTGCATGGACTCACACGATCGTTGGTCAATAATATGGTCGTGGGCGTTACACAAGGTTATGAGAAAACCTTGCAAATCGAGGGCGTGGGATACCGCGCTTCTTTGCAAGGAAAAACCTTGAATCTTCAAGTTGGATACAGCCATCCGGTCGCTATAGACCCGCCAGATGGTATTACATTCACCATGGAAGGCACCCAAACCATTAAAGTCGCTGGTATCAACAAGCAGGCAGTAGGCCAGATAGCGGCAAATATACGTGCGAAGCGCAAGCCAGAGCCTTACAAAGGCAAAGGCATTCGGTATGAAAACGAACGCATACGTCGCAAAGTAGGTAAAACGGGTTCCAAGAAGTAGATGCGTACATAGTCGATTTATATTTAATCGGCACAGTACGATATGACACGGTGTATTTAAGAAGATATTTTATGTCGATTTGCCGGTTCGGCAGGTGTGAAAGGTATACAATGGGCAAGACCAATAAAGAAAAGCAACTCTTGCAACGTCGTCAACGTCGTATTCGCAAGACATTGCGTGGTACGCCAGAACGGCCCCGCCTTCGTGTAAGTCGGACGTTGAAGCATATATACGCGCAAATTATTGATGATACTACAGGGCGTACCTTGGCGGCTTCCTCCTCTATGGCATTAAAAATTGCCGGAGGAAATGTGGATGCCGCAACGGTTGTCGGAAAAGATATTGGCGAGAAGGCCAAGCAACAAGCTATTGAACAAGTATGCTTTGACCGTGGTGGTCGGCTATTTCATGGGCGCGTAAAAGCCCTGGCGGAGGCCGCACGTGAAGCAGGTCTGCAATTCTAGGAGAATGATGTCTTGAGCACTGAACGTGGAAATAAAAGAGAAACCCGGTCTGAAAAGCAACGACGTGAACGTGATTTTCAGGAAAAAGACCTGATTGAGCACGTTGTAAAAATTTATCGTGTTGCCAAGGTTGTAAAAGGTGGACGCCGCTTCAGTTTCAGTGCGATAGTTGTGGTCGGCGATGGTAAGGGATACATCGGAGCCGCTACTGGCAAGGCAAGTGAAGTGCCTGATGCTATTCGTAAAGCGATTGAACGGGCACGCCGCCGCATGTTTAAAGTACCTGTGGTCAACACGACCATTCCTCATGAAGTATTGGGTCAGGCTGATGCTGCCAATGTCATGTTGAAACCTGCATCCCTGGGAACGGGAATTAAGGCAGGTGGCCCGGTTCGTGCGGTCATGGAGGCTGCCGGTTATGAGAATATATTAACCAAGTCTCTGGGTTCTAACAGTGCTACGAACGTGGTATGGGCAACCTTGGACGGATTACGACAGCTGAAAACAGTAGAAGAATTGGCTGGTATGCGCGATTTAAAAGTCGCCGATATTTTGTACTAGATTCATCATTCTATAATCATAATTCACGCGTGGATGATGCAGAATTGTCGGATTAGGGCATACTAATATTTGCACTAGTGATATCAAGGAAATTTACAATGGATTTACATAACCTGAAGTCTGCGGATGGTGCTAAAAAGAACCGTAAGCGGATAGGACGCGGTCCGAGTTCCGGACACGGCAAAACATCGGGACACGGTCATAAAGGCCAGCAAGCCCGGTCTGGGTATAAACGCCATTATGGTTTTGAAGGTGGCCAGATGCCACTGCACCGTCGTTTACCAAAACGCGGTTTTAACCACACAAAACGTAATGAAATGGCCGTTATTAATATTGATATGTTGTGCAGGTTTTTTCCTGAAGGTCAAGATATCACAACAGCCGATATTACAAATGCACATTTGGCTAAAGAACTTCCCGGTGGTGTAAAAGTGCTTGCACGTGGTGATGCAGTCAAGAAATTGACTTTAAAAGTAAATGCCATTAGCCCTGCTGCCAAAGAAAAAATTGAAGCCGCCGGTGGCAGTGTAGAATTGATAACATCTAAAAATGAAGAAGCAACGGCCCCAACGGAATAACCGATTTTGCCAATAGTTTCTGCTGCATCCGAGTGCAAGGAGTTAACAGGTGTCTGAGCCCATAACAGCCTTCAAAAATTCATTCAAGATACCGGAATTAAAAAACCGGATACTCTTTGTATTAGCCATGTTGGCGATATACCGTTTAATATGTCATATTCCGACACCAGGTGTTGATGGAACCGAGTTGGCCAAAAAAATTGGCGAAGGTGCCGGATTCCTGGGTTTTTATGATATGTTTACCGGGGGCGCATTTGCCCAGGCAACGGTCGGTGCCCTTGGCATCATGCCGTATATTACAGTATCTATTATTTTTTCCCTCTTGATTCCAGTTATTCCTCAGTTAGAGCAACTGCAAAAAATGGGTCAAGAAGGTCAAAAGAAAATAACTGAGTATACCCGCTACGGTACCATAGCACTTTGTGCTGTTCAATCAATTGGTGTTTCGATGTATTTGCAGTCCATGGGGCCAGAGATTGTACCGAATCCCGGTTTGTGGTTCATTTTCATGTGCATTATATCTTTTACCACAGGTACCGCTTTTATCATGTGGCTGGGTGAACAGATCAGCGAGCATGGAATTGGTAACGGTATTTCATTAATCATTTTTGCCAGCATAATGTCCGGGTTTCCCCAAGCGATTATTAATATGTTCCGAATGATGAACGCTGGTCAACTGGGGATACCTCAAATCCTTATATTGTTATTTTTGATGGTCTTTGTAGTCATGGGTGCCATAATGGTAACCACTGGGCAGCGGAGAATTCCGGTACAATACCCACGCCAGGTGATGGGGCGTCGTGTCGCCGGTGGCCAGCGCAGTTATCTTCCATTACGTGTTAATCAGGCAGGCGTGATACCCATTATTTTTGCCAGTTCAATACTGATGCTACCATCCATGTTGGGAGCAGGTGTAACTATCCCCTGGATGCAAACCATAATGGCAGTGGTTTTTGATCACACCGGTTGGATTTACAATACGATTTTTATCGGCATGATCATATTTTTCGCTTTCTTTTACACGGCAATAACATTTAATCCTGTTGAACTTGCGGACAACATGAAAAAATATGGTGGAGTGATAGTTGGAGTGCGTCCTGGCAAAGCAACTGCAGAGTATCTTAATACTGTCATGACGCGTATTACATTGGTTGGTGCCTTGTTCCTGGCATTGGTTGCAATCATTCCAACACTGGTCTTTGTGTTTTTAGGTGTGCGCGATTGGAATTTAGTTAACTTCTTTGGTGGTACCAGTTTGCTGATTCTGGTGAGTGTCG
>CAZIDP010000097.1:0-10753 GCA_964537975.1 uncultured Nitrospirales bacterium | reverse complement strand
AATCCGAACCCGAGGTACAATCCGAACCCGAGGTACAATCCGAACCCGAGGTACAATCCGAACCCGAGGTACAGCCTGAGCCCGAGCTACAACCTGAACCTGAGGTACAACCTGAACCTGAGGTACAATCCGAACCCAAGGTACAATCCGAACCCGAGGTACAGCCTGAGCCCGAGCTACAACCCGAACCCGAATTACAACCTGATATTCAAATAGAAATTATTAATGCAGATGAAATCGACATTTCCAAGCAAGCTGAGCAGGCACCTGCTATACCGGAAGGCGCTATAGAAGTACTTGCATATGTCAGACCATCTGAAGATGGCAATTATTATTTCTTCGGTAGCTTTGACATGGATGGTACTATTACCTTTGATGATAAAGAAGGCATTTGGCACTTGCGTGGTTCCTTAACTTTTCCCACTGGTGGTTTTGAACTATATCCAATGCAGACACAGATGCAAGAAATTCCCCAGCAGCAACCTGATGGAGAAATGAAAAGCTTTGATTATGTCATAGTCACCATACCGGTAGAATTACCACACCCTGATGCAATGGTATCCCAAGCACAAGTAGAAGTACCATTGGCACTTGATATTGATGCAGGGGCTCATGCTTACTTTGTGATTACATTCGCAAAGCCTGACAGTTCAACCGAATAGAAACAGTTTAAAACAAAAACCGACACAAAATTTAAGGATTACTGATATACATACGCCAGAAAACAAAAATACTGCCATTGTAAGCCCATTTACGCTTAAAGATATGTGCAGAAAATATAATATTCGTTTCAAAAAAGGTTTGGGGCAGAATCTGCTGCTTGATGACAACATCAACCGGATAATGGTTGATGCGGCTGCGCTCTCTGAAGATGACAGTGTTGTGGAAGTTGGTGCGGGATTGGGCTCACTCACAAAACGAATTGTCCATCAAGCTGGCAATGTGCTTTCAGTTGAAATTGATGGGACATTCATACCATGCCTTGAAGAACAATTCGGCGAAATGCAACATGTCCATTTATTTCGTGGGGATATCTTGAATCACTCGATTGAGAAATTGGTGGATGAATTCATTCCCAATGGGAAGTCATACAAAATGCTTTCCAATCTTCCCTATTACATAACCACGCCTATTCTATTTGAATTTTTAGAGTGTCCCCTGTTTTTTGAACGCCTGGTAGTCATGCTCCAGGAAGAGGTTGGACAACGCCTTGTGTCACCGGTCAACACAGCCGATTATGGCATTCTCACGTTGGCAGCACAATTTTATGCCGATGTTGATATAGTCCACTATGTCCCGGCATCCTGTTTTTTACCCAAACCCAAAGTTGATAGTTGCATAGTGCGATTTCGTCTACTCCCTGGCACCCGGTATCCTGAAGTAGAGCGTAAAATGCTTATGAAAATTATCCGAACAGCCTTTTCACAACGACGTAAAACACTGCGAAATTCAATTGTAAAACCCGGTGTTATGGGCTTGTCACCTGAGCTGGTCGCGGACACGATGCAAACTGTTGGCATTGACAGTAGCATGCGACCGCAAACGCTGGAACTGGATTCCTTTGTAAACCTGACCGTAGCATTAAAAAAACATTTACCCAAAACCTAATCCAGGCAATCAGTCTCGGAGAACCCAAAATGCATTGTCAGCATGATGATCATAACATCACCCACTCCCCTGAAATATTTTACAGTCAAATACTGAGAAACCTGAACAGTGGGGTCATCGTTCTGGATACAGCAGGCACAATTCTTACTTCTAACCCGGCAGCAGCTCAATTTCTGAACACTGCACCCGAGAATCTTGAAAGCGGTAAAAACTTACTGGGATTAGAGAATATGGAGCAATTCGGCGAGCTACTGGAGGAGCTCAAAAACAATCAAGAACCGATACAGAGGCGCGAAATACAAATCAAAACCACTTCAGAAAAACGTGTCCTGGGACTCACAGCATCCCCCTTAATGGACAAGAACCAATGCACTGGTATCATTGTGCTTTTTACCGATTTAACCAAGCTCCGACAACTCGAACATATTGCGAACCTGAACAAACAATTGGCACAAATTGGTGAATTGACTGCTGGTGTGGTTCATGAATTGCGAAGCCCAATAAGCGTTATCAGCTTTATTTCTGAATTAATGTTACGTCAGGTTGAACCAGATACAGACCTGGCGAAAAAAGTAAACACCATTCTTAATGAAACTATCCAAATGGAAATGCTTATAAGGCAGTTCCTTGGGTTTGCAAGACCTTTTGAATTAGATTTAAAACCATCACAATCCAAGTACATCATTCGTCGCGCATTGGAGTTGACCAACAGTGCAATTTTGGAAAAAGAAATTTCAATTAATGAGTCATTTAATGAAAGCGACATGATTTACTGTGACGATGCCTTGGTGGCGCAAGCTTTGGGTAATATTTTGTCCAACGCGGTTGATGCAGTCAAGCCTGGAGGAGAAATCTGGATTACTTCGGAAGCATTTGATGAGTACCACTGTTTTCGCATAGAAGACGATGGACCAGGCTTGAACCTGTGTGAAGGCGATGATATTTTCTCAGCCTTTTACTCAAAAAAAGAAGGTGGAACCGGGTTAGGACTTTCGATAGTGCATCGTATTATAACCGCACATGGTGGGACTGTTACCTACGGGAACCGACCGGAAAATGGCGCATTTTTTGAAATACACGTGCCACATGTTGAAAGGCAAGACATTTAGTCTAAAGGCACCAATTTTATTTCAAATAATTTGGGCCACAGTTTGCCTGTGACAAATATGCGGTCCAACTCTTGGTCGTATGCAATCCCGTTTAATACATCGACTCCAATACGTTCCAATGGTGTCAGCAGTCCGTCAAGAAATATTTTGCCAACAACTTCTCCATCATCCGGGTTGATAATGACTACCTCATCTGTTTTCCATAGATTGGCATAAACTTTGCCGTTTATATACTCCAACTCATTTAACCAGACTACGGGACCGTCATCATCATAGACATCCAATTGCCCAATACGTTCAAACGTATCCGGATTCAAAAAATATAAAGTGGCGGTTCCATCACTCATGATTAGCCGTTCACCATCATGTGTAATACCCCATCCCTCGGTTGGATAAGTAAATGATTCTATTAATTCAAATGTACTTTTATCATAAACAAACCCGACGCGACTCGTCCAGGTAAGTTGAATGATCCGGTCTTCGTAAATAACGATTCCTTCACCAAAATACTGGTTATCCAGATTATAGATTTGGAGAATTTCACCGGTGTTTAAATCAACTTTTCGCAATGAGGAACGCCCACGCAGCCCAGTTCCTTCATAGAGGAATCCGTTCTCAAAATCCAAGCCCTGAGTAAATGCCTCTGGATCATGAGGATACCAGGCAACTACTTGATAACCGTATTCTTTATAAGACGGAGGAGTTGGTTCGAGTAAGACGGGCGGCTCTGGTACACACCCAGGCAAATTGAGCAAGTGTATACAAAGCAAAATAACAACAAGCCACACACACCGTGCTTTTTTCACACTAGAATTTGGCACAAAGCATTATTTTCCAGAGATTGGCAGAGGAGGTATATAACGACAGTTCACATTGCATGTTTCTTGCCATATACATTGAGTTGAATCCATATAAAATGAACCTGGGTAAATACAAAATGTATAAACACAGATAAGCTACCACCAAACATTTTATCTGTAGCGGCCTATTTGTAACGGTAGGTAATACGCCCCTTGGATAAATCGTAAGGTGACATTTCGAGTGCTACACGGTCCCCCGGTAGAATCCGGATGTAATACTTGCGCATTTTCCCCGAAATGTGTGCTAATACCATATGGTCATTTTGCAATTTCACGCGAAACATCGCATTGGGTAAAGGTTCAACTACGGTGCCTTCCACTTGGATGGCTTCTTCTTTTTTCATACGGGTATTGGTTCTCCCTGAACAACACTTTCATTACACCAGAAAATTGTGTGTCCGTTTACACAATTATCTCTCTGCCAGACTCACTTTTTGAAGTCCAGCAACAATTTACGAATTTTACAACGTTACGATCCCATTATACCACTTTACGCCATACAACATTCCACAAAATCACATAATCAATCAGGAATTATCACCGCCAAGAAAGAATCTGCACTAGAATTATAGAAAAACTTAAAAAGCGAAGGATAAAAAAGATAGCCAATTAAACAATTTATACAGTCAGAAAACTGAAAATCAAGTTCCATTATTGGCATGGTGCATTCTAGAAATGCAATATAAGATATTTGTATGAAAAAGTGTAACTATAACTGAAACTTTTCGGTCTCATTTTATATATATTTAGCAAATTGCCGTTGCAATTAAGTTGGAAATCATGTTAGACTACTAAACATAAGTATAACTACTTATACAAAATTAAATGGTCATTGATCGAATTATGATCTTGGCTGGACAAGGTATTACTCCACTTAAACTGGTCAGTATATTAAAATTTATTTTAATTGACAAACTTTAAGTCATCACGATATAATCGTTTGAGAATCTCAATTAAAACCATTTTAATGAGTATATCTTGATTTTTGTCAGCAGGTGTGCTACTGTTACATTATTAATTACGTTTATTTGGGGGATGCACGTCCCAGGGTTGTTTGACAGGACGTGTTCCTGATAATGGAAAAATAGGAGATATTGAAATCATGGCTGAACGTGAGCCCAAAGCCTACACAACGTTTGAAGCAGCGAAAATTTGTCACGTAACCCATCACAGTATAAAAAACTGGATTAAGCAAGGTCTTATCAAAGCTTCTCGTACTCCAGGTGGGCATTACCGTATTCTTGATCACGATCTTGATGATTTTCGTGAAAAGTATGACATGTTTCCTCGTGACAAAGAGCCTTCAATCCAACGTGTTATGGTTGTTGATGACGACCCGGATGCATTGATGTTGATGGAAAAAATTTTGATGGATGAAGGTTTTGAACTTATCAAGGTAAGTAATGCAACAGAAGTAGGCTTGAAAGCTGCTCAAATGTCGCCTGACCTGATTTTATTGGATTTCCTCATGCCCGACATTAATGGATTTGAAGTTTGCAAAGCATTACGGTCCAATGAATTAACACGCGGCATTCCAATCATGGCTGTGACTTGCCTTACCAAAGAGCAAGACATTGAGCGCATTTTTGCGTGTGGTGCAGACGAATACCTACCAAAGCCTTTCCGCGTAGACCAATTGTTGGAAAAAGTCCATATGCTGTTAGAAAAAGAACGGGTCGTTGATTAATCCACTTCTGTTCTGACATTCTGAGTATCAACCACAAGTTTGACATGCCTGATTTATGAATCGTAAACATGCCAGTGGCGGTATAGAACGAAAATTTTTGACCTCCATCCTCTGGGTGGGGGTCATTCCTGTTGTTTTAGCGTTGATCATCGGGTATGTTTTCGCACGTGAAAGTCAGCAAATTGCAGTTCAACAAAGCTTAAGCACTGCTGTATCAAAATCTGCTGACGGTATCCAGCTGGCACTGCAAGGCCGCCTACAGATGGCAGCACGTGTAGCGCAATCATCCGAAGTCCTGGATGCGCTTCAATCTGCCAGCTCATTGGAAGATTCTGAACGACTGACCCGATTACTGGCGCGACTGAGGACTGAATCTGAACGTTCCGGCGTGCTAGAATCATCATACAGCCTGTATGACCATGAAGCACGTCTGCTCATCAGCACCCATGATGTTTCACAGGACGAAAACCATCATCCCGAATGGATAGACCGCATCTTCGAACCATCACTGATGGATTTTTATTTCAGTGGAGAAGAACCTCGGTATGCCGTACGCTTTGTCTCACCGGTACATGATCCCATAGATGGCCGCATGCTAGGATACCTCTCTGAATTACAGGGAGTCCTGGATATCTTTGAATATGCCCTCGATATGAAACACAACAGCCGGGGCCGGGATACTGGCAATCGGTATGAAATATTTCATCTCGCATCATATGGTAATTTTGTTTTTCACCGCCCAACCGATCCAAATGAAGAGCACCGTATGCCGCGCCAAGATGTCATGGATGCTGCCCTGGCGCAACGCTTAGTAGATTCTGGTAAAGACAACGACGTCTTTACTTTATGGAAATACCGCACACCGGAAGCCACCCAACCGGTATTAATGGCTTACCAGCGATTACACCCCAGACACGACATGTACCTGGCAGTATACAGGCCCAGTTATCTTGTTCATCGCAACATAAATTTTGCTTACTTTTTGACACTGGTTGTCAGCAGTTTGGTAATTTGCTTTTTCTTGATCATCACTTACCGCTTTGTCAATAACAATATTATCCGGCCGGTTTCACTTTTAAACGAGGGAGCCCAGATCATACGGCACGGTGATCTGGAATTAAAACTGAAAATCGATACCGGTGATGAAATTGAAGAATTGGCCTCTTCATTCAACAAAATGGCTACTGCTCTCCGACACAACCTGAACCGGTTGGCTGAGTCGGAAGAACGATACCGTAGTCTGTTCAACACCATGCGGGATGGTATTTATCAGACAGATTCCGAGGGTAACCTATCCCTGGTGAATCCTGTTGGTGTGGACATTTTAGGATTTGACAAACTGGACGATTTGATAAACCTCAATCTTCGTGAATTGTTCATCGAGCAAATCGATTTTGCCCGTGTAACCAGTGAGTTGGCCAGATACCGTTTTGTTGAACGTTCCCGGGTTTGGATGCGAACGAAAGACGACCGATCAATATGTGTAGAATTTTCAGCAAACCAGGTATTTGATGTTGGCGGCGTCTTACTTGGAATTGAAGGCAGTTTCCGGGATGTAACACACAATGTACATCTGGAACGGGAAGCCAAAGAACATTCTGACCGGATTAGTGCTATTAACCAGATAGCAAATGTGATTAATTCCAGTCTGGAAGCGGGCCGTGTTTACGAAACTATCGCTGTTGAAATGCGGCATTTAATCAATTTTGATTATGCCAGTGTCGTACTTCGCAATGAAGAAGAAAACACCTATATCACACACCAACTCTGGCCTGATTTTAATACCACCAAAACGAGAGACAATCCATTTCTGCCAATAGCCACAAGTATCGAGTTAGAACAAGAACAGAAAACATTGATTATAGATAATGTTCATGAAAACGGCGGAATAACTAATAATCAATTTCCAGCAGAAATAAAAAGCTGTTTATCAGTGCCCTTGTATGCCACTGGAAGAATCATTGGAACATTGAATTTAGGGGCAAATGAGGTAGCTGCATTTAATAAACATGATGCTGAAGTGGTAAGCCAGATGGCTCCCCATGTCGCTGTGGCAATCAGTAACACACAACTACTGGAAAACCTGCAGCAATCTCTGGAGGAAGTTACCCGAGCACGTGAACGTCTTCATGAAGCAATAGAAGAATTAAAAACACTTGACGAAATGAAGACCAACTTACTGTCAAACGTTTCGCACGAATTGAGAACACCGCTTGTTGCTGTCATGGGCTACAATGACATGATACTCAACGGAAAAGTAGGCCCGGTAAATGATATGCAGCGCGAGTATCTTACAATCAGTCTACGCAATATAGAAAAATTGGTAACGTTGATCGAGAATCTGCTTGATTTTTCACGCTTACACCGGGGTACAGAAGAATTGATGTTCGACACCTTTGATCTGGTGGATTGTGTCAAAGCAGCGCTGGACACTGTCCGGCCATCAGCAAATGTTCGCCATATTACATTACAACTCAGATTGTTTGAAGATAACAATCCGGTAATCGATACCGCAGCGAAAATTCTGGTAGAAGGTGACAAGGGGAAGCTCGGCCAAGTTTTTATTAATCTCCTATCTAATGCAATCAAATTCAATGATGATGGCGGAAGTGTAACTATCGATGTAAGACTGGTAGATACAAATATTGAAATCAGTGTAAGCGACACGGGAATTGGTATGCCAGAAGAAGCATTGGACAAAATATTTACACGCTTCTACCAATATGATGGTTCTTCAACACGTAAATATGGAGGTACTGGTATCGGGTTGTCTATAGCCCAGGATATCATGCGACTTCATGGTAGCCGTATCACAGTAAGCAGCACAGTGGGAGTTGGTACGCAATTCCGTTTCAATATGACTTTAAGCAATGTTGATACACGCACAGCAGGTGATGTGTCAATTCATCATCAGCCCTTGCCGGTTGAAACACACTTACTGGTAGCTTTGATCAGTCAGGATCGTGCATTAAGCACCCAGATTCGGAATATGTTATTCTCTGAAGGCATTGATGTGATTCATGCGGTATATTCGGAGGTGGCAACTATACTGTTTGAAAAATACCATCCGGATTGCATTCTGTTGGATTGCAAAGCTGGCATGGACGAAGAAAATATCCTGGACGATTTATTGGATGAGTCAGACACGGCACTAACAAAACCTGTCTTGCTAATTACCAATGATGATGTCCTTCCAGAAAAGTACCGTGGCAAAGTAGCTGGTAAAATGAAACGAAATTTTCGAAAAAGCACCTTACTCAGTAGCATACATTATGTACTGAGTCGAGGTCTTTCAGATAGTGTAAACTTCGATAATCTTACTGGTTCCAATTTGCAAATTGATCGTGGGGAAAAAATTTTATGCGTTGATGATGATCCCGAGATACTGCAATTTATGCAAAGATGCCTGGGTGCTGGTGGATATCAGGCTGTCACCTGTGGTTCGGGAAAATCTGCACTGGAACTCTTGCGAAGAGGCGGCTTCTGGCTTGTGTTATTAGACATCGCCATGCCAGATATGGATGGCTGGGAAACATGCCGAATAATAAAATCGGACCCGGCATTACGCCACCTGCGAATCTTTTTTGTAACCGCAAAAACTGTTGAGCAGCATACAGGGAAGATACATGCTGAGGGTGCAGACGGTTACATATTAAAACCATTTAAGGCAGATGATTTATTAAGTCTCGTACAAGAATACGACTCTAATACAATAAGTGGTTTATCCTGACAAAGTCACAGTCTGTAAAATTGCGCATCAGCAACATTATTTGCACATAAATATCGCTGATGCGCTTTTCTGATGTTTTACCAGTATCAATCTGTTATACGTATTACCCGATACCCACGGTCTATCTGATTGAACATATCGGTAGCTTCAACTTCTATGGTATAGGTACCTTTATCTAGACCGCCAGGCAGCTTTGCTTGCCAAAGACTATAAAGACTTTTCCACTCACTGTGATCATAAAAATTTGGGATATTTTTGCCCAAGTGTTCAGGTATGGTGTCGTTCAGCGTTAACAGGCGTTCATAATTAAGGTCTTTATCAATAAAACGCTCCATTGGTATCCATTCACTGCTGTCTTTTATACGCATTTTTACAACAGATTTCGAGGAACCTGAAAAAACATTTACAATGACATCAACGTCACCTGGATGTTCGCCAGAAAATTCCGCAGGAGCATATATATTCATTTGAAATTCAGCAGGCTTGCGTGCGCCTTTAAATCGTACACTGTACTGATTACCATCAAAGGAAATAATGTTGTATCCGTTAGGCCGACCATCGTCCATCGTGGCATGCGGAACACCAAACTCGTCCATATGCCCTGACCACCAACTTCCACCAACCGTCACTTGTACCAGATGATGATGTGGCTTGTCCTGCAACCAACCTTGCTCCTTGTCAATAAAGTAATTTGCCTGGTTGTGCCAATGGCCAGAAATAGAGAAGGTGTGAGGAAAATCTGCGAGGAGCGGATACAAATCTTCTGGATTCTCCAGGGCATGACCGGGAACTTGATCATCGTCATGCACCAAAGGAATATGCATCATAAGCACTATCAAGTCTTCCTTGGGAACGTGCTCGAGATAGTTTTTAATGAAATTTAACTGGCGTGTCGTTATTTTTCCGATATATTTATCGCCCAACCAATAGGTACTGTTGAATGTAATGAAATGAACACGACCATGTTGAAAAGCATATTCTGCTGGGCCATATACTCGTTGAAAGGTCTCTGTAGTATTATTGTTGTCTGGTGGATCAAAGTTGAGGTCATGGTTTCCAATTACATTGTACCAGGGAATACCTACTTGCCCTATAACAGCGTTTAATGGTTCAAACAAATCCAGTTTGTCACCAACAATGTCGCCTAACGTAACACCAAATATAGCGTCTGTACCAACCAATTCTTCCACCACATCGCGTGCGACATAATCGACTTCCTGCATTGTATGAGGCTGCGGGTCAGCGAAAAAAATTACACTGAACTGATCCGACTCAGGACTTTTATACAAGGGAAAATTAATCTGATCTGGTAAGGGGCCAGTTGGTTCAACACCGGGATATTTCTGCTCAGGGGAACCCTCTGGTTTGTGTATATAGTAAAATTGCGGCAGATTATCACGATTCACCGGTGTCATCCAATCGCGGGGTTTTATAACAAATACAATCGTATCATTCTCGACTGGAATTTCATAATACCCCTCAGTATCGGTAGCTACAACCATTTCCCCATTTGAGACACAAACATTGGCAATACCTTCCTCTCCAGAGTCCATGACACCGTCCCTGTTCAGGTCATTAAAAACATACCCACGCGCAACTTCATTGCCAGAAAAGCTCTGTGCATCAGCTAGACAACAAACTCCAAACAATGCAAATACAACAAACACTATCATGTGCCTTTTATACTGATTCATCAAAAATGTCCTTTACCATATCTATTAAAAAAAGTAACCGTAAATATTGGGAATGAGCATGTAAT
>CAZIDP010000096.1:0-10808 GCA_964537975.1 uncultured Nitrospirales bacterium | reverse complement strand
GAACCCAATAAGAATCAGTACACTGCCAGCAATAGGCACCTGGAAAACAAGACGCATCAAAAGCAGCACTGTAGCAAACTCTATTGCGCCAACGACACCATATGGAGCCAGTTTACCAAGAATGAGCCCCAGCCGTGCCACCGGGGTTACCATTATTTGCTCTAAAGTGCCGTTTTCTTTTTCGCGTACGATAGAGAACGCGGTAAGGAGCATGGTGATAAGTTGCAAAATAACGCCCATCAAGCCAGGCACCATGAAATTGGCTGTGCGCATATCCGGGTTAAAAAGCACTCTGGGGCGTGCTTCCAGTGGCATGGTTGATGTACTGCCGCTAATATCAGAAGTCAGAATCTGTAATGATGTACGCATGGCTATCGCGTTGGTCACATTTAATGCTTGCATCGCGACGGTTGAGTCACTGCCGTCCAGCAACACCTGAATTTGTGTTGGGGTACCAGTCATCAATTTGTCGCTGTAATCAGAAGGTATCTTAATCGCGACCTTTGCTTTACCCTGCACGATACTGTGAATCAATTCATCGTCAGAAAAACACCAGTCGACAATGTTGAAGTACCCGGTATTTTCAAAGCTTTGAATTAAATTGCGACTGTCCTGGCGGCCATCCATATTGAAGATCACGGTCGATATATTTTTCACATCCAGGTCAATGGCATACCCGAAAACAGTGAGCTGTACTCCAGGTAACAACAGCATGAAAAACAAAGTCTTGGGATCACGGAGTATGTGGCGTGATTCCTTATACATGATGGCATTGAGACCTCTAAACACGTTCTTGCCTCGCTTGTTGCCGGGTCAGAGTTACAAAGACATCTTCCAGTGTAGGACTGATTGTTTTAGTGCGGGCATTGAGAAACCCGTTAGATTTTAAATCGTTCATCAAACGGGAACCATTATTCTTTTCCAGTAATACATGAATGGCATCTGCAAAAATGGTTGCGTCTAGCACGTAATCCAATTGGTTTAAAAATCGCATGGCCACAGCGACTCTGGGTACCCAAAGCTCCAGGCGTTCTGTATTTTCTGGTGTTATTTCATCCAGCTGCTTTAGCTCATTGGGTGTGCCATAGGCAATAAGTCTTCCATAGTAAATATAACTAACATGGCTGCACCGTTCTGCTTCATCCATGTAGTGGGTAGTAACAAAGAAGGTAACACCTTGACCAGCCAAATCAAACAATAAATTCCACAGGTCTCGTCGCGCTACAGGGTCAATTCCTGCTGTTGGTTCATCCAGAAACAACATCCGCGGTCGATGTACCAAAGCACATGCCAAAGCCAGACGTTGTTTCCATCCCCCTGACAGTGCGCCAGCCAGACGTCTGCGAAAAGAATCTATCCCCACTATGTTAATGACTTCATCAATTCTTTGAGCTCGTTCTCTACGTGGTATTCCGTAGATACCGGCATAAAAACGCAGGTTCTCCATGACAGTCAGGTCCGCGTACAAACTGAACTGTTGTGACATATATCCAATGGCGCGTTTGATAGACTCACTTTCGCGAACAATATCATGCCCAAGCACCGTAGCTGTACCAGAACTGGGACGGAGAATTCCACACAACATGCGAATCAGAGTAGTTTTACCTGAACCATTGGGTCCTAAAAAGCCGAATATATCGCCTTCTTGAATCTCGATATTGACTTCGTCGACCGCGGTAAAATTACCAAAGCGGCGTGATAAATTCTGGGTCTCGATAACCGTGGTCATCAGTTACGTTCCAGCAAAACAGTAGCTGCCATTCCGGGTCGTAATCGTCCACCGGCTGAGTCCAATTGCATCGTTATTTCAAATACCTGTTGTACCCGTTCTTCCTGTGTTTGCAAGTTTCGTGGCGTGTATTCACCCTCAGAAGCTACGCGCTGGATCACCGCTTGGAACTGTTCTGTTCCATGCGAGTCTGTTGTAAAATTGACAACTTGTCCTACTTGGACATGTCCCAACAATGCCGCACTGACAAAGACCTTCAACTCAAGTTGTTCCGGGTCTACAATACGCACGGCTGGTCCAGAACGCATCAAATCACCAGGACGCAAGTCTAAAGATTCAACTACACCGGAGATTGGAGCGGTAATTCTGGTTTCTTGTAATGCGACAGCAGCACGATTCCACTCGGCTTTTGCAGCGTCTCGTGCAGCTTTTGCGGCAGCAAGGTCTTCAGTACGTGTACCACGTTGTAATTCATTAAAAAACGCCTGGGCCTGATCTCGGTCAGCACGCACCATGGCGATTTCTTCATCTCGGGCACCAAGTTGTACCAATGCTTGTTGTTCACGAGCTGTCTTATATTGTGCTTCTGCCGCTTCCCAGGTTGCTTTAGCCTGATCAAATTGGCGTCGCGGTACAACATCTTGTTCGTATAGACGAAGCAATCGTTCATAATCAATTCTGGCTACATCCAGTTGAGCCTTTGTGCCATCCGTTGCAGCAACAGCTGCCCGGATTTCTTCGGCTCTGGCACCTCGTTCAGCCATGAGTAATCGCTCTTCGGCTGCCCGCAATGCGGACTCGGCTTGTGCCAATTGTTCTTCAGTTGCACCTGTAGTTAATTTATCCAATACCGCTTCTGCCTGGGCTAATTGTGCCGCGGCTGCTGCCACAACAGCCCGTGCTTCATCATCTTCCAGCAACAGCAACACATCACCTGCTTCAACGACATCACCTTCGCGAACCAGCACCTCAATTACACGTCCCCCTGTTCTGGAACCGGCATGCGACGAATCACTTTCTATCTGACCAGTAACTTTGATTAGATGGTCGTTGTAAGTCCCACAACCAGAGAGGAACAGTGCAAGGACAAGTCCCTTTATTGTAATCATATGTAATGACGTTGGATTCAAATTGGTATGCCCCGTAGTAACCACCGGAATGACTGACTGGAGTTTACGCCAATCAAAGATATAAATTCGTATTAAGGCCGGTATTATCGCATATACCAGCATCACCATGAAAATGTGATTTATATATATAGCATGTTGATGCTCATTTTTTAATGTAATGATACGTTCTTCAAGATTGTGAAACTGGATTCTGGAACATGTAATGATGCAGGATATCGCTTTGAGGAATGTCGTTGCGTTCACATTGCATTCAACATCAACAGAGGGAAACGGGACAATGTTTAACGGACTGAATATGGGGCTGGGTAATTTATCACGATTGTCCAATGCGAAATCACGTTCAATTTCGGCAGAAAACTATACCGGCACGAAAAACAAAGGTGGTATGGCTGAAGAAGGACTGGGAAAAGAGGCCGCACGTGACCTTGGCGTCACTTGGAAAGTCTCTCCCGCGGTCAGTATAAAAGCAGGCACAGAATTTGAATTGGCAACGATTGAAGGTCCTGGTGCCATACAACAGATGTGGTTTACGCCTACCGGACCATGGCGGTTTCTAATCTACCGCATATATTGGGATAATGAAGAAACTCCGAGTGTGGAGTGCCCCATGGGTGACTTTTTTGGTATGGGGTGGGGTGTTTATGCCCATCTGAATTCGTTGCCCATTTGTGTAAATCCGGGTTGTGCGTTTAATTCATATTGGGAGATGCCATTTCGCAAACATTGTCGCATGACCCTTGAAAACATAGGTCTGGAAGATGCGGTGCTTTTTTACCAGATCAATTACACCTTGACTGAAGTACCGGACGATACCGCATATTTTCATGCACAGTTTCGTCGTACCAATCCATTGCCTTACAAGGAAGATTATGTAATTGTTGATGGTCTGAAAGGTAAGGGGCAGTATGTAGGCACCTACATGGCCTGGCAGTCAAATAACAATGGCTGGTGGGGTGAAGGCGAAATTAAATATTTTATGGATGGAGACGAGTGGCCGACCATATGCGGTACAGGCACGGAAGACTATTTTTGTGGTTCCTATTGTTTTCTGGATAAAGGAAAGTATCAGACCTATACAACACCCTATGCAGGATTTCATCAACACATAAAACCAGATGGTGAGATGCTGACACAACAACGGTATGGCATGTATCGTTGGCATATAATGGACCCCATACGGTTTGACACCGATTTGCGTGTTACAATGCAAGCACTTGGCTGGCGTGCTGGTGGTCGTTATTTGCCACTTCAGGATGATATTGCCTCTGTTGCCTATTGGTACCAGACCGAACCCCATGCCTCATTCCCGACACTACCTGATCGCGATATGTTGGAAATTATTTAGATTGCTTTAATTGGCGTATTCAACCATAGACAATCAGCTCGATTCCGTATATAATCATATAAATTTAATGGCAGGTGACCAGCTACGACAGCCAAGGCACCTGCCATTATGTATTGCACTATATTTCAGGTTGCAACTGCAAAAGCAGTAGATCATGGGCTATAGTAATTATAGGTCAGCTTTGCCCTTCGATAATGGTCTTGTTCCCAAAGTCTAGGCTGGTCTGGCCGGGGGTTGGGTTCAGGATTGTGAAAGATACGCAAGGTATTGCCTTCGAGAACAATGATTTCTTCCCGCCAGTCACCCGAGACATCCGCTATATACAGACGATCTGCCTTTGCGGAAAATCGATGTAAAAATTCGCCAGTAATTGGATTAAAAATGCAAACATCACCAACTGTATGTCGCTCCGTAGCAGCAGCCAGTTGTTTTTCCTCTCCGGTCCAATCTATGGTAGTGATGACCTCAACACCGCCCGCGGTCCAATCTTCCGGAGCGACTTCGTCCATTTCGTACTGGTTGATCAACTCTCCAAAGGCATCAAATACAAAGGGGCGTTGACTTGTGTTGTAGCGACTTCGATTCCAGATTTGCATGCCAGGCCGTTCAAGGTCAAAATTTCCTGCTACATAGTTCTGCGGTTCCCAATTATTGTAGTCTGCTTCCCAAATCAATCCTTCGTGATTATACAAAAAAACTCGTTGAGGCCCTCCTTCTTCAACCGCGACTACTTGAAGCCCGGGTATATCATCTCGTACTTTTGCCGCGCCTATGGCATCCACATGCCCTCGAAGCGGTATCTTGTATAGCAGTTCACCATCCGGACTGACTATATCGCCGCCCAATACATGGTGACGAGCATCTCCATTCAAATCGGCGATGCGGGCACCATTGTGCGCACAGGTCAGAAAGTCATTACGCTCCCACAAAGGTACATAATTTCCTTCGCGGAGGTCCTCAATGGCATACGCTGTGATGTAATGGCCAACACGGTATCCATCCTTGTTGGTTGCCTGCAATAGCAGGTCCCGATCGCCTTCACCACGAAAATTGGCAATGACGAGATGCTCCCAGCGTTCCGCTGGACGTTCCGGGCCATCTGGATACGGCGGCTCTGCCGTCCATAACAGTTCCCCTGTGGCACCGTCCAGCACATGCAATTGGCGATTTTGAGTCAGGTACAATACTTCTGTGCGACCATTGCCATCAATATCTGCTGCGGTGACACCGGGTGCATTGTGGCCAGGCAAGCCAACATTTTCTGATGAGCCACCAATCCTTACATCCACTTCTTTGATCCACAACCTGGAACCACCATTAGCATATGCAGCAATGTGCCCAGGAACGGTGATCAGAAAATCCATGCGTCCGTCGTTGTTGATATCTGCCGTAAGCAGTCCACCAGCAGAGTCCTCTGGTGCAGGAATGTCCAATTGAATTTCGAAAGGATTTGAGTCGTATTGTGGCCAGTCAGCAAGGGCAGGTGAGTTCAACGTAGTTATAATAACTATAATTAGTATCATTTTTAAGCTTTGCAGCATTACAGAATCTTCTCCTTTGTTTTGATTTTTGAGTTTAATACTGTTTCAGTTTTAAAACATTGCCTACAAAAAACACTTAATCTCTTATACTATATGCAGTTTTAAAGTTCCCTGAGCATATTGCTGCTTTGATATGCGTTTCACGAATAGACACTATCTGGTTCCCCCATTTTCACGGAGGTGATGTTAGCCATCACAAGATGAATTGAATAAGTGAAACAGGTTTTAGATATCTGTACAAAGAAAATGCGGGCACTCAGTCAGTTACGAACTGAGCACCCGCTGGATGAGGTACATTTAATTGGTAAGTTGATTGTAATGATCAATCGGGTAGGGTGAACGGGTCTCCGTGGACTGGTGGCAACGGATTCGGGCGTACCATGGCACCGCCCTGCTCATAGGATTCCATAACAGCCCAGGTGTATTCCAGTGCTGCGAGGGCATCTCGGCCATTGGCACGTAAGCTCTCGCGGGGCACCTTGTTGTGAACGTCTTCCATAAAAGCATGGATACGTCTTGGGAAAGTCTGACCGAAGTCGGTTATGCCGGTATCGGTAACAAAGGGTCCTTTGTCAGAACCGCCGGTTGGATTCTCGGCACTACCAGCAGCTTCCGGGCTGGGTGCGGGCCAGTAGGTCACCTTTTCTATGCAGTTTTCAATGCAGAAAGTACCTTTGGTACCAGCGACTTCCAGGCTCCACCAGCCGCCCAAGCCGTAAGTCGCGTCACCGCGTTGGCTTAAGAGATACCCGACTGCACCGTTGGCGAAGCGCATATTGCAGCTAACGGTGGAGAGCATGACATCACTGGCACGCCGCCGGAATCCAGGCCGATCAACGAAGGCCTGAATGTGTGTAACATCACCACAGAAATAGCGCATTACACTGAAAGGATGGGATAGAAACGCCTTGAGGTGGGCGTAGGGAAAGCCCTTGAAACGGCTGGATGCTGTGGGGACATAGGTTTCTTCTCCGGCTGAGAATCCCATCTTGTGCAGACAATAGACCAGTTCACCGATCTTGCCTTCGTCCATGTACTCACGGGCTTTTTCCGCGGGTGGTGTGAAGTAGTGGTTCAAATTACAACCGAGATACACTTTTTTTTCAGCTGCCTTTGCCACCATCAGCCGTGCTTCCTGAACATCATTCGACAGGGGCTTTTCAACCAACACATGCTTGCCGGCTTCCATCGCTTCCATGGCAGGCTCGAAGTGCCAACTGCCATTTTCAAAACCACCTGTAGTGACATCAACCACGTCCAAATCCGGATTGTCATCAAGCATATCCTTGAGACAATAATATGCCTTGAGACCATGTTTTTCAGCAACTTCATCTGCCCGTGCTTTTACCACATCACAAACGCCGACCAGGTCGGACAAATCATCTTTCATATGGGCATCGACGTGTTGTCCGCCGATACCACGCATTCCAATAACCCCGACTTTCAAAGCCATGATAAGAAACTCCCCGTTTCAGCATACAATAGAGTATGTACAATCAGGTTGCAGTAGATTACTTAACCGGGCGGATATTCGTGTTCACAAGATACACGTTCCTCTCCGGATAGTTTGTGTTTATCATCAGGCTTCAGTATAGCGACTGAATTGTGCAGACGGCAACAACCTGCATCACTGGATAGAATACATTAAATGTACAGGTAGCAAACAACACAAAATTACATACGAGAAGCGAGCATCTTTGTGGCAGGTGCATGTGCGGAGCACAGTGCTTCTGAGTCAACTATGTTCGAATCTGCTGGTGTAGCGTTTTCTATAATAGCGGCAGCCAATACATAGCCATCATCATCATAAAACACGGCCCATTGTCCGGGGGTAACAGCTGCTTGTGGTGCATCTAGAAACTGCACCTGGAAAAAACGGTCTTGCGGTATCACGGTAGCCAGGGCAGCTTCATGCCGTGATCGAAGCTGGACACGACATGTAAACGCTTCGATCTGAGGTGTCAGACCTCCCCAGCACACAGCACCTGTTGTAAATGACATCGTACAAGTTTCTTCTTCAAAACCAACAATCAATGCATTGTTCTCTATGTCGAGTTTTACGACATAGTATGGCCGTGGGCCGCTGATGCCCAAACCACGACGCTGCCCCAGGGTGTAATGAATC
This sequence comes from uncultured Nitrospirales bacterium, assembly GCA_964537975.1. Classification (GTDB taxonomy): domain Bacteria; phylum Hydrogenedentota; class Hydrogenedentia; order Hydrogenedentales; family SCBR16-9; genus SCBR16-9. Next base: position 2,938 of record CAZIDP010000096.1, on the reverse strand, counting down.
AAGCCCCGGTGGTTTCCGAGGCATTCTCCGGAGGCTGTATAAATAGGGCCTGAAGCGGCAGGGCCAACCCGTTCCATGATGACGCGTGCGTAGTCACGGTCAGGTACAAAACAGATTTCCTGGCTTTCTTTCTTGGTGGCCATTCCGAAATCCAATTCCCAGGCCTTCGCACGAACTTGCTCTTTGGTCATGTTACCGAGCGGGAAAAAGGCACGACGGAGTTGTGCCTGGGTCAGTGGTGACAACACATAGCTCTGATCTTTGGGGAGATAGGCTGCACGGCGTAACGATACGCGGTTGCCGCGTTGCTCTAAACGTGCGTAATGGCCCATGGCAATATAGTCAGCATTCAATTCATCAGCACGTTGATACAAGGCACCAAACTTGATCATGCGATTACAGCGTGCGCAGGGATTGGGGGTGCGCCCCTGCGTATATTCATCTACAAAATGGGAGATGATGTAACGATCAAAACGCTCTACTGCATGCATAACGATATGGGGAATACCGACTTTTTCGCATATACGGCGAGCATCTTCCACCGCTTCAAGACCACAGCAAGGTTCAAATACCGACTTGGTTTTTGGTTCCGGTACCAACCGCATGGTAACGCCAACGCAGTTGTAGCCCTGTTCTACCAACAAGGAAGCGGTGACTGCGCTGTCTACGCCGCCACTCATGGCGACCAGTATCTTGGATGAAGTTGGGGGTATGATCTGGGACATGCTCAAAGTTTCACTGTTCAGGAAAAAATACCAAGGATTAATTAACAACCAATGTGATAAATCGTTTTGGCAGGGTGATTTATTCCGGTTTTTCGTTATCTGCAGGAGCTGAAGACTGGTCTGACTTATTCTGCTTCACAGACTTTTGACCTACTCGTGGAGAATTGGAATTAGCGGCTGGCGACCGATTCTGTTTTGCGCTGTTGTTTATTGATGCAGTGTTTTTATCTGAGCGCTGTGGAGCAGGAGCCGCTGATTTTCTGCTGACGTCTGTTGCCTCATCAAGATTTAATTGCTCTTCCATGCTTTTGGTAGCAGGATCACGCGATACAATGGTGTTTCGCGCAGCAACGGCAGATTGTTTATCAGGAGGAATTTGAGCGGTAGCAGCAGTTTGCCGCACTTTAGGTACGGCATCGGATGCTTGAAGTACTAGATTCATATCTGGACTGTGCATTGAACAGCGGCCTTCGAACAAAACACCTTCATCTATACTGATACGCGGTGCGGAAATATTACCGATTAGTTTTGCGCCTCGGGTTATTTCCATTCGCTCTGTTGCTGTAACATCACCTTCGACTTCACCACTTATGACGACATGTTTGGCATCAATATCGGCCTTGACACGTCCAGAAGCCAGTACCATAATCTGTTCTTCGCTTTGCAAATGCCCGACGACACGGCCTTCCACACGTATCGGACCGGTTGAACTCAAGCGACCTTCAACCGCTGTGCCCGGCCCGACAATGGTAATGATTCTTGATTCCTGTGCTGCTTTTGATTTTAATGCATCGAGCATGGCTTGTCAGTCTGTGATGTAATTTTCAGGGTTGACTGTCTTTCCATCCACATGGACTTCGTAATGCAGGTGTGGCCCTGTGCTTCGTCCAGTGCTTCCAACGCGTCCAATGGGTTGACCACGATGAACCACATCACCATTTTGAACAGAACGGGATGCCAAGTGGGCATATACAGTTTCTATACCGTTTCCATGGTCTATACGAATGGTATTCCCAAGATAATTTTCATAAGATGAACCGGTAATCACCCCTTTGGCTGAAGCACGTATAACAGTACCATGCGGCGCTGCCAGATCAAGTCCGTCGTGATGCCGTAGGCGATTGTTGAATGGATCGCGACGATATCCGTATTGTGAGGATATGCGTCCAGCACCATTGGCAAGCGGCCAGATAGATGGGATACGTTCTATACGATCGATCTCCAACTCCATCCCGCTGACCAAATCGTTAAAACTCTGGGTACGCAGCTGGATTTCCTGCATGATCAGGTCTGCTGAAGGGGTGGTCACGCCATCGATGAGTTGTGGAGGACGCAGACGTTCTGTGAGGATGCTGTTGCTGGAAAACACACCTCGACCAGTTGGGGCACCCCCTTTACCGCTGCCACCACCTGCACCATCACCACTGTCCTGCGGACGTGCTCCACGCGGAATTAAGCCGAAATTGTCTCGTGCATGGGCTTCAAGGGTATATAAATCAGCCAATTCGGTGGTGATTGTCTTGATAGTGGCTTCATATTCGGCGCGTAATTCTGCTTCACGGCGTCGCAATATGTCATCCAGTTCATCGGCGTGCTGATTTTTTTCCAGCAGCCGTGCGCTTTCCAACACGAGTTCACGGTGGGCTCGTTCCAGTGTTTTGGCACGAGAGGCAATGATTTGATGGCGTTGATAAAAGAAGGTGGATGTGAACGTGAGAACAACCAACACACCTACCAGTGTAACAAAATGTAAATTGGAAAGTATAAGTGTACGTGTGCTACCCCGGTCATGGGGAATCAGCATCACGGTCCATTTTTTCATATTGGAGTCAGCTCCTTGCGCGTTCTGGTAAGGACAGATAGTGTGCAACGCAGCATCGAATGCCCAGAATAGTTAAAATACCTACCCCGCTAACTTACCTGACGAACTGAAAATTTTTCCCGTTCGTCGTTGGTGCCGCTTATCCGGCAACAGCGTTCCCCGACATAAACGAACTTACTCTACCACGTGCTGGTTACCACATGCAAAAAATGCAATGTTCCCCCTCGACCTCAATAAAGAATCTCCAAGCCGAAGGTGATCCTTCCCGAATGCCTTCACACCGGCTCCTAATCTCCTTCTCATCCTAACAAAATCAGGATAGAAATGTCCAGTCAGCGAATTGCTTTACAATAAATCTATCTGAAAAGGTATCGTTGCTTCACGAAAGAAA
>CAZIDP010000095.1:0-10846 GCA_964537975.1 uncultured Nitrospirales bacterium | reverse complement strand
GCCTGCGCGGGTATGACGGTGTGGGTGGGAATGACGGTTGGGGTGATATAAGTCCTGCCACCTGTTCCTATCCCGAAGGGATTAAAGCGCCGTAGCGCGGGGTAAGGCCAACGAGCCGCCACCCCGGGTTAGTAGCACCACCCCCAACACAGCACCCCGGAGGGCGTGCCAGTGAAAAAGCTAGTCTTCTTCTGATACCGCTTCCAGCGCGGTGATGGCCTCTTCCCGAATGGTTTTCAATGTGGTGTCTTTGGGGAGGTATTGCAACGCGCTGTCCAGCAATTCCAATGCCTTTTCCGGCTGACCCCATTGTATCAAGGCGCGTGACTGGGCTTTGGTTATTTCGCGCAGGTAGTATTGCGCGTTCCAGTTGTCGGGGTCGATATTCAATGATTCCTTGAATTGATCGCCGATACCATAGTCCACTGCCATACCCCCGTAATAGGCGCGGAGTCCAATCAGGTCATGCAGGCGTGAGGTATGCCTTGATTGCAGGCGGGCCTGAATGTCGTCGGAGAGGCTCTCCCGCAGCAGCGGCGTGAGCGATGGTGTCAGGAAGGGGGACAGCATGTCGAGGCTTTCCGGTACTTTGCGCGCATAGACGAGGCGTGGCGCGATGAACTCAGCCCAGGGGCGGTCGTCGGTCATGACGGGGATACCGTCGGTAAATGCCTGGAGCGCGTCCCGGTCCATCAGGAAACTGGCGATGACTTCCTCGGGGTCCGGGAACCCTGCTGCGGCCAGCACCTCCGCCATTCCTTCCCGATGGAAGTGTGCCTGAAGGCCGTTGTAATCGATTTTCAAAGGCGTGTCCGAGCCGATGAGGAAGAGGTCGGCGTTGACGAACCACGCGTTGTATTCTGGAAAGACAGCGGTGAATGTGGCTACCAGGGAGCGCACCACTTCCGGACTCATACTGTGCAGGGGTACCCATTGGGATATGATGCCGCCCGGGTTCAAGCGTTTCAGGCAAAGCTCGTAATACTCGCGGGTGTAAAAGGTGGAGACTCCGGCCAGTGCCAGGGGCATGGGTTCGAAGGTGATAACATCATAGGTGTTGCGGGTTGTCAGCAGGAAGTTACGTCCGTCATCGACATGAAACGTGACGTTGGGGGCGTGCATGACGCCCAGGTTGTCCCGTTCAAAGTACGGTGCGACTTCCAGAACATCGGGTGAGATTTCCACGGCATCAATACGCTCGAAATCGGTGAGGGCCAGGGTACCCGCGGTTATGCCCGAGCCGAAACACATGAAGAGCACTTCTTTGGGCTGCCGATCAAAGAGCAGGGGCAGGATGCCCTGAAGACGGTTCATGCGCACGCCCCGCTCAATGGAGGTGGTGGCCTGCACCCGGTTAATCCAGAGAACACGGTCGGCGCCTTCCACTGCATCTAGTGGTTCCGATACCGCCACAGTGCCTTCGATGCCTTCCCGGTAATGGATGACCTGATGGTCTTCCGGGATGTACCCGACGTTGAGCGCCTGACTGATGTCTTCCGGGGCACGTTGCCAGGCCAGGGCCATCAGCAGCAATCCGCCGATAGTCAATGTCACGCGTGAGGACATGGGGAGACGTGGGGCACTCAGCACGAGTGCTATGCCGGTCAGGAGCAGAAGCATGGCGAGCAACAGAATGCCCTTGTGGGTACCGAGCAACGGGATGATGATAAATCCGCCGGAAATGGCGCCGAGCACCCCGCCGATGGTATTGGCGAAGTAGATACGCCCGATGTCCCTGCCCAGGTGCGCGCGTCCGGCGCTGACCGCCTTCACCACGAGGGGGAAGGTCATACCCAGGAAAAAGGTCGGAACGATCAGGATGAGAAAGCAGAGCATGAAGGTGCCGGCAACGACCCGGTTCCAGTCGGTCAGGGCGCTGCGTGTCAACGATTGTATATGCTCCGGCATACCAGCCAGCCAGCCCATCATCAGGACACACCCCATGGCGCACAGCATGAAAACGCCTCCGAGCAGGGCCATGGGATTGCGCAGGCGGTCACAGATGAAGGCGGCAAAGACACTGCCCAGGGCCAGGCCGCACAACAAGGTGGTGAGCATGGTAGTGTAGGCGTAGGTTGTACCCAGGAACAGGATTGCCAGCAGTCTGGTCCACAGGACTTCTAATGCCAGCCCGCAGAATCCGGATATAGCAAAGGCTGCGATCACCAGCACAATGTGTTTGTTGTCCAGCAGCGGTTCACTCTCTTGAGGCACAGGTTTCTGTTTCTTCCGAGGTGCCGCTTCAACCGTAGTGGATTCGCAGCGGGAAGACAACAGGATGGCCAGAATTCCCACGACTATATTGGCCGCGGCTCCGATGAGTGTTGTGCGTGTGTAGCCAAATTGTGCCAGCAAAACAAAGCCAGCCAGGAAACAGCCCGCTACGGCGCCGAAGGTGTTCATGGCATAGAGTGTGCCTATGCGTAAGCCCTGCACCCGGACATCACGATTGACAAAGCGCGCCAGCAGGGGCAACGTCGCGCCCATAAGCACCACCGGCACAAAGAGCAGTACCAGCGCCATAAGCGCTCGCAAGAATATGCCCATGCCCCGATTGAACTCAAACATCCGCAGTAAGGCCACGACAACACCTTCCCCGTAGGTTACGGAGAGTATAAAGAGGAAGGCCCAGCCGCCAATGATAATTTCGAACAAGCCATAGCGCCAGAGGGGATGTGATTTATTGTCGGCCAGTCGTCCTCCCCAGACACTGCCGATACCCAACCCCAGGAAGAAGATGGAGAGTACCGTGCTGACCGCGTAGGAAGTGGTACCAAAGAGCAAGACCAGTTTGCGGGTCCATACGACCTGGTACAGCAACCCGCACGCGCCAGAAACAAAGAAGAAACACAAGACGAGTGCAAATATCATGTATTGCGCCTGCTTCGACGCTGCATTTTCTGCGTGCAAGGTATCCGGTGTCTTATTCATGCGTATCCCATTTGTTGTGTTGCTGCTAACAGCGCATGCTGTCTAAAACCGTTGCCTGATGTTTAATCATTTTTGCTGAACAGGTAGCTGTAGGGTGCAGCGCACCGTGCCGGTATTTTACTTGATACTTAACCGCCTATCCCCTTGAATACTTCGCTTGCCGCGCTCAAGGTGGCATCGATAACGACATCATCATGCATACAGCTCAGGAAGCAGGCCTCGAACTGTGATGGCGCGAAGTAGAACCCCCGATCGAGCATCCCCCGGAAAAAGGCAGCATAGCGTGTGGTGTCCGATGCCGTGGCCTCAGCATAGTTGCGTACCGGCCCCTCCTGGAAAAACAGGCAGGCCATGGTACCGGTCTGCACGCCACACACAGGTACACCTGCTTCTTTTGCGACATCCAGCAGGCCCTGCGCCAGTTTTTCTGTTTGCCTGACCACGGTATCAAACAGGCCATCGCGTTGCAGCACTTCCAGCGTTGCCAGACCGGCTGCCGTGGCCAGGGGATTCCCCGACAGAGTACCCGCCTGGTACACTGGCCCCATGGGGGACAGGTGGTTCATTATCTCTGCCGGACCACCATAGGCCGCGCAGGGCAGGCCGCCACCAATCACCTTTCCGAGACAGGTGATATCAGGTTGTACGCCGTACTTTTCCTGGGCACCACCCAGGCTTACCCGGAAGCCGGACATGACTTCATCAAAAATGAGCAGGCTGCCGTGTTCGTGGGTCAGCTCCCGAAGCAATTCGAGGTAACCTGGCTCGGGCAGTACCACCCCCATATTGCCGGGTACCGGTTCGATAATCAATGCCGCGATACGCTCTGTGTGCGCTTCAAATACGGTACGGGCAGCCTCCGGGCTGTTGTAGGGAATGAGCAGCGTATTGGAGGCCTGGGCCTCGGTGATTCCGGGACTGTTTGGTACACCGAGCGTGGTCAACCCGCTGCCTGCGGCAACCAGCAGGCTGTCCACATGCCCGTGATAACATCCCTCAATCTTCACGATGAGATCACGACCTGTATAACCGCGTGCCAGGCGTATCGCGCTCATGGTCGCTTCTGTTCCGCTGTTCACCAGACGTATCTTCTCCATAGAGGGCACAAATTTCTGTATAGCTTCGGCAAGCCGGATTTCCGCCTCGGTAGGTATACCAAAACTGGCGCCACGATGGAGTGCTTCCGACACGGCCCGCGTCACCTCCGGGTGCGCATGGCCCAGAATCAACGGGCCCCATGAGAGTACATAGTCCACATAGTGGTTGCCGTCCACATCCTTAATCCAGGCACCTTCACCGGAACGCACAAAGAAAGGATCGCCTCCCACGCCCTTGAATGCGCGCACCGGACTGTTCACCCCCCCCACCAGGATTTCATTGGCTTCTTTCCATAATTTACCGGAGTTCGTATGGTTCATTTGTTTTCTACCCAACAGGTTGTCACCAGCAATATCAACTTATCAGAATCTTCTTTAGCGCGGCTCAGGCATCTTTCAGCCATCCGGCCAGGTCTTTCGCCCAGTAGGTCAGTATAAGCTGTGCGCCGGCACGGCGAATGCCCAGCATGGATTCCAGTACGGCTGCCTTTTCATGTATCCAGCCACGTTCCGCCGCTGCCTTTATCATGGCATATTCACCCGACACATTGTAGGCGGCAATCGGCAGATCGAACTGTTCCGAAGCACGTTGAATGATGTCCAGGTAGGGCATTGCAGGCTTGACCATAACGATGTCCGCGCCTTCCTCCACATCCAACTCGATTTCCCGCATGGCCTCATTGCTGTTGCCGGGGTCCATCTGGTACGAGCGACGATCGCCAAATTGGGGAGGAGACTCCGCGGCATCGCGAAACGGCCCGTAAAACGCGGAAGAAAACTTGGCACTGTACGCCAGGATGGGAACTTCATACAAATCCTCACTGTCCAGCGCATTCCGGATTTCCCCGATACGCCCATCCATCATGTCGGAGGGAGCAACCATGTCAGCACCGGCCCGGACATGCGCCAGTGCTTCCTGGGCCAGTACTTCCAGCGTCGTATCGTTATCGACATCCTGCTTGCCGTCCAGGTTCTCTGTCAGCACGCCACAGTGTCCATGATCGGTATATTCACACAGGCAGACATCGGTTATCACACACAGCTCGGGGCAGGCCTTCTTCACGGACTCCACGGCGCGGCACACAATGGCATCATCCGCGTAGGCTTGGGAGCCAACGGCATCTTTGAGCTTCGGTATGCCGAACAACATGATGGCAGGTATGCCCATATCCGTGATTGCCCGTGCTTCTTCGGTCAGGGTATCCACCGACCACTGAAATTGCCCGGGCATGGACTTGATGGCGTTTTGTACGCCACTGCCAGGCCGAACAAACATGGGATAGATCAGGTTGTCTACAGACAGGGTGGTTTCACGCACCATCCTGCGAAAGGTCGCGTTGCGTCGGAGTCGGCGCAGTCGTGTTTCAGGAAATATTGACATGGATATCTTTCATATATTTGTTTGTCGCAAATGCTACCCCTTGATCAGCATTATCAGGTCAAGTCCGGGTTGACTTGGCGTTGCGAGACCATTGTATCAGGACTTCCACCAATCCCGGTATATCGTATTGCGTAGCCTGAACAATGGTGTCGACACCCAAGGTGCCAAGCGCCTCACTGGTCTTCGGGCCGATGGACACGATGGCGGAGTTACGTATGAGGTGTTGCCATTCTGATTCACCCAGGGCATTTCGAAATGCCTGGGCTGAGGAGGCGCTGGTAAATGTGATGGCATCCGGTCTCGCGTGCAACATGGCTTGTATCGAGTCTCTCGGCACCTGGCAGCTTCGGGTTTCATACACAACACATTCATGCACCCGGGCACCTGCTTCGCGTAATGCTTCGGGCAGAAAATCCCGTGCCAGATTGCCCCGAGGCAGTAGAAAGCGCTTACCCGCCAGTCCACCTTCCAGCGTCTTCAGCGTGTCCAGAAGGACTTCCGCGACATATTCGGGGGGAGAAAGGCTGACTGTCAACCCCAGCTCATTCAATGCTTTGGCTGTTGCCGGGCCAATCGCGCAGAGACTGCACGCGGCATAATTCGTCAATGTGCTTCCCGCCTGCTCCAATTGCGTTTGGAAATGACGCACCCCGTTGACGCTGGTAAACACAATCCAGTCTACTTCTTCAGGTGAAGGCAACGGTTCCTGGCAGGGTATCGGTACCGTTTGAATACACGGCACTTCCAGCACTTCCGCGCCGAGCGCTGCCAGGGCATCGGCAAGTTTCCCGGCCTGTTCCCGTGCCCGCGTCACCACAACGCGCCGGTCACGCAAGGGCTGATCATCACAAATGACAACATCGCCTCGTGCATCCCGCATCTTGGCGATCAACTGTTCTGCTACCTTTTTGCCCAGTTGTTCTGCTTCTTCACGCAGCCCCTGGATGTCGGCATGCAGCACATTGCCGGTTTCTGGAATACAGAGGACAGCTCGTATCTGCAATGCACCTGAGACCATACTTGCTGCTACACCGACAGGCGTCTGGCATCCGCCACCCAACCCGCGTAACAAAGCACGTTCCGCGTAAACGGCATCCCGGGTATCTGGGTGTGTCATTGCCGCAAGCATCTCTGCGAGCGCGGTATCCTCCGCACGGCACTGTATACCCAAAGCACCCTGTCCCACAGCAGGCAGCATGATGTCTGGAGTCATCGGATGCGTTATTTCATGTTCCAGGCCCAGTCTGTGTAAACCGGCCATAGCCAGAATGATGGCATCGTATTGCCCGTCACGCATCTTGTCAATACGGGTCTGTACATTACCGCGGACATCGACAAGCTGCAAGTCAGGGCGGTACGCTAACAGTTGCAGGCGGCGGCGCTCGCTGGAAGTTCCCACACGGGCACCCTCCGGCAAGTCCTCCAGCGCAACGTGCTCCCGGCCAAGCCAGGCATCGTAAGGATTTTCGCGCTTGGGAATTGCAGCCAGCATCAAGCCCTCCGGCATATCCGTCGGCAGGTCTTTCAGGCTGTGGACAGCCACGTCAATCTCACCGGCAAGAAGTGCGGTTTCTATTTCTTTGGTAAAGACGCCCTTGGTACCAATTTTCGCGATGGGGACATCGACGATGTCATCCCCTTTACTGCGTATGGTCTTGATTTCGGCATGCACATCAGGGAATAACACCTGAAAATCCGCGATCACTTTACGGGTCTGTGTCAATGCCAGGTCGCTGCCGCGACTACCAAATACCACCTTCTGCATTACGACGGGTCCTCCAGGCCAAACAGACGTTTCACCAGGCGCAACACCGTGTTCGGATCGTCCCGGATGACTTCCTGCTTTATCTGTGTCATCGGACGTTGCAATATGCCCCCAACAATACGCCGGGTCAGGTATTCCACTTCCTGTCGTTCCGCATCACTGAGATCGGGAAACATGGCCAGGGTCTTCTCCAGCTCACGCTCACGAATCATGTTGAATTCCTGGGTCATGGAGACAATAGTCGGCTCCGCGTGTAAGCTCTGCCGCCAAATGATGAACTGATCCACGTGGTGATCGATGATTTCCAGACACCGGTCAAACTCGGCAAGCCGTGCTTCCAGATTCGATTCGGCGACCTGCTTCAGATCGTCCATATCGTACAAATACACGTTGTCGAGTTGATTCACCTGCGCTTCGATATCCCGGGGCACGGCAATATCAATGACCAGCATCGGCGCCCTGTCCCGCTGTTTCAGTGCGGCTTGAAAGTGTTCTACTTGCAGTATGGGTTCTTTGGAGGCAGTAGAGCTGATAATGATGTCCGCCGCATGCAGTGTGGATTGCAGGTCGTCCAGACTCAAAGCGTCGCCCGCATATTGAGATGCCAATTCTTGGGCATTTGCCAGAGTGCGGTTGGCCACCATCACCTTGCCGGCACCCCGCTCCACCAGGCTGCGTAGTGCAAGCTCACCTGTATCACCGGAACCGATAATCAACACTGTTTTGTCTGCCAGATTCATAAAAATCGAGACGGCCAGGTCTACCGCGATCGAGGATACGGAAACTTTACCAGTGCCGATGTTGGTTCGTGTTCTAACTTCCTTGGCTACCTTGAATGCCCGTTGAAAGGATGCCCGCAGAATCTTGTCTGTAGTGTCTTCCGATTGTGCAACCAGATAGGCATGGTGAACCTGGCCCAGAATCTGGTCTTCTCCCACCACCAGGCTGTCCAGGCTGGATGCCACTTTGAACAAATGCCTGATAGCTTCCCGGTCTTCGTATTCATACAGGTGGTTGGAAAACGTGTCTTCCGGTATCCCATGCTGGCTGCTGAGAAACTGGCGGACTTGCTGAAAGGTTTCCATCGCAGGCCGTTCACTGCGCACATACACTTCCACCCGGTTGCACGTACTCAGTATGACTGCGCCACCTTCTGGGAACAACCGCTTTAGCCGCTGCATGGATTGCGGTAGTACCTCTTCGGAAAATGCCATTTGCTCCCGCAATTCCAAAGGACTGGTGTGATGACTGATACCTGAAATTGTAAGTGTCATGGTGCTTCCTGATAAAAATTGTAGGTCAACAGGTGGAGCAATTCAAGTACAAGATACACACTCAACATAAACCCGAATCCTATGCAGATGAGATGTGCCAACTTGGGGCCGCGCAACAATCCCAATGACCGGGCATGGAATGAAAATGCATATAATGCCACCATCACAACCGACCAGATGATTTTGGGTGACCACCACCAACTGGATGTCAACGAACCGGTGTCATACCAGGCCCAGGCCACGCCCAGCACCAGCGTCACGACAAATACGGGATATCCAAAGGCAATCAACAGATACAGGGTTCGGTCCATATTTTCCAGAGACGGCAATTTCTGCGCGAAGCCCACAGTATTCAATCGTTTCAGTTGGCGTGCGGCAAATGCATAGGCGCCACCGGTCAGGCTCGCAACAAAAAAGAGTGCGTAGGCGAGGAAAGCCAGGCCAACATGTATGGTCACGAGTACAATGGGTAACGCTCTGGGGCTTTCACCCAATGATCGTGCAGTAACGATAACCGCAATCAGGCATAGTGCTGCAAGGACGGGCGTATAAAAAGTCAACAATGCCTGCCGCTTCTGCGACCGGGTAACGGCATAGGAAGTCAGCGACACCAAGAATATAAACAAATTGAACGAGTCTGCAACCCCGGCCAAAGGAACCACGTTCCAGGCAACATACCGCAAGACAAATACACAGGCATGAGCCACCAGAGCGCCCAACAACAGATGACCGGACAGGCGAAGAAGTCGTGCATCCCGCGATGTCGCGGCATAGGCCAGGGCTGTAGCCGCTGTGACTAGATGCAACGCAACCCCGATATAAAACACGGTATATATCATCGGGATCATGTCGGTGCTCCTGACTGATTTTTTGATACCAAAATCGCAACAATTCCAAGATAGTTAAGGTCAGATAAACTGGCTGGATACGTGCAAATCACCCATGCATTGTTCATAGCATACGAAATGAAGGCTATATGATGCGAATATCGGAACTTTTGACAATATAGCGCAGCTCTTTGTCAGTTCGGTTGTCAACAAATGGCAGATTGTTGTCAAAGTGACGAAAACAATTGCCGTTTTACGTCCCAACTAAAAAACACAGAAATAAGTCCTTATAGGGTAAGTGCATATACTGTAACAGTTTACAGCAAAAAATCAACCAGCTTAAAAAATTGGCATGAACTATGCTCTTGTATTTGTGGTTATAATATGGTAAAAATATACAAGGAGAGCAGCATATGAAAGGTGACTGGTTACAAAAATTAGATACTACCGGACGCACGCCGTTGGATCGGGCCATGGGTTCCGGGCATCGCGCCGTTGCCGAGATTTTGCTTCGCCAAGAACGCGAAGACCAACAGCAAATTCTGCAAAAAGCGCCTCCGATTCATCGGGCAGCCTACCTGGGTTTAACAGAAGCTGTGCGCATTCTCGTCAATTATGGTGTGGACCCTGGCACCAAGGACGAGTTGCATGAAACACCGTTGCACAAGGCGGTTCGACTGGGGTATCTGGAAACTGTGGAAGCATTGCTGGAACATTGTGATGTCAACGCGGAGAATGCCTACGGAATGACACCGCTCCACTGGGCTTGTATCACGGGAAATCGTGAAGTGGCACAACTTCTGATTGAGCACGGCGCAGACCCCAACATGCGCAATGATCATCTGGATGGATTGACGGCATTCGACATGGCAGAAATGATGGGTTACAAAGAACTCTCCAACACCATAAAAATCAAGTCCGGCGTTTAGCACCCGAACACCAGTTGCCAAAACCGCTATCTTTACCATATTAAGAAGCATACATTACAACGTAATTAATAACTATCAACTGCTTTGAACAAGACGACCATACATCGAAATAATTAAAAAGCTCCAGTGCTTACCTCAGCGCTGGAGCTTTTGTATCATTCAGTAAGATTCATCCTGAATTAGCGTACGTTTGACACAGGACGAGGCCATGAGGCATCTCTTGGTTTATTGAAACAAGTATCAAGAAGATTACCTCATGACCTCGAGTGAACTATATCATGGGTTTTAGTTTACAAGGCTACTGGACGCACGCCACCTTCCTGTTATTCCCTCACCCATCATTTCCGCGCAGGGGCCTGTGGGAGTGATGGAATGGGAGCTACGTGTGGGTGTTAAGCTGAGGTGCGGGTTTTCTCTTGCTGGCACGCCCTACGGGGTGCTGTGTTGGGGTGGTGGTTGTCCCGGGGTGGCGGCCGGAGGCCTTACCCCGCGCTACGGTGATGTAATCCCTTCGGGATATGGAACAGGTAAGGCCTCTGGCCGCCACCCCGGGTCAGTAGCGCACCCAACCCCGCACCCCGAAGGGCGTGCCAGCTACCACATATACATATTCACATTCTCTACGCCACCAATCACCCGTCT
>CAZIDP010000094.1:0-11058 GCA_964537975.1 uncultured Nitrospirales bacterium | reverse complement strand
AAATTAGCCTGTTTTATATAATATCAGAGGACAACTGCGGAAGTTGGGCTAAGGCGTTATGGTGACGGCTCAAAGTGTCACAAAACGGCACATTCTGGCAATAGTGAAGGGGTGTATAATAGAACAGGCGAATCAACGCAAGTGGTTGAAACGCCTGGGGTTATACATGGTAGCGGTGCAGGGATTCGAACCCCGGACACGCGGATTATGATTCCGCGGACAGATTTCAGCAACCCCAACAATTCCAATGCTTTACAAAGCAACCTTCCTCCCACTGTCACTCCCACTGTCACCCAAGGGGCTGATCTGGTGGAAACACTGCGGCGGCTCCCGAAGTTGGAACGGGCAAAAATTCTGGCGGTGTTGTCGAGCGGGGAGCCAGACTCATGAAGGCGGCGGTGTTGTCGAAGGTCAGTGAAGTCATTGACTTTATCCGAAAGTACCAGGCGGAAGATTGTCGGTATTCGCTGATTGATGCGAAGGTTGGCTTGTCTGATATTCGGGAGCTTGTCGAGATTGACGGTTACTGGAGAGGCACGAATTCCCTAAAGGAATATGAAGCTGTGAAGGCTGGGCACCAGGTGCTTTCTCGAAATTATGTTGATAATGCGGAGTTGTCCGGTATGTCGGTTGATAAGGGGTTGGCTTCGGTATGGCTGGGTGAATACCCGTACTGTTACCGGGTTGATGGCGATGTCATCGGGTACGGGCCGGATGGTGAACCGCTGCTGTGGAATGTTCGGGTAATCTCCGGGCTGTTGGATGCTTCGGAGGCGATTCGCAATGATAGGTCAAAAAAAGATTTTGCTGAGGCATTGCAGGCCATTTCAGAAGCAACGGGCATGACCGTGGACGGTTTGCGGTCATGGTCATATGAGTTTTGATATTTGGGGGTGGGGGCTGGTGGCTTTTTGTCGAGTGAAAAAAATGCGGGGGGTACATTCTTCCAGGGTAGGGTCATTTTCAGGGCATGGGGCAGGCTTCATATGGTGGTGGGCTTGTTCGATTGTGGTGGGCTTGATTGAATGCATGATAAGCCGGTTTGGTCGGCATAGATGCGAACATTTGAATCTGGTGTTATTGGCGGGTGGTTTTGTCATCGAGGGCGGGCGATGCTTGGTGTGAACTGTTGGACGTTTTTTTATAGGGAGCCTGGCTCAACAAGGTGGGGTGATAAACCTGGGTGGCTGGTAGGTAGTCCCTGGTTGGCTGACTGGTGCTTGTGCTTGGTGGTTTGATGCTGCGATATGTTGTGATGCGCTGCGCTGTACTCCAAGCTGGCTGACTGGCGACGACAACGGGAGAATGCCTTGTGCAAGTCGAGGCTGGTTGTCTGGCGGTTAATTGCTTTCGATAAACTGAATTGAAAATTCTGTCACATTGAGATGATAGGAGTTATGGCATCTTGCTGTACTTGAAATGATTCAAGCTTTACCACACAACTTCACGGCTCCAGGCGGGAGGGGACATAAAAATCCCTGGGGGTAAGCTCTCGGAGACCACGGGAGGTAGCTCACCGCACACACTGGAGAGTTTTTTTGTTAAAAAGTCTGACAAAGATTTTTAGTGCTGTTTAATAAAAACAGGAGGTAACTATTATGGGAACTCGCGGGCCAAGACGAAAAGTTAGAGTAGCTCCGGCGTCGTCTTCGGAGAATGTGAAGCTTATGCGCTGTCCGACATGGCTGGATGTTCGAGGTAAGCAAATTTGGAATGACTTGCTAAAGAGGCTTGCTGCCACTGGTGTATTACGAACAGTTGACCGGCATGCCCTGGGGCTGCTGTGTAACGATATGTCGAAGCTGGAACGCTATGAGCGGGAACTTAGTGAAGTTGGTGAAATTTACACGACTCCGAAAGGCGAGTTGAGGCGGCATCCGCTTGTGATGATCCATCGGCAAACGCAAGCAAGTGTTTTGCAGCTCATGAAAGCATTCGGTATGACCCCTAATGCTGGCTCATTAATCGGCTCAATCCCTGAACCGATGGAAACGAAAAAAGAAGGCAAGATTCATTATTTCAGGCAGCCGACTAAGTAATCACATCTACATGGTAGGCGGAATCTGAACGAAGCTACCAAAATTGACCTGTGCTTGCAGATAAAGGAATTATTGCTTCAGCAGGGTAAAAAGCAAATGAGCGAAAAGGGCAAGGAAGGTGCTGCTATTGGAGGTCGTGGGCGTAGCAAAGATAGGGGTTTATCAATCTGTGATAACCCCCAAACTGAAACTAATACTGAGACCAAACATAATACCCAGGCTGAGATTGCCAAGCAGGCGAAAGTTTCTACTGGGCAAGTAGGTAAAGCCAAGGTTATACACCAAAAATCGAACCTGTACTTGCTCCTATACAGGAAGGCACATAAAATGACTGCGCAGGATGCCTCCAGAGCGACGAACGGTAAGCCGGTAAGGTGATAGCATAGCTACTTGATGGGTACTTGATGGTGCATGGTACATGGGTAGCATTGCCGGTCAACCTGTAAGAATTACTTACAAGTACGGGCATCAGCCTGGTAACTTGCATGGGTGGCAGGGCAGTGGTTATGCTTTTCCTGATATCAGTTTATCCCCGTCGATGTGAACTTATTTTGAGTGGTTCCTTTATAGGCTTGCATCGGCGGGGCAGTAAAAAAGGAACCATGCTCATGAGTCATTCCATTCAAACACTGCCCCAGGGCGGTGACCCTCCGGACGTTGAAACACTCGAAACAGCAACTGCTACGGCGCTGCGCATGTTGAAAACTATTAAACACGTATTGTGGCGCTTACCATTGAGTGCTAATAAAAATCTTGCCTTGCGGTATCAACAAGTGCTGCGTGATCTTAGTGCGGATGCGTTACGGCTTCATGCGGCAATTGATGCGGTCGATATTCCCGGATTGCTGCGCATTGATGCAAGGTATTCCCTGGCGAATAACGGCTTGCCCTATCCTGATATTGCGCATGCATTTCCGGTGCGCTTGTTTGATATCTACCTGAGTTTGTGCGCATCGTATTTTCATCCTGATTTTAACCTGGGCGGCGCGTCTGATGAGGAACTGGCGAACGAGGCGGTGAATACAGCAAGGCAACTGCAAGACCTGGCAGACAGAAGCCCATTTTTTGGTATGGCTTCGGGCTTTGATACGAAACTTGAGATAGAAGAGGCTATATGCACTGAAAGCGCACGGGCAAAGCGGGTATTGCTGCAAGTCCTAACCACTTCACCGGAGGTGGGGCCGTCTCAGGAATCCTTTGAGGTTGCCCAGGGGTGGAAAAGGCTGACGAAAAGAGAGTGTCAGGAGCGGTGGAAGAAGGAATCTGGCACAGGGGCTTCAAGTTATCGCAGGACGGTTGATGGGTGGATAAAAAGTGACAAATTGAAACCAGATGAAAATGGGAAATACTGTGAAGGGGAACTTTTGAAGCTCATTAATGAAAGCAAACCTAGAGCAAAATCGAAACAAAATGAAGTCTGCTATGATTTATTAAATTACCAAAACAAATGAAACTTACTCAAGACGTCATGTAATGATTAAGTAATGAACATAATCCTGGTCTGTATCTGAAATATTCAAAATAATCAATGTTTAAGCACCTTCGGGTGCTTTTTTTTTGCCCATTCTGAATGTAATGACCATTACATTTCATTACAATTTTTCGCCAATAAGAGGAATGTTGTATTTTCTGGGCATGAAAGCAAGGCAACTAAAACTTATGGAGCATTGGTTATGATTTCTGAAAAAGAAAAATTACTTACCATGGAAGAGGCAGCTCGTGTATACAGTCAAATTCATGGAACGAATACCCATCCGTTGACTGTGTGGCGTTGGTGTCGTAAAGGTTTCAAGGGAGTGCATTTGAAATATTTCCGGGCTGGACGGCGCATCAAGACTACAGAAAATGCATTGATTCAGTTTGGCAAAGACCTGGTTGCCCGGGACATGGCGGAATGCAGAAACGGTAATCAAACGTGCTACAGGGAGGTAATGCATTGATGACTGAAAAGCTGCTGAAGCTTAGCGATGTAACGGAACTATTGGGCGTATCTGCCCGGCAAGTATGGCGGCTTCGTGACCGTGGTGCGATGCCGAAGCCGGTCAAGCTGGGCGGCAGTGTGCGATGGCGGCAAAGTGATTTGCTCAAATGGATTGAGGCGAGTTGTCCCGATATGCGGCGCGCTTCGGAACGGCAGACAAAGACGTGATGAGGTTTTGAGGGGAATCGAGGAAATATGAATTATGTCGTTTGCACTAAACAGGCAAGTTGGGGCGGGGGAGTTTGAACAGACTCTAGTGATGGAGGCTTTCAATTTTCTTAATGGGCGTTCTGATGTCTTGTGCATTTATACCTGGCGATATCTTGAAGGTGATCCTTACGGACTTTCAGCGCGTTTTACACATTCAAAATCACTGCCTTTTTTTCGTAAGGAAATTGACGAAGAGGGCAAAGTAAAATGGAAGCGCCCTGCAAAAAAGCCATGGCTTTTGTTTGGCCTGGAAACGTTGAGGGATGCGAAAGATTTTGTATTTGTTGCGGAGGGCGAAAAGGATTGCTGCACAGTGCAATCATTGGGCCTGGTTGCGGTATCACCTGGTGGAAGTAACTACCCGAATTCTGTTGACTGGACTCCGCTCGATGGAATTAAGCGTGTTTATGTGTTTCAAGACAACGACAAAGCGGGCAGGAAGTTTGCCCAATCAGTTGTTGATAACCTGGCCAAGTTAAAATCAATCCCTGAAGTGTGGATTGCGGAATTGCCTGATCTGCCTGATGGCGGTGATGTAACCGATTGGGTAGCAAGTCAGCTTGATGAATCTTGGAATCAGCTTGAGCCGGTACCCATCCAGCATGCGGATCGTATTAGAAACTTGTTGTTGGAGATGCTGCCAGAAATCGTTACCCTGGGTAAACCGTCACCGCCTAAGCCACATAAACCGAAGATTGTCACGCTATACCCAGTTGATAAAGAATCGCACAGAAACTATTTTCAGAAAATCTGGAGACCTGAACTTGATAGGCTTGCCAGCGCGACAAAAGGCAATACTAATAACACGGTTCGTGATGTTGCCCGTCGACTTGGGGAGCTGATCCATTACGGACACTGGGATTACAGCACGGCACTTCAAGCCATACTCGATGCGCTGCCAGCAGGTCTACCCGCAAAGGATTATGGGCGTCATCGGCGTACTGCTGAATCTAACCTGCGTTATGGTATGGAGAATGAAAAAATTGAAAACCTGAGACCACCTACTGGGCTGCGCACCAATGGTAATGGGAAGAATGATAAACCGAAGTGCAATGGTAAGCAGCCTGGTGAAAATGGACAGCATACCCAAGTGTCCAAGGACACAGAAACTCTGGTGGTTAATTCTGATATTCAAACTTGTGTACTTGCCAATTATGCGCAAGAGTTTGTTGAAGGGACACCGGGCAAAAAAGGAGTGATGATAAAAAAGGCTATTCCGATTTCTGATACAGGAAAGCGGATGAATGAGATTACAAACAATTGGCCCAGGGCGGTTGGCGGAATTCTTTTCTATCATAATGGGGAAGATATTCATTTTCTGGACCATGCAGATGCTTTATTTTCGTTCCTACATTTGAAATCGAAGATACGTTGGCTGAATGGCGGGAAAGATTCAAATGATCTGACATTCGTGACCAAGCCGGAATTTTATTCCCATGTGACACGTCACGCTCAGCAGTATGATGGCGTTGAGCGGTCTCCGCACTTTCCAGAAATTGAAAAACTTTATTACATATGGGAGGCTCCAAAAAGCTATACACCCGATGGAAGCTATTTAAAAAAATTACTACAATTTTTTGATAACCCTGCGACCCCATTAGATGCGGAACTTATCAAGGTTGCATTTTGCACACCAGCTTGGGGCGGGCCTGCTGGGCGGCGTCCGGCTTTCGTAGTGACAGCCCCAGATCGTGGGTGTGGCAAGAGTGTTCTTTGTAGTGCGATAGCTGAGCTTTATCGAGGGGCATTTCAGGTGGAGGACAGAGACCCGGAAGAAAAACTCAAGGAGAGATTGCTAACTCCGGCTGCACTGGATAAGCGAATTATTCTTTTTGATAATGTGCGCAAAACGTTATCTGCTCCAACCTATGAGGCCATGCTGACAAGTCGGGAAATCAGCGGTCGGCGTTTATACAGCGGTGAGGCGACCAGGCCAAATTACTTCACTTGGATTCTCAGCGCAAACACACCTAATTTTTCCCGAGATTTCGCGGAGCGGTCATTCTTTATACGGCTGGAACACCCTACACCTAAACAGCATTGGGATGCGGCGGTAATGGATTTCATTTTGCAGAATCGTGATTTCATTCTGGCGGATGTCCTGCGAGAGCTAAAACAATCTCACCAGTGCAAACAGCAGGTTTCTGACCGTTGGCAATCTTGGGTTGACGAGGTTCTCAGGAGAATTAGCCCTTTGGCTGTTGAAATCGTACTGGAAAATCAAAAACATCGAGATGCTTGTGATGAGGACAAAGATGAAGCCACAGCAATTCGAGATGCAGTTTTTAGCTATAAAGAAAATACGGACGAAAGTGAGGCATTTGTGATGAACGCACAATTGCTTAAGATTGTGAATGATGCCTTGGGCGTGAATTGGAAAGCAATGACCATGGGCCGAAAAATGAAAGGTCATATTGAAGCGGGACGTTTGGACGCTAAACCTCATAGGGTAGGTGCGGGCCGTGGCTATATCTTCAAGTTGTAGGCCTGAAAAAAGGTTAAAATTGAGTGACGTTAGTGACGTTAGTGACGTTTCTCCCCTATATAACCCTAACAATATATATTTCTTTTTCTTTTTTGATAAAAAATGGTGTCTAAAGGTACAAAAACAACGTCACAAACGTCACCTATGTCACCAAATAATGGAGATAGTATGAATACAACTCTAAGGGGGGTTGTAGCGAACATGAAAAACGAGCTTGAACTTTGGCCGAATCCGGAGAAAAGTGAACTTGCTATTGAAATCGGTATGGATGTTCTCACTTTTTCGGGGAACGAATCGGAGGCTAGCGCGGAAAAGATTGGGCATTTGCAAGATACGTATGAAATGTATCTCAAAAAAGTTGCTTCCAAACATTGTCGGTTTTTGGATTTACTCCATTTGGCTAAGATGCTGGCCATGTCAGACGCGGCATTTAATGTCTATGAGCGGTCCAGGAATCGAAGATTGCTGATCTGGCCTTATCGAATCGAAGATGATCCGTTTTCTTTTAATCAGGCTGAGAGTTTGGGGTTACGGATGCTTTATCCCATGGGTGGCAATGGTTCGGAGACTGGAACATAATAACCAGGTAACTGTGATGTGCCTGCCTCCCATGTAATATATATATCTTGACAGGCCTACAGCCCATAATTACAGCTTTCAAGTTGTATGGGCGTATGGTTTTATGCCTTATGTAGAAAACGCTTGAAATAGGCGCAATAGCGGCACATTTTCAAAGGCAAGCCATGAGGGCAGCAGCTTGATTTTATGGGCATAATCGTTGATAATTGCCATGTATTGTCAAATAGTGACATACGGAAAGGAGTCACGAACGTTGCTATTCAGGCGAAAATATAAACGCGGACTTCCCGAAGGCGTGAAGTTATCGAGGCGCAATGGTGCCCCTTGGGTGAAATGGCCTGGTGGACAAGGGGAAGTGACCCCGGATGGCAAGCATGTTATGGTGGCAGCGGCAACCTGGACGGCCAGGTATCGGGACGCGGACGGGGCGCAAGTGGAACGCTCTACAGGCTGCCGAGACAAGAGTGCTGCTCAGGCACGGCTTACCGGGTGGCTTTCGGAAGTTGAGAAAATCCGGGCAGGTGTAATTTCAGCGGCAGATGTGGCTTGCTCTCGTTGGGATGAGATGTTGCTAGCGTCTCATATTGAAGATTATGCCGAATGGCTGCATGGGCATGGTCGGACAGCAAAGCACATCCTGGACACCAAAAACTGTATTCAGCGTATTGTCATAGGGTGTGCCTGGCGGCGACTTCGAGACCTGGACAAGACACAGGCGGAACGCTGGATTGCTTCCCTGGATATGTCAGCACGACGGCGCAACGGCTATGCAACAGCAATCACTTCATTTGGAAACTATCTGTTTCGAATGCGGCGTACTATTTCAAACCCCTTCGCAAAAATTCACAAAGAAAATGTTGCAACAGACCGGCGAAGAATCCGACGGGCACTTACTTCAGCGGAAGCTATACGGCTGATTGCTGCGGCTGAGCAACGCGAGTTGCATACAGCGTTATTTGAAAACCGGGGTAAAACTCCGGCGAAGTTGAGTGCTTTAGCGAGAGATACGCTGTTATGGCGCGGGAAAACACGGGGAATGGCCTACAGGCTGTTACTGGTTACGGGGTTGCGCTGGGCTGAATTGCGTTCAATTCGGTTGTGTGATGTTCGTTTGGAAGCTGTTCCGGCTTTTGTGGAGCTTTCTGCCCAGTATGAGAAATCGCGACGTGGTGCAAAGTTACCCCTGGACAGGCGAACGGTGGAAGCACTGCGGGTATATATGAACGAACGGAGATTACGACTTACCCACGGCGGTAAAGTGATTCCCTTGGGTGGATTAGATGAGGTGTCGTTATTCGAATTGCCTCAAGCCCTTTCCAGAATATTTAGACGTGATTTGGAATTTGCCAAAATCCCACAGACTGACGAACGCGGGCATTA
This sequence comes from uncultured Nitrospirales bacterium, assembly GCA_964537975.1. Lineage (GTDB taxonomy): Bacteria > Hydrogenedentota > Hydrogenedentia > Hydrogenedentales > SCBR16-9 > SCBR16-9. The sequence continues at coordinate 2,384 of CAZIDP010000094.1, read as the reverse complement.
CGCTGATCTTCATGCGCTGAGACATACGTTTTTGACCTGGGCGGCAAGGTCTGGTGCTTCATTGATAGCGGTGCAAAAATTGGCGCGGCATACGGATGTGAAATTGACGGCGGCGGTGTATACCCACTTGAAGCTTAGTGATTTGGCTGGAGTTGTGGAAGCAATGCCCATGCTGGACGGACACAGCCAGGGAGCAGCACAAGCAATGGGTGGCATCGACTCCGAAGGAATCACCCCCGATAATACCCATGTTCCACTGTCACTCTCACTGTCACCCCCTGATGGCAAAACAGGGCATAAAATGGCACATTCTGGCAATAGTGAAGGGGTGTATAATAGAACAGGCGAATCAACGCAAGTGGTTGAAACGCCTGGGGTTATGCATGGTAGCGGTGCAGGGATTCGAACCCCGGACACGCGGATTATGATTCCGCTGCTCTAACCAACTGAGCTACACCGCCTTAATGTTTGTGACGTAAAGTTGACGTCGGGAAGTTGGAAAATAATACACCAATCGAACAGGGTTTGTCCAGTTTTTATTTAAAGACTTGTGTGTTAGATGTTGAAATGTAAGATATAATTACCAGCACTCAAAACAGTTGCTATTATCGTAATGTTGGGACAGAGGTGGAAATTGGGTTATAATTATAAATGACAGCACTTTCAAGTTGGTTCTCAATTATTTTAATAGCATTTGACTGTGCGAAAGCATGCATAAAAGCATGATGTACAGTCAAAACCAAATCTTGTAATTCATGATAGTCAGTTTCAAGAGATTTTATTTTAAGGCCGTACTCGATTGCTTGTTGCATATGGATATGTCTAGAGTGAGTTTTCGTATCGTCATGGTTGTTTATACTGCTAACAATTTTTGCGATTTTAGCATCTTTATTTGTGTCGTCTTTAAACATATTTTCAGAGAGCCAGTCAGTAACAATTTGTGTTGAAAGGTCTATCGCTTTTTCGCATTCTCCCAAAAAAGTTGGATGATATTTTGAAACAATCACTCGCCATATTGGTATTACATCAGGATCCTTCTTTACTTCTTCAATTGCTTTATTAAATTCTGCAATTACACCATGTGCAGGAATTCCACCAAATTGAGGATCGATAGGACCTATGTTTGATTGTTTTCCCATTATTATTTCTGAACAGGAACACGCAATCATGGTTCCTGCGCTCATGGCAATTTGAGGGATTATTACTCTTATATTATTATCAAACATTTTTCGAATATAGTCAACAATAGACTCAGTCGCTGTTAAATTTCCCCCCGGGGTATGTAGGATTATATCGAGTCCCTTACTCCTATCAAGTCCGTGGATTGTCGCCATAAAACCATTTTTATCATCATCATTGATTTCAGCATTACCTACATTAGGTTTTTGCAACCAGCCAGAATAATACGCAATCACATTCCGTCCAGTTTTATCTGATAATTTTTTTAAATACTTCCGCCTTACAAAATCTAATGCATCAACTCTTTTACAATCATGTAACTCTTGGAGGACTTGATTCCAACTAGGCATTTTTTTTATTACTCTCTTGAGGGGTAACTAATTTTGTTGTACTTGAGTAACTTATATTCCCATATTCATAAATTGTACAACGTTCAAATTTTTTTGCAAAATTTTCAGGTTCAGAATATTGTGGAATATCTTCTTTGTTTATGCCAAATAACTTGAATTTCTTAACAAAATCTCCCATTTTTCTTTCCTCGATTCTAGGCTACAGGTGCTCATAGTTGCTGCCAAGTAGATAATTAGTTCACGATAAGCGGGTATATTTCTGAGTCTTATTCAGTATAGCAATAACACCATGATCTTATTCAAAAAACACCTAAATTTGCTGGGCTTTGAGTAATTGACTGCAATAGATTTGGAGAGATATTATTTTTTGATCATAGTACCTTCGTTTTCCTCTACAAATAATCCACAGAACCATAAATATCTTCTCCCATTCTTATAAAGAACAAGTAATTAATCATTATAGTCTGGACTATAAGAAAGCCCAAAAAATTCTGAATAACTCTGATGTTACAATGTTCCAAAAAGGTTGTATGGCGATCCAATATCAGAAGGTGTGAAAGGTGGTATTTTGGGCCAAACCATTCACTCTTACTGTGTCATTAAGAACTAACTTGACCTTGTTAGTTCAGTATTTCAAGCTACCAGTCCCAGTATATGCTCATGATAAAGTAACTGTCAACTCATGTTCATATACTAAGTGTACCATATGGTTCTTGAGTACAATTGCAGAATTTTGTAAACCAAAACATATCTTGTTGGTAAGTTCTGATCAGGCTTTCATAAATAATGAGGACATTGGAGCCTTAGCCCAACTTCCGCAGTTGTCCTCTGATATTATATAAAACAGGCTAATTT
>CAZIDP010000093.1:0-11139 GCA_964537975.1 uncultured Nitrospirales bacterium | reverse complement strand
CCCAGACTCTTCATTTTCAACAGGTGCCGTCAGCAGCCAGAGTCGCTGACTTTCTGGCTCAAATGTCATGGACAACACTAGCCCGGGCAGCCTTGTCACTTCTTTCCATTCACCCCCTGACACCGGGATACTCAGAACCACACTATCAACATCATCTTGGGAATACTTTCCTGTTGCCATGATGTGGCCATGTGTGAATGCCAGTTGTGGCTCTACTATATTTAAAGCAGGATAGGCATTATCGACCCATCTGGCGGTCACTGGTGCACGTTGTGCGTCTGCACTTAAACTCACCAATAAACTTAGGGCTATGATGACAAAGCCAAGTCGCATTTTGAGCCTTTCTGCGATGTTTTTACCAATCAGGGGTGCGAAGTGATTGCTAGTTTGCGATAAAAAAAGTAAATCAATCATATAATGACGATGGACTTCTTCACTTTAATTGACCAAGATTAACAGCTATGACAATCTGGACAATTAATAAAGAAGCCCATTCTGACTATAAATATAATGATAACGGTAGCGTAGACTTCATTCAAGCTGATTCTGAATGTTGTTGGGACATTCAGCGTTGCATTGAATTTACACGCGGTATCTGAGACATCAATCTTTCACAGAAGCAGTAGTAAAAAGATTACAGGCAAAAACTATGTTGCAAAGATTTATTTTCAGGAAGCATTAGGATACTGGTTCGAGATTTAATATGGTCGACATATTTTTTTCTGGCAATTCAATTGTTAAGCCTTGCATTAATTCTTCACCAGATATAACCTGATCCTGAATGAATTCGTCTACACTGCTGACCCGATATGACTCAGTTTTATTTAATCCAACAGGTTTGATTTCGATTTGCGCTTTTTCTCCACCAGCAAAAACAAATATCACGGACTGATCATGGTCTTGTTTTGTGTATTGAAGAATTTGCGTCATGCCCGGGCTGTTTAATTCGGCTTGATCCGTTAAATGGAACACCTCTGCCGATCGGATCAATGGCCTTAATTCTTTGTAAAGTGCAATTTCTTTTCTGGCATGATTTAAGGCATCGTCGTTCCACTCGACTACCGGTCCTGAAAGGCCGAATTGCCCAAACATATTGACGCGAAAGCATGCCTGAACGTCCAGAAATTCGCTGTCTTCAGGGGTACAGGTCCAGTGATTGTTCATTTCAGGAGGGAACATATAGGATGCGCCAACATTCATCACCAGGTTGGCCCAGTTGTCTACATTGTCAGAAACCCAATGGGTATCAGTGTATATTGCAGATGTTAGATCAGCACGTAATGATCCACTCGCGCAATTTTCCATGATAAGATTCGGGTATTTTTGTCGCATATTTTGCCAAAGACTTGCCAGCCCCTTGTAATGGTTCCAGATTACCATGCCAGTGTTTTCGCTTCCTTCAATGTCATCCAGGTTGGTATTGAAGTCCATCTTTATATAATCCAGATTATAACTTGTAACGAGCCGGTCAATTTCTTGCGTTGCCCACTCAAGGGCTTCTGCGTTGCCAAAATCCAGACAGACACGGTCTGGGCGGGTCGATACTGGCAATAGCCAGTCTGGATTTTCTTTGACTACAGGTGATTCTGGATGGGCGAATTCTATTTCAACCCAAAGCCCGAATTTCATACCCAAACTGCGCACCTTGTCGATGATGGGAGTCAGATCATCAGGAAAGCGGTCCCGGTTGATGTGCCAGTCCCCAAGGGCATAATTCCAGTTCGAATCGGTTCCATACCAACCCGCGTCTATCACAAACAGCTCGCATCCTAAATCTGCTGCCACCTGAGCTGTTTGTAACAATCGCGTTACTTCCAGCTTTTCACTTTGATCAAACCAGGTATTGTATTGCACCCAGGGCCAATTGCTACCCAAATCCCTAAGTAAATGTTCCCGAATAAAGCTTTTAATAGCATTTGCACCATTGTCCCATGAACCATGGAACAATGTAACCAGCGCCCCTGGTACAGGTAACCCTGCAAATTCATCATATACAGGTAATTCACCAGGTATTGTGTCAGCACGTAATACCGTATTATCGCCTGATGCTTGTAGTTCAATTCGCCAATTCCCCGGATAGGCTAAAAAAATGCCAATTCCTTCTCCACTGATTTTATTGCGGGCAAGTAACCAGGGTTTAATCTCCTTACAGCTTCGCCCCCGTTTTTGTTCAAGCAGAAAACCATTTTCATCGAGTTGATGAATTTGCATGATGTATTCACCACTCCAGAAACTTGACGGTGTCATGATTTCAACATCTGATATTGCTCCTGGCAATATTTTTTCATAGGGTAGTTTCACCGGAAAAACAGTATTTGTGGACTCTTTTTCTCCAGTATCGGCACCTATATTATTTTGAATAATCATAAAAGCAAACAAGAGGATAAGTAAATATTTGTAATAACACATTGCTCAAAATCCTTAATTTTACATTTTTCCAATACAAAAATAAGACAATATTTTATATAGTTTAGCTGGATGATGATTACTGCTGCAACGCTTTGAATAAATCAGCAATAGAAATATTATATCTTATGAAACTGAACACACTGACCGTACAGCAGCCCTCGGGATTTGGTGAATTTGGATTATTATGCATAATGTGGGGAGGTATATCACATAGTGGATTGTGCTGCGATGCAGTACTTTTGTCCATACGAATAATCCATGTTATGCTATGTGTTTCTCGAGATATAGGAATCGTAACATACACTATAATATCATTAAGAATTTCGAGGAAGAATATGGTTGCCATCGATCAAGCACAGCATCTGGGAGTATATGACTTAATGACAGAACATCACGAAGACTCCATTTGGGAAATAATCCGTGCGGAAGCAATGGAGGATATCCGTGAAGAACCTATGCTGGCCAGCTATTATCATCAGGTTATTTTAAATCACCGCACATTAGAAGATGCGTTGAGTTTTCATCTGGCGAGCAAAATGGACAGCATTACCCTGCCTGCCGTTACGCTTCGTGATCTGATTGATGAAGCTTTTACTGCAGACCCGGATATCGGTCTTGCATTTCGAGAAGATATTCTTGCAGTACGTACAAGAGATGCGGCTTGCAGCCGGTACTCTACACCATTGTTATATTTTAAGGGATTTCAAGCATTGCAAACATACCGGGTTGCGCATTTTTTCTGGAATCGAAATCGTAAGCAACTTGCGTTATTTTTGCAAAGTCGCGTCTCGGAAGTTTTTGCAGTAGATATCCATCCTGCCGCACGTATTGGAAAGGGGATTTTAATCGATCACGCTACCAGCCTGGTCATAGGTGAGACCGCAGTAGTTGGAGATAACGTTTCCATGTTGCATGAGGTGACCCTCGGCGGTTCTGGAAAAGAAACCGGTGATCGACATCCAAAGGTGCGTAGTGGTGTGCTGATCGCTGCCGGTGCCAAAATTTTTGGTAATGTTGAAATAGGGGAGGGGGCGCTGGTGGGTGGAGGTGCTGTTGTATTGAATTCTGTACCAGCGCACACGACAGTGGTTGGCGTACCCGCAAGACCTGTGGGGAGAACTCAAGTCGAGCAACCTGCATTGTCCATGGAGCAAAGTGCGTATTATTTTGAGCATGGTGATGGGATTTAATCTAATATAAATACTTGATAGTGCTTATAGAAGCGGGGAGAGTAGTCCGGCCATACCTTCAAAACATTCCCGAACAAATCCGATGGATTCCACATCAACCGGTTCTGCATCCATGATTAGCTCTTCCATCCAATTGGCAGTTTGTGCGATTTCTGCGGCAGAATAATGAAAAAGCGCTATCTCAAAATTCAAGTACAAGCTTCGCATATCGAGATTGGGAGACCCGGTCACCGCAACGGTGTTATCAAACACGAGTGCCTTTGCATGTACCATGTTTTTGGGATAGGCAAACACGTTGGCACCATTCTCAACCAGTTTTCGGATTGCTGGCCCGCGTGCGAAGTCTGTTATAATGTGGTTGGAACGTTTCGGTATGATAATACGTACATCTTTACCTATTCGTGCCTGCAATAACAATACCTTGAGTATTGTATCATCGGGCACAAAATAAGGCGTTACAACCCAGATACGTTCCTTTGCTTCCATCAAAGCGGTCAGTATTGCATCATGAAGTAAATCATCAGGAACATCAGGACCACTCGCCATTACTTGAATCAAACCATTCCCGCGTGGTGCGTCACGACTGATTTGAGGCAGGCTTGGGATGTCTTCTTCTGTCGCGTAGTGCCAGTCACTGGTGAATACTTCTTCAACATCATGTACCGCGGCACCGCGCAGGAAAACAGCAGAGTCGAGGAATCGTGTCTTTTCCGGATAAGGTCCCATGTAGGCAGTTGCCAGATTCATACCACCAACCAACGCGGATTCACTGTCTACAACTACAATTTTTCGGTGATTTCTTAAATTGGCAGACCATTTGCGGCGCAATGGCAGTACTGGAAGGAAATGGCCCACCTTACCCCCTGCTTTGCGTATGGGATCAACAAACCGACCGCTTGTGTACAGGCAACCCAGTCCATCGAGAAGCAGGCGAACTTCTACCCCTTCCGCTGCCTTTCTAGCCAATGCTGCCACGATGTTGCGACCGACTTCATCTCGACCCAGAATAAATGTTGTGATGTTTATTGTCTTGCGGGCACCTTCAATTAATTCCATCAACACGGTATATGCGGTTTCACCATTGTGATGCAGAACGACTATATTGTCTTCTCGTGTCGGGGGCATTCCAGCCTTGATCAGCAGTTTCTCCATGTTGCTTCGTGGAGGTGCCATAGGCAATTCTCCGCTGCCAAAGCCTTCATCGGATAGGGGGTTCTTCTCTTGGGAGACCTGTTTCAGCTTGCGCCCACCTATAATAATGTACAGGGGCACAGCCACGTATGGTAAGACGACAAACGCGAGAAGCCAGGCAATGGCGCCTCCTGGTTGATGGCTTCTGCGCAATATATGAACGGTAAATATTACAGCAATAAAGATACTGCCGATGGCCAATAAATATTCGAAGATGAAATAATAGGGGGAAGACATACTATACCTGAAATTAACTCATTGTTTACGGATATGATTCCCCACATTTACACTTTGGAAATGACCAACAGGACATATCGAATTGCTGAATGATTATTAAAGATTATTCACGATAAGATACATCTTGCAAACTTCTGCCCAAGGCGCGAAGTTCAGCTTCAAAATTATTTCGGAGTATCTGCTGCAATGCATGTTGATCGATGGATTCCAGGTTCTCTTGTGCCATCTGCTGAGCATCCAGCTGAAAACCACTGCCACTGAATGCCTGGGCATTGTTAATCAGTTCACGTTTGAGCGCTTCAGTTTTACTTCGAATGCTGTCCAGGCCCCGGGAGCGCAATCTACTCTCTGAAGGAAATTCATCACTGACTTCATTGTAATTCGAGCGTGCCTGACCCAGCAGGACAATGGCTTCGGCAAACCGTTGACGCTGTGCTTCTTGCTCAGCCAACTGTTCAAATTCTGCTGCGTGTTCCAATGCTATCTGGTCAGCAGTCAATCGTGCTTCTCGGGCATTCAGTTCACGTTCAGCGTTCAAACGAAAGCCTTCAGCGGTATTGTGTAGCGGAAAGGTATTCAATGCTAGCGCAAAGTCTTCCATGGCAGCCTGGTAGCGGCCATCCTCCATGGCACCCTTGCCGCGATCGACATAAAAATCGGCAATTCGCTCCATCACATCACGACGGTCGGGATCCTCTTGTACAACCCGTTGAAAGACAGCTATTGCTCGCTCTTCCATACCAGCCTCATAAAACATGTCGCCAATTTGAACACGCATTCCCGCAGAGAGTGTGGTCAAATCTTCCAGTCGTTGTTCTACTGCATTGATTTCGTTTATATTGCCTCGTGGAATATAAAACCGATAGGCATTTATGACATATTGCTGCAATTCATTTGGTGAAACACTCCCGGGCACAACAGGACTTGTCAAAATGGTGAACCAGATATTGGCAACCGCCGCCAAAGAACGGCTGGTATCTTCGCTTATCATCGCACCCGCAAGGCCGTTAAATCCAATACCATCCTGGTATTCACGTTGATATACAGAATTGTTTACATTGGCTGCGGTCATTTGTAATGGCAGATAGGTGCGTGGATCAACCGTCGTACGGGGACTCAATTTTAATTCAACCCGTTGAATTTGTTGATCAACATCGGAATAATATTGTTCTCTCTGGTTGGTTCCGCTATCTTGCATCGGTGCGGTAGATTGGGTAATCATTTTCCCCAACGCACCCAGTCGAAAAGCAAGATAGGCATCTACCCTGTCTCCGCGAACAGACTGCAGTAAATACATCTCATTTTCTATGGCTACCAGCAGGTTGGTGCGGTACCCGGGATATAATTGTTCCATTTCTGTCGGACTTAACAGCACACCAGCCCGGACTTCCTGTTCCAGACGTCGCAAGGGAATGTTGCTCTCTTTGCTTAAAAGGTGAACAGCATTGGTTACGATGGCTGTTTCAGCACGTGGCCCCCAAGCCAGGGTTGTGCCGGGGAGCAGCAAAATACCACACCATGCCACGAAAGCAATACAGCTTAACTTTATTTTATTTTGCATGATCATAGAATATCCTTCACTTGCGAAAATCACTGTTACAGTACCTTAATAAAACGATATACGAGATATAATAATCTTTGTAGGTCGTTTCATATTGTATGTTACGTGTCTCAGGTACCTTGCTGCGCTTGTTTTAATTGATTGACCAACAGTTCAATCTCTGCGGTACGTGCATTCTGCGCTGTGGAACTTACCAGACTCAGATAACGTTCAAGAGCCCTGATACCCTCAGAGAGTACACCACGATTTACATAAAGTAAACCACTTTCCAGATGTGCGGCAGCATATTCCGGATTCAATTGTATAGCGCGCCTGAAAGCCTGTTGTGCTTCAGTCAATTCTCCATTCAGCATATGAATCCGACCTTGTACCGTTTGGGTACGTGATGTTTCAGCACCAAGTTGCGTTGCCTGGCGTAACGATTCCTGCGCACGGGTTACATCGTTGCGTGCCGAAAGCAAAATTGCCATCTGCAATGCAGCTTCTCCGGCCATTGGATGATTGCTTACATCCTTGATGCGTTCATATTCTTGCAATGCTTCAACTTCCAGACCGATAGCCTGCAAGCACATGGCATGATAAAAGTCTGCAATTGGTGCGTCATCGTCAGTGCGTGCCATTCGGAGCAATGGCAAGGCTTCTTCATAATGACCTTGAGCAATGTACAGCAGCGCAAGCCTGGTCTGTGTCTGAGACAAGATGCTGGTGCCGTATTCTAAAGCGTTTTCCAGATGTTCCCTGGCTTGCTCCGTATTTCCTAGTGTCTGCATGATGATGCCCATGGCAGCTGCAGCGTCAGCGTTGTTGGCGTCTACTCTGAGAGAGCGTTCCAAATCTGCCTGTGCTTCCCGAATATCTCCTTGCAGCGCTTTGGCTATACCAACAAAGCGTAACATTGACTGGTTTTGTGGTGCCAGTTCGAGAACCCGTTCAAATGATTGTATCTGCTCCGGGTAATTGCCCGATATACCTTGCAGCAATGCCAGTAAATACCAAGCTTCTGTAAAATCAGGGTGGTGCTCAACGACATGCCGAAGGTTTGTGATTTGTGCATTAATTGATGATGCTTGCGGCTGCATGTTTGCAGCATATACAGCCAATAAACCGGCATCTGCATTTTCTGGTTCCAGCCGTGATGCCGCCTCAAATGCTTGAACTGCACCGGTATATTGCTGACTTCTCAATGATAATTGACCCATTAAAAACTGTCCCTGTGGGTCAGCAGGGTTGTTGTCTAAATATTGTTGCAAGACATTTATTGCCTCTAGAACTTTGCCTGCTTCGGCCAGACTTGTTGCTTCCCGCACTGGGTTTACGCGGAATACTGTGAAAAAAAGTACGACCAGAGCGAGCAATACCACCAAACCACCTGCTGCCAGGTATTTTATGAGTACCTTCCTGTTGTTGGAGTCAACATCTATGAATGAATCCTGATCCTTGGTTATGCGTTGACCTGTTAGCAGGTTGGTTCCGCATTTGGTGCAGATGATATCACCATCCTGTACAGATGTATGACAATTCGGGCAATGTCGTGGTAACAACGATGCACTGTCGCCGGGAGGAGCACTTTTTCCAGAGAGCGCGCCGGGCGTTATGGGTCCTCCGCAATGAGGACAATTTGCCAATTTGGGATCCGTCAGCTTCCCGCAAAAGGGACAATTTACATTTGCAGCCACGTGTAAACACCTTGCCTTTCATTTGGCCTCTCCAAGGGAAAGGCACAACGATACTGTCTGACAATGGTCATTGAAGTCAATGGTTTGACTTCGCAACATCAAAGTAATATCTTACATCATAATTATACACGGAAGCCCGAAACTGAAGCATGTATCGCAAAAACTAGTTGTTTATTGATTTGCAAACAAAGGTGTGATTGGTTTTTATTGATACGTATCCGTAGAGTTTTTAACATTTGATGCTTTACATTCATTATGCATTAATTTACTAATAATACGGAATTTTGAATAGCGTACATACAATAAATTCTATGTCAACCCAGATTTCTATACATTATCTGTAGATTATTCGCTGAAGTAATCATCCCTTAACAACAATCCCTCAATAATAATCTTCTAATAATTATAAGGTTTATTGTGATTGCCGGGTAATGACCGGTTGATATTTCGTCTTTGTTCGGCTGAACGTTCTCGGGCTATTTGTCGCTGAGATTTTTTTTGTATTTTCATGGGGCGATAACGCCAGACCAGAACGATTATAGCAATAGCAAATATTATTTCGGCATACATGAGCCAAAAGGGGGTGTACGCGTCGGTGTGCCAGAATTCCAAAAGGGGTGTGCCCCAATCCGGCCCAAGTTCCAATGTGCCATCTTCGCGTAACGCCCGCATGGTGGATTCCTCTTTAAACCATCTCGTTAGCGATACGATCAACCAGACACTTAGATGCATCAAAGATAAGTATATTGCAGTTTCAATGGTATACAAGATTGTTGGCAAGGAGTATTTCTTGGTCAGGTATATCAACGGTAATGAACATACCAATAACGCAATATATGTTTTATGGTTGTCCTGTAAATGCTCAATTATAGTTTCCATAAAAACATTCTCCAAAATCTTTGACGCACATCACCTCTCACCTGATTATGTGTGTCACACCAGCTTCTGAATGCTGCTTCTGCTTATCAAAGTGCTTCAGCACCAAGTAAGCTTATCAGTACTCATAAACAAAATATTCCACAAACCTTCCAAATATGACAAGTATAAATGGCCTCAGGAACGTATAACCCGAAGGAATTCCTGAGGAGTTACCACACCATTTTTAACTTTCTGTCGACAACGATCTGCCATGGTTTTTATTTTAGATTCTTTGGCGATCTTCTCGATACTCTGGTCTTCCGCAATCATATTCCTGACTTCCGGTGTAACTTCCAGCATCTCAAATATGCCGGTTCGTCCACGATTTCCGGTTTTGTAGCACAGATGACAACCTGCGCCGTGATACAATTTTTTGGTTGAAGCCGGTAATCCGATTGATTTGACAAGGTCGGGGTCTGGCGTAAACGCCTCGCGACAATTAGAACATATGGTTCGAACAAGACGCTGCGCAATTACGGCAGACAAGGCGCTCGAAATCAAATAAGAAGGTATGCTCATATTGCGCAGTGTGCTGATAGCTTCAGGCGCATCATTGGTATGTAATGTACTGAAAACAAGATGCCCTGTCATCGCTGCCCGTATGGCGATGTGTGCCGTTTCTGTATCACGAATTTCTCCAACCAGCAATACATCGATATCTTGACGGAGTGCAGCCCGTAGGGTGTTGGCAAAGGTAAGGCCAATATCTGGTACAATTTGAACCTGATTGATGCCCGACAACTGATATTCAACCGGGTCTTCAAGGGTTACGATACTGTCGGTCATGACATTTTTCTGATTGAGTGCGGCATATAGGGTGGTTGTTTTACCACTGCCTGTTGGACCGGTGACCAAAATCATGCCATATGGTTGGCTGATCATACGGGTCAGGTTTTTTTCATCCTCTTCTTCCAGGCCAAGATCCTTGATGCCATTCAGTACCGTTGTTTGGTCCAGAAGTCGAATTACCAGACGTTCACCGAGAAATGTTGGCATGGTAGCGATACGCAAATCGTATTCGTTCCCGTTAATTTCCGTGCTGATGTGCCCATCTTGTGGCATCCGTGTTTCAGTTATGTCTAAATCTGACATAATTTTTATACGAGAAACCACAGCCGGTTCCAGATTAGCCGGAATACTCATGATGTCATGCAAAATACCGTCGATTCTGTACCGGACACGCATTTCCGGATCTTGCGGGTCAAGATGAATATCGGTTGCCCCTGAATTTACGGCTCCTTCGATGATGGTAGAAACCATCTTAACAACAGAGGTACCTTGCGCCTGCTGCGCAATTTCATTGAAACGTGGTGTGTCAACTTCAGGAGAAATGGTTGGTTTGTTGTCCAATTCCGGGTTCACAGTAGTAGGCTCCCTGTCATTCGGTTGTTTTGATGTGGAAGAATGCTGTTTCTTTGATGGGACAGGATTTATGTTTTGGCGGTTTCCATGTCTTCTACTTGCGGTTGCCTGCCTGCTTTGCTCTGCTTCGCCACGTGCCTGAGAATCAGTCAACTCCTGATATCGTGTAGAGATCGCTTTTTTAATGTCTCCGACCGCTGTCAGAACAGCATTGATCCGGAGACCGAGGAGAATGCTTGCAGATTCAAGTGGTTCAAGACTTTGCGGATGTGTAATCAATGCTGTGAGCTTATCGCCCTCAAGTGCCACTGGTATCATCTGATATTTTAATGAAATGCTTTCAGGTACCGCTTCCAGTGCTTGAATGGTGCTGGGAGTATCATCAAGTTCCGCAAAGTCTATGTCATGTTGACGTGCCAGCGCTTTACCAATTACCACCCGGGTAACAAATTTTTTCGAAAGCAAAATATTACCCAATAAACGGCCACTTCGTTTCTGCTCAGCCAGCGCCTCCACAAGCTGCTCTTCTGTGATACCGCCCATTGCCAGCAGCGTATCACCCAATGTCTGGTGTTCTTTACGCAGTGCCTTGGGG
>CAZIDP010000092.1:0-11498 GCA_964537975.1 uncultured Nitrospirales bacterium | reverse complement strand
GTTTCCTGATTCGCCTGGATCGCACGTAGCGCAGCTACAACCGCCTGACTATGCTGCTCTACATACTCCTGCAATTCCACGAGAGACTTACCTGAACCTTCCACTATCGACTTTAAAAGTTCCTGCAATGCTGCTTCCACATCTTCCGGGTCTGGCTGAATGCCCAAGTCTTCAAAGGCTTCTTCATACATGATTCTGCGAATCTGGCCTCTTAATTGTCTTGAAGCATTTTCCAGATCAACTTCAGTCAATGTTGCATCTGTTACTTCAGGATTCAGGAGTTTTAACATGGGTACAGGAGTCCAGACGGCAACATCCAAGATTTCCTTTCCATTATACTCTGCAACTACAGTGCCTTGTGCCATAGACAATGTAGTGAATAGAAAACACGTCAAAGTTAGCATTAATATGTTGAGGATACAGGAGACAGGATTTCTTTTCATGATTAATTCCTCTCAAGTTGAAGCCTACGTCTTCTATGACACATTATTCGACGCATTATGTTAATGCGTTGTGAACATGTAATAAACAAGCTTACGGAATTATATTACAACAATACGCTAGCATATAATTATGACCATGTCAAAAAAGGATAAAATTATATTTTGCCCAGAATCTTAATCTAAGTTATACTATTATTACTGTATCATTTCTTTGTAATATACAGTTGAGAATCAACATTTATTCATAAAACTTTTTGGGCAGTTTAACGCCGGGGTGGCGGTCGTTGGCCTTACCCCGCGTTATGGCGATGTAATCCCTTCGGGATAGAGAACAGGCAGCATCATACCCACGCAGGTGGATAATCAGAGGGGTGATGAATGAGCCGAGGGTACAGCATTAGCTTGCATTTTGGTGTTCCCACTGGTGGGTTTTAGTTGTTAGTGATTTTTCTAATTATGTGCTAGTATTATGTCTTTCTGGGTTCCCGCCTGCGCGGGAATGATGGAAAGGGAGCTACGCGTGGGTGGCTATTTAGTTAGAGAATGCAGGTATCGTTGCTGGCACGCCCTACGGGGTGTTGTGTTAGTGGCGCTACTGTCCCGGGGTGGCGGCTCGTTGGCCTTACCCCGCGCTACGGCGATGCAATCGCTCCGCAATAAGGACAAGGGATAAGCATGCCTGTGACTTACACCGCGCTACGGCGATGTAATCCCTTCGGGATAGGGAACAAGCCTGCGAGTAGTCAGTAGAAGCGCAAGGCGCGACCAATTGTCGTATACGTCTACGGATCGTTTTCATTTTCAAAATCAGCGGTCATCGGCGTTATCTGCGGAGAACAAAGTATGATGCGGTATCGCCTTTACTAGGTTCCCACATTCGCAGGGAAGACAGAAAGTAAAATTGGAAGGTACGTGCTTAATTTTCAACAGCAAATCGGAGAATCTTAGTCTATTTCTCTTCGGTCGAGACGATACACAAATGCAAGTACTTCAGCGACAGCTTTGTAGAGTTCTTCTGGAATAGGGGAGTTAAGTTTTAATTGTGAGAGCAAGGCAACCAGTTGCGGATTCTCGTGAACATGAATATCATTTTCACGGGCGATTGCGATAATTTTATCAGCTATCAGACCTTGTCCCTTAGCCAGAACTTCCGGGGCACTTTGCTGTTTGGCATCGTATTGCAATGCAACAGCCTGTTTCCTATGGATGCGCTCGGACTTTTTCTTCATGCATGTATCTCAAAGGTGTTGAACCGTTGAAACAATCGGGTTAACATCGCCATGCGATCTCCTGTCCAGGCACGTACTTCACACGATTCCACTTGGAGCCCAGCCTGACGCAACCCATCTTCCAGTGCTTTAGATTCTGATTTCAACAAAGCTCGTGTCTCTGCCTTGTCGGATTGCAGGAGACAGCTGCATGTTAAATCATGTATTTGCAACTGAATCCAGAGTTGTCCCAAATGTTCTGTTTCAATATCGAGAACGATAGATACAGCGGGAGTTTTTGAAGCATTGTTGGGATTCTTCTCATCACCAAAAAAGTGGATTTGACATCGGGTGAAACCGCTTTGTTCGTCCAGGGGAATTTCCCAAAAGGCATAGGGGTGATCCAATCCGTGCAAATTCTGGTAACGTACGGCTTCCAGGCGTTGTAGTACTTGATCCAATACTGAAAGAAAATTGTTGCGTTGGCCAAGGCTCCCGAGGTATTGCAACAAAGACTTCTGTGCTTTCAGTTGCGCAAGCTGGAAATGGATACTTTCAAATATTTCTTTGGTCTGGAGTCCGGGAGTGTTCATGCTGCTTGTTGCATCCAGGCTGTGTATATGCCTTGCGATGCGGGCTTCACTCCGCTGGTCTTGATACATGCGACGTAGTAGAGCGGCAAAATCGCTTCCAAATGGATGAAGCAAATGCCCCAACAGTGCAATCAAATTCTGGTCTTGTGGAGAGAGTACACCTGCCAGAGAAGCTTGCTGCAGCCACGTGTGTAGTTGCTGTAATTGAACCCCCGGTGACTCGGTACCATACAGCACTTGCATCCAGTGTTGCAGGTATTCATTTTTGTTTGGAAGTGCCTGAGGCAACACGGATTCTATCCGGGCAAGGTACTGGGTTAGTCCCAACAGGGTTGCTGTTTCTCTGAGTACTGTTTCAGCGGGAGCTAAATTGAGGGCTGAAGTCGGAGAGAGGTTTTGTGGAGATGGCCGTGACGGTGACAGTGCTGTCATCAGCAAGCGGACAGTACCGTCTTTATCCTGTTGCACAGAAACACGTACCAGTTGCCCAGATTCAAAGCTGTTTTCTGGAAGCTGGAGACGCTTTCCCGCTATCATCAGGTAAGTTGATTGCGCAGCGATGTGTACTGTCGCAGTGAAGGTTTGTCCAATACGAAGGGCAGGGCTTCCTGCATCACTCAGAAGTATCGATTGTGGTTGTATGGGGTAGCCTTCAGATAACATGTTATCCCGTGATGCTGACAATCTATGTGCTGAATACCAGGTAGATCAAGCAGGTAAACGATGGCGCAGTTATGAAATACGAGTCATTGCATTATATCCATTACATGGTATGTATCAAGCACAGCTCAGGATTCACGACCTGGCTTCTTGCCTGCCAGACTCAGCATTAACCGTACTTCACCTTTGGCTATGCCCAATTCACGTGCAATTTCGACCACAGACATACCTGCCTTGCTGTACTCCAGCACACGACGTTGAACTGGAGATGCTGATGTGGCTCTTCCATTGTCGTCATGCGGCGCTGCAAGCGTATCACGACTCTCACCCATTTGCCCATCATAATTGTCGGATGACGTAAAGTCATTTTCCAGATCGAGTAGAGCGCGAAATGCGTCCCGGGCTGCCTCGGCATCTTCAGGAGTGTGAGGTCTGGATTTTGTATTTGGTCTCACATTATGTTTTGACTGAAAGTCAGGTGTATTGATATCCAGTTCTGACCATTCCGAAATCATGTCGTCTGTAAGTACAGAACGGGCTTTCTCTCGTGCTTGAGACGCTGGAATCTTTTGTCGTAACGGAGCTTCTTCTTCGAATTTTTGCTTGGCTGGTATTGGTGTTTCTTTGCGTATGGGTGCTGGATTTGGGCGTTTATGAGGCACCTGAAGTTGGATACCCTGTGTAGCTGCCTGATTGCTTAATATACTGATTTGTCGCTGAAGGCTTTCCAGTGTTTCAGTGGCATCTTGTAATTCATGTGCCAATGCCTGTTGTTTATCATACAGCACTTCATTTTTTTCCATACCACGAGCCAGAACCTGTTTAACCAAAGCCATCTTCCGCTCCACCTCATCATTAAAGTCATTGGCCATATTTTTTTGCTGCACAATGATATCACGCATGGTCTGAAAAAGGAGTGTCATGTCGGCAATATCGTTTTTTATTTGACGGCGCCGTTCCCGTTCTTTGGTTTCATTGCGCAAGTAGGCGACTACCAGCAATGCCATGCACGCCAATGCCGCAAATGCAAACAGGATGGATACTATGGCGATAAAACTTTGCATTAAATATTAAATCCAGAATATTGAACAGCTTTATCACCAGATAATCGTTTGCTTGGCATAGCAATGTTATCATGCTGCGGGCTGTTCAAATCGTTAAATAGACACATCGAAATGATGTGACCCTTCCCCGTCCCTTTTATTGGATTGTTGGTGTTTTCCGGAGTCATGCGTTGTTGAGGATCGCTTTTTTTTGCGGCCCATAAAGGGATTCTTCCGCTTCAGTTCCTCATCAACTTCATCACTTTTATTTTCGGATTCCTTAACTGTGGATTCTTTGCGTACCTGGTCATCTGCCGTGGCTTCTGCCATTCGCCCCTGGGCCTGCAATGATGCCCGGTCTGCAATCTGTTGAATTCGTTCCGACGTAGAAATCCGGTTTACTTCCATCAACGGATCGATCGGTTGCGGCATATCAGCCACCTTCTCGCAACATTTTGCGTAATCTTTTCATAGCAGCACTATGAATTTGACAAATTCGAGATTCAGACACGTTTAATACAACGCCAACTTCCTTTAAGGTCAATTCTTCATAATAGTATAAGTTTAACACCTTTTGCTGCTGATCAGGTAGTTGTAAAATACCTTGCACCAACATTTCGATCTGTTCGTGCTCTATTGCTGTGTCGCTCGGGCTGGGCATCATACCGCTGATACGTTCTGATTTCCTGGTTTCATAAGTTTCATCTTCATTTATCAGGTAGTCATCCAGTGACAGCAAATGCGCGGTTTGCAATTGAGCTACTGTATCATCCACTAAATCCTCAGATATACCCAACTTGTCTGCAATATCTTCATTGGATGGTTCTTTTCCACTTGAGTCGCGAAGGTGTTTTTTGGCTTCCCCTATCTTACGCGCCATGGAACGCAAGGAGCGTGGTGCCCAATCCAGAGAGCGGATTTGATCTATGATTGCACCGCGTATGCGGATAGACGCATAGGTAGAAAATTTGATATCCTGAGAGGGGTCAAATTTTTCTACGGCATCCATCAATCCCATAACACCCCAGCCCACAAGATCATCCATTTCAATGTGGGAAGGCACATGGATTGCCATACGTCCCGCAATATATTTAACTACCCGCATGTACTCCACCAGAATCTGGTCTCTGGAGTAGGTATCATCCGTTTCCTTGAATTTTTTCCAGTAAATTTTTTCTTGATCCGGCGTCAACGCAAACTCTCAATTCGCTCTTTGGGGCTAATTATTTCCGTAATACGTAAGCCAAATTTCTCGTCTACCACAACTACATCGCCACGTGCGATGAGCTTGCCGTTTACCAGCAAGTCTACTGGTTCATCTACCATGTGTGCAATGTCCAGGATGGAACCAGGCCCAAGATTTAAAACATCACTGATGGGCATTTCCACTTGCCCCAACCGTGCGATAGCAGTCAGGCGAATATCCAGTACCATATCGAGATTGTCAGGAGCATTTTTTCGCCCACCTTCTCCAAAATCAACTTCTGTATCCAGCCCCTGCAATATATCGCTTACTTCATCCATGCTCAGTTTGGATTCCTTTTCCAAATTGCCTTGTGTATCACTTGATGTATTCTCACTGGCTGTCGCTTGAGATAACTTGGGGTCCAGATATCCCAATGCGTCACTGAACAACAATACAGATTCCGCAGCCAATGTGGGTGCTGCACTGAATGATACCAGCGCATACCACTGTTCTTCACCCAGAAGTGTCATTAATTCATTGTATGAACCCAAACCTTCTCTTACTGTGAGTGTGTTTTCCAGTTGCTCAACATTCCGGCCAAACTGTTCAAGCAAATTGGTCATGCCGCTACCAATAGCCGATGTCGCGATTTCGTCCAAAGTTGTGAGCACTTCATCTGGTATGACATCCAATTTTTCTATTGACTCATCGTCCATCATCAGCGATGCCAGTTGTAAAGCATCTTTTTCTTTCAGCAACATGGCTGCCGCACCCATCTTTTTGGGGAGTTTTCCACCCAGAATGATGGAATACTCCTCCAGAAACCCCTTGAGTTTGGAGGGGTCCAACATTTTTGCGCCTTGTTCTGTGTGGCTTATTGACAGACCGAGCATGGCGTTGAAAATATCAAAAACCCCTTGTGTCAGCCCTGTCGCAATAATGTCAGCAAGTTCTTTGTTCATTCCTGTCCCTGAATTAGCACTGCCCGTAAATTTTTACTGGTTTATACAATATGTTGTATATGGTAACGAAAACATTCCCCAATAACAAAACAACTACGATTTTTGTGCTAACTCGTGTTATGTTGTTTTTCACGCCTTGACATAAAATTCAACAATTGGACTGCGTGATGTTCTCGTCGCCGGCCTACTTGTACCTGAAAGCGGGGTAACCCACCTATATCCAGGGTCAAAGGTTGGTGAGGGCTTGAATTCAGCGGTACAATATCACCGACTTGCAAGTTTATTATGTCTTCAAGTGACAACTGGACATTGCCCAGTATGGTATTCACTGGTACTTCAACTTGTTCTACAATCTGTTGTATAGCATTGTAAGTAGCAGTTGCCACTTCAGGAGTCAATCTTCGTGAAAAATGTGCTTGTTGAGAAATCTGATCGAGGATAGGATTTAATACCAATAACGGTACACAAAAGTTCATCGTTCCTACGGATTCGCCTACATGAAATTCAAATCCCACCAGAATAACCATTTCGCTGCCGATTACGATTTGAACGATTAGGGGATCACTCTCTTGCTGGACAACACTCAATGAAAATTCTATAAGTTGATCCCAGGAACGACGTAAACAATCCAACATCATCATGACAATGCGTTGGATGATGCGGTCTTCAATTTCAGTTAATTCTCTAGGTTCTGAAAGGCTGGTGCCCCTGCCCCCCAATACCCTGTCAATAATTGGAAATACCAAAGATGGACTCATCTCCAATACCGCATTGCCTTCCAATGGTTCCATACTAATCACAGAAAGAGCCGTTGGACGTGCTACAGAAAGGATAAATTCATCATAGGTAAGCTGATCGATCGATGTTAAATCAACCCGCACAACAGTTCGCAGGAACGGGGGAAATACAATGCTGACCTCACGCGCAAATGCTTCAAAGAGGCTTTGCAAACCTTTGAATTGTTCTTTGGATACACGTTCCGGCCTTCGGAAATCATAGGTGGACAAGTGCAATTCCGGATCAGCACCTTGCATCGGTTTGGTTTCTTCAAGTGCACCTTCCGATACAGCACTTAGCAATAAATCTACTTCATCTTGACTCAGTATATCAGCCATGGGGCATGGTCCTGTTCTTTTAACTATTGCACAAATCAGGTATAATATGTAGGCCAGTATAGCACAAGAAAAATTTACTGACCAACCACAACACAAGAATGCACAACCTTTTGTTCAAATCTTGTTGTGAAGCATTCCTGTCAAAAATCTGGCAACCTGTGTTAGATGTAAATTCGAAACTACGTCAACACATTGGGTTGCTCCCCCGTTAATATAGCAGACAATGAAGACACGTTTCTTTCTCCTTCTTCTTCGTTTCCTTTCTTCGCGTCGGGTTTATTCGGAATTTTACCGGTAAGCCCGACGTTTTTTATTGATTGAGATGCTATTCAATTTTTAGTTATTGTATTACTGTAGTTTATTTTTAAATGCTACTCCAGATTTCAGATACATCTCAGGATACATCCGGTCTTATCACAACTATCCTATTAAAACTTTGATGTCTTCAGCTATTAACTGGATAATAAGCATCTGGGATCATATAAATTGTCGGGGCATAAACTATGCTTTATAATCATTCGTGACGAATACAGGAGTCTGACTGAATGCCAATTAAATGGATTGATGTGAGCATACCCTTGGAAGAAGGCATGACTGTCTGGCCCGGGGACACTGCTTATACGTTTGTGCCTGATAGTCGAATTAAAAATGGTGGCAATTGCAACACATCAGTGATAACCATACCGACCCATGCTGGCACCCATTGTGATGCTCCCTGGCATTTTGAAAATGATGGCAAGCGGTTGCATGAGGTCGATACGCAGCTCTTTTTTGGTGAAGCAAAACTGATTGATACTGGCGATACAGACCTGGTCGAAGCCCGGCACCTTGGCAGAGAACCTTTACCAGAAAGAATATTGATAAAGACAAAAAACAGTGCAATTAAACCGAACAGCCAGTTTAATGAGTCCTATGTTGCCCTGTCTGAAGAGGCTGCCGAGCGTCTGGTAATGGAAAATGTGCGTCTGGTAGGTGTTGACTACTTATCGGTAGCTCCTTATAAAAATTCTGCGCCGGTACACCATATACTGTTACAGAATGAGATTTTTATAATTGAAGGGTTGTGCCTGGCTGATTTTGAAGCGGGAGATTATTCTTTTATAGCATTACCAATGGCATTGGTAGGTGCCGATGGTGCACCTTGCAGGGCTTTTATGGGCGTTATGTCATGACTTCATTCGAAGCCTGTGCCTGACCAGTTACCCCTATCTGTCAACTACCGAAACTAATATGGCGTAAAGGGTGGCATATGGTGCATAATTTATCAAGTCAGTTTGTTTAATGAATACCCGCTGAATATATCAAAAAGCCGTTTCTCTACGAAAAAATTAGTAATTACAGTGTGTTGCAAGAAATGTTTAAGGCAAAACACTGCGATAATCAAACAACATGAAGGGACAAGTTTATATGAAGAAAATGTATTTCGGGATTGCTGGTGTCATGCTTATGATTTCCATTTTAATGCCCGTTGTCAGTGTCTGTGCTCAGGAGATAGAACTAGAAACAGAGGACCAACGCATTTGTTATAGCTTGGGGTATAGACTTGGTGGTTCCATGATTACCGATGCGTTTGAAATGGATTTGGATGCCTTCATACAGGGAATTAAAGATTCTATGAATGAAGATGAAGACGCCGAACCAGCTATAAGTGTTCCGGAAATGGAGCAACTCTTCCGCGTAGTTCAACAACGTGTTACTGTGGAACAAGAGCGGTTGATGCAAGAAGCACAAGAACACAATAAGGAACTTGCAGAAATCAATTTAATGGCAGGTGCCCGCTTCCTCGAAGAAAATGAAAAGCAGGAAGGCGTGATCACATTGCCAAGTGGCCTGCAGTACAAAGTGCTGGTAGAAGGCACTGGGGAAATCCCCACATTGGACAGCAATGTGGAAGTGCATTATCGGGGGCAACTGCTAAATGGTGAAGAGTTTGATAGTTCCTATGGTCAAGACCCCAGGATTTTTGGCGTCGGTCAGCTCATACCCGGGTGGACGGAAGCCTTACAATTAATGCCTGTTGGTTCAAAATGGGAGTTGTATATTCCGGCCGATCTGGCTTATGGTCCAAATGGCCGTGGCCCAATTGAACCCAATTCCGTTCTGATTTTTGAAATGGAACTCTTGGATATCAAATAACATATCCTTCATTGATTATTTGCTGTATGTTTTAAAAGCAAGAATTGTAAATTGAAGTATATTGAGGGGCGTATACTGGTCTTGACAGTACGCTCCTCATTTTTACTTCACGAATTTTCAATATGTTGAATTTCCGATTACAATAAACGGTCGGTCAAAGAAAGCGATGGTATGCTTTTTAGTAAGATGACCATGATTGCCGCACTGGGGTCTGTGTTGTTGTTGCCCATAGGAATTGCTGCGGCCAGAATTTTTACAAGTGCGCCTTTGATTGGGATTGCGCTTTTCGTTTTCAGTGGCATGCTCGGCCTGGTTTCCATTCTATCAGCTATCGTAGTGCTGTTTGCTTCACAATCGATACCTACTGTAATGATTGGAATGTTGGGGCTGTTACCGTTGATAACCGTTGCCAGTATCTTGTTAAATGGCATGCGGTTTCCTGCAATTAATGATGTAGCAACTGATATGGACAACGTACCAGCGTTTACACCAGATAATAATCAGCAAATGCCTGATGCAAATGCGGCAATAATCCGAGAACACTACCCAGAATTAAAACCCCTGATCTTGGATCAGCCACCGGAGGTTATTTTTCGGCAGAGTGTTGCGTTTATCAATGAACATCGCAAAGATTGGCAAATAAGTCACGTCGACGAAGAGTTGTTTGTTATAGAAGGTATTGCCACAACCAAAGTATTTCGATTTCAGGATGACTTTGTAATACGAATTCGACCAGATGAAAATGGAGGTGCTATCGTAGACATGCGTTCTAAGTCACGCCTGGGTAAAAGTGATCTGGGGGCCAATGCGCGTCGTATACGATTATTTTTTGAAGCACTTCTAGATTTGTTACACCAGAAACGCAATTGAAAGTGTAATGATGTACTCAGATACAGGAACTGTTTAGCTTGGTCTGTTCAAGACAGAAAAATAAAAACGGGGAGCAGCTTCCCTGTATCCTGAAAAATAGATAACCAGGCCACTCCCCGCAATATTTTAATAAATCCAAATAGATCGTGCGCTTACTGAATGCTGATCACATCAAATTAATATACACGCATCAAGTTGTAAAGCTTATACAAAGAATTACTGGTTTTCCACTTCACCAGCACCATCTTCAGATTCATTGACATCGTCATCGTCGGTCTCCACTGAGTCAGCCAGTTCTTCCAGAGCTTCAGATGCACTTTCAACAGCACCTTCAGCAGCTTCCTGGGCCTGATCGGAAATATCAACCATGACTTCAGACGCTTTTCGTGCAGCGTCTTCTATGGCATCCTCAGCAGCTTCTGATGTTTCCTCAATGGATTCCAATGTGCTGTCGATAATCTCTCCTACACTTTGTTCTTCCACTTCAATTTCAATAGAAGGTACTTCAGGTGTATCAGTTTCAAGTACATCATTATCTGCTCCGGAACAACCCGATAAGCCTATGCCTGACAAGATTAACATTCCGCAAATCAATAGTGTAGATTTTTTCATACTGGTGATTCCTTTTAATTTGTCAACGCCATACAACACAGAGATACCATGTAAACCTTGGATACGCAGGTTACAATCCATTTAGTACTCCAAACTATCAGAATACTTTATTTTGAAGTATATTATGTGGTATTGTATACACCGAAGAGCACAGTAAGTCAACATGTGTTATCTGAACAGTTTCTGTATGCAATTTCTCTTCTGAAACTTGCGCAGAACGCCTGCCTTTCTATATGATATAATCAATAAACACAGGAAAATGCCTTAAATTTCCATGGGGGATTGATAGGTGTTTTCAAAGCCTAGGGGGTTCAACTTTTAATGAGTGAAGAAGCACATAAGCCAACCAATGCCGCTATTACCAAGCAAGTTGCTCTGGTTATACTTGCAGTAGCAATGGGGGTTGTTGCGTATTTTTTTATGCCACGTGAGATGGAAGAGCCTGCTCGTCGAATGGCTGCCATCTTTGCAGTAGCACTTGTGCTCTGGGTAACAGAGGCTATTCCCTTGTTTGCTACGAGCTTGTTGGTGATAGCACTTCAGGCCTTCTGGATTGCCATACCTGTATTTCCAGAATTACCCGATTTTAGCATGCGCTATCAATCTGTGTTTAATGCGTTCAGTAACCCGGTGATTTTCCTGTTCCTCGGTGGGTTCATTCTGGCCCGTG
>CAZIDP010000091.1:0-11582 GCA_964537975.1 uncultured Nitrospirales bacterium | reverse complement strand
CTCAAGGGTCTGTGAATTCAAACATCTGTGCTTATGTGGTGTAATAGCGTCGCTTCCCAAAGGGAGTGTGATTTGAAGCCCAATGAAAATAAAACCACAGAGGCACAAAGAGCACAGGGTCGCTTCGCTCAAGGGTGTGTGAATTCAAAAATCTGTTCTTATGTGGTGTAATAGCGTCGCTTGCCAAAGGGAGTGTGATTTGAAGCCCAATGAAAATAAAACCACAGTGAACACAGGGGACACAGGGTCGCTTCTCGCGCGGGGGCGTGGATTTAATCCTCTGCATCATTGTGCCTCTGTGGTATAATAGCTGTCGCTCCCCTGTGGGAGTGTGGATTGAAACGGGGACAGCCGATTACTTATTTCCAGGGGATGTCGTATTGCGTATGAATTGCATTCAGGGTTGTGCTACAGCATAGGCGCCTTGTTTGTTTTGTTCCCAAGCGGAAGCAAGCTCATGAACGGTCAGCTGGTCTATTGTTACGTGCTCGGATGCGGTGACAGTGAAACTTGGAAGTTCTGCATCATACACATGACTCATGGGCATATAGACCTGGCCGTTGTTGGCGAATATCTCCACGGAAAGGCGGTCCACCAGTATTCGTAATGCAATCTTTCCCTGTTCTGCTACCAACGGTGCTGTCTTATCTTTGCATTGCATTTCCTGCGTCTCAGGGTTACAAGTGATGTCCAGCCCTCCTATTGTCATGGTAATAACAGCATTGTCTGGTGCATCAAACAGGATGTTGATGTCCAGCAATGTACTCTCAACCGATTCAAAGACTTGATTAGTTTCGTCAGGTGTAAGATTGTTCCAAACGTGGGTTTGTTCATACAACGATTCGATTTCACTTACGGGCCAGGCAAAAAGTCGCGGTCCGTTTCCGGTCTGACGCAGGGTAAGCACGACAGGAAAATTCATTATCTGGTTGAAGGGCATGTCCGGGTGACCGGTGTATCCCCAGGCGATCTGGATGCGTCGTCCGTCTTCGGGCGGAATGTCGTTATAGGTCTGTGAAGCGTAAAAGCAATCGCCATAACTAAATGGGACAGCGTCTCCGTCCGGTGTGAACGTATTACCGTCAAAGCCTCCCATATAATAATCGCCAGAGGCACCGTAGAGTATCCATTTTACCTGTTCAGGATTATCGTCCATGGGCAATGCAAACAGCTCCGGGCATTCAAAAAATGCCTCCAGTTCTTGTGTCTTATGCCAGGTTTTCAGGTCTTTTGAAGTGAAAATGGCCATTTGGGTATCCACGAGGAACAGGACTATAACCCACTGTTCCGAAGCCTCGTGCCAGATGACTTTCGGGTCCCGGTTGCCGTCAACGATTTGATCGAGCACTGGATTCCCAGTATATTTTGTCCAGGTGCGTCCCCGATCGTTACTGTATGCAATTGCTTGTGAATACCCAGCCTCTTTTGAACCAGGAGTACTCTTACCCGCGTAGGTGTATATGGCAACGAGTGGTGGTTCATCACCGGTTTGAAATCCTGTGGTATTTTTCCAGTCTACCACGGCAGAACCAGAATAGATGGTACCCAGTTCGTCCGGGTGAATGGCATCACCCAGTTCTTCCCAATGCACGAGGTCTTTACTGACGGCGTGGCCCCAGGTCATATTGCCCCATCTCCACCCATAGGGATTGTGCTGAAAAAAGAGATGGTACTCGCCTTCGTAATATACCAGTCCGTTCGGATCATTGAGCCAGCCCCGTTTTGCGGAGAAATGGAATTGCGGCCGGTATTTCTCCATGTAAAGGTCATCGCTGTTAATGATGTCATTGGCCTGGGTAATCATTTCAAATCCCTGGCTGTCTGGCATAAGGTGCTCTGCCCACAAGGTCAATTCTTTTCCCATAAATTCGGTCAATTCCAACGTCACCCAGAAATTTGTTTCTTCCGGAGAACTGGCAAGCTCAATGTTGAATTCGCGCAGGGTTTTATCCCCGTCCAACAGTCGAACCCATGTTGAAGTTGCGCCATTCTGCACAGGCAGATTCAGAAACTTTTTTCCAGCGATAATAGTACGGGTGCGTTCTGACGTAATTGATTCATTGCTCTGCACAATATGGTCCACGTTGATATGCCCCCATCCACCTGTATGCTTGTCCACAATCTGTAATTGAGCTTCCTGTCCGACAAACTCCGTAACATCCCAGGAGAACCAGCGCAACCGCTCACTTCCACCGGGCTCTGTATTGGTACCAGTTGCAGTACGCACTATCTTGTCATCCAGTATCAAGTTTATGCAGGTCTGGCCTGCATGGCCACCACCTCCAATAAGGAAATTGATGAAGTTGCGTTCGATAGTAAATACTGGCGAGGTGAGCGTTCCGGTTGCAACATCCCCACCGTGAAACGAGTTAACCAGCCCTTCACCGAGGTAGCCGTCCACTGGCATCTGACCGGGCAATGTGCCTCTTGCGGGAGCATCTCCGAAAGCGGTACCCGTAACCTGCCAGTCACCATAGTCATCAACTTCGAAATCCGCGATCAGAATATCAGCATGGGCAATTGAAACTAACAGTGTATATAACGGTATTAAAACAAAGTGATGACAGGACATGCGCCTCTTACCCTTTCGTGCTTAGAAATTTTATACGTGTATTGCTTAGAGAGATCAATGATCGTGTCATTATACACATCATCGTAACTGAAACAAATGTCGGGAAATTATTTGCTCAGGTTCAGGTTCATATACTAAGTGCGCCATTTGGTTATGCGTTAATTCAAGTTATATAATGCATAAATGCTTGTAAAGCCATTCTGTGGAGGGTTATACCATGTCGAAGAAAATCCAATTTAGTATTCCTTTGAAATTGTTGTGTATATGTGTTGGACTATTAATGCTCACAGGACTTTGTCTTGGAGCTGTGGCAGAGGACGAAGCCAGCGAACATCTAATCGGTTCAGCGACAAGGGTTCCAGAAGAGTTTGCATATATTGTGCCCAAAATTGATACAGGGCCTTACCGGCTTTACGGGACAGTGCTTGACCAAGAGGGAAATGCTGCCGCAGGTATCAAAGTAGCAGCTTTCCGTGGTGAAGCCTGGCAATGGGGGTACAAAGACACGATCACGGGGGAGGATGGATCATACGAAATCACTGGTTTACCCGAAGGCGCCTACCACTTGAGCTCGGTCTCAGTCGAAGCACTTGATGTGCGCCCCATTTCACTGGGTGATGTCTACTTTCATAAAGAGGAAGGCCTGCGGCAAGACCTGGCCCTTAGGCCCTTCGACCCTGACCCTCTTGAGGGAACCGTGATCAGCAAATCCGGAGAACCTGTACCCGACGCACTTGTACTCTCTATCGCCGGCTGGGGTTCCTATGGCATGGGATTGGCATTACAAGTTCGGACAGACGAAGCTGGCCGATTTAAGATTCCACGGTATACCTGGCGGCCCGGCGACGAGTCGCGCCTTCTTCTGAGCCCTACTCTGGCAGCCTTTGCCGAAGGACATGAGCCGGGCGTGCTCCTGGGGAAACTTCCTGAAGGGGAACCCCTCACACTCACCCTTGACCAGGGCGTGCGGGTATCGGGCACGGTGCGCTTTAAAAATTCCGGGGAATCCGCGCCGCATATCCCGGTGATGCTACGCGGCACCCCTGCAGATAACGACCTTCCGGATATCATCACCCGCACTAATGCCTCCGGAGCCTTTGTCTTCGACAATCTATGTCCGTTCCAATATCAACTCGTCATTTACAACGCAGACGAAGGCTACACGGCCTTGGAACATCCCCGGCTGAACCTTCTCGATGGCGAGGACGAGGATGGCCTTGAGATGCAGATATCCCACGGTGCGACTATCTCTGGCAAGGTCACCATCAAGGAAACAGGTGAACCGATTCCGGGCGTCCGGCTGTGGATTCCCAATGTCCGACCACCCCGTGTACTGCGAGGGGCAGTCACTGGAGCCGATGGTACATATCGCCTGGACCATTTGCCCTCAGGAGAATTTTCCGTGGCCTATGCCGTTCCCGACGGTGTGGTGCACGAATTCCAGAATTTAGACAATGGCCCTCTGGTGGCGGAGAAAATCACTGTGGGGCCAGACGAGCAACGGATTGATGTGGATTTCACCTTTGAACGCGGCGCGTGTGTATCCGGCCGCGTCTTGGATGAAGCGGGCGATCCCGTTGAGGGCGTTCGGGTTTCCGCCACAAACTTCCATCACGTGCAACGGCCCAGCCGCCACCTCGTAACCTCCGAAACGAAAACCGCAGCGGACGGTGCCTACCGCCTCTGCGGCATTGCGCCCTCGGAAGAATGGACCTACCAACTGACGCTGAGTGCCGGGGGGTACGGACGTATCGAGTCTGAGCCAATCTGCGTTACCGGCGACATAAGCAACCAGAATTTCGTAGCCAAGGACTGCGCAACAATTTCCGGCCGTGTTGTGGACACAGATGGGAATCCAGTTCCAACTGTCGCTATAAGTTTGAAGCCTGTGGAAGGCAATCCGCCCCAGCGACTCCCCGGTACCGTTAGCGACGCCGAAGGGCATTTCACGATGACCGAAGGCGCTTATCCAGGCACGTACACCTTCGAACTCACTACCTTACATTTTGGATTTGGCCCCTACCGGCGGGTTGAGGCGTTAAATGCTCCACTCGAAATCACCGGCCCAAATGACATCGAGGAGCTTGAACTTGTACTGCCGGCCAATGATGCAAACTAAAGCTTACAATTCCATAAAACCTGAAAATATTCAATCTATTTTTAGTGGTTCAGTTTGTTGACAGAGATTTTTGTTTTAAAATATTTGGCTACAATTTTTAATATTATAATAAAGTATAAGTCATTAATTTTTTATAAATACTTATTTCTATAAAGTTTATACATTTACATTATTTTGTATAACTAGCATTATTTTAAAATTGAAAGGCAGGAGTTAAAAATGTGCAGCACACTCGTTTCTCTGGTTGGTATGTTGTTGTCGTCAACACAGGGTTTTCTGGTTCCGGGGGCAGTGCAACCTGATTCTGTAGAATTACAATTGGCCACACAATGGACGCATGAAGCATTTTCTTTACCAGGCATTAAAGCACCAATGCTCGCTCATATTAATGTTATTGAGAACCATGATCCGGTTCATATTGATCGACGCCTTGATGGCCCATTAAATATTGCTGGTGTACGTTATGATGAGGGGCTTTATGTACATGCCAAGTCAAACTTGCAGATCACGCTGCCGCAGCGTGGCAACCGATTTACTGCCTGGGTTGGTGTTCATTCTAACGAGCAGACCAGTGGCGGACGGGGCAGCATCCAGTTTATAGTCGAAGCTGATGGCAAGGAATTATACTGCACGGCAGTATTGCGCGAGGGTGAGTCGGCTGTCTTCCTGGATGTTGATTTAGCGGGAGCGCAGCAATTGTCGCTCAAGGTTGGCGATGGTGGTGACGGTATCGCGCATGATCAGGGGGTCTGGGCCGAACCTATAATCACACTCGAAGATGGTACGCTGCTGCACGTGAACCGTTTGCCATTGGATTCTAATCAGGCAGCACTGGAAACCCTGTTGCCTTTCTCTTTTCATTATGGTGGTGTACCATCACGAAACTTTCTAAACACCTGGCCATTGGAAGTGCATGATGCGACACACGTCGCTGAGGGTGTTACACAACAGGATTTGCTCTGGCAAGCACCAGACAGCGGGCTGCAGGTACGTTGTGAAGTGACACGGTATGAAAATTTTCCCATGATTGAGTGGATAGTCTGGTTTGAAAACGCTGGTGAGGTCGCTACTCCCCTGCTTGAACACATTTACGCAATGGACAGTGCAATTGCCACTACTGCTGGAGCGACGCATCCCATGTTGCACCATAACAGGGGCACTCTGGTGCAAGCCAATGACTTTGAGCCCTTTTCTACTAAGTTGCCACCTGGTACTGACTTGCGCTTTGAAACACCGCAGGGACGTCCAACAGCAGTGCATTGGCCCTATTACAACCTGGCTTTGCCCGACAAGGGCGGTATGATCCTGACCGTTGGTTGGCCGGGAACCTGGTTTGCCGAATTCAAGCACGCGGATACGCAGACCATGCAGTTCCAGGCGGGTCAGACCACAACGCATTTTGTGTTGGAACCAGGCGAAAAAGTCCGCACACCCAGGATGGTTGTTCAGTTCTGGTTAGGGGACAATCACTGGCGCGCACAGAATATCTGGCGTCAGTGGATGCTGGCACACAATACGCCAAAGCCAGGCGGGGAGATACCCAGTCCGCTTCATGCCGCATGCAGTTCCCACCAATATTTCGAGATGGTCAACGCGGATGAGGCTTCTCAAAATATGTTCATAGACCGGTATGCCAGTCATGACATGCCCCTGGACTACTGGTGGATGGACGCCGGTTGGTATCCCTGCGACGGCCATTGGGTCAACACAGGTACGTGGGAGGTTGATGCAAACCGCTTCCCGAACGGCTTGCGCGCCATCTCCGATCATGCCCATGAACAGGATGTCAAAACAATTGTCTGGTTTGAGCCGGAGCGCGTGGCTCCAGGAACCTGGCTTGATACGGAAAAGCCGGAATGGATTCTGAAGACCGGGGAACAATGGGGGTTGCTCAACCTTGCAAATCCTGAAGCGCTGAACTGGCTCATTGATCATGTGGACAATCTTATCAACAGCGAAAGTATAGACCTCTATCGTCAGGACTTTAACATGGACCCGCTGCCCTATTGGCTGGCAAACGACGCGGAAAATCGCAAGGGCATCACCGAGAACCTGTATGTACAGGGCTACCTGGCCTACTGGGATGCGTTGATACACCGTCATCCGGACATGCTGATTGACACTTGCGCATCGGGGGGACATCGTCTTGACCTGGAAACCATGCGCCGTTCCATACCGCTTCTGCGCAGTGACTATATCTTCGAACCCATGGGACAGCAGGGGCATACCTATGGTCTGGCGGCCTGGCTACCATTGTTTGGCACGGGTGTCAATCGTACCGATTCTTATGGTTTCCGCAGTCAGATGTGTCCGACCATTAACACCTGTTATGACATGCGCCCGGAAGACGCCGACTATAAGGAAGCTGCTGCTGAAGTAGCTTTATGGCGATCCCTCGGCAAGTATTATTATGGCGATTTCTATCGCCTCTCAACATACAGTATTGATGGTACCGGTATTATGGCCTGGCAGTTTAATCGGCCTGAGCAGGGAGACGGGATGATACAGGTGTTTCGACATGCAGACGCAATCTACCGTGCCCTGGATTTGCGGCTGTTCGGACTGAACCCATCAGCAGAATATGCCTGTACTGATGTGGACACCCAGGAAACGGTTGTATACAGCGGGAAAGCATTAATGAACTTGGGGCTTCCTGTTGAACTCAGCACCCCCGAGACAGCCGTAGTGATTACCTACGAAAAATTGTAAGGTGTGCGAATCAGTCCAACGTATGGGTTTTCACAAAAAAGCTGAACAGAAATAATCACCGAACATAGATTATATATTGGTTGTATTCATGTATACTGGAGTCTGCAAAAATGCCCTCACCCGGACAAAAGCCGGAAAATGAGGGCATTGAGACTCCAGTTATCATTTAATCTTGCGTGATTTAGTGAAGCAAATCTTGCCAATGGGCGTAAACCGCTTCGATAGAATCGACATCAACGATTTCATCCCAAACGGCGACTCCATACGTCAGCGTAACGGGAGCGTTGGCATGTAGTTCCAAGGGTGTACGCCACAAGTCTATGGTAGCTGAAAGAAACGCGAATGGATCGTCCATCATAAACCACAATGCCGGGTGTGGATTCGATGGAGCGTTGAACATAGCTACCGTTTTCTGGTTGTCTCCTGATGCCACGGAATAGGATATCCAGGATGCTTGTGCCAGCCGATGCTCACCATCAATCGCTTCATTGCTCATATCACTTGAGAATGTAAAACGGCCAACCACATCCATCCAGGCGGGAAAGCGTAACCCAAGCCCGTGATATGAGGTACCACTGAGCAGTACCTGTTCACGGTCTGCTGGGGCATGCAACTCGGAGGTCCAGGTCAGCAACCGATAACTCACATCAGGTTCAACGTAATGCTGGATTTGTCGATTCTCGATCAACATCAGTTCAGCGTTATCAGCTGAACGCCATTCCAGTAGTTCATTGAATACAGCCGTTCCAGAATCATTCTCGGTTACAACCTCCGTTTGATTAAGACGCACATGCTGTTGAATACCACCCGTTTCACTTTCTTCCCAGAAGTTAACCTCATCAACCGTTATGGCAAACATCAAGCCATGATGATGCGGATGGTCATCAGGGGCATCCCGCAGGATATTTTCACCTGCAGGTGAATACCATTCCAACACATAGGGCTTCTTCGGCACGTGTTGGTATTGATACACCAGAATTGGCTTGTCATTCTCGGTAACAACCACCTGTGCGTTTTGCGTTTGCATGCCCAATGTTAATTGATTCTCTTGCCCTGACAATGTTAATGGCAAAGCAGAAACCAACAAGGCCAGCATAATATTGTAAA
The DNA here is from genome assembly GCA_964537975.1 of uncultured Nitrospirales bacterium. Taxonomy (GTDB): domain Bacteria; phylum Hydrogenedentota; class Hydrogenedentia; order Hydrogenedentales; family SCBR16-9; genus SCBR16-9. Next base: position 3,075 of record CAZIDP010000091.1, on the reverse strand, counting down.
CAGACCTCTTATTCATTGTAATCCATCTCCACAATCCATACATTGCGAAATTGAACATAATAACCACCATGCGATTGCAACACAATCGAACCGGGTTCAGAAGGCGGGGGTTGCAGTCGGTCCCCTTCACGCCAGGCAGTAATCCAGCGCATCTCCTGCTCCTTCTGTATCACAAAGCCATTGTGATACACCGTCATTCTCGGGTACGTTTTGACTGAACCATCATCATTGAAGCGCGGCGCATGATACGTGATGTCGTAGGTCTGCCATTGGGTAGGAGGAAGACAGGCATTTACATACGGGGCAGACACCTTGTACAGCGCACCACACTCATCATAATACCCTGGAAGCCCGTAACTGTCCAGCACCTGCACCTCGTATTCATCATGCACGAAGACACCACTGTTGCCTCTGGACTGCCCACTGAAATGGGGCTGGTATGGTGTACGGAATTCAATGTGCAGTTGCACATCCGTGAACTTTTGATTTGTGTGTATATTTTTTCCATCCGGCGTGACCATCATCGCACCGTCTTCCGTAATAACCCACCCTGATGCATCAGTCCAGGCGCTGAAGTCACTTCCGTCAAAAAGTACAATCGCGTTTTCAGGCGGTGCTGCGCCCAGCGTAGGAGGCACGTGTACCACACGGGTCATTTCATAGGGTTCTCCGTCAGAATGTCGGGTACCCGTGAAACTGTCCCCCCGGATTTCACCTGTGTACCCGGCTTCATCAAAACGAATCACTCCGTCCACAGCCTGCACCTGAATGGTGGCCATCGGCCGTGCCCGCATAAAGAGCTGCGGTGCCAATCGTATACTATATTCATCATTGCCCAGTGAAATGACCTGGGCCGTTATCACCGGGTCTACCGTTTCCTCATCAGACCAACGCCCAGCCCAGTTTCCCATAAATGGGTTAGGCTCTTCGGGGTAATACACTTCCGCATTCTCCTGCGCGCAAGCAGTCAACACCGACCCAAAAGACAGTAACAGGGTCAACAGGCAAACTACCCCTATTCTACAGAATATCCTGTCCTGCTTTATCATCCTAAACGACTTCATAATGAGTTGCTCCTTATTCATAAATTGGCTATAGAAATACACCTGGACATAGTACCTGGACAACATACACACCCAGTACGGTAAGCAGAAATTTCGATTTACCAATGCAGGGTTATGCTGTCAAACTATACCGAAGGTTCCCAGCCAGGTTCATATTCACGCTGCCACAAAGCAGCAGCCTCACGATCGTTTAAGATATGTCCCTTTTCGCCGCATTCCAGCGAGTGACCGACACGGTAGGCGATGTTACCCAGATGTGGCAGCAGCGTACTTTTATGTCCCTCTTCAATCTCTGAGGTGAGTATGGTCCGGTCTTCGTTGCGTACGGCATCAATGAACTTATTGATGTGCTCGGCATCACCCCGATTACCTGAACCTTCAGCAATAGTTTCATTGCTGTTATTAAGGGCACGGTAATTCGCGCCGCCAATGGTCATGTTGCCTTCTTCCCCATAGAAGGTAATCCCAAAGCCGGAGTAGGGGCCTGGGTGGTTGCTGCTGGTGCCGCCCCAGGTAATCATTTTGTCATCGGGAAACATATAGGTGGCCATATGGTTATCAGGCGTTTCCTGATCGTCCTGAAAGCGGAATCGGCCGCCGGAAGCGGTGACTTTGGTTGGGTAATCTACATCCAATCCCCACCGTGCAATATCCAGGACATGGGTGCCATTGTTACCGATTTCACCAGTGCCCCAATGCCACAGCCAGTGCCAATTGTAGTGAATCACATTACTCTTGTACGCTCGTCTGGGAGCAGGTCCTTGCCACATGTCGTAGTCAAGATTCTCAGGTACCGGCACCTCTTCACCAATACCGATGGAACCACGAAAACGCGCAAAAGAGCACCGGGCATAATAGGTGCGACCGATAATCCCATTGTGTAACTTGTCTATCGCTTCATTGATTATCTCCGAAGAGCGACGCTGGTTACCCATCTGCACGAGCCGGTTGTGTTTTCTGGCTGCGGCGATCATAAGCTCGCCTTCATTGGGATTGTGACAACAAGGCTTTTCGACATAAACATGTTTGCCCGCCTGACAGGCAAGAATGGTTGCGGGCCCATGCCAATGCACCGGTAATGCCAGAACTACTGCGTCCACTTCTTGGTCATCCAGGATACGGCGAAAATCCGTCAGGAATTCCGGCTCAATGCTAAATTCATCGTTTAATGCTCCAGCAGCAGCTTCGGCTCTTTGGACGTCCGTGTCGCAAACATACTTGATTGTACAATGCTCGTTTCTGGCGTAATTACTGGCAAGTTCCCTACCACGACTCATCCCCACCATGCCGATAATGACCCGCTCATTCGGCGATGCAGCCTTGGCGAGACCACTCAAACCTCCGGCCATTGCAACACTGCCAAGCATCGCTCCACCTAACACAGTACTCCCTAAAAACTGACGACGATTCAGATGATTCATAGTTCTATTTAACATCCCATTAGTTGGTTTGCAATTATGCACACGCTATGGCAATGTGCTGTTTAACATTATAGAGTCGATTCTACTGCAAATCAGGTGGAAGAACAAAAAAAATATTCCGCTGGCACACCCTCCCGCTACGTTATCCGCAGATTACGCCGAAGAACGTAGATTATGAAATCGAGGAGATACGTAGACATATGCGACAATTGGTCACGCTTTGCGCTCCCGCTGGTTACCCGCCTGCGCGGGCATGACGGGACGGGTGGGTATGATGGTAATATAGAGATGATCGGTGCCGCGCTTTTCGTTTCTACTGACTACCCGCCTATGTCTACCAAATAGCCACCTACGCGTAGCCCCCTTCCCGTCATTCCCGCGAAGGCGGGAACCCAGAAAGACATAATACTAGCACAAAATTATAATCATCCATAACAACCAAACCCACCTGCGGGAACTACAAAATGCAAGCTAAGGCTGTGCCCTCAACTCCATCATCACCTCGCTGGATACCCACCTGCGTGGGCATGACGGTGTGGGGTGAGAACCTGGTAAGAATCGTTATTCTGGTCGCGCTTTGCGCTCCACTG
>CAZIDP010000090.1:0-11646 GCA_964537975.1 uncultured Nitrospirales bacterium | reverse complement strand
CTGAACCCGGCTGTCCTTTAATTGAATCCAGGTTTCAAAATGACATTCAGCAAATTCATTGTTCATATCCCAAAGCAAGGGAAGCGTCTTGACATATATTTCATTTCCATTATTGGTATGTTCCAATACTGCGGAAGAATTCATGAATGCATCCCCTACCTGTATGGGATTCCAGGACCAGGGTGACCAATTGGGACTCTGGCCTTCCGCACGACGGTCTATGGACTGCCCTGCATAATAGGACTGCTGAACTTGCCGCCCCCGGTCATGGTTATTAATCAGATTCCGATTTTCACCCGACACACTCAGGTAAGTGATGGCTCCCCCATACGCACTGTTATTGATGCCGACTTTCAAGACACCATTGTCAATGGAAGATTCGGCCAAGTTGGTACTCTGGGCGACAGCAGAAACCGATAATGCGACAAGGGCTACAGTCATTGTTAATTTAAATAGTGAACCAATACATATGAATAAACTGTTCATGACTTATCCTCTGGATGTTATGTATTCAAATCCATATACCTTAGTCGTAATAACTTACCTAATTGAATACATTCTAATTTCAAAACCACTTTTAACGTATTCTTCAGCATAACAACCTTGGTTATCAAAACGCTACCTTCAAAACTTCGAGGCCATACTTGCCAATTCATGACAACTATGATATACTAATGAAAACATACATAGGTTTTAATGAGTATATATGAATATTTCGAACGGGTAATATGTTATGATTGATAATGAAAGTACGTATGAAGACAAACTGACCAGGTTGCCGAGTCGGCGGGTTTTCGACGATTCACTCGAAAATATGGTGCAATGTACACTAAAACAAGAGGCACCTTTATCACTGGCAGTCATAGATATTGATCATTTTGGTCAAGTTAACAAGATTCATGGACAAGATATCGGTGACCAATTGCTGATATATTTGTCAAAACATATATTAAGTCATTTTGATATTTCAGGAAAAATTTACAGATTTGGAGGTGATGCTTTCGCGGTGGTGATGCCCGGCATCAGTAAAGAAAATGCTTTTTTAAAATTGGAATCGTGCCGAAGTACCATTGAGGCGAAGAATTTTGATGTTGAAATGACAATTACAATACCCGATGATGTACATATAACCGTAAGCATTGGGCTTGCTGCCTGTCCGGACGATGCAGCAAAGGCAGCCGATATTATCCAGAAAGCCAATGAGGCCTTGTATCGGGCAAAAGTCTCAGGTCGTAACCGCGTTTGTCTGGCCCGTGAAGAGAAAATGATTACTAAAACCAGTCACTATCAACAAGGTCAATTGCTGGGACTAAGGCGCCTGGCTGAACGCGAAAGCATAGGAGAAGCGGTGTTATTACGCGAAGCACTGAATGATTTGCTTCGCAAACACAATGCGTAAAAAATCCTATACAATATGATGCAACATAACATGGCTTAATTGACATGTATAGCAAAATTACATTTTATTCGTTAATTGCACATTACTATAATGAATTGGTCTATGGAGAAAGGTAAAAAATGGCGAAGAATATTTTCGAAAAAATCTGGGATGCACACTTGGTACACACCCCCGAAGGGCAGTCCTCTATTATTTATATTGATCGACACTATGTACACGAAGTTACTTCACCCCAGGCATTTGAAGGACTTCGCCTCGCAAATCGTACTGTTCGCAGACCAGAACTGACCTTTGCGACGATGGACCACAACATTCCGACAACAGACCGTGCCATACCCATTCGGGACGTATTGTCCCAAAAACAAGTGGACACGTTAAAGAAAAACTGTACGGAATTCGGAATTGAATGCTTCGACATGTACGATCGTCGAAACGGAATTGTACACGTCATCGGACCTGAATTGGGCCTGACACAGCCTGGGATGACCATTGTGTGTGGAGACTCTCATACTTCCACCCATGGCGCGTTTGGCGCCCTGGCCTTTGGCATTGGAACCAGTGAAGTTGAGCATGTGCTGGCAACCCAGACCTTGTTGCAATCTCCCTCAAAAACCATGGAAATCCGCGTCAATGGCACGTTACCTGTCGGTATTACAGCCAAAGACATCATTTTGGCAGTTATCGGAAAAATTGGCACAGCCGGTGGCACCGGGTTTGTAATGGAATATACCGGAGATGCCATACGTGGCCTCAGCATGGAAGGTCGGATGACCATCTGTAACATGAGCATTGAAGCTGGAGCACGCGCTGGATTAATCTCACCGGATGAGACGACCTGTGCTTATTTAAAGGGACGCCCATTTCTGTCAAAGGACATACCCTGGGAAGAGTTGACGGCCAAATGGCAGTCTTGGGCTTCTGATCCGGGCTGTTCCTATGATCGTCTGGTAGAGCTGGATGCTTCGGAAATTGAACCACAGGTAACTTGGGGTACGTCGCCTGGTATGGTAACCGGCATCCTGGGCAGAACACCTGTATTGTCTGAACTGAACGGCAATGAACGTCTCTCAGCTGAAAAAGCACTGAGTTACATGGCGTTAAAAGAAGGAACCCCGATACAGGAAATAACTATCAATAAAATGTTCCTTGGGTCATGCACCAATGGTCGTATTGAAGACTTACGGGCTGCAGCACAGGTGGTACGTGGATACAAGGTACACCCCGCGTTAGAACATGCCATGGTAGTACCGGGTTCGCAACAGGTGAAACAACAGGCGGAAGAGGAAGGTCTGGATATAATATTCAAGGAAGCTGGTTTTGACTGGCGGGAAGCTGGTTGTTCCATGTGTCTGGCAATGAACGATGATCGCCTGAATCCTGGTGATCGTTGTGCTTCAACCAGCAACCGGAATTTTGAAGGTCGGCAAGGTAAGGGTGGGCTAACCCACCTGGTAAGTCCGGCAATGGCTGTAGCTGCGGCAATAAAAGGACACTTTGTAGATATTCGGAATTGGCAATTTAATTAGGCTGATTTCATCAAGTTGAAACTAATGCGAAAGGAAATGTGATGCCTTGTCTCTTTATAGGAACTGCTGCGATATTTCCACGTATAGCGCTTGTATTGATGTGGTTGATACAATACACTGCCACCGCATTTACCACACAACTTTGGCCAATACTGGGATTCTTTTTCTTGCCATACACGACCTGTGCCTACGCAATTGGCATGAAAGAAACCGGTGGATTTCAGGGTTGGACGCTAATCTTGCTGATTATCGGTATCCTGTTAGATTTTGGCACCCTTGGCGGATCAGGTTCTCGCTATCGCAAGCTAAGGTAGTATGTATAGAATTGCGTAGCATAAAACGCGGCGAGCTTAACGTCAACATCACAAAGGAAGTGATATCATGGCAGTCCACTGGCTGGCGAGACTGGCGCTGATAAACCAGGCATATCTGCGAAGACATGCTTGCAATATCAAAGAGGAGGACATTGCGCGAGCCCATGCGCAAACCGGTGAAGTTGAGTCCAGGTTGCGCATGCAAAAATTGTTGAACAGCGTGGCACAAGAAGCTGGCGATCTCATAGCGTTACTGCGGGATTACTGGCAAGGGCGCTACACCAAAGCACCGAAGAAGGTAATTGGCGCAGCGGCATTTACAATAATGTATATTGTGAACCCATTTGATTTGATACCGGATTACTTGCTTGGAATAGGGTATCTTGATGATGTCGCCGTAGTAAATGTGGCATACCTGTTTGTTCGTAAAGATTTGGAAGCGTATCGACGATGGCGGTACGGTGTCAAAAAAAGTGATTACCATACAAATGAAGTAGATGCTACCCAACAATTTTCTGAACAAATACTGGCATTGCCAGAACCTGATAAACCTGTACATGAGTTGCTTACAACAGAAGTGAAAAAATGAACACATGCGGACCTGGAGCCGCAGCATAATATATAGAAGGAGAATACACTGTGAATCCATTTATCAAGCATGAAGGCATAGTCGCACCGTTAGAAGCGCTGAACGTTGACACCGATCAAATCATCCCGAAACAATTTTTAAAACGCATTGAGCGCACAGGATACGAAGATGTACTGTTTTTTGATTGGCGTTACCTGGACGATGGAAAAACGATAAATCCGGATTTTGAAATGAACGCGCCACGATATCAACCTGCTTCCATACTTTTGACCAAAGATAATTTCGGGTGTGGTTCTTCCCGAGAACATGCTCCCTGGGCATTGAACGATTACGGATTCCGTTGCATCATTGCACCATCCTATGCTGACATCTTTTATAACAATTGTTTTAATAATGGAATGCTGCCTCTTGTCCTGTCGACAAATGAAATCGAAGCACTTTTTGATGAAGTACGCGCACAAGCAGGTTACCAACTTGTTGTCGACTTACCAAGTCAGCAAATTATAAAACCTGATGGTTCAGTCCTGAAATTCGACATCGATCCTTTCTTGAAAGAACGGCTGCTGAATGGCTGGGACCAGATTGGATTGACCTTGCTGCATGAGGACAAGATTACCCATTTTGAAGAAAGCAACGTAGTTGCACAAGGATGAACAAACCATGCCAACCTATACATACCAAGTAATTCACGATGATGGAACCGAAGGCGAAATATTTGAATATGTGCAAAGCATGAAAGAGTCTGCGCTGACACAACATCCGGAAACAGGAGAAAAGGTAGTGCGGGTCTTTCAAGTTACGCATGTAGCTGGCAGTTCAAATGAACGTATTCAAAAACAACATCAAAGTGACCAAAATCTGGACCGATTGGGCTTTACCAAATATGTGCGTAATGGAAAAGGACATTACGAAAAACATGTCGGAAAAGGCCCGGATTCTATTCATGCCGACTGATGTAAAACCAAAGCTGTAATCTGACCACAAAAAGCCCACATCGCGTGGGCTTTTTATGTTTGGTGTTGTACTATAGGTATTGAAAACAATTCAACCGGTAAATTCAGTGGTCTTTTCTGTCTTTGCATCAGTATCAAATAGTGCTTTTACCGAATCTTTTGAGAGTAACAATATCGTGAAAACACCCAGTACTGTGCCGAGAGGCATCATTATACACTCCACACAGGCAACGACAAAACAGAATCTGTGTGATTTTCGCTGCCGTAACCGATCCGCGGCTGTAAGTAATGCGATTGCCAGGGACCACCCCAACAAACAAAAAGACATCCCAATAATTATTAATACCCAACCAAACACATAAGGTACTAAAACATCACTTTGATCATAGGAATTGGTAACAATAGCTATTCCAGCAAAAACGTGCAGCAATGGAAAAAGGAAGATGAATCCCGTCATTCCCCCGATAATGTAATGAAAAACTGCCAGTAAATTCAGGTTTTTTTCATCATCACTCATGATTACTCCAGCCTCATGTTTTAAAAATAATAACAAATAGAATAATGTAAAACAATAATAGCATACGCATTTCTTCATTTTCATGGTGTTACCAATTTTACAGCTTCTGTACTGAATCCGTGCTTGACATCTGATACATTTTGCGTTACTATCTATCTATAAGTATGTATCATGATGCGTTGCATGGAGAATCCCGATGCACAAATATCATACATCTATGATAGATTTTGGCAATTGCCATTCATATCCTCATACGCTTCCCTCCTTCTGCCCCAGCATATTTCTTTATATCTCCATCGCCATCATCCGCAAAACATGCCTAATGTACTTTGTGCTGAAAACTCACAATAAACCTGCGACACAAGGAGCAGAACCATGAATAAAGTTCAGAATTTTCTCAATTTGAACAGGCACTTCGTACTTTGCTTGATGCTTCTGCTGTTGATCTGCCTGTCAGGTAATGCCCAGGTACAGGTACACCCGCTTGCGAATCAAATCTTTGATTTCGATGAGATACCTTCAATTGACGAACGCACACCATTGGATGAACACATCGCGTATCTGACATCCCCGTATTACAGTCTGGCACGGGAAACCCTTGCCGCACGTTATGCCGCGGCATCGCCTCAGGAGCGCCGACACATCGCCGATGTTTTTCTGGAAACGTATGATACTATCCCCAAAAGTGCTGATTTAGGAAACTCCCTGATAATCTTTGAATTCTGTAAATCGATTGGCTGTATCTTTTATGACACAGAAACCGCAAACACTGTAGCTGAATATATAGCCCAAGATATATACATTCTATGGGAAGCTGCACATGCTGATTTCTGGAATAATGACACGGTGGTATATATGCGCCGAATTGGTGCATTGGGTGATATTGGCTTGGATTACCTTCTCAAAATGCCTTGGCAAAGCCAAGATGGTGTAAAAACACTTGGGCAAATAGGAACAAAGCGTGCGAAAGATCAACTGATCTTATACTATGACACACAAGAGTATGAACCATTTTTTCCATCGGACACTATGAAAAAAGTGAACATTCTCAAGGCGCTCTCTCAAATTTACAGCAAAAATAATGACCATGAACTTTTAATATTTCTACGTGAAAATCTAACTGAATACCTCATTCACGATGACATATTAATACGGCAAAATGCTTTACTTTGCTTATCGAATACACGAGATTCTGTAATGTTACCGCAGGTGGAAGCACTTCGTAACAATCTGCCACACCTAAGAGATACAGCGATTCACATAACACAAAAACAATCACTAAGAGTTTATGAAAACATTCTAGATAGAGTCTGGACATTGCTGGGAGGACGAGCACAGAAAGCTGAATTACGCGCTAATCGAATCAGAGATATTGAAGAAAGTTTACGTCAATTTGTAGAAATTGCACAGAAAGCTACCCCACCTCCATCAGCAGAACGTATTTTTATAACAAAAGCCATGCATAATATGGAAATTGCTTTATTAAAACGTGATTATCCAGCATCCAGCTATGTATACCTCATGATCCATCTGCAACGAACACCTGAAGATGCCTGGTCGGATTATGCTACATGGACTACAGAAATGCGTCGAGACGTTCTGCTTGCGGTGCAAGAGATAATGGAAGATATCCATGCAGATATTCCAGATGGAGTGATAATCGACACAAACGCTATGGATAGAAGATTAGAAATATGGTTAAATAATATAACTTAATATAATTAATTTAATTGGATTGCACAAATTTACATCTCCTGCTAAACTATACAACTAAATAGCACAAAGTTTTACTGTACTTATATATGAAGACAATACACCAGCATGGCAACATATTCCAGCACCATATTCTGGTAAATATTAAAACTTACACTATGAGGGATAAAACAATGAAAAAAGTTACTACTTTGTGTTATTCAAAACTCCAAATATGGAACAGGCACTTCGTACTTTGCTTGATGCTTCTGCTGTTGATCTGCCTGTCAGGTAATGCCCAGGTACAGGTACACCCGCTTGCGAATCAAATCTTTGATTTCGATGAGATACCTTCAATTGACGAACGCACACCATTGGATGAACACATCGCGTATCTGACATCCCCGTATTACAGTCTGGCACGGGAAACCCTTGCTGCGCGTTATAACGCGGCATCGCCCCAGGAGCGTCGACACATCGCCGATGTTTTTCTGGAAACGTATGACGTCCTGCAGACTGCACCTTATTCTCTTTGTGCGAACAGACTTGAATTGTTATGTGGTTCTATCTGGGTTGTATTTTCTGATGACGAAACAGCCCATGAGATAGCTGAACATGTGGCACGAGATGTTCACGCGCGGTGGGCAGAAGCACGAAGCGAAAGGCGTTTTACGGATGCTTTGCATTACATGCAGCGCATGGGTGCGCTGGGCGAACCAGGCTTGAATTATCTGATGGATATGCCCTGGCACACCCGGGACGGTGCTGCAATGCTGGGCCGGATTGGTGGTGAGCGTGCAAAATCTTTGTTGTATGAGATGTATTACAAGAAAGACCACGATCCCGCATATCTACCCTCACCTGATCTGGAGGTACGTATACTACATGCACTTGCAAGCACTTACCGAAAGGACGAGGATTCCAGTACCCAGGCATTTCTTCTGGATGAATTACCAAAATATCTTGGGGCTGAGAAACTGGGGGTGCGAGAACATGCCTTAAACACTGTACGAATCCTGGAAGACCCGAAGTTACTGCCCCACGTGGAAGCGCTTCAGGAGGAATTGCCGGAAATACGTACCGCGTTGGACGTACCAGCAGCATCAACAGATCATTTGTCAATTGCCGCAAACAATGCAAGCAGACTTGTATACTATGAGGAGAATCTGGAAAGAACATGGTACCATTTGACAGGCCTGGATGAGGAGGTTAAAAAAGAACGGGAGCGGGAACGCCGAATTGCCGGGATTGAATCGAGCTTGGCCAATGATGAAGCAGGAAATTTTATTACTGTGACCATCGATTCCTCAGGGGTTACGACAACATCAGACTCCTCTCTGCCACCCGCATATGCTTATACCAGGCGGGGCATGCACCTCTTGGAAATCGAATTGGTGAAGCGGGACCTCCCAGCCGATCGAAAGACATACCACCTGCTGGAAGTCTCACGTAGCCCTGAAGAGGTCTGGCCGGAATATGCCTCCTGGCCTGAGAACAAACGCCGGGAGATTCTAGAAGCAGTGCAGGGAATATTGAACGAACTCCACACCAATGTCCCGGAAGGTCGGGAAGCGTACGCTGCAAGAATTGAAGGTAATGTGGCCCGTTGGCTCGAGGAGCTAGGTAAATAAGTCGATTAGAACAAGAATTTACAAAGTACCATTTTGATTTATTTTGGCTTGTGGCACGCTTAGTATAGAAATTTATGGTTGTCTTATGAGTTGCTTGTTGGGTCTCCGTTTGACTGCCAGCAATAACTCTATGTCTTGAACAACCGTCTCCGAGTCGACCGGCAGTAACAACCATTTGCCATCATGCCATGTGGTGGCAGAGTCATAAGCTTCTCTGGTTTGTGGAGAGAGTGTCTCCCGGATGACCTCGACTTTGTCTCGCTCTTTTGCCCCAAACACAATCAGAATCATGCAGCGGTTTTTTTCAGGGACCAATGTGCAGAACGATTTTGATTTTTTGTATCGAAGCGACCAGCCATGCTTCTTCCCACCATAGAGCCATTCCGGCGTAAATACACTTGGGTAGGATTGTTCGATGAGTCGGGTAAGCTGCTGCCAATAGCCATAAGCTACATTACCAGTCCAGGCGATTAGATCGGACTCATCGGGTGGGTTACCAGAGATTATCATACGGCTCTGAGATATCTCCATGTCCTCTCCTCATCAGGCACTTGAGATAAATTTTTTACTATATTGGTTGCCTATCATCATATGACTTGGGTTACGTTAAAATCAAACTGTAAGTACCGATAAATTGTGCTTTAATTCAAGTTTTAAGTGCACCAAGGTACAAATAAAAAATCCATTGGAGTTCGGTAACCGAGATTTTTCTTGGCCTGTTGTTAATGTCCTCTACATAACTGAGCAGTCTTTCAGTATGTTAGGAAAATCCTTCGATGTCATTGTTTTCCGTTGCTTCAGTTTCCGGCTAATATGGAGCCAATCCGCCGGGCATGTATCAAGTTGCCGCCATTGCGAGTAAACTTCTCAACCGCACCCACACCTCCTTCGACGACCCAATAGTTAATGTCGGCAATACCAAGATTGTCGGGGTCGTTGATGTTATATGCGGTGGCCTGCCATTCGTTCTTGCTATCCGTCTGCCCCTTCCCCGCAATCTCTATGTCGAGTTGCTGGATTGAAAAACCATGTTTTCCCGTAACCGCAATAGCGTGTGTGCAACGTTGCGCTCCTACCCGGCCAAAGCGTGATGCATGATGGGCGAAAACAAATTCCAGACCGTTAATGTTGGATGCTAGATTGATGTTATCTCCATCAGTGTGTTCGTTGACTAGAATACCGGTGTGATAGCCGGTCACAGCCACGTTTCGCAGGATTGTCAATGCCCCATTGTTGCACGCCGGTGTGATCAGCCCACTGGTGCCATAGGTGGGCTCAGAAGCCTGCACATTGTAGACATCGGTGTTAATGAACACGTTCTCGATTTTGCATTGGGCAGCGTGTTGCAGGTCGATACCGTTGATGCTTGGATTGTCATAAGTTCGAACATCCAGATTGCGCAATACCACGTAGACCCCGGAGAAGGTCATGTACATTGTCTCGGGGGTGTTACTTGCCGAGATTACTGCGGGACCCGACTCTGCGAGACTTTTAACGATCGTGCCGTTGGTCTGCAACGAAAAGGACAGAATCGTCCCAAACACGGGTGTCGGTTCGCTTTCACCCACAATTTCTATCGTCATCCACGTCTTTGTTCCGGGAATAATGATGTTTCCGCGATATATCCCAGCAGGAAGAAATACGCGTCCACCTCCGGCCTCGATCACTGCCTCCAGACATGCTGAAAACGCCATTGTGTTGTCAGTCTTGTCGTCACCCACAGCCCCGTAATCTAGAACATTGAATGAGCGTGATTCGATTTTAAAAGTACTTGATGTCATGTTCTCACCACCATACACCTCAATTGTTTCAATCGCCATAAACCAACTGAATACCGCAACCCATAATATCATCGAACGCATGGAGTTCTCCTTATCTTGTTGCCAAACAGCCTCGCCACGTCGATCTGGGCTCTTCCCAGCGCTGCTCTATCCTCCGAGTGGATTGACGACAGTTTTACATAGCAATCTCTGAGGTGTCAAGCACCTACTTTCTAACCCGAATGACTCTCCCGTTAGTCAGAGAATATCCGCATAAGTTGTACAGCAGTTCGTACAGTTGACTTGCGCTATAACAATAGTTATGCTGACTTGCAGTGCTTGAAATAGAGTCGGAGACATTAGCAATAGACCAAGAAAAAACCTCGGTTACCGAGCTCCAATGAATTTTTTTGTTTGTACTTTGGTGCACTAAATAAATTGAATACACGTAAATTCAAGTAGATATTTTTTTGTTGACATATCAAATGAAGTTACTTAAAATGTGTAATTATAGGTGTGTATCATGAAGACCATGAACGGTTAAAGCTTGGACAAGGAACCATGATTTAAGCAGTGACATTGGTTTAACCTTATTCGCGCCTGGGGGCATTGTACTGGAAGTGCATAGAGTCAAAGACATACTACCTTAAACTTTTCATCTTCCTCTTTTGTGCGTTTATTCCCTTGCGTATACAATTATCTTGTTCATCCTCCTTTCATCGGCCAAGCGTGTATGTTTTGATTTTATTGAAACTTTTCAGCAGGCGTGGGCGAAAGGAGTATCGCCATGTTCAAAGGAAGTCAGCAGAAGGTCTATTTGATTGGCGGGCTTTTTTCGGTATGGGTTGTGCTGATAACTCTGTATGGCTGTACGGTTGCTAAAGCACCAATAGATGTAGATTTTAGTGCGTCGCCTGTCTCAGGACCAGCTCCTCTTACTGTATTATTTACTGGTAGTGCCACCGCTATCACTCCATATGAGTTAAAATTTCGTGATATTTCTTCACCTGATACCCCTGAACCCAATTATACAATACGAATCATATCCTGGCACTGGGATTTTGGTGATGGAATGCGAGGAACAGGTCAACAAATCACACATAAGTATACCAATCCCGGGAAATACCATGTGACATTAACTGTTAAAACAGATCGCGGCTCTAACTCGTCAAAGACAGTTAAAGAATATGTTGAAGTGACAGAAGATGGTGGTGAAGGTGAAGGTGAAGGTGAAGGTGAAGGTGAAGGTGAAGGTGAAGGTGAAG
>CAZIDP010000089.1:1326-11690 GCA_964537975.1 uncultured Nitrospirales bacterium | reverse complement strand
GTGGCGGCTCGTTGGCCTTACCCCGCGCTACGGCGCTGTAATCGCTCCGCGATAGAGAACAGGTGGCGGCCGTGGGCCTTACCCCGCGCTACGGTGATGTAATCCCTTCGGGATAGGGAACATGGGTGCTGATGCTGCCACAACCCCCGTGAGAGCAGCCCGCTTCATAAACGTACGTCGGTTCATGGTTGATGATTTGCTCATGGAAAATTCACTTTTGGATTTGTAGTACTGAACTTTACATTCTTACCATATCATTCCGTCACGTCCCATACCGTATCATACATGAAATAGAACTAGCTTCGTCAACGGCCATCAGTTAATTTTTGCAATTCTATGCCAGAAGAAAAATGCGTTCCTTTGCCATAACGTATGTTCAGGAAATATATCAACCTGTCAAGGTAAACAGCACCCCCAACAGGGCGATAATAAATCCGTACACATTTTGAAATGCATAGAGAAACAGTGTTGTAAACAATTCTACCAACGCAACCAGCACTTCCAATTCTTCAAAATTAATCAATGGTCACTTCCTCCCAAATATATTACATATATTTTACTATAAAAAAAAACAGTCTATACAATGATTCAGTTTGTTGCCATCTATTTTCTAGTAACAATATCCCAAAATACGAATCATATACCAGGTAAAACTATGATTATGAAGTTCGTATGATGGCACAACATATATTTCTTACGAAATACCCGCAATATTGTCTCTGGCCTCACCGATTCGTGGAAACGAAAGTCCCAGTTGTTCCGCATAGGTAATTGCCATTTCAATATGCTGTTTTCCCGCTTGTGTTTCTCCTTGTTCAATCAGGAGTTGCCCATAATCTAACAACAATGTGGGATCACTCGGTCGGATTTCTAATGCCATACTCAAATTCTGTCGACTTTCCTCCAAGTTTCCTAATCGAAGTTGTGCTACACCAAGTGTATGCAATACATTGGGATCATTGGGAAGTTGCTCTGCCGCCTTGACTGCGTATTCCATCGCCTCATTTATATTCTCATTTGACATTAATAAGCAATAGGCCAGATTGTTATTTGCAGCGGGGTCATCGGGTACAAGCGCAATTAGCTGCCGGTAAGGTGCAATCGCCTGGGCCATTAAATCTTGTCTTTCATAAAACTCTGCATTACGGTACCACACTTCCGGAATATCTTCCCCAACCGCTACGGCCATTTCAAGTGCTTCACGTTCCGCATTCAAGTCATTGTTTTTTTGTAATATTTGTGCCAGGCCAAGCCAGGCAGTAGGCATTTCTGCATTTTGTACTGCAATATCACGCGCTACTACTGCTGGGTTCTCTACTTCTACAGCTTCACGCAGAGCATTCAGCGTCCCCTCAACAATCCGGCTCTCACCAGAAATACGTGTATTAAGGTCCATGAATGTTTCAAATGACCTGTCGTGAAGACCTGCAAATTGAAAGGCAACACCCAGGACAAAATCACTCAAGGCTTCCCGATCTCCTGCCAGGCGATCAGATAATGCCCGGTCAGCATCCGACAAATCTGCGGCAGCATCAACAGACTCACCCAAAGCAGTTAATATAACTGTTCCCAACACACCACCTATGGGCTGATTTTGATTATTGTCAATTAAAAAGGCAGCAGCTTCTTCTGCTCTACCAGCTTTAATATATGCCGCCAAAGCGACCATCCGGGTCGATAATGCCATTTCAGGAGATGGGCTTGATGCAACTTCATTGATGACTGCATCCCATTGCTCCAAATCAGCATGTGCCATGATGGTGTAGCCGCGTAACTGACGATCAAAACTGCGGTCTTGTATGCTGCGAGCCAATGTCAGAGCTTCTTCAATATCACCTGCTCGAACCAATACACCAACCATGGCGACTTTCAGCTCGGTCATATCAGGTCGTGAATCAATACCTCTGGACAATATCCTGCGCGCCATTGTGACATCGCCACTGTCCATATATGCCTGTGTCAGGTTAAGAATTGCTTCGGGCATGGAAGGGTACAGGCTATAGGTATTTTCTGCTGCGATACGTGCCTCATCTCTTTTCCCGACTTCACGCAAGGTAACAAACAATAAACTGTGCGCATCTACATTGTCAGGATACATTGCAATCAGGCGTTGCAGCGCACTGGCGGCAAATTCCGGTGTACGTGCAGTCCGGAATACTTGGATGATGTTGAACAGACTCACCGCCTGTTCCGGTACTTCCTGTATGGCGGCCGACAAAATATGAATCGCCCTAGCTCTCCCACCAGCGCGTGTGATTGACATTGCCAAAGCGTTTTCTCGCATCACAATCCGCTCTGTTTCACTTTCTTGCCAACCTTCAAAAAAGGCAAGGATTTCTTCAATGTTTCTGGATTGCAACACGACCACAAATTGCCGTGTAGTTGCGTCTTCTGGAAGATGCTGTGTTGCGATCTCAGTTGCCAGAGCATCGTTGTTGGTGAACATGGCAGCGTACACAAGCTTCTCTGTCAATTCTTCATCGCCTAGTGCCAAAATTGCATCTCTGTTTCGCAACAATGTCCCCATGGCACCACGCATCCACATCGTATTCCAGTCTTCATCAACCACCTCGCTGCGAACTACAGGGGATGCTAACGGAGTTTGTGATGTAGTAGTTGCCACCTGAGGCTGTTGCGCTCTACCTCCGCGTTGCATCTGTATGGCACGGTTCAATTCCTCTGATATCAAGCTTTCCTGAGGTAATGCACGACTGGCAACTTGAAGATGGGGAATGGCATCAGCGAAATTGTTCTGCTCAACAAGCACAGCACCTACAACAAAATTTGCCCAACCTGACTCAGGAATTATCTGCAATACATCGCGGGCCATTGCTTCAGCTCCGGCCACGTCATTACTGAACAACCGTGCTCTGGACAATGCAAGTTTCAAGTCATTGTCGTCAGGATTTTCTTCAACCAAGGCAGTCAATTCATTAACAATTTCGTCTACTTTGCCTTGACGACGCAATGCCTCCACCAGACGCATACGGGCCCGAATATATCCAGGGTCGATCTGATCGAGCATCATTTTCAGTTCAATTTCTGCGTCTTCAGGTTGATCCAAAGCGAGGTAGACATCAGCCAAGGCAATGCTGATTTGAGGTGATTCCGGATGCTTGCTCTTTAATTCACGCATCACCACCAGCGCCTCAGAAATTTGGCCATTGGCTTCCAGCACCTTGGCTTCCAGTAATCCACCTGCTTCCGTGTTGATTTCTCGGAACCCACGTGCAAGTTCCAACGCTTCGTCATTCCGGTTTAAGTCCAACAGCATTTGCGTTTTTTCTACATATGCTCTGGCAGATTCCGGCTCTAACGCTATCGCTTCATCCAGCTTTTCCAATGCACCTTCGGGGTCATCCATGGCTTTCAACGTCAGTGCAAGCCCTATTTTTGCCATTACATTAGAGGGATTGATTGATTCTGCTTGTAGATAGTAGTTTTTTGCTTCATCGTATTGGCCCAGTCGATAAGAAGTATCGCCTTGCACCCGACTTTGTTCACTTTTTCGACTTCCGCAACCCGTAATCAATACTGTTGTTAACAGGATGGCCATCACACCGATAATTACTTTATATCTGAACATTTTCATATTGCTATTCTCCTATTCCTGCCTTTTAAATCTTCCGCTTTAATCTAATTCTTCCATTATTATCGGTGCCAGACGCATTGCCAAGTCTTCCAACATTTCAAAGGCAGCTTCTTGTCCTATAGGTCCAACATAGGTACTTAACTTAATCATGGCCGATTTAGGTGTACCAAACATCATTTTTTCTTTGGCCCAAAACCAGGAATTCAGAAAAAAACTACCTGTAAAATTATCTCCCGTTTTAAACCAATACAACACAGCTTCCTGCTCATTCCCTTTCTCCAGGATCAAGTGCTTTGCTGTAAAAGAGAAACCAACTGGCGATGAATACTGCTCACGAAGCTCCCAACCCGCTCCAACGAGGCATACTTCAGGAAAATGCAAACTGCTTCGTGTATTACTGGCTTGCACAATGGTGAGATAGATCGGCCACCCTGAGCGACCACGATAGGTACGCATCAGGATATCTTCTGTCTGCAACACATTCCTTACTCTGTCACTGATTTCCTGGTCTGAACCGTACTGCTCAAATTCTCCGATTCGACTCGGTATGACAAACGATCCTTCTACGGGTGCATCCGGTATATAACGGTCTTGTTCACGAATGATGGCAGTATGCCCTGCGAAAGTTATTATTAAAAGAAATACAGTTGCCAAGTACAATTTCATTTGTCAGTCTCCTCTGATTCCCTGGCAGGTGCAACTTTTCGCAAAAAGCTTTCCAAAGAAAATAACAATACAAATGCTACGGCAAAAATGAGAATGCCAGAAATATCATGCACCTTACCGCTTGCGTTTTCACTTCCATACATGTATCCAACTACACAAAGGAAGAATATTCTGACTACATTGGATATGATTGCAACTGGTGCTGATATCATAAAGATAAAAATACGTGCCCAATTCCTGGTTCTGCTGATATAAGCCATGACAGCGCCAAACGCCAACAGAGCAATCAAAGAACGCAAACCACCACACACTTCACCCACCAACAAGAAATCGTCACCAAAATGTACATAGGAGCCATCACGTATCATGGGCAATGTAAATAATTGTGCCAGACGTACCGACAATTCTGTTGCCAGGATTTTAATGTCAAGTACAATACTTTGTGTCATTGACGCGGGAAGGGGTATCATAAATAACAGGAAAAGTATGGGGAACCATAACCTTTTGGCATAAGGCCATCCAAATAATATGAGAATCAGCGAGAACACCATGGGGACAATTGAGAGTTGCTCAAGAACACGGAATCCCAAAAAAATGGCGACAATTAAATAGAGACAGGTAGCAAATAAACAGAGGTATCCCCAATTTGCAGGTTGTAATGAAAGCTTCGCCAAATCCTGGCGTGCACGCCAAACAAAGAACAGGCTTATGGGCGGAATGAGGAACCCATGTGAATAATAGGACTCGTCATAACTCCAGTTCATCCATAAATCACCAAACGCACGTCGATAAATTAATGTGAACAACACCAACACTATCAACCAACGCACCCAGACTACTGGTGAAGTATCAGAAAACCGCATACCCGTAACTTGCAATACATTAGGTTTATCAACCGCTGTTACATTTTGTTGGTTCAATTAAATGGCTCCTCTCTCACGCAGCAACACCGATACACGCGTCATACGCTCCTGGTCAATTTCTTGTCCCTGAGATACCTTAATACGGGCGGACTCATAATATTGCGCCGCCAGCCGATCATCATCCATGCTTAAGTATGCTTCTGACAGATTCAAATCGAGTCGTGCATCTGAAAATCCCAACAGTGAATTGACTCTCTGGAAATCACCCAAAGCACGCTCGAATTGTTGTTGTTGCATATATAGTCTGCCGCGCAGCAGCAAATAATCAGGTTGTTCAGAAAGTTGAATTGCACTTGTAATCGCTTGCAATGCATCGTTGAGACGTCCGGGTTGCTGATTCAATAAAAGTGCTTTCTGGAATTGAATCTGCTCATCATCAGGATTAAGTGCCAACAATCGTTCACAATATGACAACGCCACAGCTGTGTTTCCAAGTCGCATCTGAACATCTATAGCATTACGCATAGCAGGTACATAGTCATCCATAATAAACAATGCACGTGAAAATGCAGATGCCGCTGACATGAGACCAGATTGAACATTGGGATTTTGATTCAGGTTGGCCAGGTAAAACTGCCCCAAAGCATTCCAGGCATCAACATTATCTTCCAATCTTTCAGCCAAGCCGCGTAATAGCACCTCTGCTTCCTGATTTCTCCCCTGCCCCATGAGCGCCTGGGCTAAAGCTTGTGTTTGCGCTACATCATTCGGGTTTTCATCCAATCGAGCACGTGCATCCGTTTCCACATCTTCCCAATTACCCACACTGGCATTTAGCCAAGAACGCAAAGAGGCAATAACTTGATTAGCTTCTGGATTATCGCCAACCAACCCACTGTAACGTTCCAAAGCTGCTTCAGCTTGCTGTAGTTGACCTTGGCCAGCATGCAATCGTACCTGCAATTCATATGCAGCAGCGGTATTGGGCCAAATCTGCAGGATTCGTTGTATGGTATTTTCAGCCGCTATGAAATTACGATTTCGCAGGTGAGCATCGGCCAGGCTGAGCTGTACTTGCAAGGATCGTGGTGCAGATGTAGCTGCACGCTCGGCATATTCTAGAGCCTGTGAATTCTGACCCCTGCGATTTGAAATTTCAACCATGACTAACAATGCGTTAATGTTCGATTCTTCTATCGAAAGTACTTCTCTGACAAGCTGTTCTGGTAATTCCAAAGAGGTTTCACCCGCTGTCAGCATAGAACGAACGCGCACCAATCGTGCATTAATATGGTTGGAATCTGCGGCTAACACCTCGTCAAGGATCGAATTGGCCACAGCAGAATCATATTGATCATCCAGGAAAATTCTTTCAGCCAAAAAGGTTTTCTGCTCAGACAACATAGCCAAGGCTTCCTGATTATCAATCAGTTGCCCTTGCACAGTTTCAAGCTCTTTCAATGCAGTATCAATGTCGGCAAATTGCACTAAAATGGCAGCGCATTCTGCCCTGTAAATTCCTTTCTGATGATCATCAACCTCTTTCTCCAGGGCATATTCAATCACTTCTAGACCCAGATCAATTTCATCTGAACTGGCAAACGCATTTGCCCATCGCACTACAGCATCGTGATTCAACTCGCCATCATCATATACTTCTTTAAATATTTCAAGCGCCTCTGCTGTATTGCCTTCTGCCGAAGCTGCTGCTGCCTGTACAACACGTAATTCATCTGGATTCACACCTGAGGCCAGGGCTTGTTCCATTACCTGTCGGGCTTCTTCCAATTGTCCCAATACAATCAGCCATTCAACAAGCGACTGGTATGAATCAGGCATCGAAGGCTCCGCGCCCATTGCGCGTGCAAGTAAATTCCTGATAAATGCGTCATTTAATTCAAGCATATTGATACGCATGGATTCCCGCATCAAACTACGCGCTTCACTAACCAACTCAGTAGCCGTTGCTAGTTCACTGTCCAATATAGATAGTGCTGAAGCTTGAATGTCAGCCATTGTGCGTGGCGTACCAAATGCCTGATCAAACAGTGCCTGAGCTCTATCATCATCTGGTCTCCTTCGAAGATAAGCATTCAATGCTGTCTGCGCACGTTCCATATCTCCAGCCTGTATCTGGGACAAAGCCAGATAAAATTGCGCCCGATCAAAATCTGGATTGCTTTGAACCACTATCGTCAATTTTCTTGCAGCCTGCCCGGCATCTCCCTCTAATAAAAGTTGCCGAGCCTCAAGATATTCAAACAACATGTAGCTGTCAGAGTAAGCATTTTTATAGGTATTAAGGTTCTCTTCAAATCCAGCAATATCTTCAACACTTAATAACAATTCGGCTTTGGCCAACAATAATTCTGGATAATCAATCAAAAAATAGGAGTCGATATTAGAAAAAACTTCAACCGCTTCAGCTAGCCGATCCGTTTGCTCATAAACAACCAACAGGTTCATATAAGCTTCCGCCAAGGTGTTATCAAGCGCAAGTGCCTTTTCAACATGTTCCAATGCCAAGTCCAGGTCTCCACGTCGTGAAGCCAATTGTGTAGCAAGAATATGAACATTCGGATCGTCTTCTACTTGAGGCATGGCATTTTGCAAGTATTCCCAGGCAGTATCCAACTCACCTAAAAGTAAATAGTAGTTGGCTAATTGAACATGCATCTGAGGATCATCAGAATAGGTAGAAAATGCTGTTTCTATTGTATTACGTGCCTGTTCAACAAATCCCTGCTCGGTGCGTAATTGTGCCAAACTTAAAAATACGTTTCTCGGCACCACATTATTTGCAATTAAGGCTTCATAATCCAGGGCTTCATAGGCATTGATGGCATCCGCAGTTCTTCCCATGCGTTCCAATGCAACTGCACGGTAATACGCCAATCTTGGGTTATCACCAACATACCGGAGAAAATAACTGCTTACATACTCCAAATCTGCCCACATCCTGCGTATTCTGTAATGATCGACGACCCGCATTATACTACTTATATCATCTGGATTTTTCTGGGCTAAACGAAAATAAGCACTTCCAGTATCCTGTAGTGCTCTTCTTCTGTTGCTCGTAATTTTGGAACTTGCATCTGCATACTTTTCTAATGTCGCGGTGTCGTCCTGGTTCATCGTCAGGTACATGGCGTAATTATTACGGGCAGCAACCCATAAGCCTTGCTCATACGCACTTTCTGCACGTTGAAACGCCTGATTAATACGGTATTGCGGCAGAAGGAAAAAGTAACCGATTGCGCCGACGATACACGTGCCAAGCAACACCACACAGATACCAATAAGAATCCACCATTTTTTAGCCATGATTCTCCACGTCTTTCTTTTAATTCAATATCAAGTCAAATGTAGCAGGTTGCTATTTCATAATATAGCCATACCTATTATGTATTGGAAGTTGATTTGTATTTATAAATTCGATTACGAAATACTTCTTGGCATAACAGCAGTATAAATACACTGTCTTGTACTAAATAGCGGTACCATAACCTGCGTGGCTCCTGAAATAATCTCCATAGCCACTCAAGCCCCCAACGTTGCATCCAAACTGGAGCACGTTTCGTTTTCCCTGCCACAAAATCCAGGCTCGCTCCTATGCCCAGCATACACGGGATGCCCAGTTGTGCGCAGTAGTCATAATTGAAATAATCTTGCTTTGGAGTACCAAAGGCAACATAACATATGTCTGGTTTGGCTTCCTGTAATATTGTGCAAACCTTTTCAATTTCTACCGGATTCTTTTCAAATCCCAACGGCGGACTATAAAACCCGGCAACATCAAACCCCGGATATTTTTTGTACAATTCTTTAGAGGCCAATTCTGCAATTCCCTCTTCAGCACCCAGGAAAAAGATTGAATATCCTTTTTTCGAAGCATGTTCTGTTAACCAATACACTAAATCAGAACCACTTAATTTTTCTTTTATTGGTTTACCGCAAAGCTTACCAGCCCAAAGCAATGGCATACCATCTGGCAACACGAGAGATGCATCTTCATACACAGATTGCAATTTTTTGTCGGTTTGCAACTGACAGATATGATCGACGTTGGGTGTAACGACATAGCTGGACAACCTGCTCTCAATCAGCTTATCAACAACATTCAAAAACTCACTGAGACACATGTTATTCATTGTTACCCCAAATAATTCCACCGTGTCACCGACATGAGTAATTGCGCCTCTTTTTTGAGGTTTTGAAGATAATTCTGTCGCTGTTGCTGGCATATCCGTGTCGATTGTACTGTCTCCAAGGTTATTATTTTGACACATTTGTGAAATAATTCATAACAGTAATCAAAGCTGCAAGAATTAACGTGATTTCGGAATATCCTCTTCGTCATAGGGTAAAAGTACAACAACCGATTCATCATCTTCATCTACATGGTCGGACTCATCATCGATAATATTAATTTCGGGAATTTCTTCCTCACTGGCATTTCGTTTATGAGCATATCGACCATTCTCTTTTTTTAAATCATTGTTGTAATCATAGAACAATTGACGATTTTGCTGTAAATAACCTCCACGGAATCGCCGCATACCATTCAGGACGATGCCCACCATGTTCGGTCCAAGCTGCTCCAAATCTCGGATACAACGCTGTACCATACCCAAGGTAGACTTGCCAGCACCAACTACCATCACAACACCATCAACAGCTGGCGCCAGTAATTTCGCGTCTGACATCAACAACATGGGAGGTGAATCAAAGATGACATGGTCAAACTCACCTTCAGCCCACTCCAGAAAATCCATCATCTCTCTTGAGGCCAATTGCCCCGACAAGCGTTTATGCGAAGATCCAGGCCCAATAACGAATAATCGTTCATACTCGGTACCTTGAATAATATCTTCCGCAAGACTGGTACCAAACAAGACTTCTGCCAATCCTTCACGTTGTTCCAGTCCGAATAAATGTTCAATTTCCGGTCGTTGTGAACTTAAATCAACCAGTAAAACACGTCGATTCGCTTGTTCCAGAGCGATGGCAATGTTGGAAGCAAGCGCTGTTTTACCATCACCCCGCGATGGGCTAACCACAAGGAGCGAATTCAATTCTGCCGCATGCTCCTCCGGATATAAAAACCTGGCAAGAATCCTTCGATATTCATCCGCCAGCATGGAATTCGGAAAATCAGCCGTTATAAAATTGATATCGGCATCTTTCATCATGTTGTCTTCAGACAAATGCGGTATGGCAGCAAGTACCGGTTGCGTAGTCAA
>CAZIDP010000089.1:0-1226 GCA_964537975.1 uncultured Nitrospirales bacterium | reverse complement strand
TCGGCTTCGCTTCTGAGCTGTAGTCCGGTGTTACCTTGTATTGCACTTATTTGACTTTGCAATTCTCGGATTCGCCGCAGCTTAAGATCGAGTTCGTTCTGCTCCATGTCCCGGGTTCGATTCAGGGTACGCAACCGTTCACCACCCGAATCTTGCTCAGCTGCTGAGGCATACTCCAAATACTTGGAAATTACCTCATTCAAAATTATGCGGGCTTCTTCACGATCTTCCAGCTCAAAGCTGATATTAACCAACTCACTGTTACCTTGTACACGGGCTCTGATCTGGCTCTTGAGAAATTCAAGCCTGTCATCTACTTGAACCAATGAAGGCAAGGCCTGAATATGAGGCTCATCCAAAACCCGTTGAAGAATTATATTACCAGTAATCATGGCGATCTCAGTAGCAACAAATTTATCATAAGATAAATTTTGACCACCACGACTGCTGTCCAATACCCTGGGCGTTACCGATAAAAATCGTATTTGTGCGTTGGCAACATAAGTGGTTGGCGTCATCACCCAAGCCATAATCACTGTTGGTATTGACAACAATATTGCAACAGCAATGATCATTGGCGAACGCAATATGAGCATTCGCTTCAAATCAAAATGGGGACCACCAGAACCACCAGTTCCACCACCCATTTCTTGATTGTCTATTATTGTGCTGGAAAATTCTCTTGACATAGTTACTCCTATTCAGTAATCGGGGCTATAATAGGCAACAAGTCTCCAGTCACTGCCGATAAATCACGCAATGTCTGTAATGTGCCCAACGTAGTACCAGCAGTCGAACTTGTATCATCACGAAACAGCCTGTCGAAGCGTTCCTTCGTGTAATACGTATCATAAGCCTGGGTATATAGCCGCATGGTTTGTGATGCCAAATTTATAGCTGGCGAAAATGTACCTGTAATCCGTCCAACAAACTCTTGCAGGTTCGTCATACGTCGCCGTGGGAAATACACAATATCACCTGGCTCCATTAAGAAATCTTCACCAGTTGATAACATTTGTCGCACATTTATTAACAATACCTGACGTGATCCGTCACTCATATCACGCATCAGTATGACTTGATTAAGGCGTGCTGTGGATTCTCTCAGACCGCCAGAATTGGCTATCAGTTGAAGAAGGGTCATGCCATCTGCAAGAGGAATTATAGCCTGCCGATTTATTTCACCCAAAACATAGACCAGGTTTATTCCTTCCGGTATATAGACG
>CAZIDP010000088.1:2381-13036 GCA_964537975.1 uncultured Nitrospirales bacterium | reverse complement strand
AGCAGGTGACTCTTAATCACAAGGTCGCAGGTTCGATCCCTGCACGGCCCACCATCGTAAACCCTTTCTCCACAAGCACTTACAGATTTATCTGTATTGTATTGCAGTGCGACTTGTATAACCGATTTTCACGGAAATTCCGGGAAATCATGCTCAGATAAGACAAAAAAGAGCACCAGACTTACTCGCAAGTCACGCAAAACAGACTCCAGTAACGAGTCTGTTCCTCCCCTCAAATGTCATAAACGTTCTGGTACGGCCTATGTTCACATCAATGGTGAACGTGTCGTTATCTTGGAGCGAAATTCGGTACCCAACAGGCCGATGTGAACTACAACAAGCTGATCACCACATGGCTGGCCAATGGCCGTCAACTTCCTGATGAATCAGAATCCCTGCTGTGCGCCTTGATGTTCACCACAGAGGATCAGAGGACATGGAGAAAAGAAAACCAGTTGAAGTTCACTCATTGTGAACGCTGTGCCTCTGTGGTTCACCCTTTCCTGTCTGCCGCCCAAGCCGCAATCAGTCACTAGCGTGTGGGACTAAAAGATGCGGGCTGTCAAGGGAATGCATTGCGTATCGGCGTGTGTAGTTTCCATACCAGACGAAATTTGTGACAGGACTTGGAATGGCTGAAGGTGTGGTAGGCCAGAAAGGGCGGAAGGCCCATGAACTCGAAGGTATTGACCACATCTTCTAATATGGTTTGTTCAGCCTTGGGCAGTGGCTATGAAAATTAATACCCGAAATTATATGCTTTGCTGCTTCGCCTAACCTGTTTCAATTTAAGTGCATAGAGTACATTGAGGTCATTGGATACCCTCAGATTCTGTTAAAAAGGCAAGTTTTTCTATTTGGCGTATTAGCTTTTTATATAGGTGAAG
This sequence comes from uncultured Nitrospirales bacterium, assembly GCA_964537975.1. Classification (GTDB taxonomy): domain Bacteria; phylum Hydrogenedentota; class Hydrogenedentia; order Hydrogenedentales; family SCBR16-9; genus SCBR16-9. Next base: position 12,149 of record CAZIDP010000088.1, on the reverse strand, counting down.
TTTAGGTATGAAGTTTCGCGTATTCCTCTTTGAGGCGTTGAGCCATTTGGCGGGTCCTTTGGGGGAACTGTTCGGCAAGGTTCGATTGCTCACCGGGATCATCATTGAGGTTGAACAGCTGGGTTACAATAGGGTTGTTTTCCGGGCGCTTGTCGGGCGCGGTGGCCCATACACCGAATTTCGGGCCCCGCCGGTATTTCCAGGCGCCGATACGGATAGCTTCTTTTCCGTAGAGGAAGAAATCGCGACGGGGAGCGTCTTCAAAATCACCTTTCAGGATAGGAAGTATGTCCAGGCCGTCGATGGGACGGTCTTGTGGGATCTCAGCGCCTGCGAGCCGCGCAAAGGTAGGGAAGATATCGAGGGTGGTAATGTGGTGTGTACAGGTCGTTCCGTCGGGTATAGCGCTGGGCCACCAAGCGATGGCCGGAACGCGCTGGCCACCTTCGTAGGTAGAGCCTTTACCATCACGAAAGGGACCGGAACTGCCGCCGTTTTCTTCATGATACAGCCATGGACCATTGTCGGAGGTAAAAAACACAAGAGTGTTTTCAGCGAGGCCGGTTTCACGTAGGGTGTCGAGTATCTGGCCGACGGACCAATCGATTTCACTGATCACATCACCGTAGAGGCCGCGATCTGTGGAGTTTTTAAATTTTTCCGAGGCATAGAGGGGTACATGGGGCATGGTGTGGGCAAAGTAGAGAAAGAACGGTTCTTGACGGTTTTGGTGGATGAAGGATTGCGCTTCGGCCGTATAGCGCTTGGTGAGGGTGTGTTGATCCACGGGCCATTCAATAACAAGCTCGTCTTGCATGAGTGGGACATTACCTGCGTATTTCCGGTAGATATCCATATTTTTGGGGTCGCCCTGGTATTCTAGATAGTCCTCATGGGTCATTTCCTCGTTGAAGATGACCTCGCTGGCAAGCGGGGCACGCCCATCCTGTGACATGTCATTGCTATAGGGGACACCGAAGTAGGAGTCGAAACCATTATTGGTAGGGAGGAAGGGGGGCTTGTGCCCAAGGTGCCATTTGCCGATGTGGCCAGTAACGTAGCCCTGGTTACGGAGGATTTCGGCGAGCGTGATTTCAGAGGAAGGCATGCCGTCCTCACTCCAAGGGAAGAAGACGCCACCATTATATCCCCAGCGTTCGGGATAGCGTCCAGTGAGGAGTGAAGCCCGGGAAGGTGTACAGATGGCGTGTGTGACAGAGAAGTCCGTGAAGCGCATACCTTGCCGGGCCATGCGGTCGAGATGCGGGGTGGTATAGCCTTCGGTCGCGTGGAAGCAGTTGACGTCCCCGTAGCCCTGATCGTCAGTAAAAATGATGACAAAATTCGGCTTGCGGTCCGGTTGGGCCGAACCAGCAACACGAGCTAGCAGTCCGCAGACGACACTCCCCGTAGCAATCGAAAGCCCCGCCAGTTTCAGAAACTTTCTGCGATTAACCATGATAATCCCTTCACAAAAATTGGTTTATACGATCCTGAGATTGATGAAAGCCAGCTCGTATGAAAACCCTTCTTGAGAAAATTAAGTCGAAATTTCTCATTTAACAGCTCCCCCCATACTGCTTTTTCATGTTACAAGATTGAATACTACAGGGTCAAGAAAACGAATTGCTTTACAATAAATCTATCTGAAATGGTATCGTTGCTTTACGAAAGAAATCTAACTGAAAAGGTATGACGTCGCTGGCACAATAAGCCTCCTTACACAATCTACAAGGAGGCAGCAGATGGCTTTTACGATGCAGGATAGACAGGCAGTCACAAAAGCAATGAGCGGACAGTATCGGCCAGGGCAATCGCATCTTAATGTGCTCAGTGACGTAGCCTTTGTAATGGCCGGGGTTAATTAGAGTCTTTGTTGGGGAGTTTTGCTTTGGGCTTTGCTGGAAATCGTTTTGCGTGTTCGCGTCTGGTCTGGCGGATGATTTCGTTGGCGTACTGTTCTGCAAGCTGCTTGAATACCCTGTAGCCTTCGATAGCTTCTTCCACTGCCTTTTGTTCTTCCTCTCTGATGTAACGCACCTCATTACGGCCATTGTGCCAAGCTTGAAGGTTGTAGTGGTTCTTGCCTGCCATTCGACAGAGCTTACCGCGTTCCATGCGTTCAATGGCGTTCATCTGTTCCAATAGTTTTTGGGCTCTCTTTGACTGTTTCATGGCAATTAGTATATAGAATTCTATATACTAATGCAAGCGGAAACACAAGGAGACACACGCATGGAATCCAAAGACCTGCTATACTACTTTCAAATCATCCCGCCCTTCGGGCGGGAGTTTATGAAGGCATTAAGGGGTCTATCAATCCGATGAATGTTTTTTAGGTTGGGGCGGGTTGCTAACTGCACACCCCGTCCCAATGCGCATCGTATCGATGAGCCTCGCCAGGCTATCCCTTGGCAGGCCGCTCTCCAGCAAACACTGCCTCTGTTTTGCTTGGCAACCGTCATGCTATGCGACGGCGACTTCCATATTCAACTGTCTTCGCTGCTGGCGTTCCTCGCGTGCCGCCTGGAGCTTGCGATCGTGTTCGGCGCGTATCGGCGTTATAATAGGCTTGAGCAAGGGAACGGTTCTCTTGCTGGCGTCGATATTGGCGGGACGGAGTTTGGCGCCCAGGGCAATATCACCACAGGTAATATACAGGGGCAGGTAGCAGTAATTTTTGTAGTAGCCATGATAGAATCGCGATTCCTGTTCACCTTGAAGAGGAATGTCTGTCGCGTCGAAGTCCAGTACAATCTCCTCAGGAGCCTCGGAAAAAGATTCCAGAAACAGCGCAATCAACAGGGCCTCGGCCTTGCGTGTGTCACAACTGATCTTCTTGTAGCGTTTACCGGACTTGCAGGTTTTGGTGGATAGTTCCATCCGGTTCAAGGTATTTCTGGATGCCAAGGGAGTTCTCCGGTCGGTTGCACGACGGCGGTCGTTGCCTTCAATATCTGCTTTGTCAACGTCCAGCGCCAGCAGCGGATCACGGCACAGGGCGTCATGCTCATTGAGGTCCTGATATCCAAGGGCTAGTCCCATAATACGCTGGGTTAGTAGCTGTTCCAGAGTATGCTCTGTTTACTCCGGATTACGTTCATCTACAAAACATTGCGAAAAACGTTTGATGACGCCATTGCATTGTACTACCACACGCAGCAAAAGGGCACCCCCTTCAGAAGATAAGTAGCCACCTGTAAATGCCGCTTCAACTTTACGTGCATTCAAAGTTTGAAAATTCATCTTCACCGAAGTACACTCTGTAGTCATGAGGCTGTTCCTTTTTGGTGTGCTAAGTTTTTGTTATCACTTCACTTAACACGTGGAACAGCCTCATTCTTTCCAATACGGTGAGATATCCGGGTTAGGGTGTGTCACAGGTCATACAAAAGCACGAACAATAGGTTTCAGCCAACCGCCAATCACTCTTGGCGTGCATAACAAGCACGTAAAAGCCGAATGCGCTTCAATATGTAAGACTATTCAGAAACAGTTCTCCGTGGAGCACCAATAGCCCACGTCAAGACGTAACGATGTTAATGATAACGCCTGTCAGAACCGGCGCTGCCAGCAGGCGATCGCGTTTATGCGCGCACTGATTCCGGTGCGAAACGAGCCACGCCGTGCATCTCGAAGATCTTGCACGTCCCGTCGGTTTGGGGTAGAGGATTGCAGTAGATTGCCACAGAGATCTGCGGGGCCAAACTGGCATTTGATGCCTCCGCGAAGACCACATTCGCTGAAGTTGAGTCCGAAACCGACCTGCGCAGGCCCAAGCCGAGCCATGGCTACAGCTTCGAGTTCGACCCGTGTTCGGTCCAGGTCACCGAGCGGATTGATGTCTAGACCGCCGCCAACACCCAGCCCCGGCATGGCGCAAACGGAGAAGCCTTCCCGTGTAATGCAGACGCGTGCGCCCGCACCGTAGACCTTGTAAAAGGAGCCCCCTACGCAGAACGCGCCGGTGGGGTCGCGGAAGCACACGGGGTTGTTTCTGGCGTAAGCATAGAAGTTGCTACCACCTCCATCGACGAGAAGGGGATCACGCGCAGTCCAGCGGCCGGAAGCCGGGTCGTAATCGCGCATGCCGAAACGGACGAGGCCCGTCAGGGGGTCGGCCAAGCCACCGGCGAACCCGATAGGTAGCGCAAGGCCCGGGTTGGTGTCTGTCAGTAGTACGCCGAATGCATCGAAGGAAAGCGTCTTGACGATCGTCCCCAACGCATCGCTGATGACCTGGGGCGTGCCCACCGGATCAGTGCCAACGTAGTACCAGGTACCGGCACGCTGAAATGCGTAGAGAACCCCGAGATCGTCGTAGTAGAACTCCCAGAGAATGTCGCCCGGTTCGCGCGCAGCGGTAATGCGGAAGGCGTCTTCGGGATATCCGTAGAGGTACTGCCAGGTCTCTGCTTCTTCGCTCCGGGCCACACGTCGTCCGAATCCGTCATATGCATAAAAAATGGTGGAGCCATCGGCAAGGTAGGCGCCAAGCAGCTCGCCCCGGGCGCTGTAGTCAAATGCGTCTTCACCGCGTACCGCCAGCCAGCCATCGTCGTCCACGACATAGGCAACATCGCCGTGTGAGATAATCCGGTCCTCTATGTCGTAGGTGGCCTCCTGGTAGGGGTCCGTGCCAGCATGCCGCGAAGTGCGATTGCCGTCCAAGTCGTAACTGTATGCTTCGAAGACGCTGCCGTTGCGCGTAACAGTAATCAGTCGGCCGTCGATGTCGTAATTGTAGTCGAAGGTAGCGTCAACCCCTGCCTTGTTTTCCACCCGCTGGATAAGAAAGCCATGTACGTCGTAGCTCAAGGTGTATGTGTACAGGGTCGTGCCGCCGACCGTACAGGTCCGGGAGCTCAAGCGCGTCTGGCTGTCGTAGGCACAGGTAAGTGCCAGCGTGCCATCTGATATCTGGCTTTGCAACCGGAACAGCCCACTCCGGTTAATCGTGAAGGGACCGAAAGCGGTAACGAGTCCGTCAGTACCGCGTTCGATAACGATTGCCGCACCGTCGTCCAGGGCAATGCCTGTCAACATGAATCCAAGACCATAGGTGTAGGTATACCTTCCGTTAGCTGCTCCGGTAAAGAGCATTTCCTCTACTAGGAATCCATCATTTCCTGTACTAAGAGACTGAACCGGCCCTACGACCGGAGTGCGTGTAAGCACTGCCGGTCCACAGCAGCCGCTCAACGAGTCTAGCGTTACGGAGGCCTCAGGATAGACAACGCCAATAACGCTGCCGTCTGTGTCGTAGATGTACTCTGTGATGCGTCCGCTGGGCAGGATAGATATTGCCATGTTCCCATCAGCGTCATAGTCTGTAATATAGGTATTACCACCCGGTGTCGTGTATCCTGCATCGCGGTTTGCCGCGGTATATTGGAACTGGTGCAAAGCTCCGCTGGGCGCCCTCATGCCGGTCTGGTTACCATTGCCATCGTAGGCAAAGCTGTAGCTGTGTCCGCTGGGGAGGGTGAGCTCCGTTAATCGGTCAGCCGCGTCGTAGCGATACGACCACTGCCGCGTGCCCACTTCTGTCATCTCCGAGATGCGACCCAGTGCGTCGTAGTCGAAGTCCCTGATACGTGATCCAAGGGCAACACGAGAAGTACGTCCCAATGCGTCGTATTCATAAGTGCGGGGATCGAGCGCTGGCCAGAAGTTCTCCTCGATAAGCCGGCCATTCTCGTCGAAGTAAAGGGTGTAGACACTTCCGTCTTGATGTGTGATGACGCTCTGGGGTGGTTCGGCATTGAAGTTGGTGGTGATGACCGCCCCATCAACTTCAAGTGTGTCCATGAGTGTTTCCACGCTGAAGAGGTCCGTTGGATCAGACAGCGTCACGGCTCGGGTGGCGGTGGCATCGGAACGCACGCCATGGGGCGTCTCTATGGACTGCTCCCTCAATACTGGCGTCTTCATTCCGAAGCGGGGATCTCCATCCCAAGACTGAGTGACCATACTTCCATCAGGGTAACTTGTTTCACGGATACCATCACTCCGGACGATCACGCTGGTTGTGGCGCCTGAAGGCTCAGTACGCCCCCGGTACAGGTTGCCATCTTCCAGATATTCCGTGTTGTAGTGTATCTGCCGCCCCAACGCCGTGGTGAGCGTGACCTGGTAACCGTACCCGCTCAGAACGCTTTCGAGGGTCTGAAACTTGCCCGCCGGGTTCTCGTGCCTTACAAGATTACCCAGCGCGTCGTATTCAAGGAGGGTAATGCCGCCGTTGCCGTCCGTGAACGTATCAAGGAGTCCGTAGTCTGCGTAGGTCATTTCTAACGAATCCCCTGCAGGATTCGCGATGCTGTCAAGGTAACCCTCCACGTTTTTCGCTAGTATAGTACGCTGACCATAGGGCGAGACGATAGCCTTCGGGGCGCCGCTCGCATCGCGTTCCACCACCGTCACACCGCCGTCGGGATTCTCAACAGAGACCAGGCGCCCTGTGGCATCGTAGCCGAACGCGTACAAAGTCCGTTTGGTGTAGGTGTCGAGTGTATCGAGGTGCCTGCCAACTCGGTCGAAACAGTAAACTTCACGCCCATCTGCTGACGGAATGAACGCTTCTCCTGTTGAGACTAGAAAAACAAGCGGGGCTGTGATCATTCGGATGTAGCTGGTAGTGGGGAGGAATCCGCGGTTTTCGGTCAAGTAGAGGGTGCCGATCGGGGAAAAGGCTACCTGATCAATTTCCATACGCGCCAATCTTGCAGCGACACCCTCGTCGCACAACACATAGCTCGTGCAGCCCACAAGTGGGCGGCCTGAACCTGCTAATATAAAGATACTCCCCGAGTTATCAACATAGTAAACACAATAGTGCGGCGATTCCCCGACATGGGAGACTTGCGGTAGTGCCTTGAAGTAGAGCACGCCGTTAGCATCGACATATATTTCGTGGGGATAGGACAAGGCCGCCTCAATCGCTGGGCCGCCCTCAACAAAAGGCTCGGGAGAACTCGTATTTGCACCCGAACCGGCCACCGTCGAGATGATTCCGTCCACACTGACCTTTCGTATCCTGTTGTTATTATTATCTGCGATGTAGAGACTGCCGTCCGGTCCTACGGCCACGCCAGCAGCATTATTGAATGTGGCTTCGATCGCCGGACCACCGTCGCCGCCGAAACCATGATTACCGGTACCGGCCACTGTAGTGACATAGCCGTCCGTGCCGATGGCACGCACCCGGTTACTATCTAGGAAATACAGCGTACCATCGTTCCCTACAGACAAGCTATTAACACTGGTGACCTTTCCGTCCGCGGCCAGGCCGCCGTCTCCGTCCGGCTCCCAGATGGGCAAATCCGGGTTTCCGATAACCGTCTTGATGATGCCTTGTGGATCGACCTTTCGGATACACCGATTAAGCCAGTCGTTGATATAGACACTTCCATCTGGTGCGCAGGCAAGATCACTGGGATGATTTAGCATTGCGTCCACGGCCGGGCCGCCGTCACCACTGAACCCTGAGCTGCCGTCTTGCGAACCCGCGAAATGATGCACCGCACCGTCGGGATCAATGCGCACGACACGTTCATGAAAATACTCGGTTGCATAAATACTGCCGTCTGGTGCACAAACGATGTCTGCAACATGTCTCAGGCGCAAATAGTTTTCAGGGTCCACAGGATCACGCAGCGTATTGACAGCAATATTGTCACGGGTAGACAAGGTGCGGCCATCGCCATAGTATACTTCCTGAACCTGGTTGTTGTACCGATGATGGACGTCCAGAGTCCACCCGCCAAGATCGGTGCTTCCCGCGTCCCATACGCCGAGGAGTGCCGTGCTGTTTTGCCAGAAAGTCACATAAGGAGGGTCTGCGACACGCGGATTCATGTTTCCCTCGAACACTATACTACCTCCTCCGCCTCCGCCACCGCTTCCGCCGCCCCTGGCCATGATTCGTCCGAAACTGCGAATCTGCCCTTCTGTAGCTTGTTCAGCGTAGACGGCAGTGAAACGATAGCCGATTCGTACCTGAACTTGTTGCCTTCCTTGCGGTCGCCTCCCATAGGCATCGTAGCCATCCCAGACGAACAGGTGGGTTAGGTTTGGCATGGCGGGGGCGAATTCCTCGCTGAACTGGCGTCCGGCGATCTCTACATTAAGCTGGACGGCAGCAAGACCTTCATGTACCTCTCCAGATGTCAATGGAATCTCCCATTGGTACGCACGCGGTGCGGGGATGCGGTCCGTGCTGTAGTGCAGGGCGAACTCCGTTCCAGTGATGGGAACGCTTTCCCGTAATACTTGTGATTGCACCTCAACCACGGAGCCGGTAAGTTCACAGGGATCCGGCTCGCCACCGGGCCGTCCGATGCGGCGTGGACCACCAGCACCTTCGGGAGGCACTGCCGGCCAGTTTGGGTCACATGGTGAAAAATGCGGTATCGGGATGCGCCACAGGCTCTGACCAGGCTCATATAGCATGGCCAGGTGCTCGCGTTCCTCGGTGGTGATCCCCAATGCCGCCAAAGAGGCATTGTCGTCAGCGCCTTCCTCAATGTCAATGTCCAGATCCGCAAGGTCGTCCGTGATGCCCACCAACTTAATGACCCGGCCATCCGGTACGGCTTCCCACTGGGCCGTCTCCCGGTTGTAGAGCCCCGTCGGAACGTTCACACCAGTCGAAAAACCAACGAAGTTCTCTACGTAGTAGACAGGCGGGTTCTCGAATTCCACCGTCTTCGCGCTGGACTTAATGGCCTGATCTACGGTCATCTCCACGCAATGCGTGTAAGCTGTGGTCGGGGGCAACTCGGCGGGCATAGCCTCCTGGCCGCGGTCGCCGACGCTATACTCAGTAATCCGCATTTCCAGGTTGCCAAGGGCCTTCTTTGCCCCATTTCGCAATACCATCTTTGGCCCAGCATCTTGCGGGAAGAAGAGGGTTGGTGTGCGCGTGCCGTCAGCATCCGTTACGGGATTGCTCCGGGCCACTTGAATGGGTTCGGAAAAGTCGATGGTAGTGACCCGCGTGTCCAGCGGAATGAGCGCCACCTCCGGTGCGTGAATGAAGTCCTTCCAAGGTGTCTTTACTTGTCGTTGCGCGGGGAGATACCCGTCCTTCTGGTAGTTCAGTACGACGTAGCCACCGCCGTTCACCACGAAGTCGAACATGCCATCCGCACGGCTCAGTGTTTGACCGTATTCCGGATGATTCAATGCAGTAATGCGCACACCCGGTAATGCGTCGCCATCTCGTGTGGTAACGAGCCCTCTCATTACACAAACCCGCCGCTCTTCGATGGTCTCCGGTAACATCCCTGTCTGGATGGGTACAGCCCCATTATACAAGAAGGCTGTCGATGTGAAGATGTCAGTTGGAACTGTCGGATCAAGCGCAGGTGCAACTGCGGCAGGGTCGGGTGGTAATGCGTGGCCTGCCTGACCAAGTGACACCACTAGATTCACAACTGTGCCTAGAAGTGCCTGCGTACCTTCCGCTGGTTCCTGAGAAATAACATGCCCCGCAGGTACGGTGTCGCTATACGCGGATGTGATGTTACCTACGGTGAGACCCGTATCCACGATGGCTGCTTCAGCCGCCGCTTGGGTTATGCCTGTTACTGTTGGCACATCGACTTCTTCAACGGGTTGCGGGCCACTGGAAACCACCAAATCTACAGCAGTTCCCAGAATTACCCTCGTGCCATCCACTGGGTCCTGGGAGATAACATGCCCCACAGGTACGGTGTCGCTGTATGCAGATGTGATGTTGCCTACGGTGAGACCCGTATCCAC
>CAZIDP010000088.1:0-2281 GCA_964537975.1 uncultured Nitrospirales bacterium | reverse complement strand
CGGATGTGATGTTACCTACGGTGAGACCCGTATCCACGATGGCTGCTTCAGCCGCAGCTTGGGCCATGCCTGTTACAGTTGGCACATCGACTTCTTCAACGGGTTGCGGGCCACTGGAAATTACCAAATCTACAGCAGTTCCCAGAATTACCCTCGTGCCATCCACTGGGTCCTGGGAGATAACATACCCCGCGGGTACGGTGTCGCTATACGCGGATGTGATGTTACCTACGGTGAGACCCGTATCCACGATGGCTGCTTCAGCCGCAGCTTGGGCCATGCCTGTTACAGTTGGCACATCGACTTCTTCAACGGGTTGCGGGCCACTGGAAATTACCAAATCTACAGCAGTTCCCAGAATTACCCTCGTGCCATCCACTGGGTCCTGGGCGATAACTTGCCCTGCAGGTACGGTGTCGCTGTAAGCGGATGTGATGTTGCCTACGGTGAGACCCGTATCCACGATGGCTGCTTCAGCTGCAGCCTGGGTCATGCCTGTTACAGTTGGCACATCGACTTCTTCAACGGGTTGCAGGCCACTGGAAATTACCAAATCTACAGCAGTTCCCAGAATTACCCGAGTACCTTCCACTGGGTCTTGGGAGATAACATGCCCCACAGGTACGGTGTCGCTGTATGCAGATGTGATGTTGCCTACGGTGAGACCCGTATCCACAATGGCTGTCTCAGCCGCTGCCTGGGGCATGTCGATTACAGATGGTACGTCTACATTGGGCTTAGGCTTCGATGGGCATGCAAGAAGTACTGCGGATAGAATGATTAGCACAATGGCCTGAAGTAAAGCATGCTTCATGGCACATACCCTCCATGAAAGGTCCAGAGCCATTAGCACGGTTAGCCCATAAGGACAATCGGAATGCAGGACACTGCAAGCTTCAAGCTCACATGGAACCTCACTCAATTTAATACTAGACTTATTCTCCAGCAATGTCAACAGAATTTTTTGAGCAATACGGAAAGCTTAGAAAGGCGATAATCGCTCAAAAATCTGCTGGTAGAAATACACGGTGTACAGTTGGTTAATTTGTTGCTTGAGGTGTGTTGAAGAACCCCAATACCATGGTTCATTACGAAAAAGTTGATTCGATGTGTATTGTCGATATAGACCTCACCATTTGCATTTTAGAGTTCGCTCTTCTTGGTACAACGACAGCTAAAAGCGCACTGGCTCTCGTCTCGAAAAAAGTTCAACTCGAAAGTGCATTCATCCCGGTCATTTAATCATCAATACACAAAGCAGCTCATCTATACAGGTGGGTTGTTTTTTTGCATAGGAAACATGAAACAACCTGTAGTAATCCTGTTCAGTCCAAGGCGAATACCACACGAAAACCGAAGAAGAAGTAACGGCTGACTGGGCCGTAGTAGCGGCGGTCCGCTGCTCGACAGAGGTTCGGATGACTGTCCCACGACCCCCCGCGAAGCAGCCGGCGAGTACTCCGTGGGCTGTCCACCCAAGCACTGCCATCTGTGGGTGCGCCGTTGTAATTGCCGTAATAGTCGTCTTCGCACCATTCATAAACGTTGCCCGCCATATCATGCAGGCCCCAGGTATTAGGAAGTTTCTGCCCAACGTCTTTTGTGATTGATGATGAATTCTTGTTGTACCAAGCGTAATCATCTATCTGTGTATGATTCATATCGTCGCCCCAGTAGAACCGTGTGGTGGTACCGGCTCGATAGGCATATTCCCATTCCGCTTCGCTGGGTAAACGGAAATTATATCCCGGATGTGTTTTATTAAGTTGTTCCAGATAGCCTTCTGTGCCTCGGATATCGTTCCAGGAAACCATCTCCACAGGCCGGTTGTCACCTTTATCCCGGGATGGATTGTTCCCCATGACTGCCTGCCACTGCGCTTGAGTAATTGGGTATTTCGACATCCAGAAGCCCTCGGGAATGGTGGCTTCACGTTGTGGACCTTCACTATCCAATCTACCTTGCTCATCTTCAGGGCTACCCATCATAAAGCTGCCTGGTGGTATCCAGACCATTTCCAAAGGCACATCTCCAGGTAGCAGGATGGTTTTAGCGTCAATAGGTTCATGCCTTATCACCTCATCTGCTTCTTCACCGGATACTGTTACGCGTTCCCCAGGCTGCGAACAACTTGATGTCAGCATCACCAAAGTCAGCAAAATGAGACTAATGAAGTAGATTGAATACGTTGAGCGTTTCATACTATGTTCCCCCTGGATTTGTGATTAACCCAACTTCCGCAGTTGTCCTCTGATATTATATAAAACAGGCTAATTTTTCC
>CAZIDP010000087.1:0-13218 GCA_964537975.1 uncultured Nitrospirales bacterium | reverse complement strand
CATGAGGCAACGTATGGTACTTCGGATAGATTTTTACTTGACGCAACAGGCGCACGTATAAAAAATCTCTGCGTTTTGGCATAGTTTGAAAAGGATGGGTTATGCGATTTGCCTCAGTGGGAAGTTTTTAAATTGATGCCATGTTTGGTTCACAGGGTAGCAGTAACTTATAATGAGTCTAAATTAGATCAGACGTTTTAGTTTATAAAATTTGTGGAGCAACAATTCGTATGGAAAAAGTTTTAATTATTGGTTCCGGACCTGCTGGGTATACTGCGGCATTGTATGCAGCCCGAGCCAATTTGGAGCCGCTCTGTCTTGAGGGTGAGCTGAGTCAGGATATTTTGCCTGGTGGTCAATTGATGACAACGACCGAAGTAGAAAATTATCCCGGATACCCGGAAGGTGTTTCTGGACCGGATATGATGGAGGAATTCAAAAAACAGGCTGCCCGTTTCGGTACCCGGTTTGAATATAAAACAGTAACCAAAGTAGATTTCTCCGAGCATCCATTCAAAGTTTGGTCAGGGGACAAGGAGTGGGAGGCCCAGTCGGTCATAATCGCAACAGGTGCCACGGCCAAGTATCTGGGCTTGGAATCTGAGCAGAAATATATGAACAAAGGGGTTTCCGCTTGTGCTACCTGCGACGGTGCCTTGCCACGATTTCGCAACAAACCGGTCGTCGTCGTTGGTGGTGGGGACACGGCCATGGAAGAAGCTATTTTCCTAACCAGTTTCGCCAGTGAAGTCCACATCATACACCGGCGCGATCAATTCCGCGCCAGCAAGATCATGGGTGATCGTGCTATCAAAAACCCAAAAATCACAGTACATTGGTTCTCTGTCGTCGATGAAATTCTCGGCAATGATAACAATGGGGTAACAGCAGTTCGCATCAAGGATGTAAAGACCGAGGAGACCACAGAAATCGAGTGTACCGGATATTTCTCCGCTATTGGACACAAGCCGAACACCGACATTTTCAAAGACATCCTTGATATGGATGAAGCTGGTTATCTGAAAACCAAAGCAGACAGTACCAAAACAAAAATTGAAGGCGTTTTTGCCTGTGGCGATGTGCAGGATACCATATACAGACAAGCAGTAACAGCCGCAGGCAGTGGTTGTATGGCAGCGATTGATGCCACACGTTGGCTTGAAGCGCAAGAGTGATTTTTTTCTGGAGGATTAAATCAAGAAATCATTTCCATACCGGATTTTTTGCGCCAAACAGGGCTTGAATGGTATTCTATGCATAACTGAAAAACTTGTTTCAGCCCACATTCCTAAAAACGCTGCGGGAGGTTATTTTTGGCACAAGAAAAGACTGAAGCCGTGGTCTTAAGGGGTGTGGATTTTAGTAACAGCAGTCGGATAGTGACATTTATAACGCCCAATCGAGGCAAATTAGCCTGCTTGGCCCGTGGCGCACTTCGCAAAGGCAGTACCTCGGGCCCGCTGCTGGATACCATGAATCGCCTGGAAATAGTCTACTATTGGAAAGAAGGGCGCAGTGTTCAGCAATTGGGTGAACTCTCTCTGTTGGACAATTATTCTTCTATAAAAAACAGGCTCGAGAGTAGTACACATGCTGCCTTTCCCCTGGAAATTGCATTAAAAGTGGTGCATGAGGGAGAACTGGCTGAACAACCATATGCTGTTTTGCTCCAGGGCCTGGAAAAGATGAAGCAAAAATTGGGTGCTCCCAGATTGGAAGCGTGCCGATTGGCCTTGCAATTATTAGCAGTGACCGGATACGCACCGGAGGTGGAATGTTGTACTTCTTGTGGCGCAACCCTGCCTCAGGCTCCCGGTTTTTCCTATGAGGGTGGTGTGACGTGCCGTAACTGCCGCTTCGACAGAATATTGTCTTCAGATGCCTATAACTTGCTATACACTTGGCATCAGCAGATGAGTGAAGGTATAGACACTGATGCCATACCAGAGCTTGGTGATGAACCCAAGCCGATTGTACAAATGGAGTTGTTTTCGATATTAAGTTGTTATGCAGCCTACCAACTTGACACTACGTTTCGTAGTGTTAGAGTCATTAAAGAAATGTTCCCTTGAGGGAGCAACAGCCTGGAGCCCCATGAAACAGAAATATATTCGCAATTTTTGCATTGTTGCACATATTGACCACGGCAAGTCCACACTTGCGGACCGGCTGCTGCAAGCGACTGGCACTGTGGAAGAGCGAAATATGAAAGAACAAACGCTTGACACCATGGACATTGAACGGGAGCGGGGCATCACCATCAAGTCTGTAGCTGTACGAATGGAATACAAGGCAAAAGATGGACAAATTTACGAGCTGCATCTGATTGACACCCCGGGGCACGTCGATTTTTCGTACGAAGTGTCCCGAAGCCTGGCTGCATGTGAAGGTGCATTACTGTTGGTAGATGCGGCACAAGGTGTTGAAGCACAAACACTTGCCAATGCCTACAAGGCAGTTGACCAAAATTTGGATATTATTCCTGTCATCAACAAAGTCGATCTCCCTAGCGCAGATATTGATGAAGCCAAAAAGCAGATTGAAGAGGTGATCGGTCTGGATGCATCAGATGCCGTTCTGGCCAGCGCAAAAACTGGCCTGGGAACCATTGATGTTCTTGAAGCTGTTGTACATCGCGTTCCGCCACCGTCAGGTAATCCCGATGCCCCATTACGGGCACTGATTTTTGATGCCGTTTATGATACATACCGTGGAGTTGTCGTTTATCTCCGCGTAGTAGACGGCATGCTTAAAAAAGGGCAAAAAGTGCTGATGATGAAGTCAGGTGGAAAACATGAAGTCATTGAAGTCGGTGCATTTTCACCTTATCAAAAGCCCATGGATGTACTTTCAACCGGTGAAGTGGGGTACCTGATATGCAATATCAAAACGTTACAAGATGTACGTGTTGGCGATACGGTAACCGATGCGATAAATCCAGCAGAGAAGGCGCTTCCAGGGTATAAGGAGATTTTCCCTGTAGTGTTCTGCGGGTTGTTTCCTGCGCTGGCCAATGATTACAACGATTTGCGGGATGCCTTGGAAAAATTGCAGGTAAACGATTCGTCTTTCGAGTTTCATGCGGACAGTTCTGATGCTTTGGGACTCGGCTTTCGGCTTGGATTCCTGGGTCTTCTCCATATGGAAATCATACAGGAGCGGCTTGAACGCGAATTCAATCTGACGCTGGTAACCACCATGCCCAATGTGGCCTATCGTATTACCAAAACCGATGGGCAGACCATTACCATTGAGAAAGCATCTCAAATGCCGTCAAGTACGGAAATTGAGGTGTGTGAAGAGCCCTACATCGAAGCAGATATCTTATGTCCGGTTGAATATTTCAGTGCCGTCATTGAATTGTGCAAGCGCAAGCGGGGCATTCATGTGCGGGTGGATTATATTGATGCCAAACGCTGTATGGCAATCTACCAGATGCCATTGGCAGAAATCGTGATTGACTTTTATGACAAGCTGAAAACAGTTACACGCGGGTATGGTTCCCTTGAGTACCGGCTCATCGGTTACCGTCCTGGCGATCTTGTACGTCTGGACATTCTGTTAAATGGTGAGGCTGTCGATGCCTTGTCCACCATAGTTCATCGAGATCACGCGATACAAATCGGTCGTTCACTTGCAGCCAAACTCCGCACTCTGATACCACGCCAGCAATACGAAGTAGCGATTCAAGCTGCAATCGGCCAGAAAATCATCGTACGGGAGTCCATCAAGGCATTACGTAAAAATGTTACTGCCAAATGTTATGGTGGTGATATCACCCGTAAACGCAAGCTGCTCGAAAAGCAGAAAGAAGGCAAGAAGCGCATGCGGCAGGTTGGTACTGTGGAAGTGCCACAGGAGGCATTCATGGCGCTTTTGCGCGTAAGTGAAGAATCGGACCGGTAGTGTTTAGAAATAAAAACATACAATTTGCTAAGCAAGATGAAGCCAGCAGTATCAATGAATCCGGTAATGCGGTGAGCAGCAACAAGCCACGAGGTGCTGCAAAGTCGCGGAGTTACTTCCAATCGCAGGTGTGGGACTGGATGAAAATCATCCTGATCATTCTGTTCATCAAAGGTTGCGTCGTTGATCAATATACAATTCCCTCCGGCTCTATGGAACCAACACTTCAAGGTGACCCTCGCTTCATGCGTGGTGATCGGGTGTTGGTGAATAAATGGATTTTGGGTCCACGCATCCCTTTTACCAATATCCGGCTCTTCAATTGGAAAGCACCTGAACGTTGGGATATCGTCGTTTTTAATACGGTAGAAGGCTCAAGTGAACACAAAACCTTGGTGAAACGGGTAGTTGGACTGCCAGGTGAGCGAATACAACTGATAAATGGACGCCCGGTAGTCAATGGTACTATGCTGGAGCTTCCGGAAGATATTCGCGATGTGGTTTATTACTACAATGATGAAGATATTTTACGCGAATCACATGCTGCATCAAACATGGAAAATCGTATGTTTTTTATGCGGCTTCGCCAACAATACCCTTATAAATATGGGGTGCTTGATGACAGCGCTTACCTGGATATACCCGAAGGACATTATTTAATGTTGGGCGATAACAGCCTGAACAGTGTTGACGGACGCCATTACGGTTGGGTTCCAAAAGATAAAATGTTGGGGCCTGTATTTGCTATTTGGTGGCCATTGAGTCACCGACGTGATTTTTCTGGATTCACCCAAACCTGGTGGGGTCAAGGTCTTTTGTATGGATTACCTGCGCTGCTGATTGGATGGGAATGCCTGGCATATCTGCAAGAACGGAAACGGAAACGTAAAGCAGTACAGGATAGTATGGGTGAGGGCATTGGGAAGAATCCTTAAAACTTGGAATACATCATCCATAGGGATTATTACACATGAAGCTGGTTGCGTCGTATTGTTTAAAAATTGCTTTGGTTTTAGGGGCTTTCCTGTATATTTTTTATCCCGGTCTACTCGGGTTGCAACAATCCATATTCGGTGACATTCGCCCCAGTGATGTTGCTGATGTTGTTCGGAATGCTGTGACGGAACGCCCGATGATGACAGGGTTTTGGCTTGTTTTTGCCACACTGATTAAAATTGCTGGTGTCTTTTCCAATATCATGCGTTGGAAACTTCTCCTCGCCGGGCAAGGGGTTTCGCTCCCATTTTGGTACATGACGTACCTGTGGTTTACTGGCAGGGCTGTTGGCTTGTTTTTGCCTGGCACGCTTGGACTTGATGGGTATCGCCTTGTAGAGTCTGCCCGACACACGGGTGAATGGGTAAAATGCGCCACAGTGGTGGGGATTGAAAAAATACTGGGTGTAGCGGCGCTTACCTTGTTGGTGTTCTTGACGTTCCCCTTCGGCTTGAAGCTATTTAACATCAATCTGGTATTGCTATTTGCCATTCTTTTTGTGTTGCTCGCAGTAATATTGACTGCACTGTTACTGTTGTTAAATCCACGTATCATTCGTATACTGGTAGCAATCATCCCCTTACCCAACCGCATAGCGCAAATTGCCAATCGCCTGGGTCATGCTGTCACAGCATACAGTGGATCGCGTCAGATATTAATGTTTGCCCTGTTTTTGGGCTTCCTGGGGCATGTCGGAACGGTGTTAAGTTTTTTCGGTACGATGATGGCGTTACGCGCACCCAATGCGGACATCCTGGACATCTTCTTTATCAGTCCCCTTATAATATATGCATCAGTCATCACACCAACCATCTCAGGTTTAGGGGTGCGAGAACTGATCGGTGGTGGTCTGCTGGGACACATTACCGGATTTGATATGTCGGTAGCGGTATTCCATCTGGGACTATGGACGCAGGAAGTCATCCCGTTTCTGATCAGTGTTCCTCTGTTGATTTTAGGTGGCCGTCCTACCCGTGCCCAGCTCAATGCGGAAGCCGCAGTCTTATACGAGAAAACAGCGATGGCCAATACGGAAAGTGAAAACATGTTACCTGCCAATGAGATTCGTCATTATCGAAATTCTATTCTTTCTACTCTATTCGCTGCGACAGCAGGGGGCTATTTGGCCGGTTGCGTCGTAGGTTTGATTGAATCTTTCTGGGTATTACGGTTCGTTTCTGGATTTGATGAATTTGGCATTTTTTTCTGGGGTACATTGGTATATGCCCTTGTCTTTGCTGGTATTGGTTTCGGGATCGGCTGCGGATTGTTGTTTTTATACCTTTTATTTAATCGCTTCATGTCCTGCGCCTTGAATATGACCTTGGGATTCGCTGGTTCTTATTTTCTGGGTGGTGTTGTATTCGGGCTTTTCCGATATCAACGGGATGTGTTGGGAGAACACGCACCATCAATGGAGCAACGACTTTGGGTTGTAGCCATAGTGTTTGGCTCCACATTGCTGATGGCGATTGTAATGTATTATAAAGTTGCTTTGTATCAAAGGTGGTGTAGTGAACGTGCGCTGTACAAAGTAACAGGTATTCTGGTGATATTTATTTTCCCCTTGCTTCTGGCAGGAGCGATTGGAACTATTAAAAAGCCAGAATCAAAGCAGGTACATATTACAGCACATACCCAATCAGAGGGACCCAATATTTTGTTAGTGGTTGTGGATACCTTGCGTGCTGATTTTTTACAGGCTTACAATCCGGATGCGGATGCACACACACCGAATCTGGACGCACTGATTGCAGACAGTGTATTGTTTGAGCAAAGCTTCGCCCAGTCTTCCTGGACAAAACCTTCTTTTGGCACCATCTTCACAGGCTTGTACCCCGAAACCCATACGGCTACTACAAAGACTTCTGTGCTGCCGGATGAAATTGATACACTTGCCGAGTTGTTGTTGGAGGGGGGATACCATACCACAGGATTCGCCAATAACCCTCACCTGACCATGCCCTATAATTTCCATCAAGGGTTTGTGGAATATACGGATTTGAAACCGCGTCTTCATTTCGGTGCAACGTATTCAGCTTCACGTCTTATGATGTATGAAATACTGCGACGTACCCGTCAGACAGCAGCCCAACAATTCGGTCGATTTGTACCAGCATTACGTCAAATAAAAATTACTGACTTTTATCAACCAGCAGTAACCGTGACAGATATTGCGTTAGACTGGCTAAACGGAACAAGTGTACCGGAAGATAAACCGTTTTATCTTTTCGTACATTATATGGACCCACATGATCCCTTTATGGACCCGGAAGCCTCTGATGGTGCTTATGCCCGGGTACGTATGCCGAATCCGGACCCGGAAACATATCTGGAAGCCATGCAACGGGCTTACAGCTCAGAAATAGAATATTTTGACAAGCATCTGGATCGTCTTGTTGCAGACTTAAAAGCCCGTAATTTATATGATGACATGATGATTATCTTTACAGCAGACCATGGCGAAGAGTTTTTCGACCATGAAGGCTGGTGGCATGGATTGACCTTATACCAAGAACAGATTTCTGTGCCTTTGATAATCAAGTTTCCAGAGAATATCAATGCGGGAGAGCGAAATCCCCATCTGGCCCGGCATGTTGATTTGGCACCTACCATATTACACTTTGCGGGCCTGAATCCTACTGAGGCCATGCCCGGACAAACCTTGTATGATATCAGTGCGGTTGCGGCAAATGCTGCAATTTCTTACACCTATGCCGAACTGGATTTTGAAGGCAACTTGGTACAGGCTGTGGCCGATATTGAAAATAAACTGATTCATGCCAATGAAAGAAACCCCAGAGGTCTGCCCACAGCATCGCTTTTCAATTTAATCGCGGACCCTGGCGAACAATACAATCTGGTATATGATGAGGCGCATCTGGAGACGCGCAACGTATTGGAAACAGTGCTTGAAGAATTCCAATGGGTGACATTGCAAGGCGCTGCCGAACCAATTCGCAATGTTGAAATGACAGATGCACAGCGCGAACAACTACGTTCCCTGGGATACCTGGACTAAGCCACGAAGTAAGCAAGTCTGCCTTGACTTACTTCTGAGAAATCAGGATTTGCAAATGGCGTTTAAAATTATTTCAGTAACCTGCGGCCTTCAGAAGATTTAATGCCGGAAATAACCCGTTCAAACCCTTCTTCATTACTACAGGCAGAGATGGCTTGATCTTTGTCCACCAGACCTTGTTGATATAACTCCACAGCATATTGGTCGAAGCTGCGCATGTCACTGTCATTTTCGATGATACCGTGCAGTTTATCCAAGTCACCGTCGATGATGGCGTCACGTACAATGGGCTTGCCGCCGAGTAGTATTTCTACGCAGGGAATGCGGCCACCGCCAATGCGCTTTAAGAGCCGCTGGCACACCACACCTTGTAAGGTGTAAGCCAGCTCCTGACGGATAAGGTCCCGTTCGTTTTGTGGGAAATAAGTGATAACACGGTTTACAGTATCGACTGCGGTAGATGTATGCAGGGTACTGAACACCAAGTGCCCTGTTTCTGCTGCGCTCAATCCTGCACGAATCGTGTCCACATCACGCATTTCGCCCACCAGAATCACATCCGGGTCTTCACGCAACGCGCCACGCAGGGCATTTGCAAAGGAAAAGGTATCACGCCCTACTTGCCTTTGCGAAATAATACATTTTTTGTCTTTGTATACAAACTCGATGGGGTCTTCTGCTGTGATTATATGTACTGCACGCGTTGCATTAATATAATCAATCATGGCGGCCAGTGTCGTTGATTTGCCACTACCCGTAATCCCGCATACCAGAAACAAACCTCGGTGCTTGTTACATACCTTGCGTACTACATCAGGGATATTGATTTTATCAAAGGGCAACGGCTCTTCAGGAATCAGTCGAATGGCCAATGCCATAGCACCTGTTTTGATGTAACCACTACAACGCAGATAACCGATTCCAACCGCATGATATTGGAAACTGGACTCACGCTCGGTTTCGAGCAAATCGAGTTCTACCTGGCCACCCAATTGCAGAATGAAGTCACGCATGTCATCCGTCGAGACAACCGGTAAATCCAGCGGTATAAGATCGTTGTCCACCCGAATAAACGGCCGGTTACCGGCACGTAGGTGCAAATCTGAAGCGCCTCGCCCTTCCATCATCTCCACCAGTACGTTGATGTTCAGGTTAGATTTGCTGAATTCATCAACTTCGAGATTCCAAGTACGAGAACGTAAGGTTTCTTTAATGTTTTTCTCGATGACTTCATCAACTGGAAGCAATTGCGGCAGATGACGCCACTCAAATGGAGGCAATGTGATAGTGCATTTTCCGTTTTCAACCTTAATTCGGCAATGCAGTTTTGCCTCATTCAATCGTTCAACCATTGCTTTTGGATCTGCGTCTTCTTTTATATCAAAGGATATCGACAAACTTTCGATGCGCTTGGACAAATCCGGTGACTTTGCTCGAATTGTTGAATCATTTGCTCGAAAAATGACACTTGAGGGCATTCCCATATCACGAACTACTGCTTGGGTGCCTGTTTCAAAAACATCTAAAATGGTGTTGGTGGACTTACTACCAATGAACATATTCGTAACTCCTGCTTCCGAAGACGTTTAATACCCCCGATTGCAAACCGGATCAGAAAATAGTAGCATGGAATAATCGTTGGTGTCAAAATCCATAAAAGCAGGAATCACACGACATCCCAATTCATTTCTGAAGCTTTGTACATGAATACTTATTGCTGGATTTTTGTACTGTTACAGTATTGTTTCTTACAGTTTGATATTGTAAACAGTTCAAGTATGATTTGTGGATGAAAAAACAGCAGAAAATTTGGTGCTTGGTCAACAACATGCCGAGCCGTCTGGAGAGGGGGAGCACCAGACGGCCCGAGCATTGGGCAGGCAACAATCGGAAGGGCAATCCGATTAGATGTCGTAATACAGATAGAATTCGTAGGGATGTGGCCGTATGTTCAGCGCTTCGACCTCTTTGGTCCGCTTATAGTCAATCCAAGTATCCAGCACATCCTGCGTAAACACATCACCCCGGGTCAGAAATTCATGGTCTGCTTCCAGGGCATCCAATGATTCCTTGAGACTGCCGGGTACTTGCGGAATGAGTGCTTTTTCTTCCGGTGGCAGATCGTACAGATCTTTGTCCATGGGCTGACCTGGATCAATCTTATTCTGGATACCGTCCAGACCCGCCATCAACAAGGCAGAGAATGCCAGATATGGATTACAGGAGGGGTCCGGCACCCGGAATTCCACACGCTTGGCTTTGGGGCTGGGTGAATACATGGGGATGCGACAGCAGGCACTCCGGTTTCTGGCTGAATAGGCGATGTTTACCGGCGCTTCATACCCTGGAACCAAGCGCTTGTAACTATTCGTGGTCGGGTTAGTTAAAGCAACCAGTGCTGGAGCATGGGTTAGTAATCCACCTATAAACCACAGTGCTTCCTGACTCAGGCCAGCATATTTGTCTCCGGCAAAGAGCGGTTTACCTTCTTTCCAGAGGGAAATGTGGGTGTGCATGCCTGAGCCGTTGTCAGAGAATACCGGTTTCGGCATAAAGGTGACGGTCTTGCCATGGCGCAATGCCGTGTTCTTGATGATGTATTTGAATAAAGTCAATTGGTCGGCAATACAGACCATGCTGTTGTACTTGAGGTCAATTTCCTGTTGCCCGGCAGTTGCCACTTCATGGTGGAGTGCTTCCACATCCAGACCACACGCAATCATGGTTTTCACCATCTCGGCTCGTAAATTGTGCATGGAGTCAGCGGGTGGAATCGGGAAGTAGCCTTCTTTGTGACGTAACTTGTAACCCAGGTTGGGAGAATCTCCGTTGCCGCTATTCCAGATTCCTTCTGCACTATCGATAAAGTAATAACCACTATGTGCATTCTGATCATATTGGATGTTGTCAAAGATAAAGAACTCTGCCTCTGGTCCCATATAGCAGGTGTCGCCGATACCAGTACTTATCAGATAATTTTCAGCCTTCTCTGCTACGTTACGCGGGTCTCTGCTGTACCGTTCCTTGGTAATGGGATCGAGGATATTGCAGTATAGAATCAAGGTTGGGTCTGAAGAAAAGGGGTCAATGGTTGCTGTGCGTGGATCAGGCATGACCAGCATATCACTTTCATGAATACCCTGCCACCCCCGAATGCTGGAGCCGTCAAACCCCAGACCATCTTCAAAGATATCTTCGGTCATTTTGTTGGCTGGAATGCCGAAATGTTGCTGAAGTCCTGGAAAGTCCATGAATCTGAAATCTATAAAATCGATTTGTTTACTTTGGATAAGATCAATTACATCTTTTGGACTGTAGTCTTTGTGCATCGATTTCTCCCTTCACCATAGTCGGTGGTGTTCCGATCTATTGGTTTCATGCCCGCTGGTTGTTTAATTGTTGGTATCACAGAAAGTACACCAGAATCTACTGTTATATTCAACACGTATCGGACGTTATAAAACAATTTCAACCCAATACGATATCTCCAGATTCACCTGTGCGAATGCGTATGGCATCATCAACTGGGGATACAAATATTTTGCCATCACCAATTCGCCCTGTGGATGCCGTCTTTACAATAGCATCTACAACATCTTTGAGTTTGTCTTCTGAAACAACAATTTCAAGCTTTACCTTGGGTAAAAACTCAACCACGTATTCCGCGCCGCGATATACTTCTTTATGCCCTTTTTGGCGTCCAAAACCTTTTACTTCGGATACCGTCAGACCTTGAATTCCTACAGAGGCCAACGCTTCTTTAACTTCTTCCAATTTAAAAGGTTTGATAATTGCTTCTACTTTTTTCATACCTACAAGCCTCTCCAACGCAGGTTAATCAGGTTAAATAACAATACTATATATTAAGCACCTGCCATGCGTCGCATAAAAATTATGAGATATACGTCAGAGCAAGCCGATACCGGACACTCATGACTGACTTATACATGAGATCATTAATTTTGAAACCTAGAGTGTACAGTTATATTTAGCACACTGTTGAATTTCTTTAACTCATTACCCAAAGTAACAAGAGTTGCCCATTACTACTTCTAAAATATTACACAATGCAGGTCTGTTTGTTCGAGTGCGTTTCCGTTATCCAAGCATCCAAGTGATAATGTGCATTGATTTTGTATCAATTCTCATGCCAATATAATTTTGAGAAATGTGATTTTGTTTACTCATTTCCAAACAGCATGCCATATTAACCTGTTAATTCCTGAAATAATGGCATTAAATTATGTAAGGATTATTAAACAGAGAGAGAGAACTACCTTTAAATTGCTACATTTTGGTAGGAAAATAAAATTTAGCGACATTTTGGTAGGATATTTTAGATTCATTACCCATTATGATGATTCCTCATGATATGAAGTAGTTGACTTTGCGACCTCATCAACTAAAAATGAAACTTGATATGGCCAGAAGAATATTGATTAATGTGCGACCAGATTCAAAGTCCACAATAAAATGTTGTATTTGGAACAACTTGCATAATAGAGGCATATATTACCAACCTGGTGCTTGCTCATAGCCCCTGCGAATGTGGTATTGTTTCGTGTTAAATATTTTTTACTTACTTTGGAGAAATCAAATGAATCTTAAGTTAACATTATTTACGAATGTATTTGTTGGATTAGTAGTGTTCAGCAACTGTTCGATCAATGCAGAAGTGCTGACGCAAGACCTGCGTGTGGGAGACACAACGGTTTTACGCACGGTATATACGCCATTTGATCCAGAAAATGCTGAAGAAACCTTCAAAGTCTATACCTATGTGCTTGATTTTGCCGGAGAAACACCCATTACCAAAGGTGTTGGCGGGCGTTTTACCCATCATCGTGGACTTTTTATTGGCTGGAGCAAAACCTGGGTAGATAATGAGCGCAGTTATGATACCTGGCACATGACCAACAGTTACCAGCAACATGTAGAGTGGCAACAGCTGGATATGGGGGAAGGGCATTCCACGCAAAAACAAGAAATTGTTTGGAATACGCTAGAAGGCGAAACGTTGATTCGTGAGACTCGTGAAATTGTCGCACATGTAGCACCAGACAGCAAGCGAATTATACGTTTTGGCTCAAAGCTCGAAGCGGTGGCAGGTGACATTCAATTGCGAGGTGATTTACACCATGCCGGTATGCAAATTCGCATGAGTAATGAAGTAACCGAGCACCCGGAGACAACAGAATATACATTGCCAGAAGGTGCTGAGTTGCTGCCCAATGATGAAGTATCAGGTGCCTGGTGGGCTTGTGCTGCTGTTGATGTTGGTGGTAAACGGTATT
>CAZIDP010000086.1:0-13789 GCA_964537975.1 uncultured Nitrospirales bacterium | reverse complement strand
TGTTGAACTGGATGTTGACTTATCTGAAATCGATTTTGAAAGTGCGCCTTGGGAAATTTACCGGGCTCCCAAATATAACTTAAATGAAGTAAATGATGTGGACCAGGTTGCCCGATTAATTTTACGGGGTGGTGTGCTGCCGAATTATCCGGAGCAAGATGGTATTGATAATGATGGTGATGGAGGTTATACCCGGTTTGAATTGGACCCAAATAGCGGGCTTCGTATTCCCGTTTATGTACCCGGCACACTGGACATTGACATGGTCGACAACAATCTGGATGGTTGGATTGATACACGGGGTGAACCCATACCAGTACGGGATGGAGTTGGTAATCCAGTCCTGGATGTAAATGGTGAAATCATATATTCGCACAATCCACTATTAAGTAGCGGTGTAGATGAAGGCCGGTGGGTAGGCAGTGATATCGGGCGTCGTTATGGTGCAGGTTCTTATGAACCGGGGACTTTACCAGTTGCTTTCTATAACAGTCGTGCGGAATATCCCGATGAAGTGGCCTGGCTGAATCCAAATACGAGTTCCAATGTTGATTTCATAACCGACAGTAATGATCGGCGCTATATAGATGCCGCAATTGCGCAAACCTACAACCGCACTACCCGGCTGGGCGATATTACCTACAACTCAGTTATGGGTAACTATATCACAGAAGATGCCCTGTACCTTGGCACCGATGCAGACCCGCTGGAGTGGAAGGCTTTTGTGGAACGCCGTTGGTATCCGGGTGACAATGTGAAGGTTACCTTGTATGAAGGCGCGGCCCGTGACAACCGGGTGGCAGACCGGGTGACCTATCGCGAGTATGATGTCATTAACCGAACCCCGGATGTAGGTGTAGCCAGTCCGTATGTAATACTTAACGAGTTTAGTAATGTGTATGAAACCGTTTCACTGCACCCAGACTATCCAACCTACTGGTTGCCGAACCACATGGGGCTGGACTTCTATCGTTCCCTGGAACGGAAACACCCGCTGCACAATGGGGATCGATTTGGTACTTCCAATCGTTGGGAAGCGACCGATGGCAATTACGATGACTGGGCGGACAGTATCAGTATTTTCGAATTCTCGACGAATCACACCGTTTGGCCTCCTGAACGCGGTGGGTCCACCCGGAGGTTTACCGATCATCTAGAACGTCGTCTGTTTTTCCATGGGCTATGGGGTACTCCGCTGCGGCGCAATACAGCACATCGTCTCTTGACGAACCCTCGAAGCCTGTTGGCACCGAATGGTGTACCCGATTTTGCCAGTGCGGTTGAAAACCTGCCCCAGCAGTTCACATTTTCTCAGAATTATATCGATGCACTGGCATCTGTAGTATATCCGGCATTGCTGGACCGTCCTGTGCGCCCGGACCTCGGTTGGAATGCTGAAAAGGCTACGGTCTTTGATCGTCAGTTTCATTCTCCGGGGCAGTTTGCCCGGGTCCCGCAGATGCTGTTTGAGCAGCGTATGTTCCGTGTGCCAGGGTTTTCTCCTGGCTTGACGCAGATGAATGAGCACAAACGGATGATAGATATTGATGTAGGTGTGGTCGAAACGCGTCAGAATACTGCTTTGCGTGCGGCTACACTCGGTTTGGAAGAAATGAACCGCGATTTAAACAATCTGCTGGTAGAAGTTGCCGATTTGACTGCAATGGACCACCTGGTGTTGACCGTTGGCCAGGCGCAAATGACACCGCTGGCGCCCGTACCCGCGGATTCCGGTACGCTTGAAGATGCATTACGATGGGAAGCAGGTGCGGCAGGCGCTTATATTCCGCCTGGTTTGTGGGCACCGGTATTCTTGTTTGCGCTCACCGACGATGCCGTCTGGCGTGATGCCAACAGTTACCCTGCATATCCCCGTTTTCTGGATGTAGTTAACGGTGCCTACAGCAATTGGGGTGTGGAGACACCTCTGTACTACCTCATTGATGATGCCTATCTCTTTAATGGCAGTCCCTTGTTTGGCCCGATAGGTGGCCAGATGGCCAATCCAGAATTGGCGGTAGAAGACAATGAGCGCTGGCCATTGGAACGGCGTGTAATGATGTATGTGAGCGCGAACCGGGGCGGGAATCTTCCTGGCGATGCCGCTGAGGCTTTGTTCGAGTGGGATGCCGATGCAGGGCTTGAGAATGGTGAATATGTGCTGTATATCGGCACGCAGTACCCGGATATGGCTGCCCGTATGCTTGAAGCACACGATGCGGCATTGAATCAACCCGATGTGAATGCTACCGATTTTACGCTGGTTGCCCGAAACGAAGCGCTGCTGACAGAATTCGCGGTAGAAGGACTGTTGTTACAACAAAACAATACCCGTTTGGGTATTGAAGTGATCACAGATCCAACGCGCCCCCGGCAAATGGGTGGTTTGGGTATGACACCTCCGGATGACTGGAATGCTGGCCCGGCGTATGTGCCCAACAGCGATGGTTATATCATGTATGGCAGCCAGGGTCGTTCCGATTGGCAACCGATAACTGTGCGGGTGACAGACAATTACCTGGGCTTGCGGGTTCGTAATTTGGGGCGTGATGGTGAAATGGCAAGCCTTACCCATGTGGTGCTGGCGCCGCGTAGTCGTACCCAAGGCAAAATTAATGTTAACACGGCAGATGCCAGCGTGATACGCGCCTCGCAAAATGAGGCACAACAACTGGATCGATTCAAGCTGTATCACCCGTTCCTGGGTATACCAGGGATAGTAGATCCTGTGGCCAGTGTCGTGCCCTTTGATGACATTGCCTTACAGACGAAGAGCAGTGTACCGCGAAGCGAATTTCAGCAGACTTTGCCTCCAATTGAAGACTTTTTCGTTGTCGCACATGATGAAGAGTATTTGCCTGCATTGGGAGATCCGTTGACGACTTCCGAAGATATTGATTTGGGGCTGGATCAACGGCATGCCCGAATGCAATTGACTGGCCTTATAACGCGGGGCAAACCGGAACATCCCGATGGCCGTTATTACCGTAGCCCGGCAGAACTGGTTTTGCAGGAACGTGTGTTCCAATTGGACTCAGATACGGGCAATTTTTACTACCCGTTGTCTTCAGCGAGTAGTGCAGACCAACGTTTTGAAGAAACGACTGAACGATATCGTCGTATGGCAAACCTGATATCGACACGGTCAGACCTGTTCGAGATTATCGTGACGGTGCAGTCAGGTTACATACAGTCACCCATAGGTGGTGGTTTGGCAAATTACAGAAACGATGATGAATTTATTACAACGGCAGAGACCCGGACGCGTATGGTGTATGAACGCCGTACACCTGCCGATCGTGGAGCACAGGCGACTTTGGATTAAACAGTTCGTACTTCCAGGTTGTGCTTGGAATAGTAGAATTTCCTGATTGTCTCCATCGCTGGTTGAAATGGAAAATCGCATTAGGTTGAAAGACGCATTACCAAGTGTATCTTGGAAATGGATAATAAATATACTTTGGGTCCGCGCACGGCCAAGTGGGAAGGAGTGGCGCCGATGACAGTTACCCGACCGGTACATAGCCGGTATAGAGGAGGTAGTACCATGCGTAGTTTTGGGCCGTCCCCGGTGTTGCTATTCTGCAGTGCAGCTTTTGCCGTGCTGTTGCTCGCCACACTTCCTGTCCTTGCACAAGAAATCATAGATGTAAACAGCGATGATTTTAATGGTGATCTGCTCTTGGCTTATGAAAGTGCCAGTGACGGAGATACGCTGCTGTTGGGGTTGTTGCCGACAGAGGACGACGATGATGAGGGTGAGAATGGCGATTCAGAGGCTCAGCGCATTCAAACCTACATCCTTAGTGATACCTTGCTACTTGATAAATCCGTGACTATCCGTGGTGACAGTGCCTTGCTTCCCAACCTGATAGTGGTTCAATATGCAGGTGCGTTGGATGGTCCAGTCATTGAAGTCGATGAGGGTGTTACCGTCCGTTTGGAAGGCTTCGCCATTACCGGTGGCACCAGTGGTGTGCTGGGCAGAGTAGATGCCAACATCTCGATTAACCGTTGTTATATACATCGCAACGCGGAAGCAGGCGTAGAGCTGAATAATATTGGCAGTGCAACAATTACCAACTCTTCCATTGTTAACAACGGCATATATGGTTTGCGGGTTCTGGGGGATTTGGATGCGGCAATAGGTAATGTTGAGGTTGGCCAGTCTACTTTCATTGGCAATGGATCGGACTATGCGTTTGATGAGGCGCCAACTACTCAATGTGCCCTGATGATAGAAAGTATCACGCAATGGGAAGATTTTATCGCCGATGGTACGTATGGCGCAGGTGCCAATTCTCTTGAGAGTGCTGGAATTCCCGTAAGTTATCTTCTCGCATTGGTGCAAGAAGTAGTGTGTGAACGTTTTGACGCAGAACTTGCCAGTTCAGTTCACCAGACAACACTGAGCAATCGCGCACTTTTAAGAGCCGAGTCGACTATTATTAATGAAGATGCCGTGCTGGAGGGCGAAGCGCCAATATCTGTTGGTGAAGCGCTGGGTCCATATGAGGATGCTATAGCCGTTGCATTGTCTTTAGATACCTCACTTCGACAGGATTTGATTTCGCTGCTGGATGGGAACGGACTTAGTTTGACCGCGTCATATACAGTTGTCGAATGTGAATTTGTTGATGCCGATGAGGACGCAGATGCTGATGAAGGTGAAGGTGATTGGGTTTGTAGCGATAGCTTGGGGAATCCTGTTACGCCTTTCTCTGGTGGAGGTGATATTGATCGAGATGAACTGACGAATGCGCAAGAATACAACAATGTGGTGGGCAATGGTGGTCGTGAACAAGCCTTTGCCCGTGCTGCCACCGATCCACTGCGTGATGGTTCAGAAATTACGGTTATGCCAGACACGGTTGGCGCATCTTTAATGGAAGCGCTGAATCTTTTAGCTGCTGCCGGGCTTGGACCGGTGACGGTTAGTCGCCGCATCGACGATGCGCCATTCGGAG
Source organism: uncultured Nitrospirales bacterium (assembly GCA_964537975.1). Lineage (GTDB taxonomy): Bacteria > Hydrogenedentota > Hydrogenedentia > Hydrogenedentales > SCBR16-9 > SCBR16-9. The sequence goes on along the minus strand of CAZIDP010000086.1, from coordinate 8,822 downwards.
AAGTTATTGAGCAGCGTCCGGATGCCAATGAACCGCTTCTTGAGGGAACGCCCGTACATTTGGTGGTATCGAACAAGGAATCTGGTGCGGCGATCATGACCGCGGCAGGTGGCACAATGGTTTATGCCTCCTTGTTTCATCGTAATGCCCGGGGCATTGATCACCAAGGTGGTGACGCAGTGTCATCCTGGGGCAATTTCTTTAGTAATAACGACGAAGAAGATACACGTGGTGAAGTGACCCTTGAAGTGGAAGCACCAGACGTGCAGGTTGTGAGTTTGGCCAGTGGTAGCTGGATTGGCAAGTTGGATACTTTTATACCTATAGTATCTGGCTTGGACGCAGACGATTACCCCGACTCTTTGGCGGGCAATAATCTGGATTTTGAACGAGACCCGAGAGCTGGTGACATTATCCAGGTCGGTGCAGACGAAGTAAACGCTGCGCTTGGCTTGTCGTGGTTGAATTGTACGATATCTCCGGATCCTGCTGGTCTCGCAGATCGAGTTTTAATCCTGATTGAACTGGGCACTGGCCTGACCGCAAGTAGTGTAGATATCCTGATTCGACCCGAAACCTTACTTCCCGGTACTGCGGAAGGAAGTCCAGAGCTTATGTTGGAAATGGATGAATTGGTGGTGTTGGATTCCTTGACCTTGCAAGGGTATTTGACAATACGTGATGGCTTGATTCCTGATGATTCTGGGTTCATTCTGGATGGCAGGGCGCAAGTTTATCTGCTGGGTGCTGGAGAGTTGTATGGCGTAGGGACGACGAACGAATTATATATGGCACCAGGTGCTATTGAAGGCAGCAACTTCCTCATAGATATTACACCGCCGATTATTCTGGGTGGAATTCGTGCCAATCAATTTATAATTAACAGCAACGATACTATCTTGGCACCTGTATCAAACTATCCCAATAACTGGGTTCCAGCTTATGAAGCAACACCGGCGAGTGGTGTTCAACTGGCAAACCAGGAAGATTCGCAAGGTGAGCCGCAAATATTTTTCAATTTGAAAAATGCGGAACCTTACCCGGTTGATACCTTTCCGCTGTTGAATTTTGATGTCGTGGTGACCTTTGAAGACCGTCCCCCGGAAGGGTATCCCAATATTGAAATAGCCGGGTTTGAAAATGTGCGATTATCTGAAGAAACCTTCCTTGCAGTCGCATTTGCGGGAGGTGAATCACAACTGATGCTTTCTGGCGTCGATGTGTTGCAGCCGAATCCCGCTGATTTCGTGCAAGTGGGTGGGTTTACAACTGGAGTAAGCGACGCGGGATACCCGACCTTGAGCATTACCTGGCAATTCCGCGATTTGAATTACCTTCGTGCGGAGGACGCCCTGTATAACAACGATTGGCGTTTGACGGGACAATTCCGAGTGGTCAGCAGTCAAGGCAACATAACCACGCGGTCAAATCGGTTTCACATGTGGTGGATGCACCGAGCGCGAGCACAAATCACTTCCAGTAAGTATGAAGGGCGCCGCACCGACAATCCAAGCTTTACCTGGGGGTTGGCACGAGGTGGACGTTCTCCGCAAAATGCCTTTCCAGCTTTTCCAATAGCCCTTTTTCAGATTTTTATATGGAACGGTAGCGCATGGTCACCGGTAGCCGGACCCAGCCCGTGGATTGCGGATCGTACCATAGACCGTTTCACGGTCATTGATGCGGGTTCTGAAATGCGGCTTGGTGACTTATTACAGAATTTTCCGACAGGACAGTTTCGCATTTCAATAATTGGTGCTGATGAAGCAGGTAATGTTCAAATCCCGAACGCGGACTGGAACAATAATGTAGATATGGATTATTGGGAAAACGAACCGGAGTCTACTTCTATTGATACCAATATACAGGGGCGTTTCTGGTATTTTGATGATGATGGTGTTTTGCCCAATAGAGAACTTGGTCCCGTGACACGTATCATGTTGCCGAACTGTGATCTTACCATGAGAATAACGGGTGAATTTCTGTTGCGTGCAGTTGCTACGGAGCAACGGATAGATGAAATTGCCTGGCGATTTTACCGTAATGGTGTGTTGATAAACGATGGTGTTATAAATGGTGTGCAGGGTATATTAAATCTAATCGATTTAATTGGTGAAGATGAAATTTGGGACATGTGTCAGATCATTTCCGAAACGAGCACAACTGTACGATCTCAAGAGTTTGTACTGGAGGCTGCTGGTGTATCTGGAACTGAGATGGACCCAAATCCTGCGTCATATCGTTTTCAAGTTATTGCAGATTTGCCATTACATGAAGACCAACCAATCAAAGAAACTGTTCGGGAATAGTCCCATTGTAAACAGTATTTCTGGTTGTTTCTTAATTAATTTGGTGATAGAGTTGAAAAAGTCTGTCGGTATCGGTACACTTTCCCATTAAGGGTATAGCGTTTGGCTTTAATATAGGCCGATGCTGAGCAGCATCAGCAGAGAATTGATGCTGCGTTATATAGGGTATCGAAGGTTTAGCAACCGACATTTTTTAGAGCTATTGCTCTTGACATGTATTAATTTGTATACTACAATGGCTGTAATTGGTTTATGGTTTACAAAATTGTATATGTATTCTCATTATTAAGGTTTTTTAACAAACCGAGGTTGCTGTCGGCTCGGGTAGAGGGGTGGCTAATGGTTCTGGGGGACCTGTGCCGCAACATCAGAATAGGATGGCAAATAACATGGCCGGCTTATTAAAAAGACGCAAGAGACGCTTGATACTGGATATTGGTTCGAGCTGTATTCGTTTATGTGAACTTGCCAGGACCAACACCGGCTACCAGCTGACCAAGTATTTTCAGAAAGAGATACTGGTTGATCCAAATATGGAAGAAGAAGAGCTGCGAGCGCTGCGTGTTCAGGCCTTAAGTGCACTTCTGAAAGAATCAAAAATACGTACCAAAAAGACTGTTTTTGCAGTACCGGGTCAATCGGTTTTTACCAGAACACGTGCACTTCCCCCAGTACCCGAGTATAAGGTCAGCCAAATCGTTCGATATGAAATCCAACAGCAAATTCCCTTTTCACTAGATCAAATCGCGATGGATTATCAAGTCTTGGATCGTACAGATCAAGGTGGTTATGAGGTGATGATGGCGGCGATTAAAGTTGAGGTGGTGGACAAACATATTGAATTTCTTCATGATCTTAAACGTTCAGTTGACACGGTTGATGTGGCTCCTCTAGCTGCATATAACTGGTTAAAAAGATCAGGTGAGCTAGGCGATCAAGGTGATTGCACCGCACTGATAAACATGGGCGCCTCGACCACCGATATCATTATCGAGCGTGACAACCAGTTCCGCTTTACCCGTCCACTGAATTTGGGTGGCAACGACATAACACGTATTATTGCAGAAAATTTTAGTTTGAGCTTTGTTGATGCTGAAAAATTAAAGCGTCAGCGTGGTTTTGCTCCTTCGGGAGATTCTGCCAAAGATGGTAAAGGTGGCGAAGTTATCGGACAGGGCCTGCAGAGGTTGGTTTCTGAAATCATGCGTTCCTTCTCCTTCTTCCGTTCACTACCAGGTGGTGGCCAGGTTAACCGGGTGGTCTTGAGTGGTGGTGGTGCCTGTTTGCGAAATCTGGCACCTTATCTACAGCAGCATTTGGGATTGGAAGTGCGTGTGGCGCAACCACTCAAAGGTATTGCTGTTGCACCTGCGGCACAGCAAATCAACGATAATCCGGAAGCAGCCTGTGTGGTGTTGGGCTTGGCCCTGCGATGCATGGAACAGACTCCCATTGAAATAAATTTGATCCCACCGCAAGTTATGGAAGCTGCACGACAAAAAGAGCAAGCACTGTATTGGTCGCTTTCTCTTGCTACGTTGGCAGTAATAATGGCTTCAATTATACCGGTCAAGGCCAATGAAAATCGTGTGGTGCGTGAGCGAATCCAACTGGAGAAGTCGCAAATCGAAAGATATGACATGCAAATGGCCATGGAAATTGGCGCGACCGGAACGATTCCATCATCTGAAAAGCGGCAAGAGTTAATGCAAGTGCGCAATCGTGTAAAAGACTTGTCGACAAGAGTACAAGATTTGGACCGCGCAAGAGAAGGCAGAACCTTTTGGCTGGATGAACTGTCCCTCGTGAGTGAAGCCAGACCTACTGGCAGCCGAATTTGGTTCAGTCTTGTTGAGACAGTGCGTATAGGAGCACAACAGCAGCAACAACAAGGTAGCTTTGGAGGCAGCATGGATTTAATGATTCCAGGCATGCCAAGTATGCCTAGTGCAGGTGGAGGCCCCAATGCAGATGCTGGTGGTGCGGGTGCTGCTATGAACCCGGCGATGTCTCTTATGGGTTCTTTGGGCAATTTGAACCAAATGGGCGCCAGTGGTGGTGCTGGTGGCCGTGGTGGTGCCGGTGGTCGCGGCGGTGTTTTGCCGGAAGGTGTCCAAATTACTGGATACCCCGGTGTTAATGGTCGTGGTGGCAGTGGTGGAATGGGGGGGATGGGATCATCGGGCGACATCTCGAGTTTGATGGGAATGATGGGCGGTTCAGGTGGTCGCGGTGGTGGACGTCCACAAGAAGAAGTACCTCGATTTGAGCAGCCAAATGGAATGATGTTACATGGTTTAGCAGAAACCGATGAAGGTATTTTGCTTTTTATAGACAGCTTACGAGGAGCACAACGCACGTTGTCAGGTGGGCGTGTAATGCGGGTTAAAGAAGTACACTTTAATCAGGCCAGCGTACAACGAGTCCCTTGGAACACTATTTACACTGCACCAGTGATAAGCCCGGTGCCCAGCGGTGGCATGGGTGGTGGTCGTGGTAGTATGGGTGGCATGGGTGGCATGGGCGGTGGAATGGATATGATGATGATGCCGGGTATGGGTGGTATGGGTGGCATGGGTGGCCAAAGTCAACGCATTCAAGGTCCAGGGCTATTTACCTTTACTCTTTTTGTAGAGTTTGAGCGGGTACAACCCGGAGCAACAGCCAGCGTAACTCAAGCCGCGCAAACGACTACAACGACCTCACCGGAGGGGGGAACTGATGGAGGTAGCGCAACATGACAAAGCGGCGTATCATAGGCACACTTTTATTATTTACTGCTTTTGGGGCATTTGGTGCAGTATACAAATTTTATTTTGAAGAAAAGCTTCAAAGTTACAAGCAAGACCAGGAATTGCTTGCGCGGTTGGAAACAACGCGAGAAGATATGGAACAATTTTTCTCGTATGTGCAGCCAGATGTACTTACGAATTCATGGCGTGCACAAATCCAATCTTGGGACCAGGCATTAAATGAACGTTCCCGCTATTTTAACTTTGGTGAGTGGGACGAATTTCCTGAATATCCCGGTGATGGCCCAATATTACGGTTTTGGTATCAAGACCGTGTAGATGAAATGCTGGAATCGTATTACCGGATGGTTTACGAGAAAATGGGTCGATATGACTTGGTACCAGATGTGTCGACAGCCATGAATATCATGACTATTGATACTTGGGATATGATGAATGGCGATGAGCAATACGCCCATCGGGAGCTGGCACGTTTAAGTTTCGCAATATCATTTATGGAAATGCTTATGGATCATGATGTATCTGCAGTTTCTGCATTTTCCATGTGGCCGCGTGCGACTGCCGGTTCTGGGCAATTGTTGACCCGACAAACAGTTGGGGTACAAGTTTCGATGTCTGCTCAAAATTTTATTCGTTTGGTAGAACATATGCGTACATCGGATCGTTACTTCACAATTGATGCCATGAAGATCGCATATCCTTATATTGGTTATGAAAGAGAGCCAGAGCTGTTTATTGAATTGTTGATTACTCAGGCGCGTTTTAGAATGCCTGATGCAACCGATACCGGGATTACATTAGCGGCGGATAATGGAGCTTCGTCACCTGGAATGGGGCAACAAATGCTTGGAATGGGAATGTTGGGGCCGGGAGGCATGCAACAAAGTATGTTTGACATGAACTTTGGTGCTCAGCGCAATATGCCACCACCTCCTGAACCAGGAATGTTTGATCGAGCATGGCGTTGGTTTAAACGAGTCGTACTCGTCACAAATTAAACCAGTCTCCCAATGAATAAAATGTATATGAAGTAAAAAAAGTTCATTAATAACTGGCATATGCTGTTATGTTTATTTTATAGTAATCTAAACGGAAAAGTCCGTAGGTGGACTGATCAGATTAGTTCACCAAAACAAGGGGACTGGGTATAGCAGGTGGATACAGTACGAAAAATTGGGGCATGGATATGGTGGAACAAAGAACGGATGGTGCTTATAATAATGGTTGGTATCCTGGTTTACCGGGGTTATGTCATTATGAACCCACCGCCAGAACCACCAATGCCTCCTTATCGACCGCCAAATACGGAAGTGACAGCCGGTGTATTGGACGATCCACCTCCTGTGGTCCAACCAAGACCACCAATGGATGTGCCCCAAACATATTCGGAACTGCAACAACGCAATCCATTTCGGTATAATGAGCGTGCTGGTGGTGATGGGGCAGGAGTGACGGAGGAAGATTTGGGAATTTCGGTATTATCGATTTTGGAAGGTGGTGGGCAATGGAGAGCGCGAATACGTGCAGCCAACCGTACAAGTTGGTATACAGTGAATGATGAGACGGATACATTTGAAGTCTTGGAAATAAATCCTGAGGAAGAAACGGTGGTTATAATGTCAAAACGTTATAATCGCACGTTTACCCTGTCGCTGCAGTAGCGGTGGGAAAAGAAGGTATGGCGGTAACGGTATGGTGCCTAAAAAACAGCGGAAGGATGACACCGTAATGAACACAGGTATTTTGCGATCTATCGCTTTGGGTTGGGTGGTGGCCCACGTGATGATTGCGCTGCCGGCAGTAGGGCAAGTCCAATCGAATCAGATAGATGAAGTCCCAAGTGCTGGTTGGCTTTCAACGGTTGATGAGGGAGAAGCAGGAATTTCTGAAGCGGAAAGTTTTTTCCGACAGGGAGTAGATTTCTACCGAAATGATCGATTCAGGGAAGCTTTGACGCAATTTAATCGCGCATTAGCGTTGGAACCGGAGCATGAGCAAGCGAAAAGTTTCCAGGAAATGGCAGCAAGCAAATTGCGCCTTGCGGAAGCTGGTGTGGAAGAGTTGGATGTACCACGCTTTCAGGCTTTCGATCCGGAATCAATAGCTGCCGGTGAAACGCCACCTCAAACGGCCGAAGAAATGCGGCGTGATCAAGTTCGTGAGTTAATGATAAACGCGGGTCGATATATGGAACATCAGCGTTTTGATGTCGCTGTCGAGTTATACCAACGTGTTATACAGTTGGACCCGCGCAATGAAGCTGCGCGTGATGGTTTGCACAAGGCAACACTTGGAGCAACCGAACGTGACATGCTGCGCAGTCAACAGCAGGTTGATGAAGACCGTGTTATGATACGCCGCTATATTGAAGAATCCAAAACTCTTCCAGAAGGTTCAGATGCAACTGGTATTAAGCCATATCGATTTTCAATTCCTGAAGTTGAAGAAGTTTATGAACCACCCGTTGAAGTGTCGCGAATTGAGCGTACTCTAGAGTCTGTAGTTAACTTGGAATTTGAAGATATCCACATTCGTGATATTATCGAATTTGTTGGAGATACCTACGATATAAATATCGTTATTGATAACCGTGCAGTACGACCTGAACCTCAACCTTTGCCTGAACCACAACAGCAACAAGTAGGAGCTCCTGGAATGCCAGGTGCTTTTCCAGGTGCTGGTGGAATGGGCGGCATGGGTAGCATGGGCGGTATGGGTGGTATGAGTCCCATGATTGGTATGGGCGGTATGGGTACTGGTATGGGTAGCATGGGCGGTATGGGTGGCATGAGTCCCATGATCGGAATGGGTGGTGCTGGAACCGGTTTTGGTGCTGGAACTGGATTCGGGCAACAGCAGTTTACCGATGCTATCGATAATTTCTATGGTATTAAAAGTGATGGGATGGTGCCCTATTTAAACCTGAAAGATGTAACCCTGGCACAAGCCTTAAAAGCACTTTTGCGTCCATTAGGTTTGGATTATACCATTGAGCCTGGTTTTGTCTTTGTCAGCAGACCAGAAATAATGCGTAGAGAAAGTTTTGAAGAAATTGAAACCCGCTATTACGAATTACGTAATGTGGGTGCCGAAACTATGTTCAAAATAGTACTTCGCAATCAGTTTGGCGGTGTTGGTGGTAACAACAACACTGGCAGCGGCGGCTTCGGTGGTTCGAGTGGTGGCTTCGGTGGTTCGAGTGGTGGCTTCGGTGGTTCGAGTGGCGGCTTCGGTGGTTCGAGTGGCGGCTTCGGTGGCTCAAGTGGCGGCTTCGGTGGTTCGAGTGGCGGCTTCGGTGGTTCGAGTGGTGGCTTCGGCGGTTCAAGTGGCGGCTTCGGTGGTTCAAGTGGCGGCTTCGGCGGCTCAAGTGGTGGCTTTGGCGGCTCAAGCGGCGGCTTCGGTGGTCAGCAAGGTGGCTATGGTGGTCAGCAAGGCGGTTATGGTGGTGGTGGTGGTGGTGGTTATGGAGGCGGTGGTGGAGGAGGTGATGTGACTGCAATAAGCAATATTTCCGATTTGTTTACTACCATTAATGATATGATGGTTGGAGAAATTCCTGCTACCAGTTTTATTGTTGGTCTAAATAATATGTCTACCGGTGCCCAAGGACAAATTGGTCAACAAGGAATGGGTGGTAGTGGTTTAGGTGGCGGTGGCTTTGGTGGAATGACTGGTGGTATGGGCGGTACGGGCATGGGCGGTGGATTTGGTGGAGCTGGTGGTACTGCTGGATTAGGAGGTTTTGGTGGTAGTGGCGCTG
>CAZIDP010000085.1:7041-14556 GCA_964537975.1 uncultured Nitrospirales bacterium | reverse complement strand
GGGTTTGGTTGTTAGGGATGATTATAGCATGCGCTAGTATTATGCCTTACTGGGTTCCCGCCTGCGCGGGAATGACGGGAAAGGGGCTATGTGTAGGTGGCTGTTTGGTAAACATTGGCAGGTCAGCAGCACAGTGCATAACCATCGCGGCGCCGATGATCGCATGCATTTACACATCTGTTTAATTTTCAAAATCTGCGTCCATCGGCGTAATCTGCGGATAACGGTTTGAATTTTTTTGCTGGCACGCCCTTCGGGGTGCGGTGTAGGGGTTGGTGTTGTCCCGGGGTGGCGGCTCGTTGGCTTTACCCCGCGCTACGGTGATGTAATCCCTTCGGGATATGGAACGCACGATGGTACGTGCATCATGTTCGGGCATTGAGGTTGAGGCTCGTTGGACCTTACCCCGCGCTACGGTGCTTTAATCCCGCCGGGATAGGAACAGGTGATGGCCGTTTGTAAACATCACACCATCATACCCACATCTCCGTCATACCCACGCATGTGGGTATCCAGCAGGAGCGTAAAGTGCGACCTATCACCGTCATACCCGCACAGGCAGGTATCCAGCGAGGTTATGATGGAGCCGAGGGCACAGATTCAGCTTGCATTTTGGTGTTCCCGCAGGTGGGTTTGGTTGTTAGGGATGATTATATGCATGCGCTAGTATTATGCCTTACTGGGTTCCCGCCTGCGCGGGAATGACGGGAAAGGGTGCTGGCACGCCCTTCGGGGTGCGGTGTAGGGGTTAGTGTTGTCCCGGGGTGGCGGCTCGTTGGCCTTACCCCGCGCTACGGTGATGTAATCCCTCCGGGATAGGGAACGCACGATGGTACGTGCATCATGTTCGGGCATTGAGGTGGCGGCTCGTTGGCTTTACCCCGCGCTACGGTGATGTAATCTCTTCGGGATAGGAACAGGTGATGGCCGTTTGTAAACATCACACCCTCAGACCCACCCGATACCATCATGCCTAATCCAAACGTCAAAACACACCACTCCGTCATGCCCACGCAGGTGGGTATCCAGCAGGAGCGTAAAGTGCGACCGGAATAAATATTCTTACTAGGTTCACACCCTCACCGTCATGCCGGCGCAGGTGGCGACCACAGGAAGATAGCCAGCGGAGCGCAGAGTGCGTAGCGTGACCTATGTAACGCTTCGTATTGGGTTTCCACCTTGTTGAAGGAAATAACGGGAAAGGCCGGAGGGCATTGTTTTACACCGTCCGGCCTGAAATTAAAATATCTGACTTGTAGCCTGAGCCCACGCGCTATTGCGGGATGCGGGCCTGTTAGGTTGTCTGCGTATGTTTACCAGTGACTTCTGATGTGCTTGATTCCTTCGAGTACGGCATGGTCTTCGCTGGGTGAGACTTCGCGCCAGATGCAGGTGGCGGCGGCAAGCTCGGGAATGCGATGGCCGAAGGCTTCAATGGTGAGCCAGTTGTCGTATCCGATGGATTTCAAGCTGGCGAAGGTGGCTTCCCAGGGGATGTGGTCTTCACCGGGTGTGCCCCGATCGTTGGAGCAGATGTGGACGTGGTTGATGCGTGCGCCCCCGTCCTGAATTGCGGCAACCGGGTCTTTTTCTTCGATGTTCGCATGGAAGGTGTCGTACATCTGACCGACGGTTTCGATTCCGATGGCATCGACGAGTTTCGCGCAGTCTGCCTGGGTATTGACGAAGTAGGTTTCAAAGCGGTTCAGGGGCTCGATGGCCAGCACCACACCGCTGCCTTGGGCGTGTTCACCGACTGCACGTAAGCCTTCTACCGCGTATTTAATTTCTTCGTCGGTAGGTCCACGACCGGAGAATTTGCCGACGGGGTTGTATATGGGACCCCCGATGGCTTCCGCGCCCAGTACTTGGCAGGCATCGACACATCCCTTCAGGAATTCAATACCACGCTTACGTGTCGCGACGTCGCTGTCAATCAGGCTGGTATCCGAAGGCATAACCACAACGGTCGTGCGTCCAAGCTCCATCTCGTCCAGTTCTGTTGCCAGCTTTTCCCAGGGTGAAGCGTCCAGCGAGAACATCGGGATTTCCACCCCGTCGCCGCCCATCTTTTTTATCTTTTCCATTACGGGCAGGTGTTCTTCCGTAACGACACCTGTCCACAGCAATAAATTAAATCCTACTTTCATAACTGAATACCCTTTTTTTCATTATGCGCTTTACATGCAACAGGTTGATGCTCCTGTGTATAAAGTGCCTTAGCTCAGCGTTGTGTTGTACGCCACCCGGTTAATGGGCCGTGGTTAATAAACAAATGTGTACCTTCCTTACCTGGCGCAATCACATCTTTCCATCCATTACCGGTGATGTCCGATACCCAGAAGTAGATACCAGCACCACTGGCACGGGTGTATGGACCATAATCCAGGGTAACACGATTAAATTCACCGTTGTTAATTTTGAAGTAATATATGCCCAGTGGATCATAGGCGCCGGGGTCCGCTCCCTGGTGTGCGCGGAAACGCTTGCCGGTCACCAGCTCCATCTGGCCATCATTGTCAATATCTACGAGTCGGATATCGTGGTACTGGGAACGGTGCGCGTCGATGAGATGTTGTGTCCAGGTGCGGTTTCCGTCGCTGTCCACACCTTGCTCATACCAGTACAGGCCATAGCCATGGGCGTTTCCAACTATGATATCGTTTTTGCCATTTCCGTTCACATCGTGTACCAGGATCGGTACACTGGCCATTACCAGATTGAATTCTGGATGCCATTCCCAGGCATCGACATCAAAGGGGTCTTCCGGTGCTTCCAGCCAGCCGCCCGCGAGTATGATGTCAACACGTCCATTACCATTGATGTCACCGACGCCAAATCCGTGGCCGCCGTTGCCCTTACGGATAGTGTACTGTTCGAATTCACCGGTTCCCTTACCGTTTTCATCGTGTTTGAGGCGGAACATGTGTACGGGGTTTGTCGTGGGAAAGACTTCCATGACGCCATCGCCATCAATGTCTGCAAAGACGTTGCGTTCGATATTGCCGACATGGGCTACTTCATGGAGCTTCCATTGCACCCCCGGCTGTCCTTTGGGATTTTCAAGCCAGGCCAGGGTCTGGTTGAACCAACCACCGACAACCAGATCGGTATATCCATTCCCGTTTACGTCCATGGGGAAATCACTGAAGTTGTCGTAGTAATCCCCAACACGCCGCCATTCGGCGATTTTATGTTTGGTGGTAAAGTCCGGTCCTTCAAACCAGTAAGCGCCCGATATTATGTCAATGATGCCGTTGTTGTTGACATCAAATGCCGTGGCGGTTTCATAGGTGATATCACTGAGCTGTATACGCTCGAATTGTAACGGCTCTGTGGCAGACGCCAGCGGCGCCAGGGAGAGCATAATGGCCAATGCCAGGCCCAAGAATTTTTTCATAGTGTAATTTTCCTCCGTTTGAAACGGTTATTTGTATTTTACTAGATAATGATGCAAAAAACGAACGACGATTGTCCAATCATCAAATGACACCACTATCAGTTAAATTCCAGACCAAGGCCATCGGTGCCCGTCAGCCGTGCGAAGAAATTCCAACCGCCGCCGCCCTGTGTAATCTGCATGAGGATAGCATTCTTGCCGGATTTCAAGGAAACCGGAACCAGGTCCTGGTCCAGGTCACTGCCACGATCAACATTGTTCTCGCCAGCTACTTCACCGTTGACCCAGATTTTGAAGCCGTCATCTGAACCGATGCGCACTACGGCATCCATCGCTTCGGCAACTTCAATTTCTGCGTAGGCAAAGGCTGTCGCGTTGGTAGCGTTGTCAAACAAGCCAGCAAGATTGACCATGCCTTGCATGCCACCACCTTCAACCTTATGCCATTGCAGTGTAACCTCATTGACCTCATACGATGCACTGAGGTCGATGTCCGGCTCATTAATATAGTTTTCAGAAAAATCGTTTGCGCTGGCCCAAGGAAACGGGCCGACTATGTTCCAATGTCGGATAAAGCCCAATGCACGACTGATTTCAGTTTCATTACCCATGTTTCCAGCCAGATTCATCAAGGCGTGTGCGCCTTCGGTAGTGTTGGCACGAGATTTCAATGCGGTGTACGCATTCATTGCTTCATCCTGGCGGCCTGCGTTCCACAAGGCTCCTGCCATACCACTCAACATTTCTGTTGACAGTTCATGCAGATTTTCCGTACCAATTTCATTGATCAGTACACCGAAAGCATCGGACGTCGGGTTCTGCATGATGCCTTCCAGGGCTTGCTGACGCAAGGCACTGTCGGTAGTAGACTGATACAAGGCGAGGTAGGCCGAGCCAGCACCTGCCTGATCACCACGATCACGCAGTTGCAGTGCTGTCTTGTGCAATGCTTCCACTGCGATATCTTTCTGATCGCCGGTGGTTGCCTGGGCATAGGCCTGCAAACCGGCAACGGCACCTGGAAGTCCACTGGCAATGAGTGCCTTGACGGCAGTATCACGAATCTGGGTGTCTTCGCTATTTACCGCTTCATTGAGTACTGGCATGAAAATTTCACTTTGTTTTCTGCCAAACATACCGAGCATAATCACTTGCAGTTCTTTGGGCATGTCGGCATAGGCTTCCAGCATCATGTGCTGTGGGGCAACCCCTTTCATGGCTTCCAGTGCCATGAAGCCAGGACCTGTGAGGTAACCGCCCGGCTCTTCCATGATGGCATCAAGAATCAGGGGTAGATAGTCTTCGTCGCCAAACCTTCCCAATCCGGCGATAGCAGCGCCACGCATTACTGGATCGGATTCGGTTTCCAGAATGAGCGCATACGCATCCATAGCGAGGCTCCAGTTGCCTCCCGCAATCACCAGGTTCTCTGCCAGACGTATCATGGCATCGGTGGCCAGCCGGTTGGTGGCGGCATCGGCCTTCTCCCGGACATCATTCAACACGGGCAGCAAGGAGGCATCGGGATGTCCGGCCAGCGCACTGGCTGCGGCTGCACGAAGCATGGGATCATCGTGTTGGGTATATTCCAGTATGGTTGCTTTGGCTGTTACAGCCCGCATCTGACCAAGAGCGTCGAGCAATGCCACCTTGAAGGTATTGTCGGCTTTAGGCAGAAAAGCCACGATGGCCTGCGCAGCTTCTACAGTACCTATATTCAGGAGGGCAGCACGGGCGCGTTCGCGAAATACTTCGTCGCTGTCCAGCAGGGCTGCTATTGGCGAAACGTCAAAACCTTCGGGTACAACGATAGGAAGGATACGCAAGCCATATTCTTTCATGCGATCCGAACGGTCAGGTTCCAGCATGGTCATCAATTGTGTGGTGACATATTCCTGTTCATCTTCTCGACCGGCCATAGTCACCTGGTTCGCGAAATTTTCCAGCATACGAATCACAGCCCGCCATACATCTGCGTCTTCTTCGTCAACATGGGTAATCAGCCGTGTCACGGCGCTTACATTTTGTCTTGGCAATAATTGTGCTGCCAGGGCACGTTCACCCTCATTGTTTGAGGTCAACTTGTCTATCAGGTCATCGTAGGGCGTTGCTGATGCCGGAACGGCCAGCAATGCTACGAGGCATAATGAGTAGCATAAAATACGCAACATGAATATTAACTCCCAGATTTCAGTAAGAACTGAATGTATCATTGGTTATTTTAATTTTATAGGATGTAAATTAAACGAGAGAACGGGTTCCGGTTCAAGTTAGACGCCAAGGTGCCCTGTAGGGGCGGGACAGATACCGGTTGGCTTCTTCATCTCGAATAAACTCTTCCTTCTCACCGTCCCAGTTCAGCTTGCGTTGGGTTTTCAAAGCGATACCGGCTATCTGAATGGGTATACTCGAACGGTGGCCCTGCTCAATATCAGCCACAGGCTTGTTGCGTGTACGAACACACTCAAAGAAGTTGTTGTGGTGATCATCATTGGCCCAACTGCGTTCGGGTTCACCGACATATTCAGGAATGTCTACGCCTTCGACCACATAACTGCCACGGTCCACATACAGACGTCCTTGTGTTCCCTGGAAACTGATACCATACCCCTTGTTGGCTTTGATATTGGTGTGGCGTTGTTCCCAGGTGACTGTGCATCCGAGATATTCATAAATACACTCGATGACTTCATAATTCTCCGAACCGACACCAATACGATAAGAACCGCCAACCGCCTGTACGTTCAATGGTTTGTCCTGTCCGATACCCCATTGCACAACATCTACCAGGTGGATGCCCCAATTGGTCAACTGGCCGCCGCGGCAATAATCATGCCATCCCATATGCCCGCCGTAGCGTTGTGGCGAATAGGGAACCCAGGGAGATGGCCCAAGCCACAGGTCCCAATCCAGACCCCGTGGTACCGGTTCCGGTGTTTCTCCAATGCTGAAGGAATTGACACCAATCCAGGCGCTGGCAGTGGTAATAGTACCCAGACGCCCGCTGCGCACCACTTCGATTGCCTTCTGAAAGACTGGCATCGAGCGTTGTTGAGTGCCCAGTTGCATGACACGGCCATATTTTCTGGCGGCCTTCACCATAGCCCGACCTTCGGCCACGGTTGGCCCGGACGGTTTTTCGACATAGACATCTTTGCCCGCTTCAGCACCCATAATGGCGATTAACGGATGCCAGTGATCCGGGGTCACTACGAAAATGGCATCGACATCATCCCGGTCCAGTACTTCTCGAAAATCCTGGTGATGCGGCAAGGTATTTCCGGTGATATTTTTGTAAATCTCTTGCGCACCTGCAATGCGGGCTATGCCTACATCACACAGGGCAACCAATTGGCAGTTTTCATTTACGGCCAATGCTTCCAGGTGACGTGAGCCCATGCCTCCGGTGCCGATAAGTGCCACATTGACTTTTTCATTGGCACTGACATAGCCCTTGGCCTGTTTGTGCCCCAGCAGGGAGGCCCCAAGCCAGCCTCCGACTACGCCCTTGCCTGTCATGGTCAGAAAAGAACGCCTACTTAATCTCTTTCCAGCTTTCATCAAAAGCTCCTCTGTTCCAACATTCTACATTGGATGGATTAATTGTTTAGTCCGCCCCGTCCGGAAGTTGCTGGCGAATAACTTTGCTTGCCCATTACCTCTCCGCCTCCGGCAGGCAGATGTATTTCTACACGTTTCTTCATATTATCAAAAGATTTTAATTATAGAAATAGCATTCCTTGCGAAAAACTTGGCATAAATTGCGCCAAGGAGTGTTATTAGTCACCTGATCAGCGTAGATTCAGTTCCTCCAAAATATCCAGACAGACATCGGGATAGTCCGTAATAATGGCATCGACACCCATCAATGCCCAGGTTTTCATGTCTTCCGGGTTATTTAGGGTCCAGACGGCCACTCTCCTGCCGGCATCATGGAACCTCTCCAGTCGCTCCGGAGTCAGGGAGCCGAAGTTTGGATTGATCCCATCCAGGGCCAGAAATTCACCCAAACGGACATAATTTAACCACTGCTGCGGGTTTTCCTTATCTTCACTACCCAATAATTCGACTACGATTTCTGGCGCCTCATGCTTCGCGATAAAGCAGATAATAGA
>CAZIDP010000085.1:0-7031 GCA_964537975.1 uncultured Nitrospirales bacterium | reverse complement strand
CTGAATCACAGCTTCTTTTTCCATGCCCAGACTGCGTATTTCCTCGATGACTGCCCGGGTCAGCGCCAGATTGCGTGTGCCCGATGCTTCCACCGCTTGCATAAAATGGTCGGCCTGTACCCGGGTCATTTCTGAAGTTTCAGCAGCCATTTCAAGCAGTTGGGCAATAAGCGCGGCATCATTGGCGCTGTTCTTGATTTCCACATAGACACCGATACGCCCTTTGGCCAATTCGAGCGATTCATAGAGCGTGGGGATAGGTTCGCCAGCAAACGCCTCTCCCTTCCAAGAGCCTGCGTCCAGAGTTTTGAGTTCAGCCAGGGTCATTTCCTGGACAGCACCGCTACCATTGGTAGTACGGTCTACAGTGGCGTCATGGAGCACCACCACAATTCCATCCTGACTGAGGTAACAATCCAGTTCAAACCAGTCGGCATTCTGTTCTGCTGCCAACTCAAACGCGGCGAGGGTATTCTCCGGTGCATAGGCGCTGGCGCCGCGGTGTGCGATGACTTCGACCTGTGGTCTTTGATCCTGCTCCATTTTGGACTCATCTTGCATATGAATACACCCTCCCGATACCAGTACTGTTATAAAAGGCAGCACCAAAGCACAATAAAAATTCAAACGAAAACACTGCATTAATACAATTCCTTACTATTTTGTTTCCTGTTATTTCACGGATAATGTTTGAGAGGCGCAGGAATCATGAAGGTTATTGTTGTGTTTTCCATAATAATAGAGGACAACAACAACGAGTTCCAGAGCCTGATTGCGAATCAGTATACAGACAGGGTATTCCAAATGCATATTGAAATCCAACTTAAAAGGTGTATATATACATATAAATCCCTTTGACAGTACAATGTTTTGTTCTTTGGCTAATCTTGAGAATTGACATGAAAGTCACCTAAAATGATAGGGCACTCAATCTCTGATTGACTGCATTGTATAACAATAACGTAAACCGTGATTAATGGGAGGTTGCAGTTCCCCCCATAAAACACGCTTCTAAAAGCGTAGACTAGGGGAGTTACCCCGTGAGTGTACAAATTCTACACGATAACGAAGATGCATTAACCCGTGAGTGGTTGGATGCCCTTGATAACTTGATCGAAACAGAAGGACTGGAGGCAGCAGCAGAACTATTGGGTTTGTTGTCTTCCCAGGCTTATTACAAGGGGATTCGAAAGCCGTTTACCGCCAATACGCCCTACATAAACACGATACCGGTAGATGAGCAACCCCCATATCCTGGTGACCGTGGCATCGAACGGATTAACAAATCACTGATACGGTGGAATGCCATGGCCATGGTAGTACGTGCCAACCGGGATTCTGATGGGATTGGTGGCCATATTTCAACCTATGCCTCTTCTGCTAACCTGTATGAAGTTGGCTTCAACCACTTTTTCCGATGCCGCGGCAAAGAATATGGCGGAGACCTGGTGTATTTTCAGGGGCACGCGTCCCCAGGTATTTATGCCCGGGCATTTCTGGAAGGCAGGCTGTCTGAAGAAAACATGCAGAACTTCCGCCGGGAGTTGCGTAAAAATGGTGGCTTGTCCTCTTATCCCCATCCCTGGTTGATGCCGCACTTCTGGCAATTTCCGACCGTCTCCATGGGCCTGGGCCCCATCATGGCAATATACCAGGCACGCTTTAACCGGTATCTGGAAGACCGGGGCTTGAAGCCGCGGAATGACGGCCATGTCTGGGCATTTCTGGGTGATGGCGAATGTGATGAGCCGGAGGCCCTCGGAGCCATTTCTCTGGCATCCCGGGAGCGTCTTGACAACTTGATATTCGTTATCAATTGCAATTTGCAGCGTTTGGACGGCCCGGTGCGGGGCAACGGCAAAATCATACAGGAACTGGAGGCCATTTTCCGTGGTGCCGGGTGGAATGTCATCAAAGTGCTTTGGGGCAGCGACTGGGACCCCATACTCGCAAAAGACAAGACCGGTTCGCTGGCACGCTTGTTGCGCGAAGCGGTAGATGGTGAGTATCAGAAATTTTCGGTAGAGTCCGGCGAGTATATTCGCAACTGGTTTGTCGAGCGCGATCCCGCGTTGAAAGAAATCTTCGATGAAATCCCGGACCAGGTACTGCGGAAGCTGCGCCGGGGTGGTCATGATCCAGAGAAGGTCTACGCGGCCTATGACAAGGCAATCAAGCATGAGGGGCAACCTACAGTAATCCTCGCGAAAACCATCAAGGGGTACGGTCTGGGTGAAAGTGGTGAAGGTAAAAATATCACCCACCAGCAGAAAAAGATGAATGAAGACGAGCTGCGAGAATTTCGTGGCCGATTTGGTATTCCCATCGATGATGAAGCCATTGCCTATGCACCTTTCTATAAGCCTGATGAAAACAGCACGAATATGAAGTACCTGCGGGAGCGACGTGAATCCCTGGGCGGCTATTTGCCCGAGCGCAAGGTGCTCGCCAAGCCCATTAAGTGTCCACCATTCTCGCTGTTCAAAGAATTTGAGAAAGGCAATGATCGGCCTGTTTCGACCACGATGGCATTTGTGCGTATGCTCTCCATTATGCTGCGCAACAAGGAACTGGGCAAGCTGATTGTGCCTATTGTTCCGGATGAAGCACGTACTTTCGGTATGGACGGCTTGTTCCGCCAGATTGGTATTTATTCCAGTATCGGGCAACTGTATGAGCCGGTGGACATTGCGAATCTCCTGTATTACAAGGAAGCCAAGGACGGACAGATTCTGGAAGAGGGCATTACGGAAGCTGGTTCCATGTCTTCATTCATTGCTGCCGGAACAGCGTACGCCAATCACGGCATCAATACAATTCCGTTTTTCATTTATTATTCGATGTTTGGGTTTCAGCGTATCGGCGACCTTATATGGGCTGCTGGCGACATGCGTACCAAAGGCTTCCTGATTGGTGGCACTGCGGGACGAACCACGCTGGCAGGTGAAGGGTTGCAGCACCAGGACGGCCACAGCCACCATCTGGCGATGACGATACCCAATCTGAAGTGTTACGACCCTGCTTTTGCCTATGAGATGGCGGTCATTATTCATGATGGTATTCATCGCATGTATGAGTTGCAGGAAGACATCTTCTATTATCTGACTGTCGAGAACGAGAACTACCCCATGCCGCCCATGCCTAAAACGAAAATTGTGCGGGAAGGTATTCTCAAGGGCATGTACAAATTCCAGGCATCGAAAAACCGGGAATCCAAGTTGCACGCGCAATTGCTGGGCAGTGGCGCCATTATGAACGAGGTGCTTATGGCAGCGACCCTGCTGGAAGAGAAGTATAATGTGTCCACCGATGTCTGGAGTGTGACCAGTTACAAGGAATTGCGGCAGGATGGCTTGGAAAGTGACCGGTGGAACATGTTGCACCCCGGCTCCAAGCCTAAAATACCGTATGTAACCAAGTGTCTGCGGGAGGAACCGGGCGTGGTCGTCGCCGCGTCGGATTATATGAAATCCCTCCCGGATGGCATCGCCAAGTGGGTTTCAGGCGGGATTACCAGCCTGGGTACCGATGGATACGGTCGGAGTGAGTCCAGGGTCGATTTGCGGGACCACTTTGAAGTGGACCACCGTTTTGTTACGTTGGCCACCTTGTACGCATTGTTACAGCAAGGCAAGATTAAGGAGAGCGTGGTTCAGCAGGCCCTCAAAGATTTAAAAATTTCCCCGACCAAATTGAACCCGATGTATGCCTGAGCTTGTGAGAACCGGGGTGTCGGATAACCAACACCTCTGACATCACAACACATGATACCGATGCACCAAATAATAAAAGACACACTTTATCAGCTATAGGATACCGTTATGTCCAAAGAATTTACCCTGCCCGAGTTGGGCGAAAATGTTACTTCCGGCACCATCGCCACAGTTTTTATAAAAGAGGGCGATACCATTACCGCAAACCAGGCTGTGCTTGAGATCGAAACGGACAAGGCGGTGGTTGAGATTCCATCACCGTTTGGTGGCAAGGTCACCTCGTTAAAAGTGAAAGACGGCCAGACCATCAAGGTGGGCGACACGGTCTTTGTTGCTGAAGAAGATACCTCTTCGGAGAAAGACACAAAACCGGAAGACAGCAAAAAACTTCCTGATGAATCGGAAAAACAAGATACCGCGAAGGTGTCTGCGGAAGGTCGACAGGAAGCACCAAAGTTAAAGGTGCTCGACAAGCCGGAAGAAGCGCCGTCGGAAGATGGGGAGACCGCTGAAAAGCTGACCGACACATCGGATAGTACGGCTGATGCCTCCCCCAAGCCCAGAAAAGGTCCGGTGCTGGCGTCACCGTCGGTACGCAGGTTGGCCCGGGAAAAAGGGGTAGACCTCAAGGACATACCGCTCGCGGACCCCAATGGGCCGATAACTGCCCAGGACGTATTGAATTACGCGGAAGGCGTTTCCAGCAAAGATAAGGCAGCTTCTTCGTCCGGGGCAAAGTCATCCGATAAAACGGTTTCGGCAGCACAGCAGGAGCGGCGTGTTTCTGGGAAATCTACCGCCATCAAAGGGGACTTGGAAACCTATGATGATCGGTTTGGATTGATTGCTGTTGAACCCATGAACGCGGTGCGTCGCAAGACTGCCGCCCATATGGAACATTGCTGGTCCACCATACCACATGTAAATCATTTTGAGAAAGTGGACATTACCGCCCTGGAGACGCTGCGCAAGCAACATGCTAAAAAGTTTGAAGCACAGGGGGGCAAACTGACCATTACCTGCTTTATCATGAAAGTGGTAGCGGAAGCCTTGCAACGTTTTCCACGTTTCAATGCAACCATTGATATTGAAAATGATCAGATGCTGCTGAAGCAATACTATCATATCGGCGTTGCTGTGGATACAGAAAACGGTCTGCTGGTTCCGGTCATTCGGGATGTAGATAAAAAGAGTATTACAGACTTGACTATAGAATTGCCGGAGATTGCCCAACGTGCCCGGGATCGTAAATTGGAGCTGAAGGAGATGCAAGGAGCGACCTTCACCATCAGCAATCTGGGTGGGCTGGGCGTATCGTCCTTCACACCGATCATCAATTCGCCGGAAGTGGCCATCATGGGCGTTTCACGAGCCAGTATAGAACCGGTGTTTCTCAATGGTCAGTTTGTGCCGCGCACCATGCTGCCAATCAGTATTTCCTATGATCACCGGGCTATTGATGGTGCCGATGCTGCGCGCTTCATGCGCTGGGTCGTCACCGCATTAGAACAACCCTGGCTCATGTGGCTGGAAGAATGAGCTGGTGTATACCGGTGCGTTACTTGTAGTGTTCTTGTTGAAATACCCCAATGTATAGAATAGCGGCTGGCAGCACCGCATAGGTCACCAGGTTGTGAATATATAATCTTGTTTCATGTATATAGACCCCCCCGGCGTTCGGGAGAGCATAAGGAATGAAGTGAATGACAGACCAGAAGAAAACCCAGCTTGCAGTTATTGGCGGTGGTCCCGGAGGCTACTCCGCTGCGTTTATGGCAGCAGATTTGGGATTGAAGGTTGCCCTGATTGATGTGGAGGAAAACCCGGGTGGTGTTTGCCTGTACCGCGGTTGTATCCCGTCCAAAGCTTTACTGCATGTGGCCAAGGTCATCAACGATGCACGCGAGGCCGCACACTGGGGACTTAAATTCAAGGAGCCGGAAATAGATCTCAACCGGGTGCGGGAGAGTACCGCAGAAGTTATCCGCCAGATGACCAACGGCCTCGGTCAGCTCTGCAAGGCACGCCAGGTGGAGTACATCCGTGGCCTCGCCACCTACAGCGATTCACAAACCTTGAATATCGTCCAACAGGATGGAAACCCCATTCGCCTGCAATGTGAAGCCAGCATTCTGGCCGCAGGATCACGACCGACCCGCTTCGGCCCACTGATTGATTCGCCCAATCTGATGAACTCGACCGGAGCTCTCAAGCTGGAAGAAATCCCAAAATCACTGCTGATAATTGGCGGGGGGTATATCGGGCTTGAATTGGGCAGTGTTTATTCGGCCTTGGGTTCAAAGGTCACCGTGGTAGAAATGACCGATGGATTACTTCCCGGTGCTGACCGGGACCTGGTGAAGCCCCTGCAATTCATCATGGAAAAACGCTTTGAACAGATACTGTTAAACACCAAAGTGACTGACATGAAAGAACAGAAGAACGGTGTCAAGGTCACGATGGAAGGTCCCAATGTCAAAAAACCCAACGCCATATTCGACAAGGTGCTTGTTAGCGTAGGGCGCAAGCCCAATTCTTCGGGCTTGGGCTTGGAGAATACCCAAATCAAGCTGGACGAACGTGGCTTCATCATCGTCAATGAACAAATGAGAACCGATGACCCCCATATTTTTGCTATTGGCGACATTGTTGGTGGTGCCATGCTGGCCCACAAGGCGACACATGAAGGCCGGGTCGCGGCGGAAGTCATCGCGGGGCACAACGTGGCTTTCGAGCCGCTGGCCATACCCGCAGTAGTCTTTACTGACCCCGAGTTGGCCTGGTGCGGACTGACCGAAACGCAGGCGCTCAAAGAAGACCGGGCCATCAGCGTGACCCGCTTCCCCTGGGCTGCTTCCGGTCGTGCTGCCACGCTTAATCGCAGTGAAGGCTTGACCAAGCTCATTACCGATCCCGAGAGCAATCAGATACTGGGTATGGGGATTGTCGGCAATGGCGCGGGAGAACTGATAGCAGAAGGCGCATTGGCCATCGAAATGGGCGCTGTCGCCAGAGACCTCGACCTGACTATCCACCCACACCCCACGCTCAGTGAAACCTTAATGGAGTCCGCAGGTGCCCTGTTTGGGCAAAGCACCCATATCTACCGTCCTAAAAAGAAAACCGAATAACGCTTAAAAACTATATCGCAAGCGTAGCAAAACAATATATAAGTGGCAAAACCTTGGCAGTTCGGGTTTTGTCACTTTTTGCTGGATGACATTAACTGCATTTACAGTTTTATTTATTATTGTAAATAATTATGGTTCATCCTGAATTAGCGTACATTTGACACAGGATGAGGCCCTGAGGCAACTC
>CAZIDP010000084.1:0-14762 GCA_964537975.1 uncultured Nitrospirales bacterium | reverse complement strand
CCATCTACCGTCATCGCGGTTTGCTCATTCGCGTTGTTGTGCGTGAACGTGGTCGTGCTACGTAATTCATCCGAATACACTATAATATCATCATAACTGTATTGCACATTCGGCTGAACCTCAAACCGAAGCAGATTCGTGGTCAACACTGATACAATATTGCTGACTGACAAAGCATGTGACAGTGTTCCGCCTTTGGGGGCTTGACACAGATAAAGCTCAAAATGTGATTGTAATTAGGATTACATTACTGCTGAAAATATTGCGGGGATAAATCTTTTACCAAGAAAATATATGTGCTCATCAACATGGAGATTTTTAGTTATGCGTTTATACAAATGTTTACTACTTGTTGCTATTTTAATGGCTTTAAACTATGGTTGCGCAAATGATTTCCACAACCGAAAGTTAATGGCTGAAATTAACAATCCGAATGCAAATCATCCGCCATATTTGGAAGCCATAAGGTACAAATACTACAATGGTGATGTTGAAAATAAAGATTACATTTTAGTACCTGAATTGTATCGGAAAGCAGTTGAAGAAAATGATATGAGAGCACAATTTACTTTAGGTTATTTCTATTCAAGGGGTCATATTGTTCGTCGAAATCTAGAAGAATCATTTCGCTGGTACAAAAAAGCTGCTGAACAAGGAGATGCCGAAGCGCAAATCGCTTTAGGTTTTATTTATTTAAGTGGTCAAGGTATTCGAGAAAATCCAGTCAAAGCTTTTCAGTGGTATCAAAAAGCCGCGGATCAAGGACATGCAAGAGCACAAAATAGATTAGGATTCTTCTATCATGATGGAATAGGAGTAAAAAAAGACCTGAAAAAATCAGCCAAATGGCACAAAAAAGCTGCTGGACAAGGAAATGCAAATGCGCAATTTTCATTAGGTGAGTTGTATTATCGTGGAGATGGTGTTATAGAAGATAAAGTAGAAGCAGCAAAATGGTTTAGAAAAGCGGGGGAACAAGGAAGGGCAAATGCGCAATTTTCTTTAGGTGAGATGTATTATCGAGGGGATGGTGTTATAGAAGATAAAGTTGAAGCACTTAATTGGTATCGGAAAGCTGCAGAACGTAGTTATGGATTAGCAGAAATTGAATTAGGTCGTATGTATTATTTCGGTGATGGTGTCGGAGAAGACAAAGTTGAAGCAGTCAAATGGTATATAAGAACTGCTGATCGAGGTCATGTTTTAACACAATATAAACTTGGTGTCATGTATCAAGACGGTGACGGTGTTCAAGAGGACAAAGTTAAAGCTGCTATATGGTTTCGTAGAGCTGCGGAACAAGGACATCCAGAATCGCAATATATTTTAGGTTGTATGTTTCATAACGGAGTAGGAATTTCAGAAGATTTGGTTGAAGCATATAAATGGTTATCTTTAGCTGTTATGAATGATGAACCAAATGCAAAAGCAAGTCTTGATGAATTATTTGAGAAAATTTCACCTTCCCAAATTGAAGCGGGAGAACATAAAGTTCAAGTTTTTTTAAGATGGAAGCATAATGCTGAAATCAGACAGAATAAGTCCAGAAATTATAGATAGTGGAGATGTTTGATATGAATTTATGCAAATATATTCCAATTGTTGCAATTTTCCTGGTAATAATTTTTGGATGCGATACCAACAAACTCCACCCTGAAGAACTTGGCTGATAGTGGCGATCCGGTTGCCCAATTTAATTTGGGTAAAATGTTCTACAATGGAATAGTTGTTGAAAAAGATCTAGTTAAAGCAGTCAAGTGGTATCTAAAATCTGCTGAACAAGGATATGTGGAAGCACAGTTTCGATTAGGTCAATTATATCTTAGAGGTGAAGGATTAGAGCAAGACTATGAAGAAGCAGCAAAATGGATTGAGAAAGCTGCTGAACAAGGGCACGTAAAAGCGCAATTTACTATTGGTGAGATGTATTATTATGGAGAAGGTGTTCTAGAAGACAAAGATGAAGCAATTCGTTGGTACAGAAAATCAGCCGAACAGGGATATCCAGAAGCCCAAAATGGTTTAGGTCACATGTATTTTAACGGAGATGGCGTTCAAGAAGACAAAGTTGAAGCATTCAAATGGTTTCGGAAAGCAGCAGATCAAGAATTCATAAAATCCCAGTATAACTTGGGTCAAATGTATTATTTCGGCTATGGTGTTGATGATGACAAAGTTGAAGCAGCAAAATGGTACAAGAAATCTGCCGAACAAGGTTACGCTAAAGCCCAACAGAATTTAGGTATCCTGTATTGTATTGGAGAAGGTGTTCGTCATGACTATGTCGAAGCATACATGTGGTTTTCATTAGCAATTATGAATCGGCTAGATGATGCAGAAGATACAGGAGATTTACGTAATGTTTTGAGAAAAATTTTTTTATCACCTTCACAAATTGAAGAGGGAGAAGAAAGAGTTCAGAAATTTTTGAATCGGAAATAAGATACTGGAATCAGAACGAATAAATTAGAGATAGAAAACATGGTGATATTTATTGAGTTCGAAGACAGACAGCAAGGAAATTACATAGGCATATGACTACCAGATAATACGAACAGCATGTGGGGTATTTACAAACCTGGGATATATTATTTGTAAAAAAGCAACACGGATTAAATACTGGTTTGTAACCTCGGAATAAAGTAATACCATCCACTGCTACATCTCATTACAATTCCCTATATCTCACCCATGATGTTGATTCATTAATTTCGCCAACAAAAAAACAACTCAACTAATACGATGAGCTACTTTTTCTTTGAGAAGAGTACCAGAACAAGTTGTTTGGTGTTGGTACTGTCGTTGTTTTCATATGCCGTAACGGGTATTGCATCATTCAGACAAACTGGTAGCGTCAAGAAACATGCCGAGGAAAGTCTCCATCGTGAAATATACCAACATAGCATTCATACCATCACCTTTCCGAAACATCGTCGACTGTGCTAAAATCATGATGTTGAGATACAATATATAGGTGTAGGAGAGTTTGCGAAGTTTCTTATGCAGGTTAATCTAATTATTGTTAGGTATTTAGGAAAATAGGATGAACATGAAACAGATTATAAAGAACATTCCATTCATTGGCTCAGTCGCTCGTCGCTTTTACCGCACGTGGATCAACCCTACTATACCTTTTCAAGATTCAGAAAGCTACTGGGACAAAAGGTACGAAGCTGGTGGCAATTCTGGGGATGGTTCTTACAACCAACTTGCTGAGTTCAAAGCCGACATATTGAACACATTCGTTTCTGATAATGGGATTACAACAATAATCGAATATGGATGTGGAGACGGCAATCAACTAAGGTTGGCGAAGTATCCAAAGTACATCGGTTTTGATGTAAGTCCTAATGCAATATCCAGGTGCTTGAAAAGTATTTCCAACGATGAAACAAAAACTTTCAAACTTATGGAAGAATATGGCGGTGAAACTGCTGATTTAACCCTGTCATTAGATGTGATTTATCACCTTGTTGAAGATATCGTCTTTGTAGACTACATGAACAGGTTGTTCGATTCTTCTGAGAAATATGTCGTTATTTACTCCTCAGACACCGATGAAAATCCAGTGGGTACAGCAGAGCATGTAAGGCATCGTAACTTTTCTAAATGGGTAACCGACAACAAGACTAAGTTCAAACTTATAAAACATATTCCCAATAAGTACCCATTCAATAACGACACCAAAATCGGATCATTTGCCGATTTTTACATCTATTCGAAGCTTGAATAGACGCTATATCAAACGGTAATTTCCGCTGCGTTCTCCATTGAAGAAGATGCGTTTTTTCGTATTGTATCGAGATAATTGGAGGTACATTTGGCATATCTTGATGGCTTTTTACCACTCAATCTAAAATGGCTCTTTCAAGGACTCTCGACAGTGTTTATTAGAAGGAGAGTATTATCACTGTTTTTGTGGGTGTGCTTATTAATCAGTGTGCCTTGCTGTTATATAGTGGTGTTAAGCTTCCAGATATTTCTCTACATTGAAAAGAATGAGATATTTGGAACACATTGCCTACCGCATGTCCTGATCAGTACCTCATCATGGGGACATGGTGCGGACTGTGTTTACCGCTTCATCTCACTTGGCGCACAAAACACTGCCTTTTAGGCGAATGCCATGAGTAATCTGGCAAACCAGTGCGATCGAAACAGGGAGTAGGGCGGGTATGTCTGCACAAAGTAACACCGTGCGGATTGCACATCCAAACAATCTGTCAATTTAAAAAATCATCACTGTGTAGAGCTTGTAAAATAATCCCTGAATTGGTGAGATATCTTGGATAGAGCTTGGTTCACAAGATGCAGCGATTGCATTTATGAAGCAAATTGTGCACTTAGTATATGAACCTGAGATTGTTAAAAAAGGGGCTTGACATCAGTTATTTTAAATTGTATAATTCACCATATGGCAAATTATAGAATCAAGGAGCATACATGCGTTCTTTCATGAATATTGCCCAAGCACTCGGTGATGAAAGTCGGGTGCGAATTTTAATGGCATTGCGAGGCAATGAGCTTTGCGTGTGCCAGATTATCGCATTATTTAATCTAGCGCCGTCGACCATTTCCAAGCACCTTTCTATATTGCATCAGGCATTTCTGATAGAAAAAAGTAAGCGGGGCCGCTGGATTTATTATCGACGCTGTGAGTCCAATTCCAGCAGACTTTGCAATCAAGCCTTTGAATGGATAGATGACACCTTGTTGGACGACAAAACAATCATTGCAGATCAAGCAAAGTTAGCAAAGATTCTTGCGATGGAACCGGAGGAGCTTTGTAAAAAATGAACATGCGTAATACGGACCAGAAACTAAAAGTCTTGTTTCTTTGCACGGGCAATTCCTGCCGAAGTCAGATGGCGGAAGGTTGGGCTCGGTATCTCAAAGATGACTGCATAGAACCTTATTCTGCCGGGATTGAGACCCACGGGATGAATCCGTTGGCTATTAAAGTCATGGCGGAAGCAGGTGTAGACATCAGTAGTCAACATTCTAAGCATGTAGACAGCCTTGCTGAGACACCGTTGGATTATGTTGTCACCGTATGCGACCACGCACATGAAAATTGTCCTGTATTTCACGGCCAGGCAAAGGTTGTCCATGTGGGATTTGAGGATCCTCCCAAGCTGGCTATCAATGCTTCCAGCGAGGAAGAAGCCCTGGTGCATTATCGCAAGGTACGCGATGCTGTTCGCGACTTCGTCAAGACTTTACCGGATGTGTTGAAATCGACTTCTTAAGCAGTTGCCACTTAAAGTCAGCGCTAATTCTAAGGTACCGTTCATTACGTCGGTGGAATCTACGCCCAATAATTTTAAGGATTGATTATTATGCAAACTTCATCAACCAATCTCGAAGAACAGGAAGCCATACGTAAAGCAGTGCGTGACAGTTATGGCCAGGCGTCGCAAGGTGCTGGATGCTGTGGTCCTGCAACTTCTTGCTGTGGCGGGGCAGCAGCTTCGCCATCAGGAAAACTCGCGCTCAGCCTGGGCTATGATGAAACAGAATTGCTATCGCTGCCCGAAGGCGCCAACATGGGTCTTTCGTGTGGTAACCCCACGGCGATAGCGGCTTTGCAACCGGGGGAGGTAGTACTTGACCTTGGCAGCGGGGGCGGCTTTGATGTGTTTATCGCCGGTAGAAAGGTCGGTAATACCGGTCGTGTCATAGGGGTCGATATGACCCCGGAGATGCTCGCGAAGGCCCGCAGAAATACTGCTAAGTATCAGGAAAGAACCGGGTTAGACAATGTCGAGTTTCGCCTGGGTGAAATAGAGCATCTGCCTGTTGCGGACAACAGTATCGATGTCGTTCTTTCCAATTGCGTCATCAACCTTTCACCCGACAAGCCACAGGTATGGAGCGAAATTACACGAGTATTAAAGCCCGGTGGTCGGGTGGCCGTCTCGGACATGGTATTGCTGCAACCTTTACCCGAAACAGTAAATTCCATGGTAGAAGCCCTGGTAGGTTGTATTGCTGGTGCTTCGCTACGCTCCGACTTGGAAAAGATGATGGCAGAAGCTGGTCTCGACAACATTCACCTGGAGGCGAAGCATGTGTATACCGATGCCATGTCGGGAATTGATGAATTCGATCCCATGCGCAAAACAATTATGGCTGAACTTCCAAACGATGCCCAATTGCACGACTATATAACAAGCATGAATATTCAGGCTTCTAAGCCGCGTATTGACCATTAATAATTAAGGTAAAACGGAAATAGACAGATACAAGGTTTTTTACACATGGAACTTAAAATATACGATCCTGCCATGTGCTGCAATACAGGCGTTTGCGGCAGTACAGTGGACCCTTCATTGGCGGTTTTTGCCGCAGATGTAGAGTGGCTGAAGAACAACAACATAGATGTGAAACGTTACAACCTGGCGCATGATCCGGGAGCATTTACGGAAAGTCCCAGCATCTGTGAACTAATTAAGGACAGCACAGATGTATTGCCGGTCCTCATGCTGGGAGACACGGTGGTGTGCAGTGGCTTTTACCCCAATCGTGAACAGCTAGCCTCCCTGCTTCAGCTTGAGTTTGACGACACGAGACAAGGCACTTCCCTGATGAACCCACAGGTAGCCGAGCTTGTGGCTATTGGCGCCGCCATCGCCTCCAATTGTGAACCGTGTCTGGCGTACCACATTCAGACAGCTGAGGAGCTGGGGGTGTCTACCGATGATATGATTCGTGCCATCAATCTGGCGCACAAGGTCAAGCAAACCCCAGCTCGACAAATCATGGAACAGGCTGAACGTATACTTGTTGGTACCTCTGAGGGTGCAACATCCTGTTGTGGTGATGCGTCGGCTGGCAGTAGCAGTTGTTGCTAATCTGAATTCATGGAGTGACTTGCAATAGCTTAATAGTCTTGAAGATATATAATTCCAAAGGGTCTTTATGAAATTACTCAAGAATCCAACCCGATACTTGTTCTTTACTGGCAAAGGAGGTGTAGGTAAAACCTCCGTTGCCTGCGCCACTGCGGTCAACCTGGCGGATGGAGGTAAAAAAGTATTGCTGGTCAGTACAGACCCGGCTTCTAATCTAAGTGATGTGCTGGGTTTTGAAGTCGGTGCTTCCAGTACCGTGGTACCCGAGCTGCCAACGTTGTCTGTCATGAACATCGACCCGGAAGTGGCGGCGGTCGCCTACCGTGAACGCGTCATTGGCCCTTACCGGGAGAAACTGGGCCAGGCGGCTGTACAATCGATGGAAGAACAGCTTTCCGGTGCTTGTACGACCGAGATTGCCGCTTTCGACGAATTCACCTCAATACTGATTGGGAAAGCCGACTTTGGGGAATTTGATCACATCCTCTTTGATACAGCGCCAACAGGACACACCATTCGGTTGCTGCAACTCCCCAGCAGCTGGAGCAGCTTCCTGGAAAACAACGAGCATGGCACATCTTGCCTGGGGCCGCAAAGTGGGTTGACCAAACAGCATGAGCAGTACTTACATGCAGTCGAAATTCTCAGTGATGCAACAAAAGCTACCATTGTTTTGGTCACCCGACCGGAACTCTCTGCCATTCAGGAGGCGGACCGCACTGCCGGAGAATTGGCAGGACTGAACATCAAAAACCACCACCTGGTGCTGAACGGTTTGCTGGGTAACCAGGAGTCAGAAGATGCTCTGGCTCAGGCCATTATGGCGGAAACAGAATACATGCTGGAGCATCTCCCGCCCAATTTGGAATCACTGCCCCGAGAAAGTCTGGCGCTCAAGCCCTACAACGTCCTGGGGATAGCCTTGTTGCGTACCTTCTTCTCTACGGAACAGGAAACACGTGAAGCATCTTCCACGGAGGAAGTACAGAACCAATCCGTGGCAGCCTTAAACCTGGCAGCCCTGGTGGAGGAATTGAGTAAACAAGAACATGGCCTGATCATGGTTATGGGAAAAGGTGGAGTCGGAAAAACTACTGTGGCTGCTGCACTTGCCATTGGTTTGGCAAAGCTTGGCAAACAGGTGCATCTGACCACTACCGATCCAGCGGATCATATCTCTGCAACCGTCGACCATAACATGCCAGGATTGAAGATAAGTCGAATCGACCCTGCGGAAGAAACAGAAAAGTACAAGCAGCACGTCATGGCTCATTCTGGGAAAGACCTGGATGAAGCTGGCCGTGCATTACTTGAAGAAGATTTACGTTCTCCGTGTACAGAAGAAGTAGCGGTTTTTCATGCATTCTCTCGCATCGTTTCCCAGGCGCGCCGGGAGATTGTCGTGATGGACACTGCTCCGACAGGACATACGTTGCTATTGTTGGATGCAACAGGCTCCTACCATAAAGATGTAGTGCGCAATCTGAAGGGAGCAGGCAAGGTTGTCACACCGTTGATGCGACTGCAAGACCGTGATTTCACCAAGATTTTGCTGGTAACCTTGCCGGAGACCACACCCATTCATGAAGCTGTTGCCTTGCAAGATGATTTACGGCGCGCTAAGATTGAACCCTATACTTGGGTCATCAATCGCAGCCTGGCAGTCAGTGACACCCAACACCCTATATTGAAACAGCGCGCTCGAGCGGAGCTACCACGAATTCAGGAAGTGCAAGGTTATACGGAAAGCCCCTGCATCTTACCCTGGCTACCCGAAAGGCCGATTGGCAATGCCAATCTTGAAAAGTTACTGACATCCGAAGCCATCGCTGTCCAGTAGCACGTAATCTGTAAACACGACAACAAATTTCCAATTAATATAACCACAGTCATCAGGAAAGGATGAGCTTCAATGCTGGAATCACACGAAGCAAACGAACACAACGAAGAATCAAAAGCGGGTGGGGGACTCAACGTATTTGAAAAGTACCTGACTATCTGGGTGGCGTTGTGTATTCTTGGCGGCATCCTGCTGGGACGTTTGGCTCCAGGGCTGGCGGAGTTTCTGGATGGTATTGCTATATATGTAGATGACGCCCCGGTCATTTCCATTCCCATCGCCATCTGCCTGTTCTTCATGATGTATCCGATCATGGTGAAGATAGACTTCAGCGAGGTGGTTAAGGCGACCAAGACGCCAAAAGCGGTGTTTTTGACCCTGTTCATCAACTGGGCCGTGAAGCCATTTACCATGTTCGCGATAGCGACGTTGTTTTTGGGCTATTTCTTTGTTGATTTGCTGCCCGGTATGGACGTTCTGAAAGATGGTACGGAAGTGCCCTTGTACCGCTCCTACATCTCCGGTGCCATCCTGCTCGGTATTGCGCCTTGTACCGCTATGGTGCTGATGTGGGGTTACCTGGCAAAAGGCAATCAAGGCTTGACCCTGGTAATGGTCGCCATCAACTCGTTGACCATGCTGGTGCTTTACGGATTACTCGGCGGTTTTCTACTGGGTATCAACGAAATGCCCGTACCCTGGCAGGCCTTGTTGCTGTCCATCTCTATCTATGTGGCATTGCCGCTCGTCGCTGGTTTCCTCACACGGAAATGGATCATTGCTACCAAAGGCATGGTATGGTTTGAAACCCGCTTCCTCCATTTCCTGACACCGGTGTCCATCATTGCTTTGCTCTCTACGCTGGTGTTACTGTTCTCCTTTAAAGGTGATGTGATCGTCAACAATCCCCTGACCATTCTGTGGATCGCTATTCCCCTGACCATTCAGACGATTCTGATTTTCAGCATAACCTATGCAATCGCCAAGTTTATCCGGCTTGAATACCAGGATGCCGCGCCTGCTGCCATGATTGGTGCTTCCAACCACTTTGAAGTCGCTATCGCGACCGCGACCATGCTCTATGGCCTCTCCTCAGGCGCAGCTTTGGCGACTGTGGTTGGTGTGCTCATCGAAGTACCACTCATGCTCTTGTTGGTCAAGTTCTGTACAAGGACCAAGCACTGGTTTACCAAACGTTCGTGATTAGCAAACAATATGGTCTTCAGCAGCAATGTTGAGAGCATAGCCTGGTCATCTTGAATGAT
Organism: uncultured Nitrospirales bacterium; assembly: GCA_964537975.1. Taxonomy (GTDB): domain Bacteria; phylum Hydrogenedentota; class Hydrogenedentia; order Hydrogenedentales; family SCBR16-9; genus SCBR16-9. The sequence goes on along the minus strand of CAZIDP010000084.1, from coordinate 4,803 downwards.
AATCATTCGGGGATCTGATTCTATAAGAGAAGTACCAAGTATTATATGATCGAGAAGCTCTGGCACAGGATAATAACCTCTTCCTGTATCTTGTGACTATATTTTACTCAAAATTTCATATATTGCAAAACCTTATAACTAATTAAATACAATTGTAGTTATTATTCTGTAATAATGTGTATTTTAAAACAGGATGATGAGCATAGGCGGCACGATGCTGCGCTTTGTATAGTTCTCGCGTACTGAGTGCTAACCTTATTCATTATTGAGTGGACGCACCCAGATATTGCGGAATTGAATTCGGTTGATATGGTCTTGCAAGACAAAATTGAAGTCACGGTCTGCGGTCTCAATTTCCCAGTCATAATGAATGCGGTGTCCGTTAAGGTAGGCAGTCAACAGTATTGCGTCGTCCTTGTTATTCGAGAATCGCACGGTAACATCATAGGTTTGCCATTGAAGGGGAGGTGCGGAAGCATTTACGCGAGCTGGAGCTGTCTTGTACAGTGCACCATTTTCATCGTAGTAACCTATGGTTGTGTAACTGTTCAGGATTTGCAGCTCACCGATACCCGGGATTATCAACCCGCTGTTACCCCTGCCTTGACCCCGCAAATCCGGTTCTACCGCATATCGGTACTCAACATGCAGTTCGAATTCCTGAAAACTATCTTTGGTTTCAATATTTCCGCCCAAGCCCTTAACCTCATTTTCGCGGTTGTTCCAGAACAGTGAAACGACTTCCATTGCTCCTTCATCTGTTATGCGCCATGTCACTTCGCGCCCATCCTGATGATGCCAATGCTCGTAGGAGGTTCCGTTAAACAAGATGACGGCATTTTCTGGTGCCGGTTTACCCAGCGTAGGGGAGAGGAGCTTCTGTTGTTTCAATGCAAACTGCACGGTGTCTCCATGTAATAGTGCTTCACCGTATGCCTCACCGTTTTCAAATGTAGCATTCCACCCGTCTTGTGCCAATTCCAGTTTTCCATTTGTTGACTGTGCAGTCATCACCGCATATGGTTCAGCGCGTTTGAACAACTCGGACACCAAGACAACTTTGTAGGTGTCATTGCCCATAGGTAATAATTGGGCTGCGAGAGATGGGTCGTGTTCTTCATGGCCACGTTGTGGATTAATCCACTGCCCTGTCCAGTCGCCCATGAGGGGGAAATCTTCGGGTTTTTCAAAGGGTGGATGTTCGCAATAAGCAATATTACCTGTAATTATAAATGTAAGAGCCAATAGGGTGATACAGTACTTTGGGTATAAGCAGGTTGTAAAAAGTGCAGCCATGTTGTGGATAATGTGTTTCGTTGATTGCGACATGTAGAATCTTCTCCCAATTTCATAGTTAAAAGTTTTGCTTCGTGTAGTATAGGGAAAGTAATGGTTCATATTCTAAATTGATGTTTGAGTTGGGGCTGGTTATTGATTCTATATGATATTGAGCGTGCTGGAGAAAAATATGCGAATTGGTATTGATGCCCATGCCTTGGGTGGCCGTGCAGGTGGTAATGAGTCATACATGCGGATGTTGTTACATGCCTTGGCAACATACCCAAATCTGGATGATGAGGTACTAGCATTTGTACATGATGAAACTGACTTTGATTCGGTGTTTTCGAATAAGAGCTTGCAGGCTTGTCGTATGCCACAGGTATCATCGTACCTCAGGACACCGGTCTTGCTTCCCTGGTTGGCACACAAGAAGCGACTGGATGTGCTGCACGTTCAATATACAGCACCTCCATTTTGTCCGTGTCCCTATGTCGTGAGTATGCATGATGTAGTTGCCTTACGTTTTCCAGAAACAATGCCCTGGCGTGAGCGTACTCGTCTGCGATTGCTTAGTGGTAGGACATTGCGGTGTGCAGCACGAATTTTTGTATTGACAAAAGCCATGCAGACAGAGATTCAGTCTTTTTATGACATACCTGATGCGAAATTTGATCTGGTGCAACCTACTGTAGAACCAATATTTAAGCCAATCGATGATGGGTCAATCAAGGCAGAGGTACGGAAAAAATATAACCTGCCAGAATCATTTGTCCTTTATGTAGGTCAGTTACAACCTCGAAAAAATTTGGTACGGCTAGCTGAGGCTTGTGCCAAAATCAGCAGACAAGGAGTAGATCAGCATTTGGTTATTGTAGGAAAAAAAGCCTGGTTGTATGATGAAATGCTATCGACTATTGATCGTCTGAACATGTCCAGGCGTATACATTTTACTGGCTATGTTACACAGGAAGACTTACCGGTGCTTTACAACTTGGCGAATGTATTTGCATTTCCTTCCTTGTATGAAGGTTTTGGTATTCCAGTGTTGGAGGCGCTGGCTTGCGGCACTCCAACTCTAATATCTACCGATCCAGCCTTGTGTGAAGTGGCTGGCGGTGCGGCGTTGAGCTGCAATCCCTTCGATGTGGATTCGATTGCAGATAGCATTGGGCTTCTTGCTACAGATTCAACCATAAGGGAGCACTGTAAAAAGGAAGGTATTATCAGAGCCAGTGATTATAGTAATCAAAAAATGGCAAAAGCAGCATATAATGGTTACCACGCTATAAAATAATGTATGACATATTTATTGTGTAGTGAAGATAACATTTGACAAGTTATTGTGGGATCGTATAATATTCAGTTCAAGTTTTAGATATTTGAATTGCATATAAGTGCAAGAGCAAAAGAAAGAAGCTGTTCCAGCCATTGAGGGGTGGAACGAAACTGGAGGATTACTATGTTTATTTGGGATTTTATTGTTAACGTTTTTGCATGGATCTGGAATGCATTCATTTATGTATTTGACATGCTTTTTTTCTGGATCTAATCTTTAATTCGTGTTATTCGAATCTGCGGGGTGTGAGGTTGTTGCCTCATACCCTTTTCTTATTTGAGTTATCAGGCGCTGCAAGTTGTTAAGTTTTTAAAATATAGTATTCGGGGGATGATATGGCTTCAGAATCTAAAATAAACATGTCCAGACGAGATTTCCTGAACGTAGGTGCATTGTCAGTAGCCGGAACCATGATGGGAGTTCCGGGAACACCAGTTGGTAAAATGCATGCATCAGAAAAGTGCCACAAACGTCCGAATATTTTGTTGATACTGACAGATGATCAGCATTATCAGGCACTTGGCTGCCAGGGACATCCGTTCCTGCATACCCCGAATCTTGATGCACTTGCCGAAGAGGGAGTTTTATTCGATAACAGCTTTGTCACTTCACCTACTTGTTGGGCAAGCCGGGCCAGTTTGTTTCTTGGGCAGTATGCGTTGACGCATGGAGTCCATGATGCACAGGTAGACCTGGAACCTGAGCAGATTCAGGGCCTCTACCCGGTATTGTTGCGTCAGCATGGTTATTACACTGGGTACATTGGCAAATTTGGTGTTGGGTTTAATGCACCAAAAGATGCCTTTGACTATTTTGATGGGCTTCCTGGTGACACCCGATATATCCAGCGACACAACGGCAAAAACCGGCACATGACACGTATTCTCACGGACAAGGCGCTTTGGTTTTTACAGAACTGCCCGGAGGACAAGCCTTTTTGTTTGTCAGTGGGGATGAAAGCGCCGCATGCGGAAGATTATGCAGTGCATCCATTTCCAGCAGAAGCTGATTTTGTAGATTGGTATTCAAAAGCGTCATTGCCTGAAAATTTACTGTATGACAAACGTCATTTTGAGGCTCTTCCAGAGTTTTTAAAAAATTCCGAAGGACGAAATCGCCACCAGTATACATTTTCTTCTCAAAGCCAGGCGGTAGCGTCACTACGAAATTACTATCGGCTTATCTCAGGAATTGACCGGGCTGTTGCTGAGCTCAGGACGCAACTTGCAGTGCAAGGATTGGCGGACAACACGATCATCATTTTTACTTCTGATAATGGATATTGCACCGGCGAGCGTGGTCTGGAGGGCAAGTGGTTGCCTTATGAAGATATGATTCGTGTACCGCTGGTAATTATGGACCCACGTGATGGAACAAACAGGGGGAGTCATGAGTCGCGAATGGTATTGAATATTGACTTGGCTCCTACGATATTGTCAATGGCAGAAATGGTTACCCCAGCGTCAATGCACGGCAAGGATTTATCAGCATTGTTATACGGGGATACATCAGCCTGGAGACAGCACTGGATGTTTGAAAATCGTTATGATCACCCAGCTATTCCGCATAGTGTTGGTATGCGCACCGATCGTTGGAAATACATTCATTGGCAAAATGACACTGGATGTAGGATGAACAACAGGCAGTCCTCTTTGGGCGAACACTCTGAAGAATTGTATGATTTGCACCAGGATACGCATGAAGTCAGGAACCTTGCTATGTTGGATGAGCACCAGGCCACTCTTAATCAAATGCGTACTCTATTAACCAAGGTACAACAAAGCTATGCTTGCGCCTGAGCCTAATGGAATGTTGTTTATGTATCAATCGGGAATGCACGATGCCCTTTTTGAAGTTTACTAACTAACTAAACATACAAACAATTAAGGAGCATTTATTTATGCAAGATAAAATTGTCGTGTATTCCGCGAAACTATGTGGTGATTGCCAGGAATTAAAGTCGTTTCTGGAAAAGAATGGCATACAATATGAAAACAGGGACATTCATGAAGACCCTGAACATAAAGAAATTCTTCACCAAAAAACAGGTAAACTCGGAGTCCCGTATTTAGTTATAGGTGACGAATGGAAAAGGGGATATGATCCAGGGAAGCCATTTTCGGATGATTTTGCAGCCAGTTTGATAGGCTTGGGAATATAGTTCATTAAGTCACTCTAAATCAGTG
>CAZIDP010000083.1:0-15056 GCA_964537975.1 uncultured Nitrospirales bacterium | reverse complement strand
TTTCTTTCGTGAAGCAACGATACCTTTTCAGATAGATTTATTGTAAAGCAATTCGAAAAGTTGACATTTAACCTACATTGATTTACAATTTGATATGTTATACGATGCTTTGCATTAATCTATCTCCTCGCTGGGCGTGACTTATCGGGTGCATAAGAACTTGATTTATCACGCCCACTTATTATTATCCTTACTTAACCGTTGTACCATTATTAAGATTACTGCAATCCCGCCCTGCTGTCTGTGATATAAACTCCAAGCGGTCTGCGTTCAGCACCACTAAGGCCACGCCGTGTATCCCCCAGTGATTTACGTGCTTCATTAAGCCACCGATGTAGTGTTTCAGCTATCTCTGGATAATGCGAGATAAGATTTTTTGTTTCGCCAATATCATCCTCCAGGTTATACAAAGATTCTGGCGAGACTGCATCCGATGGTACATCAGCAACCATGAATTCATATTGCAAGGGCATCTCCAGATTTAACTTCCAAGGTCCACTCCGCACACCCAGCAATTCTCCACCACGGTAATAAAAAAATACATCATAGGGCGATACATCAGTCTGCGCAAACAGTAATGGGCGAATGTCTTTTCCATCAATTTTAAGGTGTGTTGGTGGCTGGGTACCTGCCAAATGAGCAAAAGTGGGATACAGGTCCATGATTGTTGTCAGCGAAGACAACACACGCCCTCCCGGTATGGTACCTGGCCACCAGAAAATAGCTGGTACCCGCATTCCACCCTCAAAGGTATTTCCCTTGCCCCCACGTAAAGGTCCAACACGTCCTCGATCTTCCCCGAAACGTCTTACCGGACCATTGTCTGATGTAAACACTACTAATGTGTTTTCTGCCAGGCCAAGAGTACGAATGTGATCGAGGATTTGCCCGGTACTCCAGTCCAGCATTTCAATCACATCGCCATAAATACCACGTTGTGATTGATTACGAAACTGTTCAGGCAGATGCAGTGGCAGGTGGGGCATATTGTGGGAAAGATAAATAAAAAAAGGTGAATCGCGATGCAAGTCAATAAAATTAATTGTTTCACGCGTATATCGTACCGTGATGTTGTCTTGATCAAAAGGCTCCTCAATGACTTGACTGTTTCGCATCAGTACAGAGGGTTGCATGTCATTGCTGTATGGAGTGCCAAAAAAGTAATCAAAACCATGCCTGTTCGGCAGAAATGGAGCTTCATGTCCCAGGTGCCATTTTCCGATACATGCAGTATTATACCCATGATTTTGCAATAAACGCGCCAGCGTTATTTCATTGGTGTGCAAACCAAAAGGTTGTGGAGGAAACAATACACGATCATGAGGAACAGGGGTGTTTAAGAGTGCTGGAAAATGGTCCATGCTGACACGAGCAGGGTAACAACCAGTCATAAGCGAAGCCCGCGCAGGAGTACATACCGGGGCAGTAGAGTAAAAATCAGTGAAACGAATGCCTTCCGCTGCCATCCTGTCCCAATTGGGTGTATTCAAGTACTCAGCGCCATAACATCCGACGTCACCATACCCCTGATCATCGGTATATATTATTATAAAATTGGGTGGACCGCTACGACGAACAGTGGTTTGGTGAGTGTTTGTGCGCACACATCCTCCAGCAAGCAACATAGAAGCTGCACCCAAACCAACTTTGAAGAAATCACGACGTCGCATAGAAAAATACCCTTCGGTGTAAATAATATTTATACTCAACAAAAAGTTGAATATATCAAATTTCGTTCAGAAGCTGTTAATCATTACATCAACTTCCACACTTCAGGGTATCTGATTAAAATATACTGTTTGATTATACCCAAAGATTGCCAAGATAACGCGCTGAGTTAGAAAAACCAAGTGCAGCCATTTCCAACAAGGTTTCTTTGCAATCCGGATAAAAAACTAGGTGGGAGAACTCTTCCCAGGAAAAAAAAGCAACTTCAACAATACGTGGGTCTCTACCAAGTACCGGGGTGCCTTCCATTAGATCGGCCGTATAGAATAGATTCAAAATATGACGCTCACCGTTGGGAGCGATGGCATCAGAGACCAACACAAGTGAATTGGGGTGGATTCGCACACCAACTTCTTCCCGCAACTCACGAATTAAAGTATTGGCCAATGATTCTCCAAATTTTACACCACCTCCCGGCAACATCCAATAACGACGTCCATCTTTTTCATGGCAAACCAGCAGTACTTTCTCTTCTTGTTGGATAATTGCCGCTACACGTATACGTATCGAATCTGATTGATCTTTATCTAAACACAATTTAATGATGTCCGTTTTTTATGTTTTGTTGATTTTTGGATTTTTATATTGTTCTAACTGCCCGAGCAAAGTTTCTTCAATTTCAACTTCGAGATGAATATCATTGCCCGCATAAGATTGCTTTATTATACGTCCTTGCTCATGTATTTTATGTACCCACTGTACATCAGACTGCGGTATAGTTAACTGCGCCCGTTTGTAGAACGGTTCTAGATAATTATCCACTACTTCTAGCAATTCGTCAAGCCCTTTGCCGCGAAGAGCTGAAATCACTACAGAATTTTCTCGCTCGGCGTTTACTCGCCATTGCTCCTGAAGCTCGTCAGGCAACAAGTCAATTTTGTTGTAAACCTTGATGATTGGGATAGATGCAGCGTCAATCTCTTCAAGTACTGTTCGAACAGCTTGCACATGATCGTGTAGTGCAGGATGCGATGCATCAAGCACCAGGAGCAGCAGATTGGCTTCATTGACTTCTTCGAGTGTAGCCCGGAACGCTGCCACCAGGGTGTGAGGCAAGTTGCGAACAAAACCGACCGTATCAGCCAAAAGTATTGTGCGACCACTGGGCAAGGCACAACGTCGGACACGGGGGTCCAATGTGGCAAACAGCTTGTCTTCAACCAGTACACCGGCATGTGTTAACGCATTGAGTAGAGAAGATTTTCCAGCATTTGTATACCCGACGAGGGCAACGGATTTAACATTATGCGCGGCACGCTTCTTGCGCTGTTCTCCCCGATGTTTCCGTATACTCTCCAAATCAAGCCCCAGCCGGTTGATACGACTGCGAATCAGCCGGCGGTCCAGTTCCAATTTTTGCTCACCTGGGCCCCGGATACCGATTCCACCTTGTTGCCGCATAACCGATCCCCGACCAGCCAGACGCGGTAACAGGTATTGTAATTGCGCAAGTTCGACTTGCAGTTTGCCTTCACGTGTTTGCGCACGTTGTGCAAAGATATCCAGAATCAGTTGCGTCCGATCTACGACTTTGACATCCAACGTCTTTTCAATTTTTGCAGTTTGTGTACCGGTAAGATCAGAATCAAAAATTGCAACATCTATTTCCTCTTCGAGGATAATATTTTTTATTTCATGCAATTTTCCCAAGCCAAGCAACGTGGCCGGGTGGGGAGTATCTCGGTGTTGCGTGACAATGCACACCGTTACAGCACCGGCTGTATGTGCCAATTGTTTCAATTCTTCCAGCGACTCCTCAACCATGAAAGTATCATCGCCGGGCAGTATTAATCGAACAAGAACGGCACGTTCAATAACAGGAGGGTGCGGGATATGAATAAGACCTGAAGTATTGTGTTCCATGTAAACCTCGATTCATGAACAGAGAAAACGCTAATGCAACTCAGAGTACATTAAAAAATATTTTCACCCTGTTCAATCATTAAAAATTAAAGATTGTGAATTGAATCGGGAACAGATAACGGCAGTACGATTACAAGTACGCCATGTTCTGTTCATTTACAGGAAACGTAAACGCATCGGGCAATACTCCAAAGTTAAGCAGTGAATATAACTTGCTCGGAACAACAGGTAGATAAAATCAGGAAACCTGCAATTTAACATGATGTTCAATCACGAAAAACACAGATTTTATGATCATATAGTAGTGCTATATGAACTGTGATGCAATTTTTTTCTTACAGCGCAGAGAACAAAACCGCTGTATCGATAACACACAGTACAACATAAGCATGCATACTTTTCACTATTCAAATAATTGAACGTGGAGTACAACAACCTTGGATTGATGATGTACCCCAGATAATTTATGCTATTCTGTGCCAACACACAGTACATCATTCTACAGCCAAACTTGCTTAACAGTCATATGATAAGTACGTGTAAACCATTTTCAAGTGCGCCCTGCCATACACAAAAATTCGGTGCGATCAGAAATTAGACCACACCGAATCTTAAACAATTTAAATAAACGCTGTAAGTAGATAAATACAGGTTGCAAATCTTAGCGTTTGGAGAACTGAAAGCGTTTGCGCGCACCTGGCTGTCCATATTTTTTCCGCTCAACTTCTCGGGCATCCCGAGTAAGCAGTCCAGCGCTACGCAGAATAGTGCGTAGGTTTTCATCTATCTGAACCAGACCACGTGCAATACCAAGTCGCAATGCACCTGCTTGACCAGACTTGCCACCACCATCACAACGTGCGCGAATATCATAACTGCCAACGGTTTCAGTTATTTCAAACGGACGTAATGCATTTTGTACCAGCACATCACGTTCCAGATAAGCGTTAACATCTTGGCCATTTACTGTGAATTTGCCACTTCCAGGTAGGATTCGTACGCGGGCAGTTGCGCATTTACGCCGACCCACGACGACGATTTCATTAGTTTTGAGGTCTTTCGCCATTTACTGTCTCCGAGTTCTACAGTTCGATGTGTTGAGGGTTTTGGGCCTGATGAGGATGTTCACTGCCTGCATACACCCTTAAATGTCGCGCCAATTTACGCCCCAAGCGATTATGTGGCAACATACCTTTGACGGCCAGTGTCATAGCGCGTGTAGGATGCTTGATCATCATTGTTTCATAATTAACACTTTTCAAGCCGCCGGGATAACCAGAATGACGATAATACATTTTGTCTTCAGTTTTTTTACCAGTTAACCGCGCTTGGGCAACGTTAATAATTACAACGTTATCTCCACAGTCTAGATATGGCGTATACTGCGGCTTGTGTTTACCACGCAATATGATTGCCGCTTCGACAGCCACACGCCCTAACGCCTTGTCTTTGGCATCAATGACGTAAAGCTTTCGCTCTAATTCCCCTTCTTTGGGGACATACGTTTTCACGCTGATTATACCTCCAGATGGAATATAGTTCATTATACAGCACACAAATTGCTTGTGTGCCCTTAATTGGAAATTGTGGAGTAACGGGACTGGAAATCATAACAAATATCGGGTATCCTAGTCAAATGATTGCTTTTTCATTTTAGCCTTTATTACAGGGCATAAACGAACCAGCTGTGCCTATTGCATTATCTATGTTTAATACGCAAGATGGCTTCCCTGAGCAGATTGGTCAGGGTGTATGGCTTGTCCTCCGGGCCAACTTCTTTGGGATGCGCGTACCATCCTTCAAACACGTACCGCTCACACCTTCCTCCTGCATTGTGATACGTTTCGAGAAAGCGCAATGATTCCTCCATGAACAACTGCGGGGAAGTACCGCCACCCGTATCAGAGTTGACAATGAGATCAAAGGCAAACCCTTTTTCCCGAGTCAACACTTCCAGTTCACGAACACGGCCCAACCAGTCGATTGCACTATGGTCCACGTCCGGATTTTCCCAAGGTGTACCGGTAAGGTTTTTTGTGCCCATGATAAACTCGTAGGGATTATCAGCACGCAAACCCACCACAGGAAGATCGGTTGCGGCGAGTGCGTCCAGTAGCTTGTTCGCCACGTCAAAATAGTCCCCCCAGAACATACCCCCCGGCCCCGAGCCCCAGTAAGCTATTTCTCCTTTCCAGCCCCAATTTGGAAAATTGGTCAACGGTATAAACCGGATATCCGGAAACGCTTCTCGCCATGTCTCCATATATGCGATAATTTCAATGATCGCGTCATCAAGACTGTCCAGTCCGATTTCATCGCCTCGAAATCGTGTGCGGCCAGTGTCCGCGCCGGGATTCATCAGTCTGCGTACTGGGCCATCCAACACAATATAATCCGGTTTACCACCGGCCACCATGAGATGATGCAGTTTGTTGATTTCGGTTTGTGCCGTTATCTTGCCAATACCCTTTTCAATATGCTCATTAACGCTTTCTGCTATCCCTTTTGGATTGTCCGTTGTAAAGTCTTCTGATTGGGGACGCCAGTCAAAATAGCCGCATTGAATGGCGATTTTAATATCATTTTCTTTCAACTGCTCAATGAAAGGCTGGTAATCTTCTGCGGGTACCCTGTACGCCACCATGTTGATATAGAATTCAATAACATCAACATGTTTCTGGACAAAGTCCCAACTCAGGTTCTGTGTCGCCAGATGCTCGGGGTTGTAATGACCCATCCAGATTTGCGGGAATGCCTCTCCCTCATAGTTGATTTCCTGAGCGTTTATCATCGTACAAGATAATATAAAACATAGGTGCAATGACAGAGATATCATCATCAGGTTCTTTCTGTTACATATAACTTCTGCTGATTCATGTCACATACCAGTCAGTATCAAGGTTTGGTGGCACACCATAAACGCGTTGGTGAGGTGTATCCATTTGACTTCGGGAGCAAGTCATGACAGGTGCCATCAAGAAATCCAGCATCACGGCTCCAGGCAGCTACCTGATCTGTCGTGTAAACATCGCCATCTCCTGTATTCACCAGCATGTGCAGCGCAAACAGGTAACTGAAGGCAGGCTCCACTCCATCCGGGTCTACCAAAAAGTCTTTAAGAATCAACATGCCACCGGAACTTAATGCATGAAAACAACGTTGAACCAAATCCCGGTTGGTTGCCTCATTGTAAGAGTGGATAATATTGGAAACAAAAATTAAATCATAGCCTGATCCCAACGCGTCTTGAGTCAGGTCGCCCGCCTGAAATGCGATGCGATCAGTAAGACCGGCGACCTCCACTTCTTCTCGCGTGATTGGCAGCACCTCTTCAAGATCGAACAAGGTGGCTTGCATTTTGGGATACGCCTTACAAAATGCAATAGAATAGGTGCCGGGCCCAGCCCCAATATCCAAAACATGGTTGTATTTCCCGAGGTCCAGTACTTCCAAGATACGCTGTGCACTGTTACGGCCAATGTCTGCCATACCACAAATGAAAGCACGCAGCTCCTCAGTACTTCGGGAAGCCTGCTCCCGTGGAATTGCATTTCCGCTCTGCAAAGACTCCTCAAGCCTGCCCCAGGTATCCCAGCCATGAGCCTTGTGTTTCAGTATATGAGTCTGATCATGCAGTGAACCTGGTATAAGACACTGCGCCGCAATGGAGCTATTACGGTAGACGCCCTTCTGCTTTTCAAGTAATCCCTGGGTGGTCAATGCATCCAGCATCATGCGAGCAGCCCGGCCATGCCAACCAGTAGCTTCTCCCACCTGTTCCGGCGTGCTCCAGTCCTGTGTGTGTGTGAAGAGATTGACATCCAGTGCACGAAAGAGTACCTGCGACCATTGGTATCCCTGTGCCAGTTGGTCGAGTTGATTGGTCATAAATTCAATCGTTGTATCCGGCATGTGTAACAGACTCCTTCATGACTTAATCCGCTTCTTAGGTTCTATATTGTTTGATAGTACATACTGATACTGACAATTTTGCCATCATGAGGTCAAATAGAATTTGATCTCTGTACATGTGATGTGCGGGAGCCATCATATTCTACCTCAAACAAAACCAGTCCATGTGCCGGGGCACAATACCCCTTGAATGGTCCTTTGGATTGCAAAAAAGTGTCTATAATATCAGGTGAAAACCGACCACGGGCAATTTCAATGAGTGTGCCACTGATATTGCGTACCATCTTGTAAAGAAAAGCATCACCATAAAATTCCAGGCGGTATAGATTGTGCGGTTCAGGTACATTGAGGAAACCACCCGGACAAAAGCGCAAGTCATGGAGTGTACGTACCGTAGTTTTCATTTGACTGCCTGTACTTTCAAATCCGACAAAGTCATGTCGTCCGATAAGACGGGGAAGAATAGAATTTAACAGCTCCAGGTCAATTTTGTATGGTACATGCCAGGCATAACTGGCAGTAAAGGGCGTCGGCTCTTTGCTGAACTCAAAAGTGTACCAATAGCGTTTTCCGGTGGCTGAGAACCGGGCATTAAAATCTGGTGATACTTCTTCAATAGATGTCACACGTATATTAGGCGCCAATATCTGTGACAGGGCGTGACGCAGTCGCTTGGGGAATGGGCCTGGCCAGATGCATGAAAAGACTTGACCTACCGCATGCACGCCAGAATCGGTACGGCCAGCACATTGTATCGGCACCGGTTGACCTGCAATTTTCACCAGTACGTTTTCGATTTCCCCCTGTACCGTACGTTGATTGCGTTGCCGTTGCCAGCCATTAAAATGGCTGCCATCGTATGCTACGGTGCATTTAAGATAAGATATATCAACATGCGAAGCGAGTTTGGTGTCAGATGTATGAACTACATTTTCTGCATTTGTTGCAGCATGATGGTCTGAGAATTCGGCCATATTCAGGCTATATCACTAGCTCGTTGAATCCTGGTATCCTGAGGCTTTCTCCATCTCCCATATCCGATTTCGAATATACTTTGTGATAAAGCCAAGTAATACCGGGTCAGGACTTATAAAACTTATACCTACCTGGAATTGGGCATTCTTCAAGCGGCCAGGTGCAGAATGAATCACTTTGCCAACCATAACTTCGTTTTCCATGCCCGGCAAATCGATGATAATGTCGAGTACTTCATCATCCTCAAAACGATTTGCGGTATTGACCAAAATACCACCTGCACTGAGATTATTTACTTCACCAGATACTCTTTTGGGATGTACATGGCTTTTCATTGTGGCTTTGAGATTAACTGGAACACGCCAGAACTCGCGGTGTCGGTTAATACGGACATTTTTTGGTAAAGATACCAGTAAACCGTCACCGATATCGCGTGGCTCACGAAGCACTTCGGCTACATACGAGGTGTAGCCAATATCGTCATGGAATTCCAATGTAATCTGCATGCCCTCAATGGGGAACTGGCGGGTCGGTGAAGTAAGCAAAATACTGTCTTCGCGTACCTTAAGGACTGAAACAAGACATCGTTGATCCAGTACCAGCAATAGCGCACGCGCACCTTCCGTGATTGGTGGTACTTCACTAAATGATTCCATTGTACTCATGTTGTTATTTTATCTCCCTTTCGCACCAGACATTCAATTTAGTGTAGCATAATCATCAGTGAATTGGCACGTTTCACAATACACCAAATCATCAGGAATAAGGAATGAAAATTATGAAATCAGCAGCTATAAAATCTAATGGCGAATTGGAATGTCTGGAAATTGTTGAACTGCCCATACCTGAACCGGCTGATGGAGAGGTACTGGTTGAAGTCAAGGCCGCGGCATTAAATCATTTGGACATCTGGATAAGAAAAGGTCGACCTGGTGTCAGTCCACAATTCCCCCATATACTTGGTTCCGATGCCGCAGGTGTCATAAAAGCTGTTGGCAAAGGGGTTCATCATGTCAAGGTTGGTGACGAAGTAGTAGTGAACCCTGGCCTGAGTTGTGGAAAATGTGAAGCATGTATACGGGGTGAACACAGTGAGTGTCCAGATTTCAGTTTACTTGGTGTTTCTCGGCCTGGAACCTTTGCGGAGTATGTCACGGTTCCAGAAGAAAATGTTCAACCCAAGCCATCCTACCTCACTTGGGAAGAATCTGCCGCATACCCACTGGCTTATGTCACTGCCTGGCGCATGTTGATGACACGCGCAGGTCTACGTCCCGGCGAAATGGTACTGATTCATGGTATCGGTGGCGGGGTTGCATTGGCAGCACTTCAACTTGCCACTTTGACCGGTGCCTGGATTATTGTGACTTCTTCCAATACAGAAAAACTGGAAGAAGCCGAGGCATTGGGTGCAAATGCAGGAATAAACTATAAAGAGACAGAAAATGTAGCTCAAAAAGTGCTCGAATTGACCAGTAGTCGCGGGGTAGATATTGTTATCGATACTGTCGGAGCGGCAACCTGGCCGATCAATATTGAGGCAACACGGAAAGGGGGACGGATTGTACATTGTGGAGTGACAGGTGGTCCGGAGGTGCAAGTCAACCTCAGTCCAATTTATTGGAGACAATTAAACATTCTGGGTTCTACCATGGGCTCGCATGAAGACTTCCGTCAACTTACACAAGCCATGAAAGCAACGGTACTTCGACCGGTGATTGATTCGGTGTTCCCACTGGAGCAGGCACGAGACGCCCAGGCGAAAATGGAGTCAGGAGCACAATTTGGAAAAATCGTGTTAACCATGTAATGAATTTACTGGATATACATTTGTTATTCGACAACCAAGAGAATGCACCATATCAAAATGAGTATGGTTGCATCGTGTTCCCATTTTTCATCAGAATACCTTAATCCAAAAGACGACGACGCATAAAGCCCAGCAGCAGGAGGGCAAACAATAAGAACAAGCCGACCATAAACCACTTCAACCCCGTAAGTACACGCTGGCGTGATTCCTGTGCAACAGCATCTTCTTGCGTTGCATTTTCCGATTGCGGGTCCGTGATGGCTCCAGCTGTCTCAGGAGAAGTACGCGTACCATTGTTGATACTGTCCTGAGTTGCATCGGTTTCACTGAGTCCACCATTCAGTGTATCTCGTGTGTCCGCGATTTGCGCATCCGGCCAACTCGTACCTGTACCTGGTGTTTGCAACTGATCTCGCAGCCGCATGGCTTCAGTGGCACTTCTGGCAATGTTCGTTGCCATTCGTTGCAATTCATCCGCTTCACTGTCTGCATCTTCGTGACTGGTAATGGCAGCATCTATCTCGCCCAAATCATTGCCCGCAATGCCTGTCGGCAAATCCGTACTGGTGGAATCCCACTCTGGTGGTTGATAAGCAGCATCGTTGGGGTCTGTGTCGGTATTTCCGTTATCCGGTTCACTGGGTTGTTCCGGTTCCGGGGCATCATTGTTAGCGCCATCTCCCACCTGCACCCAACGAGACTCCCCATGTGAAGGAATTTCCTGCCCTTCCCAAGTCGCCAGGGTCGGGTCGGCAATGGTGAGTTGGGAGCTTTCACCTCCCTCCAACGTGACCGCTTCCAGGACAATTCGGGCGACTTCGCCAGATGCCAGTGTGTCACGATTCAGTCCCATGAGAACAACAACATACTCACCGGGCTGCGTCATGTTTGCACTGACCATTTTGCCAGCATTAAGCGCAATACTGCCTGCTTCCGTTGATTGGGGTGTAAATACGGTCGGATCATATTGCAACCGAAAATCCATGGCTGCGACTCCTGTGTCTTGGGTTTGCAGCAGAATTGGAATCGTATAGTAAGCACCGTCCCTTACCGGGTTGCCAATGTATAATCCACCTGCTTCTGCGTCACGTACTGTTGAAATCATCAATAAGCATATAAACAGGCATGGTGTGCTGAAATACCAAAAGGATCGTTCTTTAATACATTTGAATGTGTACATGCCGTCCCACCGGATCAGAGGTACTTTCAAGTCCGACTGAATCATTGCACCCCCACAACCGCTATGGTTATAAAATCTTCCATTATTTACAAATAATTATATCGGAGAAACAACGTACTTGCATAAATGCTTGATGACAATATACGCTTGATCAACGTTCTTCTTGTTCAACATTATGAGCTTGCTGTACAGCATCCAGGTTTTCCTCGTTGGTCGATTTCAATGCAATATAGCTGCTGGGAAAAATAGAGATGAGTCGCAGAAACACTTCATGACCGTTCCAGAGGTAATACCGGAAGAGAATTGTCAACAGATAAAACCAGGCCAACATTTTGGCACAGGACACAGCAATCAACATATGACGATATCCCGGTATTGGTATTTGTGAGAGAAAAAACAATTCCTCCAGGGGTACAGGGATAAATGCCAATAGTGACAGTACACCAATCTGGACACTACGTCCGAGAGCATCCATAAAGGTTAACCCGGCCTCGCGGCAACGAAATTGTACAAAGAAGAACAAATATCCGGAAAGACCCAGGGTAATCATGTAATAGGAATTGACAAAGGCGCGTTGGGTAACCACATTTCCCCAGTCCCGGAGAATGTAATATACCCATTCCGGCATGATTCCCAGTGCAAAAAACACGGTCCATAACAATAAGGCAGGCAACACCCAGAAATCTTTTTCAATAATGGAATTTCCCAAAAAACAACTCCAATTAATTTAGACAACAAACATAAGGTGTATTATACAGGTTCATTTACGCTTGACTCACCTGAAACTTCATAAGGCAACATTCTGGTGCCTATTGGAACAAAGCACTCCCTGTAATGTCAACGCAGTGAAAACACTGAACAAAGGTTTTCAGTGGTTAATTATTTAGCGAATAAATAATTTTGCGAACTCGTGCAATTATCAGGTGTAATAACGAACAGCGTTTTACGATATGATTTGACCTATCGGCGATGTCAAGTACCGATTTATACAGAATTAAGGAGAATCGACAATGGTTGAACGGCGAGAGTTCCTGAAAGCTGGTATCGCTGCCAGTGCTGCAGTTGTCGCATTAGGCGCAAGTGAAGGCAAGATTGCTCAGGCTGAGGACTTGAAGTCCGATTTTAAGTTGAAATACGCACCACATTTCGGGATGTTCGAAAATTCTGCCGGACCGGATTTGCTCGATCAGCTTCGATTTATGGCAGACCATGGTTTCATGGCACTGGAAGACAATGGTATGCGTCTTCGCCCCGTGGAAGTCCAGGACGCAATCGCCCGGGAAATGACACGCCTGGATATGGAGATGGGAGTTTTTGTCGCCAATGCAGACTTTGGTCGTGTGACATTTGCATCAAATGATCCGGAAATGCGTGAATTCCTGAAGGCTGAAATGCATGATTCAGTCGAAGTGGGTAAACGGGTGAATGCAAAATGGTGTACCGTCGTCCCGGGTCTATATGACCGGGGGATGGAGTGGGATTACCAGACCACCATTCTAATTGACAACCTCAAATTCTGTGCGGAAATTTGCGAAGAAACAGGCTTGATTATGGTTTTGGAACCCTTGAATGCCCTGGTTGACATTCCTGGTGTATTCCTGACAAAAATCGCACAAGCCTATATGATATGCAAAGCGGTAAATCACCCCTGCTGTAAAATTCTTAATGACTTGTATCACCAGCAGATTACAGAAGGTAACCTGATACCCAACATCGATATGGCCTGGGACGAAATACCCTATTTTCAGGTAGGTGACAATCCAGGGCGTAAGGAACCCACCACGGGTGAAATTAATTATCGAAATATATTCAAACACTTGCACAATAAAGGCTACACCGGTGTTGTTGGTATGGAGCATGGCAAAGCTATGGGTGGAATCGAAGGCGAGAAAGCATTGATCCGTGCCTACCAGTACTGTGATGACTTCTGATTCCACTTCTATGAGGTTAACACGTCTTCTGAAATAGAAAACCGACGGCAGGCAGGTTATCAGCTTACCGTCGGTTTACCATACTCATGATGTTGGTAAATTACAGTGAGACC
This sequence comes from uncultured Nitrospirales bacterium, assembly GCA_964537975.1. GTDB lineage: Bacteria > Hydrogenedentota > Hydrogenedentia > Hydrogenedentales > SCBR16-9 > SCBR16-9. The sequence continues at coordinate 1,544 of CAZIDP010000083.1, read as the reverse complement.
AGCGACGGATCATAACTTTCTGGCTGTTCATATCCCAGCAGGTTGATCAGGGTAGCGGCTACGTTGCTCAGCCCAGGGGTGTCAATTCCACCCTGTAATTTAAAATTGTTTGCTCCGGAGTAATCAAGAATTACAAATGGCACCGGGTTCAATGTATGGGCGACATGCGGGTCCTTGGAACCGTCTTTGCGCAGTGTATATAGCAGGTCGGCATTGCCATGGTCTGCTGTGACGACTGCGATGCCCCCCGCTTTTTCTATGGCCGGAAGCAGGCGTGCCAATCCCAAATCAACGGCTTCCACAGAAATACGGACAGCAGCCGGGTCACCGGTATGTCCTACCATGTCGCCATTGGGATAATTCAAGCGTAAAAATTTGTACGCACCACTCTGGATGGCTTCAATTACCGCATCTGTGATTTCCGCTGCTTTCATCCAGGGCCGTTCATCGAAGGTTATGCCACTGTCCGACGGTACCTCGACATAACGCTCAAGTTTTTCATCTACATACCCTGACTTGTTGCCATTCCAGAAATACGTGACATGCCCGAATTTTTGCGTCTCAGAAATAGCATAAGAGGAAACACCAGCTTCGCAGAGATATTCTGAGATGGAACCTGGCACCTTGAATGGCTCTACCAGAAAACTTCTCGGGATGTTGATGTCGCCATCGTATTGCATCATCCCGGCAAAAAAAACATCCGGACGACGCTTGCGATCAAAATAGGTAAAATCGTCTTCTTCAAAGGCACGTGACAACTCGATTACACGGTCACCACGGAAGTTGAAGATGATAACTGCGTCCCCATCTTCAATTGTGCCTACCGGTTTACCGTCCTGAGCAATGACAAACTCACCAATGTGCTGGTCTGTAACCTTGGGATTCTCATCGTAGTAGGTCTGCACCGCTTCAGAAGCAGAACCAAATTGACGGCCTTCACCCAGCACATGCGTTTTCCAGCCACGTTCCACCATAGGCCAGTCCGCGTTATAACGGTCCATCGTGATGTACATCCGACCGCCACCAGAAGCTATCCTGTAATCAAAACCCTGGCTGTTGATAGCCAGCATCTTCTTTTCCACGGTCTCGATATAGCCCAGCGAGGTACGCTCACCCACATCACGACCATCGGTCAGCATGTGCAGACGCACTTTCTGTACTTTTTCTTTCGCGCATTGCTCCAGAAGTGCTTCCAGTTGCGTGATATGACTGTGTACATTGCCATCAGAGAGCAAACCAATAAAATGAACGGTGCCACAACCATCCGTCGTCTGTGCCATAGCCTGCTTCCAGGCTTTACCTTCAAAAAGCGCACCGGTTTGCAGCGCTTTATTGACCAGCTTGGCGCCTTGCGGGAACACACGCCCCGCACCAAGGGTATTGTGTCCTACTTCAGAATTGCCCATGTCATCATCTGTCGGCTGACCTACTGCCGTACCGTGTGCCTTGAGTTGCGTGTAAAGCGGTTTTTTGACCAGGGTATCCAGCACGGGTGTATAGGCAAGGTGTACACCATCGGTCTCATCCTGCTTGCCGATGCCGAC
>CAZIDP010000082.1:0-15202 GCA_964537975.1 uncultured Nitrospirales bacterium | reverse complement strand
ATTTTTGTCATAAATACGGTATTCAACATCATATTTGTTAATCTTGCCAGCCAAATATTTCTCTGCAACTTCATAAATATGTTCTTTGTCTTCAGGCAGGATGCGTTTATGCCACTCGTAAACATCATCGGAGATATCATTGCCATTGAATCCGATAAATGATTTTAAGCGGGGAGACATATTAACCATAGTATGTGGCCCGCCTATGCCCTCTTCGGCATGATATTTTAGGTCCCATACACCGCCATTAAAACTTTCTATGGCCAACTCAAGTTTTTGATTGCTTTCTTCCAGAGACAACCGAGATTCAACACTTTCTGTGATATCTTCAGCAAACATCAATAACCCGCCAACAGAATCATCATGCTGGTACCATGGTCGCGCTTCCCAACGTAGCCAAATTTGGGTTCCGTCTGATTTTAATACGCGCTCTGCTTCGGAGAATTCTACAGCACCTGCCAGACAGCGTTCGTGAATCGCTTTACATGTTTCCGAAATTCGCGGCATTACTTCATATTGGCTTACGCCTATGATCTCGACCGTATCCAATTTGAAAAGCTGTTTCCAACTCAAACTGCATTGGAGATACCGAATATTACTGTCAAACATTGCGACGGCAACCGGCGCATGTTCGATAAAAATCTTTAACCGATTTTCACTCTCCCAAATCGCCTGATTTGCAGCCTGCTGCTTTTTTAAAAACTGGATAAACAACCATACCATCAATAAAACCAGCAAAGAAGCAACAATGGCCAGCATTATTTCGCGTCTGGAAGTATAGTACCAATTTACGAGTGTTTCGTGGTATTCCGAAGAGACAACCACAAATACGGGGAATCCGCTTGTCTTTTGAACAGCAACCAAATGTAATTCATTACCAAATTTGATGCGCCCGCTAAATGGATACTGTAATGCATCCCATCCTGCATCATTTATATAACTTCTTATAAAATTGTGATCACCAGTCGCGTCGGTATGGGTCGGAATATGTGCAATTTCAATACCATCATCACGCAGAATTCCGATATGACCCTTATCACCTTGCTGAAGTGTAACCAGGAAACTTTTTAAGTGACGGGGTAACATGGTTATCGCTACGACTCCCGCGAAACTGCCATCAGGATGAGATATGCGTCTGCTGATTGCAATAAACATTTCTTCTAATACAGGTGAGTATTCTGGTTCTCCAATGTAAGTTCCGAAATCAATATGTTCACGATGAATACGATAGTATTCACGATATGACAAGTCTAATTCAGGATTTCGAAGTCCCCCAGCATCATTTACAAAGTTACCTTCAGCATTCAGAATAACTAGATTATCACTGAACGGAGTTTCATGTAGGTACTCAAGCAATATACCCAATACTTCATCACCATCAAGGTTCTCAGATAAATTATTGATTTCGATTTCTCTTGTCATTGCCCGCAAGATTAATTCTGCACTGTGCATGCTATATTGAATAAATTGTGACAGCGTCTCCCCAAGGTTGACATTAGTATTAATGGCAGATTCCAAGATAAAATTGCGTTGCTGACGCACGCTATACAGAATTACTCCGTTTAAAACAATCAACACAAGTATTGCGTATACGATTAGTCGATAATATATTGATCTTTTGGTCTTAAAATCTTTGTTCATTTATGGCCAGTCTTATCTATTACTGAAAAGAGAACCTGATTATATATTAACTAGTCTTTTATCTAAGCGATTACGCATGATAATTTTATGATATTTCTTCAAAAACATAGTTTTCTTTTGATTTCTATATAAAAGAATAGTATATACCATTTAATCTGCTACACACCAACACAAAAACAAGTGTTCACAAATACAGATATTTTTACCTAAAGCAGCTGGAGAATTGCGCTGGAGTCTATATGCAAAATACCACGCTATGAAGAATTAATAGCGTGGTTCAAGATTGCCAGTAATGGATGCAAACTAATTTCTGAATCTGGATTTATTCCATTGTATACTCATGACCAGTATCATTAATAGGACTAACATACTAATGCTGAATGTCGTGCTCAGTGGAAGTGTTTCATAAATGGTCAGATGCAGTTCATCTACAACAGTAGTGCTTTCGTCGGTAACTTCGACTCGGTAAACGCCCATGTCACTGCCAGTTACAGAGTGCAGTGTCAACATAGATTCTGTTGCGTCATGAATCAATGCATCATTGAAATACCAGGCAAAAGACACTGTGCCTGTGGGATTCCAGACTTCCGCGATGAGCGCCACCTGATTACCTTCTTGTGGTATTGAAGGCGATTGTATGAGGTTAACAGAAAATACTTCGTCTACCTCCTCATCCACAGGGTTTGCTGCAAAACCATACCAGTCACGCCAATTCGTGTCATTGGTGACACCAAATGAATGTATGCCTTCGTCAAGGCGCGCATGTAGAATATTAAATGTATACCCTCCCATCAAACATTGCCATTCAGTTACTTCAAACATATCCTGCAGCCAATTGGGATATGCATAATCATTCCACCAGAAAATATATACATCATTGGTTTCGTGTAGCTCGATTTGCACAAAATCAGATATGGATTCAGTGGAACTTGTATTACCCTGAAAACGAATTCCCGGAATACCTTGTAGAGGTTCCGGTAAACCTGAATAAACATAATCAGACCGATAATTCCAAACCTGTACTCCATTGTCAACCGTGACAGTCTCAGCAGAACCCGGTGCAAGCAAAGTGAATCCATGCGCTTGCGGCACAACAAACAGACAACAACAACATAACATTACATATGTAATCCATTTCATCTTCTATCTCCTCTTTTTGGCAGTATAGCTGCACGCAAAATATAAGCTCCAATATCACATTACTGAAAGGCATATTTTAAAGTGGAAGTATTAGCAATAGATGAAAAAGGAATAAACATCCAGTGATTTTTCAGTTAACCTGGATGCAGAGCATGCCAAAACAAACTTGCCATCTTATGCGTTTTCACGCAACAGATGACAAGATCAGTAAAACGATAAATACTCTTTGATAGACTTATTGGTGGATATTACCCAGACTATACCCCCTGCATTTCCGCGGTATAGGTGCTGTCAGCCAGCAATTCACCCAGCGGGTCCCAGGGCTTTTTTGAATACCCCAGATGCACGTGCCTGCGCCATCCCTCAGCATATGTGAACCGACCAGACAAACTGCCCATGTCAGCCGTCATCGATTTCATGGCTTCCAGATAGGAATCAAAACCCTGGGTACGATCGAGCCAGTCTTTCTGGCTGGCATGACACGCGAGCATAGCCTCTTTTTTGTCCAGCATACTACCTACATCGACATAAAAATCCGGGTATATCGGATTGCACAGACCATCCCGCAGACCATGCGGCATGGCATGATATACCGCAACATCCTTACCAACTGCTTTCTGCGGCGGATCGGTTATATAGTTGGGCATCCCCATGACAAACGCGGTGGACACAGCCAGTCGACACGCATTCATATGGTCTTCCATGTAGTCCTGCGGGGAAGCCGTCAGTACGATATCCGGGGCGACTTCCCGCATGATAGCGGCCAGCCGCTGTAGACTCGGGTTATCGTAAAACACCTCGAGATCATTCACCAGACTCGGGTAAAAGGCTGCTCCCAAGTAGGCGGCTGCCGCACGGGCTTCTTCAGCCCGAAGCGCTGCCGTTTCCTCTCGGGAATGTTCCATGGAACCACAGCACCCATTGGCGATGTTCATATAATGTATGCTACACCCGCGCTCGGCCAGCATAAACAACGTGCCGGACATCACAAACTCGATATCATCGGGATGCGCGTGCACTGCAAATACGGTCAATGACATATATGTATTCCTTAGTGCATTTCTACATCGGTGGAACCGATGCCGGGGCGGTAATAATTAAATTGTACGTTTGGATGGTCTGCCAACAGCGACATGGGCACACTGCTGTCGGGCAGGCCCTTCGAGATCATGAACGCAGAAAGCCGCATGCCGAAGGGATTGTCATGCCAGCCCGGATGCCATATCGACACCTTCTCCGCCTTCCAGGTCTCCCGCGGCCCTACGGTCAGTGCCTGATTCGATACCGTGTCCAGCCGTCCTGATGCAGATGTGCGCGCATTCTGAATCAAGGTAAGCGGGTGCAAGGTCACCACCCGGGTACCCAGCTTGCGGTATTCTTCCGGCGTGGGTGGCGCGTCAACGTAGTCTCCTGCACGTGCTGGGGGATCATTGAATGCCCAATGCTTCACTTCACCCTGACCGCCTTGCATCACCGCGCAGGTGATCTCATCAAAGCTTCGGCTGAACGCTTCGATTCCGGCTACGGTCGGAAAATGCAGGTGCTCATCCGGCATCCTGAATTTCTTGTCCATTCGATTGAAACACAATTCCATATCCGCCTTCGCAAAGCTCAGAGGATGCGTCGGCGCAACTTCCTTACCGTCGACATACCATTCATCCATGCCCCAGAAATGGGCCGAACGCAGATCAATTTCCAGATCATTCACGATCTGTGCCACCAACGGAAGTTGTTCGGTCGGGCCAATGGGACCGCAAATTCCGACCGGGTTGTCTGGCGTCGCACGTTTCCAGGCGTGAATGTATTCCATGGCTTCCGCCACCCAGAACAAATCAAACGAATCATACATGCGCACCGTAAACCCGGGGCGTTCCAATTGCTCAATATCTTTCACCGTCAGCTTTGCCGCGTCACTCAAAATTTCCGGGTCCAGCGTCGTGTAGTCCCACCAGCCTTCGTGTACCTTGCTGATACTGCGTGCCATGGTCATATTCCTTTCCGCATTACATATTTATTCATTAAATCCAAAACAACTACTCAGTTTTAATATTTTTACCTATTACATCTCAGCCATTTTCACTGCACGGCCTTCCGCCAAGGATTTTTCGATGGCAAAAGCCACCTGGTGTGTCGTGTACGCCGTCGCGAAGTTGATACTGGAGTCACGGCCTTCCTTGAGACATTGCACAAAGTGGTCGATCTGCGGACTATAGGGATGGGCCAGCACATTTCCGGATTCCGCCTGCATCGTCGGAATGTCAATCCAGGCGCCAGGTGTCACCCCTTCCAGCCGTGTGCTGGAAACCTTGTTGTTCCACACCGAGCCTTCACTACCCAACAGATGAATGTTGAAGAGGTAGGGCTGACGCGCGTCGATACAGGAGGCACACTTGCCCACACTGCCGTCCTTGAAACGAATCAGCGCGATGCTGGTGGTGTCGTACTCATATTCCTGGAATACATCCGCTTTCGACTTGACTGAATACGCCTGTACTTCCTCCACTTCGCTTCCCTTGAAATACAACAGGGCATCCAGTGCGTGTATACCGGCCGTCAGCAGCGAGCTGCCCCCCTCAGACTTCTTCACATTCCACGCGAACTGCCCGTACCACGGCCCGATACCGTGATAGTAGTCCACCTCAAGATAATGCAGCTCTCCCAACATCCCCTGCTTCAACAGACTCTGAATTAAGTTGAAATGCGGAATGAAACGCAGCTCAAAATATACCGTTGATTTCACCCCCGACTTTTCCATAACTGCATGCAACCGTTTCAGATCAGCATAGTCCAGACTGATGGGCTTTTCAATCATCACATGCTTGCCATGTTCTGCGGCCAGAATCGCTTGATCAACATGCAGCCGGTGTTCCGAGCAGATATCCACCACATCTACCTCCGGATCATGCAGCATTTCTGCGTAATCCTGATACAGCCGAACCCCAGCGCCATACTGCGCTTCCAATGCTTCACGTTCCCATTTACGCCGTGAACAGACCGCTGTCACCTCTACTTCCGGGTGCTCATTAAACGCATGCATATGCCCCTGCGATACCCAGCCCAAACCCACAATACCGATTTTTATTTTATCCATAATCCTGTTCCCTATGATTTGTAGTATTTCTAGATGCGACTTCTTACCCCACGAAAGTATCAAATACGCTACAGAAAGGCAAGTTACCACGCGTTTCGGTGTGGTTTCTCATATCAGTTATATATCGTAACGCCAGTGTTTTTAATACGTGATCGTCAAGAATTATTTAATTGTAATTACGTGTAAATGTAGCGCATAATTATCACAAAACAGGAACCTGATTGTACGGGCAGCATTACATGAAAATCGCAGCTACGTTATCAAATACTTATAATTTCAGGTGGCTGACCACAACGATGTTGATGTGGTGGCGTGGTCTACTCTACCCGAATGAAGGCGCCCGATTAATTCTATCCGAGAACAAACAATCGGGATTCCTGTCCTTCCTCGTAATCCTCACGTGTTTGGGAAGTATAGCATATGGCTTGAGTATGGGGCTGTTTACAAGCTGGTCCGCAGCATTCGTGACCGCATTAAAAGCACCGCTCCCTTCACTGTGCCTGGCAATGATCATGGTATTGCCACTTTATGTACACAACGGTGTACACAACGATAAAATATATGTAAACGCTTCCCTGCGTTTTATTTTCTATGTCCTGAGTGCCAATGCCATCACCCTGCTGAGCCTGTCTCCCATTGCCTGTTTCATTACCCTGACAACTTCAGCGCAAGGATACCCGGTACTGGTTGGTATCCACATCGGACTCATCGCCCTGGCTGGTCTGGCTGCAGGGGTTGCAGGACGGGCATTATGGTATGGCTTGATTGACGCGCAAGCACAGAAAAAACAACGCCTCTTTCTGTTCTTCCTGCTGCTGATTTCCGGCGCAGTATACATACAACTCGTGTGGCTGTTTCGACCCTGGGTAGGTAGCCCGGGAACCTCATTTACATTGTTTCGAGCACAAGACCATTCTGCTGTCGATGCCTTTATACGGCTGGTACAACACCTGACATCGCAATGATTAAACCTACATCACTTCGGTAAGGAGCACAATATCATGCATGAGCAAAACAGTGATCAACATAATAATGACCAGCTAAACAGTGAAGAAACCACACCCCGTGAAGTTTCTGGTATGACGCCACCACCATTGACCCAAGGTATCCCCCTGGCCGAATTGCCTGCATCCTGGTTTGCACGCATCAATTATCTCCTGATATATCGGGACCGTATCCTCGAGTCCATTCGCCAGGACGTCGGGCTGGGCGTAATATCTCGCACCATGATCGTAATCGTCGCCATCATGGGCTTGGTGTACGGGCTTGTCATGGGTGGCACCAACCTGTTTCAAGGCGCGGACGTCTCCTTGCTCGACAACCTGCTCATGATCGTTACCGTGGCACTCAAAGTGCCCATACTGTTTTTGCTGACACTGCTGATAGTCCTGTTCCCCATATTCGTGTCCGGCACCTTACTGGGCAGCAGGATCAGTTTCGCGCAGACCGCAGCAATCTTGCTTACCTCCTCAGCAGTTACCGTAACCGTACTGGCAAGTATGGCCACCGTATCCTTCTTCTTTGCCCTTACCACACAAAGTTATACCTTCATGAAATTGCTGCACGTGATGTTTTTCGGCTATGCCGGAGTCTGCGGCATTTCTTTCTTGAGCTTCGCCTACCGAAAGGTATCTTTAGATCGCTCCCTCGATTCGCAAAGTTTTGTGTTCGGACTCTGGTTGATCCTGTACGCCTTCGTCGGCACCCAATTGGCCTGGACCCTCCGACCATTCATCGGAGCACCCTCCATGGAATTCAGCCTGTTCCGCCCCCGCAGCGGTAGCTTCTATGAAGAGCTCTTCAAAATACTGACCACCATGTTAGATTAACAAGATGCCCCGCTGGCGTGGTAAGGTGAATACAGGTATTAAGACAGGTATATAACGCCTGTGAAAACGTGTAGCAGAAAGGGGACGCAAGACGCGGAGCCGGGGGAGTGCTGGTACGACCACGGGGTACCACATAGACAAGCCTTATCGCGGTTTACCTTCCGCAGATTTCGCCGATAAACGCAGATTTTTATAAATGGAAGAGATGAGTAGACATATGCGGTCATCGCATCGTTACCGTGATGGCTGCGTACTTTGCTGGAGAAAGGTACGGTCATGACAGGTTGGGGTGGGAATGGCAGTACACGGTGTGTAATCAAAAGAACGTGGCGTGGTGGCCATGCTGTTACCCGTTCCCTATCGCGGAGCGATTACAGCGCCGTAGCGCGGGGTAAGGCTTTGGTATGCCTGTCCCTGTCCCTATCGCGGAGCGATCAAAGCGCCGTAGCGCGGGTAAGACCAACGTACATGCTTATCCCTGTCCCTATCGCGGAGCGATTAAAGCGCCGTAGCGCGGGGTAAGGCCAACGAGCCGACACCTGTCTCTATCGCGGAGCGATTAAAGCCCCGTAGCGCGGGGTAAGGCCCCCGGCCGCCACCCCGGGGTAGTAGCGCAACCAACACCGCACCTCGAAGGGCGTGCCAGCATGAGATACCCGCACTCGCTTACCAAATAGCCATCTGCGCATAGCCCTCTTCCCGTCATTCCCGCGAAGGCGGGAACCCAGATATACATATTACTAGCACACAATTATGTTCATCTTTAAAACCAAACCCACCTGCGGGATCATCAAAACACAAGCTAAAGCTGTGCCCTCGGTTCCTTCATCACCCCTCTAGATACCCACCTGCGTGGGCATGACGATGTGTGGGATTGACTTTAGCGGTGTACAATCAAAAGAACATGGCATAGTGTCCATACCGTTACCCATTCCCTATCGCGGAGCGATTACAGCGCCGTAGCGCGGGTAAGGCCAACGGCTGCCACCCCGGGACATCTACCACCCCAACAACGCACCCCGGAGGGCGTGCCAGAAATCTAACATCGCAACATCCCATTCACTTCAAAATCTGCTTTCACATTTTCACAGTTGCTGACAAAACACTTCAAATAATTGATCGAATTTCAGTCTGCTGCCCATCTATACTCAAAGTCTTCCGCCGAAAGCATGAGTGCAGCATCCAACTTAGGTTTCATCTCGCCACCACCAGGCATAATAGGAAGCATATTAAAATAATTCCGAATGGCAAAATTTATTGCAGCAAGACAAGTCTTCGCTTTAGTCCAGTTCTGCGGACTAAAGACCCGGTTAGCTGGCTGTGTTTCATTTGTCGCGGCTTCAAGAGCCATGTTCAAGCAAACACCACCAATTTTCACTATATCATCTACCATCGAGATATCTTGTGCTTTGATAAAGCACGCATATGGATTAGGGACACGATCTGCTTGATGGTTAGCTATCGCATAACACATTGAAATAGCATAAAGGTGATGATAGGGAGCATATGCACGCATGGCGAGGAGTGTTTCATTAAGCCCTAGAGGATTCTCCTTACCCCAAGCCTTCAAGACATGATTCATCCACTGTTTTAAAGCATATACGTTCTCTACACTATACTCACGCTTGAATAACTGCTCAAAATATTTATCAAAAATCTTGGTTTCACTGTAGGCAACATTGGGCCGTTGAGAATGCCACGATATTAAATGCTTGCCAAGTTCAGACAAGTCAACCACTAAAGTCTTATCCCTGTCAGCAGGCGGAATTTCACCACGTTTGCTGATGAAGCATCCCTTGAGGTATTTCTGCTCGTAAGCCTTTTTGAGATTTAAGACACGACGATCGTTACTCCTCAAATCACGTGGCTTTACTGCACTTTGTGAGTTTGTATTAATACTGATTTTGTCTGCACGGTCACGTTGAGGAATCTCATAAAAGCGAAATAACAGGCTGGTGTCTGTAAGCGTCTTTACCCGCTCGCTACAACTCAAAATTGTATTAAGCGACTGGCAACCATTAACCACACTTACACCATACAGATGCAATTTAGTATCTATTTGCTCCATCCGGTTACAAATGGCCGTAATTCCATTATGAAAGAAGAAAAAATCCCTGTGCCGGTCACTGTATATCGTATTCTTTATACCTTTATTTACAGAATTACTCAGACCAAGACTCTGGCGAACATTCTTTTGAAATAGCGTTCCATCTTTTATCCCAGGTAACTTTATGCATTCAGAAAGCGGAACCACTGCTATAATGATTTGGGTTCCAGCGACAGTGACCGATAAAGTCTGGCACACATTGAGGTCTAGCGTGTGAGATAAAGATGGATTCTCACGATCAAGTGCCATATCATAACGGCGTCGAATTTCGTCATCATTAATCAGCATCAGGGATGCAGGGAATTCATCTTTTAAAGATATTTCAGCCAATTGTTCTTGAAATGACGACAAATCCTTCTGAGCGCCCTCTGTCAACTTGGCGGTAGTGATTAGTTCAAAGCATACTTCATATTCATCCTCAAGTGCACGAGCAACTTCAGCAAGTTTCTTTTTTAATTTGTTATTTCCAACCTCCTGAAGTCGAACAAGATTGCGCATTTGTAGCCATGCAGAGAGTACTTCACGCAACGGCTCTGCATCAACATTCCTTTCACCAATGAACTTGCCTTGTACGACATACACGATCGCTCTATCATCATCAACAAAAATAGCGTCTATCTGTTTATCATCTGCTCCATCTGTTATATCATCCTTAGCTTGTATTGGATCTCGCAAATGTATGTTCCGCAAATACCAGGCAACAAACCTTTGTCCATCATTTGGAAAATTCTGCTGATAATAATCCTGTACAATATCCTTGGTTATCTGCTCATACATATTACTTTCCTTCATTTTTGAAGTTCATATTCAATAATATCCTGTCTTCATCCCCTCCCTCCTCATTATACTCACACCTTCCCCACCACACCCACTCACGTTCCTATCCCATATCGATTACATCACCATACCCCGGGGTAAGGCCTTGGTATGCATATCCCTGTCCCTATCGCGGAGCAATTAAAGCACCGTAGCGCGGGGTAAGGCCAAAGGCCGCCACCCCGGGTATGTAGCGCCCCTACTCTAGCACCCCAGAGGACGTGCCAGCAAAATTACACCTCACCCTTCCATCACTCCCGCTCACATCCCTATCGCGGAGCGATTAAAGCACCGTAGCGCGGGGTAAGGCCAACAGCCGTCACCCCGGGTATCTAGCGCCCCCACTCCAGCACCCCGGAGGGCGTGCCAGCAAATCACTTCACCATCTCCACACCTCATTCATCTTCAAAATCTGCGTTCATCAGCGTAATCTGCGGATAACGTAACAATAAAAAAGTTTGCTATTGCTTGCACCCCCGCCCCCTCCCTCAATTCCCCCTTACCTGCTCCTCAAGCTCCTTCGCCTTCTGATTCAAATGACACACCACCGCCTATCCACGTTACTATCACGAAGGGATCACGCCACCGAAGCCCGAGGTAAGGCCAATACCCGCCACCCCGGGTAAATTGATCTATATAATTAATAATAAAATACCATACTCACCATCAATATGATCACAAGGAATTACATATTTTAATCCCTATTCTTCGAAAATATATGCTTTATAATATCATCCCAATGATATTTTTTTGCTTCGGGTTTGGTATAAACTTCGACTGGAAACCAAGCTGGATGTTGCACGATAACACCATCATACATAGCCTCCATGGTAATTATTGGTCTGTGGCCGATAAGTTGGCGCCGAGTTAAAGACTCTAAGAGTCGGCAGCAATCCTCTGATAAACCTGAGCCAATCAATAAATGATGGTATTTTCTAACCCATGCTTTGGATTCCTGCGTTAGAATGTTTTGGATATTGTCTTCGATTCTGCACCTTGGAATTGAATCAATAACTTCTGGTTGCACTCGTATCCAAATTTGGTGATCACCTCCCCATGTACTATCCGAAAGGGCAGACAATGAAATGCCACCAGAATGGTGAATATCAGCAAGAAGCCTAGCCTCTTCTACGCTTAACGAATCTTCAGGAGAAAGTGATTCAATAATTTCCTGATCAATACACCATAAACGATGCTCAGCCTTTACGGGCACACCTTCTAAAGAATCACATTTCGAATAACAGGCTACAATGAAGTCAACTTTACTGGGATCATGGCCATGATACTTAAAATTAACCGCGAACAATTCCGCTTCAACCTTCGCGTAACTTCCATCTTCCATGATCACAATGTAATCTGGGCAGGCTTCTTGGGATAGATATATCTCACGTACACCAAATCGTGATAAGTTCTTTTCGAACCAATTTCTGAACTCCCTTTCAGATGTAAATATTGCAGCTTCTTTCATGGCTTTTAAAATACCCAATTCTTATATTAAGAACACTATTATTATATAAATATACCTATTAAGTCAAAGTTTATTAAGATTATTATATCTGTATATTTGCAACTGAATTATATTTTTTAATTGCATTTTTTTGTATTTCTTCCAATCCAATTTCCATGTATCTTTCCTTAACAATAGTTATCAAATCTTTGTAAGCCTTATTTATGGCTCTCTTAGATTTCTCAATATCAATGTTTATGTTTTTAGGTTTTTCCTTATTTACTTCATCATAAAATTTCATTTGTATATATGTACTTGAATTAGATGGTAAATAATAATATTCACCATATGATACTATATTTTCCCAATTAGAATATATTTTGCCTAAGTATTTTTTGATGTCTTTATCATAAAAATAACATGCTGGATTTCTTACTATATCGTTAAAGCCTACCCAAAAATCGATCACGCTTTTATCGAAAGAATCCGGCATACTATCTACCATATCAGCAATCATTTTATGTGGCATATTAGCTAGTAGTAATTCTATATATTTAATATCATTTATCCGTTTTAATTCTTCTGTAGTCACATCTGAACTAAAAGCGGGTTTTGTTGGATTTTCTTTAATAATTAAATCAATAGCTTCAGTAATCATTTTACATAAGTAACTAGTATCAGGGTTATTTTTTTCAGGTAGACTAAAATGTGTAATACGCTGCCTGTCAATATCAAATGGAACATCAACAGAAAAATTTCCATACTCCTTGTTATACAACATCACAATACGCTTCCAACCTAAATAAGCTACTGCATAGCCAAGTTCAAATAGCACATTTGGATTCGGAGTTCGTCGTAATGTTCCTTCTGCTGATGAGTTTATAGTTGTAATATCGCAGACGAAAACATCACACAATTTTATTTTTTTTAAAATTGTATCTGGAATGTTCGGGCTTCCTGGTTCGTTACGTGTTGCTTGATCTAAGTTTAAAAGCATAGAAGGATTTTCACTGTTTATTTTATAAATAGCATCATTTAAAGCTGTTCGAATAGCATATCTATTATTTTTTTCTGGCAAATCACTTTGCCATGCATAAAAGATTTCAAAATTTTGATTTTCTGTAGTCATTTAATCACCTATATAAATTTTTAGACTTGTAAAATGAAAATATGTATCATATCAATTAAATTCCTGATGTATATGCTTATTAGGGAATTTGGTCATATCTTTGTACAATATCTACTACATCCCTCTGTTGTAAATAATCAATAATAGCATAGCGGCGTCCAATGCCATTAAGAGATGTTCCTACAAAAACACCTCGCACCTCATCTGCTATCCAAAACCTGTCATGAAAAACATCGGAATATTTAGTACTAATCAATATTTGTGGATTTTTTTCCTAATTTCATTTTGTATTGATTGCTCTAACTTTATATTTCGATCTGTCTTTGTACAAATGTTAACATTACTACACATGATTATTGCATTTTCAAAAATATTAATAAAGTAATTTATATAATCAGGGTCATGATTTTTTGGATACAAATATGAATCTATAATATGTAATTTTGTATTTGGATTACATGCATTTAACATAGATTGCAATGTAGCTAAAACCTGATTTTTTGGAATATTATCTCTTAATATAGCTTCTTCTATATAGATAGGTGATAATATTTTTGTTTGTCCTTGTTCTAGAATTAATTGCTTCACTTCATTCCAATAATATACATCTTTATTTAATTCACTCAAATCTAATTTATATTTATCATATAAATAATTTGCTATTTCTAATATTTGTTTTGTACATGGATTGGGATCAATAATATATAAACGATTAAATTTCATAATTTTAAAAAATCCTTTTTACCCAACAACACATTCCTATTCACTTAGAATAGCACAGTTTCCGCAGATTAGCAACAAAAAAAATCCGACAAAATCATACAATTCACCAGATCATAACAATACCGGAATTAGAGTTCAAAACTTAGAAATCACAACATCTTCCAGAACATCCGTAGCTCAACATTACCATGAAGTCATACCTGTAAGCGGGTCCGTAGCGGTGCGCAGCTGTACCGGGGGTTGCTGGCACCCCCTGGTGCTGTGTTGGGGGTGGCGTGTTGTCCCGGGGTGGCGGCTCGTTGGCCTTACCCCGCGCTACGGCGATGTAATCGCTCCGCGATAGGGACAGGTAATGACATGTACACAGAAGCGGTTATACAAGCGAATTGTGGGGTATATGCGTAGTTGTGTTATTGCTGGCACGCCCTCCGGGGTGCGTGGTTGGGGTTGCGTGTTGTCCCGGGGTGGCGGCCGGGGGCCTTACCCCGCGCTACGGCGATGTAATCGCTCCGCGATAGGGACAGAGATAAGCTATACCCAAGCTTTACCCCGCGCTACGGCGATGTAATCGCGCCGCGATATAGAACAAGCATAGGTATGAACATCACGCCACACTCCGTTGTTCACATCATGTATCACCATGCCCTCCATACGCATCGACATACTCGTGCCTTACTCCAGCGAAGTGTGCTTCGATTGCGAATCCAATGATCGCTCACATACATCAACGCATCACTTTCATTTTCAAAATCAGCGTACATCGGCGTAATCTGTGGATAATGATCTGGAATCTTTTTGCTGGTACGCCCTACAGGGTGCGGGGTTGGGGGTTGCGTGTTGACCCGGGGTGGCGGCCGGGGGCCTTACCCCGCGCTACGGCGCTGTAATCCCTTCGGGATATAGACAAGTAACGGAACGTATATCACCCCAATTGTCATTTCCACCCACTCAGTCATACCCGGGCTAAACGTCATACCCACCCCACACCGTCATGCCCACGCAGGTGGGTATCCAGAGGAGCGCAAAGCGCGACCGAAGTAACGTTTCTTTCTAGATTCCCTTCTTCAAGGGAATGACGGGAAGGGGATTGCCCTAGTCCCCGTTTCCCGTTCCCCGTTCCCCGTTCCCCGTTCCCCGTTCCCCGTTCCCCGTTTCCCGTTTCCCGTTTCCCGTTCCCCGTTCCCCGTTCCCCGTTCCCCGTTCCCCGTTCCCCGTTTCCCGTTTCCCGTTTCCCGTTCCCCGTTCCCCGTTCCCCGTTCCCCGTTCCCCGTTCCCCGTT
>CAZIDP010000081.1:0-15536 GCA_964537975.1 uncultured Nitrospirales bacterium | reverse complement strand
ATTACTGTATTTTTGGTTGAACTGGCTACTGTTGCCAATAATCTGACATGGGTATCCTGATCACGCAGGGATTTCAGGGTACTTTGCAACCGGGAGTGTTGATTAAGCAATATAATGAAGAGGATGGTTATGGCTGCAATTGAAGCAATACTTCCAAAGAGCCAGAAACGGGCCATAATAATTTTATGTACTGCCTGAGATTCAAGTCTATCCAGTTCCCCATTGAGGTATTGAAGGTCTGATATCTCTTTGTCATGAATTAAATCTACAAAATTGTTACTAATTTCAAATAACTGTTCTGACGATGGAAGGGTCACCCCGGTTAAAGATGTTTCATGTACCAACAAATCAATCAGTGAATTTATATCTTGCCATTCTTGTGAATGGATTAAATAGGGGTCTGGAGTGCGTATATGATCAGCAGGAATAACGTCACGGACTGGTGAGTCAAGGTATTGTTCTATATGGACAAATAGGGAATAGAGCTTGATTCTTAATTCTGGATGTACTTGCCGGGTGTGTACTATTTCCGGCCACTCCAGGAGCAGAGTACTTCTGAGTTTGGCGGCAGATTCTCTGGCATGTTGCACCAAGGCCAACTTTACAACCAATTTGCCAATACCCATATGTGTTCGAGATGCTACTATATTGGCATTGACTGCCAAAATGTCCGTGATTAATTCTGTATAGCTATTATGAATGTCCGTATGTAATTGTTGTTCTCGTTCCTGTGAACGGCATCTGTGCAGTCGTTGAAAAACTTCTTCTGAGGATAATCCCGGATCATATGGAATGACACTGTTTTGTAATGCGGTGAAAAAGTTTGTTAATTCGGATTCTGTGTTTTGATGAAGAACTGTAATGTCCGTCAGGACTCCACTGGCTTTCAGGTCTTCATCTTCAATCTCATGAAAAAATATGGATGCCCGCTCTTGTTGCAGAGCGTGTGTAACCTGCGATATGGCTTCAAGGAGTTTTCCATTTGCACGCATAGCTTGTGTTACGTGAATAAATTCCCACTGACTCTGGGTGTAGTCATACCCAAGGGAAAAAATGGCTATACACGGAATTAGCACTAAAAGAAACAAGCCAATTCTATAGCGTGTCATCAGGGTAGATTTAAGTTTTTGCAGGGTCGTTTTGTTTTTTTCGATACAATCCAACATGATATTTTCCCGAAAAATGACAAATATTATGGAATGTAACCTGTTTGAATTGAATGACTTACGTTGACCTGGTTGGTATCCATAACAAATTCACGCATCGTGAATAAGGTTAGTAAATGCGATTGGTGCATGAGCTGCGAAATAGTTCAAAGTCAGTCATACTGACTATAGTGAATTTTACACTATAACCTAATAATTTTGCCAGCAATACGGCATAGTAGAAGTCGAAAAACGTGCATAACAAATCAGACTATAACAACGATTCTAATCTTATTTATAACTGGCCTTGCCTTCATGTATCTGTACCCATCGGTCAGCCCGTGTGGCGAGATGCTCGTCATGAGTAACGATTACGAGTGTCACATTTCGATCTTTGTTGAGGCGCCAGAGTAAATCAATAATTCCCTGCCCAGTAGTCTCATCCAGATTGCCGGTGGGTTCATCGCTCAGAACGATGCTGGGATTGTTGAATATAGCACGTGCTATGGCAACCCGTTGCTGTTCTCCCCCACTCAATTGCCCTGGCTTGTGCGTTATACGATCAGTCAGGCCCACTTGTGCCAACAATTCATGGGCACGTGGCAGGCATACCGAGCGTTTTTTTCCCATACACAATCCAGGCATCATGACATTTTCAAGGGCGGTGAATTCTGGTAGAAGATGGTAGAACTGGAAGACAAATCCAATTTCTTCATTTCGTATGTAATTAACGCGCTTGCGACCCATACGGTTCAGTTCACTGCCCTGAAAGTAGACCTTCCCCTCTGAGGGCTGGTCTAATGTGCCCATAATATGCAAGAGCGTACTTTTGCCGACGCCGGAGGGCCCGCTGATTGCCAGTACTTCGCCTGCATACACATCCAGATTGACCCCGCTGAGAATGGAAAGTTCCCTGTCTCCGTCGTGGTATATTTTGCCAACATTTTTACACGCCATGACAATGTCGTTGTTATTCATATCGTAAAGCATCCACGGGGTTAAGTCTGGCCGCACTCCAGGCGGGATACAGAGTCGAAAGAAACGTCAGGAAGATCGCAGCAATGGTCACCCAGACTATGTCGCTCCAGACGACGGCAACCGGTATCCCGTCAAAGTAATAGATATTGCTGTCGAAAAGGTTTACTCCCATGAGACTGGCGATGAACTGGGCCACAGGGGTGATATTGTAGGCGAGGATTACGCCGAGTACCAGTCCAATCATTGTGCCGCCAAGACCAATCATTAACCCTTCAAGCATGAATAACACGAGTATGGACATGCTGCCCACGCCGAGTGTTCTCAAAATACCAACATCCCGTCTTTTCTCCATAACAATCATTATAAGGGTGCTGGTGATGTTAAAGGCGGCAACCACAATTATAAAAACAAGTATGATAAACATGGCCGCTTTTTCCTGCTCAAGTGCGCCAAAAAAGGCCTCCTGACTTTCATACCAGGTCACGGCAAAATAAGGGAGTTCCTGCTCAATCTGGCGTGCAACCCGCTCTGCCATCATGGGGTCAGTGAGCTTGACATGAATACCATCCACACCTTCACGTCCGGTAAGCATCCGGGCAGTTTCAATGTCGACAAAAGCATAGAGGTTGTCGAAGTCTGACATACGGGCCTGTGAAATACCACTTACGCGCAACCAGATACGTCCGGCTCCACTCATGCCAAAGGTACGCACTGTGGGTCTGGCGGTGATTACTTCGATTTCACTGCCAATTCCAACCCCCAGCGAATGTGCGAGGCGATATCCCAATACAATTTCTTTATAACCGGGTAGATTTCCCTGGGCATGAATACGTCCCCCCGTCGATGAGAGGTTCGTGGCCAGGTCGGTAACATCCTGCTCACGTTCGGGATCAATGCCAATAAGGAAGGCCCCGTTTGTGCGTTCGCCGCGCTTAATCAATGCCTCGGTCTGAATGATCGGCCCTGTAGCCACTACCAGATTGGTCAGATTCTCCAGATCGTCCATGACACGCTCCGGCTCCATCATGGGTTGTCCCCCTGGGGGCAGTACGGTCAGGTGGGCCCGGTTACCAATAATGGTTTCTCTCAGGGCAATATCGAAGCCGGTCATTACACTCATGACTACGATGAGCGCGATAACGCCGACACTCACTCCGGCAACGGAGATGACGGTAATCAGGCTGACAAAACGGTTTTTTCGTTTACCCCGCAAGTATCGGGTAGCGACCATGAATTCAAAGCGCACGAGAACTGTCCAATCTGGTTAGGATTCCCAATCTGTAAAACGGCGACGTACCAGCAGATACAAGAAAAACGGGGCGCCAATCAGTGTCGTCACAATACCGATTGGTGTTTCACCCGGTAACATACGGCGTGCAAAAATGTCGCACATACATAAAAACGCTCCCCCTGCCACCAAGCTGACCGGCATCAGCAGGCGATGTCGCGCACCGGTTATGGTACGCACGGCGTGTGGTACGATCAGCCCGATAAACCCGATTGGGCCTACCTCAGACACAATGATTGCGACCATTAACGAGCCGACAAAGAAGGTCACAAGTTGCAGTTGTGTAACGTTGACACCGCGACCGGCTGCCATTTCCGTACCGAAGCCAAACTGATCGTATTTGCCTGCTTGTGCCATAAGAATGACAATACAGGGCAACACGCCGAAGGTTAAGTTTAACACCGGACCATAGCCCAGAACATCTACCCCCCCCATCAACCAGCGGTCCATCATGACCAGCCGGTCCGGTTGTGCCAGGTACCGGGTAAACATGATACCAGAATTGGCCAACATCCCCATGGTAACACCTGCCAGCAGGAGTATGGTTGGTGATGAATGTAATTTGCGGGAAGCCAGCAAATATACCAGCAGGACATCGGCTCCGGCAAAAAGAAACGCAAAGGCCTGAATGGAAGTAATGCCAAAAAGTCCGGTCACAAACCAGCCTGCATCCGCAAGGATGAAAGCTGTCCAGGCGCCGAGCGCGGCAGCACTGGCTACGCCCAAGGTATATGGCGTAGCAAGCGGATTACGCAGCAAAGCCTGAAACGTACAACCGCCCAAGGCCAATCCTGCACCAGCGATCAATGCTGCCAAGGTGCGGGGCAATCGTTGGTTTATAAAAATTCCAAGTGTTGGGGCTTCAGCCAGGGGTATACCGGCACGCCATTCAGCCCAGGCCTGTGCCATACTGATTTTTTCAGAACCCACCAACAAGCTCGCGATGATAATCACGCTAGAAATCAACAATAGCAACGGAATTAAACCATATCGAATTCGCCGTGGCATCAGTATACCCCCCGGCGACTGCTGGCAGCGACAAAGGGCGTTTGCGTGAATGGATGTAATCCGACCTTAATCTCGGCGCCATATGCCTGGCTCAACTGCGCCTCTGCCATTACTTCCTCTGGGCTCCCGAATGCTTGTACGGTGTGATTTTCACTCAGGAGCAACATGTGGTCGCAGTACTGCGCCGCGGTATTCAAATCATGCGTGACCAGGCCAATACCATACCCTTCACCGGCCAGACGTGCCAGCAGATCAAACACTTCAATCTCATGGTGAATATCCAATGCGGAAGTAGGCTCGTCCAGCAACAACAAATCGGGTTCCTGTGCCAATATACTTGCCAGCAGCACACGCTGGCGTTCGCCTCCAGAAAGCGCCATAAAATCCCGGTCCCGCAACACTTCAGATTCTGTATCCCGCAGACACCGCATTGCAACTGCAAAATCATGTTGCTCCAATGCGCCAAACCGTGAAGCATGAGGATACCGTCCCAGGCATACGACCTCGAAAACGCTTAATGCGAAAACAGGGTTGATGGCTTGTGGTAAAAAAGCAACCTTGCGGGCACGCGCCCGAGAGGACATGTGCAGGATCGGCACGCCATTCAGTTCCACAGTGCCTTGCGCAGGCTTGAGCAGGCCACACATAATGCGCAGTAAAGTGCTCTTTCCAGAACCATTGGGGCCGACAATTCCAGTTATATCACCGCTGTGTATTTTGGCGTTGACCGAATGCAGAACCTCCGTCGATTCATATGCAAAACTTACCGATGTCGCTTGCAATGTGCAGGTCATTGCTGCTCCCCAATATCCGGATGTATTTTTTCTGCAATGATTCTGGCAATATCGACTATCCGTGGGCCTGGTCGCAAGGCATGGGATTCCGTGATGATATAAATCCGGCCTTCGCGAACGGCAGGCAGGGTGGGCATTTGCTCCCAGTCGGATTTTAGTCTTTCTATGTCGCTGTCACTCAACTCTTCTCCGGCACGAAACTCAAGAATGACTTCCGGGGCACGCATGACCACGGTTTCTTTTGAAGCTGTAAAATAGGCCTGTGAAACCTCTTCGTGGATATTCTCAGCACCGGCCAATGCCGCTATTTCAGAAACAAAGGAAGTACCACCGGTGGTATAAAGCGTGTTGAGGGAACCAGGTTGCCGCGCAGTAATGATGAGAGTTTTCCTTCGGGGATACTCTGCCACCTGCGCCGCAAGCGCTGCCATGTCGTTTTCCATTTCGGTGATGAGTGATTCCGCGGCCTCTTCACAAGACAACGCATCCCCCAATGTGCGTATACCTTCCAATATTGTTTCCAAGCTGTCCATGTGAATGTTGAGTACCGGTATCTGATACAGCCGGGCATAAGAGGTAACCTTCTCATGACGACCGGGCAATATTATCAATTCGGGTGCAAGCATACTGATCTTTTCGAGATCAGGGTCCATGTACCCTCCAACACGCGGGAGCTTTTCAATTTCGGGCGGGTAGTCATCGAATGAACCTACAGCGGTCAGCCTGTTCCCCAGTCCCAGCGCGAAAATCGTTTCTGTAAGATGCGGGGCCATGGAGATAATGCCCGTTCTTTGGGTTGGTGATGGGATTTCGCTTTGTTGTGAGGAGCCACACCCTGAAGAAAGCGTTGTCAAGCCCAAGAGCAAACTACACAGCATAAAACTATGACGGACGACAAATCTGGAATTAAAAGACATGACTACTCCACTGAATTGTATATGTATCTGGTAATTATCAGAAGTAATGGGTAGATTTTATCATGATGCTGTTGATGTCCGCACCAATAACCCAAGATTGTCTGGAACTGTACAAATTTGCAAAGTAATGTTAAACTTAACATTGGACTAACATATTGCCGCTTAGCCTTCAATACCGTTTATCAAAGGAGTGTTTGACGTGCATTTAACCCACCGATTCCATGCTTCTCCCTACTATTATACATTTTCAGTATTATTGCTTTTTGTCTCAATCGTGGTTTCCCCCGCTGCCTTCAGCACCGTGGTTATCAATGAATTCATGGCGGCTACTTCTGACCGGTTGCTGCAATGGGACGATAGCGGGGTGTCCAGGTTAGGCTCTGGTACTGCCTGGTACGAGAACAGCTTTGATGACACCCACTGGGTGTCCGCACCAGGCCCATTGGGGTATGGTGTTGCTGGTCTGGGTACAGACATCGATTTTCGGCATGAGGCACGTTCATTGTATGTACGCCGTACGTTCAATGTTTCTTCAGCCCAGGCGCAGAGCAATGCCAATTTGATCCTGGACATTGACTACGATGATGGCTTTGTTGCATTTTTGAATGGTCGAGAAATAATGCGGAAATCACTTGGTGGCGCGAACATGTGGGTGTATCATGATCAACCTGCCTACAATCAGCGCATGGCTGGTACGACCGACACTTTTGAAATCGGTATCGCAAGTGCGTATTTGCAACCGGGTGAAAATGTATTGGCCATTCAGGTACATAATTGGGATATCGAATTTTGGAAAGTACCCATCGCACAGGACACGTTCAAGATAAGCGCGGCATTGCGAATTAACGGCCTGGGTTCTCTGGTAGAACCTGGAGACTCTTGGCGGTATTTTATCGGACATCATGAGCCATCGGGAGGCGTGGCAAATGAAGAAGGACAATTTGTTGACTGGATAGAATTGCACAATACCGGCAACACAGCGGTTAACATGCAGAATTGGTCATTGACTGACAATGCCAACAATCCGCGCAAGTGGGTTTTTCCTTCAGTCACCATAGAACCCAATGGTTATCTCGTTGTTTTGGCAGATGGTAACCCCAGTGATACACCGCCCTTGCAAACCAATTTCAGTTTGAGTGGTGAAGGGGAATTTCTGGGTCTGCTGGACCCGTCAGAAACCCCGGTAAGCATTATCACGCCGGTATATCCCCCACAAGATTATTTTCACTCCTATGGTCGGACCGATAACGAAACCTATGCTTATTTTTCTCATGCCACGCCTGGAAAACCCAATTCCGGTCCGACATATCAGGGCATATTGGAACCTCCTGTATTGAGTCTGGAAAGTGGTCTGTATGATGGGGCCATTCAACTCAGTATGGTTGGCCCCCCAGGGGCTGTTATTCGTTACAACATGCACACACCGATGACTGCTCTGGGCGCTAATGGCATCCGGTGGGAGTTTGATCGGGACGGGAATACAGAAGGTTGGGGTGTGCAGAACCATACGACCAACATGAGTGTTTCTGATGGTGCCCTGCATTTCGAAGTGACTGGAAATGATCCCTATATTGGTGGTCCGTCCATCATGCTGGATGCCGCGCAGAATCCATACGTTACCATCCGTATGCGGCAATCCATGGCTGGCTTGAATGAAATTTTCTGGTCTACACTGGAAACCAACCACATGACAGCCGCCAAGGCACAGACCTTTCAGGTTTCGACGACCAATGAATACCGGGAGTATGTCATTGATTTGAGGGATCACCCTGAATGGCGGGGTACCATCACCCGGCTCAGGTTTGACCCGCCCAACGGAATTCCGTCAGGTTCGGTGTCCATAGACTATATACGCATCCTTTCGGAACCCGACGTCGAACCGGCTCCACCTGTTGTTCCGGGAAGCCAACCGGTTCCTGGTCGAGCGCCGACAGACACCATAGGCACAGCGTATACTGGACCAATAACCATCGACCAGAATACCGTGATTCGTGCCAGCAGTTTCCGTGAAGGCTATATTGCTTCAAGCTCCACAGACCGCTCCTACTTGTTTAATACAGGACTGCCGGGAAATTCTCGGCCTGCTTTGGAATCCATACCTGTCATATCGCTTATTGGGGATGAAGAACGCAGCATGACCGAGCCGCACGGTTTCATGGCGATCATCGGAGGCGCGTATGATGGACAGCACGGGTGGTGGAATCCAAAGGATATTGATCATTACAACAACATGATAATGCATGGCCGGGCTTTTGAACGCCCCGTCACCATCGAATATTTTGACCCGGCCACCGGCGACGCATTTAATTACGCTGCTGGTATCCGGGGAGCACGCAGTGATGTTGGCCGCCCGGGATTCCGTCGCGATGATGGCCCCTGGCTGGCAGGTAATACCAAGTGGTCTTTCCGGTTGTATTTCCGTAACAGTTATAGTGTGGATACGTTACGCCATAATTTACTGCCTTCACAATACAGCTCCAATCGATTTCGGGTTATGGCATTCCGTTCAAATGGCGGGGACTGGCAAAATCCTTTCATTAATGATGAATTGACGAGACGTTTACAGATTTACATGGGTTCGGAAGGCTCTTGGGGCACTTTTGTGAATGTGTTTATTAACGGGCAATACAAGGCCTATTTGAATCTTTGCGAGCGCCTGGATGAAGACTTCTTTAAAAACACCTATGGAAGTGACAATGATTGGGATATTGTCAAAATGCAGGTCAACCGCTATTTTGAGCCCATTCTGGAATTGTCTTCAGGTACGTATGATGCCTGGAACGAATTGATTCAGTACGCAAGCCAAAACAATTTACAAGATTATCACCACTATCTGGAGGTATCCCGCCGGGTAGACTTGCCCCAGTTCATCGACTGGATACTTGCCAATACATATCCGGGCAACCAGGACTGGGCCTGGAATAACTGGGTGGCTGCCCGCGAGCGTGTCTCAGGTGCGAAATTCCGCTTTTATGTCTGGGATGCCGACTATACATTTCACATGGTACAAGGCTTGGGCAGTTTCCAACATCAGACACTGAATGGAATACAAAATGGTGGTGAGGACATCAAGGTGCTGTACCGCGCCTTGAAGAACAGCCCGGAATTTCGATTGTTATTTCTGGACCGGGTTCAGAAACATTTTTACAACGATGGGGTGTTAACCGAAGCCAGCGTTGCGGGAATAGTGCAGGAGCTTCGGGAAAAAATCGAGCCCTCAATCAATCATGTGTTTAATCAGCAGTTTGCTACGTACATACCCAATGAGTGGATTCCGGTACGCACACAATGGCTGGTGAACAACCACTTCCCGGAGCATGGATACACCTCGCCCTTGTTGGCACCTTCACCTACGGTACAACAGGACAGTATCGCACTGCATAATCCCAATGCCCAGGGCATGATTTATTACACGCTTGATGGTTCCGACCCACGCAAACCTGCTGTTGCAGATACACATACACTCGTAGGAGAAAGCGCGGCAAAGCGTGTGCTTGTACCAGAGTCTGACATCGGTACTGCCTGGCGTACGGATCTGGGCTTTAATGATGCTTCCTGGATAGCTGGTACAGGTGGGGTTGGGTATGAACGCAGTAGTGGATACGAGCCCTATATCGGTATTGATGTGGAAAATTTGATGTATGGTGGACACCACACCTGTTACATCCGCATTCCGTTTTCTGCAACAGCAAATGATCTGGCGCAATTTGATTCAATATACTTGAACATGCGGTATGACGATGGTTTTGTGGCGTATCTGAATGGTGTTGAAGTGGCCAGACGCAATTTTATTGGTACTCCTGCCTGGGACAGCCATGCCACAGCATTGGTTGCAAAGGTGACCGCACTGGAAGCCATTGATATCAGTAATTTCAAACATCTGGTACAAGCAGGTCAGAACTTGCTGGCCATTCATGGAATGAACTACTACCATTCGGATTCACTCTTCAGCGGCGATTTGCTGTTTTCTACCAGTCTGACCTTGCAGGACGATGGCCCCGCTTCCCTGAATCCGGCGGCACAACCTTATTCAAGCACCTTGCCAGTTTTGGCAGGCAAGATTATGCTCAAAGCGCGGGTATTCAACGAAGCAAACGATGCCTGGAGTCCATTGTTGGATTATGCCATCCAGGGTGATGCCCAGGATTTCAGCATGCTCAAAATTTCTGAAATCATGTATAACCCGCTTTCCGGGCTGCTGGAGTTCATTGAGTTGTATAATGCAGGTGACGTTGCGTTGAACTTGTCCGGTGTCGCATTTGTAGATGGAATTTATTTTACATTCCCAGGAAATACCATTTTGCAACCAGGTGAATACGTTGTGCTGGTAGAATCGTTGAGTGAATTTCAGGCAGCGTACCCCGGAATTCCGGTTGCTGGCGTATACACTGGCAAGCTCTCCAACAGCGGTGAGCGGCTCACATTGGCCGATGCCAATGGTGACCCCATACAATCTTTTACCTATGACAACAGTCTCCCCTGGCCACTCGCCGCGAATGGTTTTGGATTCTCCCTAGTACTGCAAGATTATCTGGCAGACCCCGGCAACCCTTCGAACTGGCGTGCAAGCGCAGCAATCGGCGGCTCTCCCGGTGCTGCGGACCCAGCAGTTACCATACCCGCAGTGCTGGTGAATGAGGCCTTACCGCACACCGATATACCCGTAGTGGATACGGTGGAAATTTATAACCCCACCAACCAGACCGCGGATATTCGTGGCTGGTTCCTCACAGACCGGCGCCTGGACCCCTACCGTGCCCGTGTCCCATTTGATTTGAAGTACATTATCCCGCCGGGTGGTTACGCGGTACTCGATGAACATGACTTTGCAGAGAATCCCGGTGAATATCAGGGTTCGCCATTGGGCGGATTCCGGCTCAGCTCTATGGGTGAAGACATCTACATTTATTCTGCGGATACCACCGGAAATCTGACGGGGTATGTTCATGGTCACAGCTTTGGTGCTTCCTTCAATGGTGTCAGCTTTGGCCGACATGTAAGTAGTGATGGTGTTGTTCATTTTGTGCCACAAATTGAAAATACCTTTGGCGGGCCCAATGCCGGGCCTTTGGTTGGGCCTGTGGTTATCAGTGAAATACATTATCATCCTGTCGGTGATGACGATGAATACCTGGTACTGACCAACATCACAGATATGCCGGTAAACCTGTGGGATGAGTCGGAACCTCCCAGGGGCAATCCAGAAAACACCTGGCGTGTTCGGGGTATTGGTTACCAGATACCCGTGAATACGACTATAGAAGCCCAGGGACGTCTGGTAATCGCAAACACTGACCCGGACAGTTTCC
This sequence comes from uncultured Nitrospirales bacterium, assembly GCA_964537975.1. Classification (GTDB taxonomy): domain Bacteria; phylum Hydrogenedentota; class Hydrogenedentia; order Hydrogenedentales; family SCBR16-9; genus SCBR16-9. The sequence goes on along the minus strand of CAZIDP010000081.1, from coordinate 4,097 downwards.
GAATTAAATACCGGGTTCCCGGTAATGTGCAGGTACTTGGGCCGTTTGGAAATCGCACCCTGGATGGAGACTCCACACTGAGTAAAAGTGGTGAGACCATCACGCTGCTACGGCCAGACCAGCCCAATATTGATGAAAACACCGGAGAAGAAAGTCTGCCGGAAGTGCTCGCAGACCAGATCAGTTATGACGATCGTGCGCCCTGGCCAAGGGAAGCAGACGGTGATGGCATGGCCTTGCGGCGAATTGACCATCATGAATTTGGCAATGATCCCGCAAATTGGCATGCTGCATTACCCTCGTTTCCATTGCGATCAGAACATGATCAGCCGCACAGTGCGGATGTCGCTGCAGACTACCGTATCGGGTTAAGTGAACTGCTCAGGGTAGTGCAATTCTATAATCAGGCAGGATATCATTGCGCGCAATTTGCCACGGAAGATGGATTCATGCCAGGACCGGGCTCAGACCACAATTGTCTGCCACACGACAGTGATTATGCACCTCAAAACTGGAAGATTGAATTACGTGAAGTATTGCGTCTGGTACAATTACATAATGCAATGGCATACGCGGTATGTCTGGATACTGAAGACGGATTTTGTATTGAAATAGAATAGCAGAATTTGCGATCCTTATGGTTTAACATTACTGGTGTTGATGGAGATTCTGTTGAAGGGAGCTTTATAGTATGCACACCATAGCGGGAGACACCCGCATCGAAATTGTGAAAGGTGACTTAACAAAAGAAAAAGTAGATGCAGTTGTGAATGCCGCCAACAACAGCTTGCTGGGCGGTGGTGGTGTGGATGGTGCCATTCACAAAGCAGGTGGCCCTGTCATATTGGAAGCCTGTAAAAAGCTGGGTGGTTGTGAAACAGGCGAAGCAAAAATAACAGTCGGAGGTGATTTACCTGCCAGATATGTCATTCACACCGTAGGCCCGATATATCATGATGGCAATTATGGAGAAGCCCTGTTTCTTGCTTCTTGTTATCGGAGAAGCCTGGAGCTTGCATTGGAATACAATATAAGTTCACTCGCATTTCCCGCTATCAGTTGTGGTGTTTACGGGTACCCGATTCCTGAAGCAACGCACATTGCCCTGAGTACGGTTAAATCTTTTTGTGAAACCAACAAAGGCATTAATCTTGTGCGTTTTGTGCTTTTTAGTAAGGATATTTACGCAACGTATGAATCCGAGTTGTCCGCATTGGATGTTCCATGACCACAACAATACAATAATAGCTGAAACTAATTACGGCTCGATTCTGTGCAGACTCTCATCCTGTCTTCACACTCCGCTTTGACATCTTCAACATTTATATATAACCCAGTATTTAGTACCTTCCAGGAGGATAAGTTTGAGTTCAACATCGACCGAGCCAACCCGGCACCAAGTCTGGAAAATGTTTGATCGAATCGCCCATCGGTATGATTTACTGAATCGCTTGCTTTCATTCGGGCGTGACATTGCCTGGCGCAAAATTCTCTGCAAAAATTTACCAGAAAAAGCCGCATTGCATGTACTTGACCTGGCTACCGGTACTGCCGATGTGTTGCTGACAATGCCGCGACACCGTGAAGTTGCATTGGGCTTGGGGATCGACCCTTCAGGGGGAATGTTGCGTCATGGGGAGAAAAAAATTCAGGATCAGCACAAAACCGACTCGCTCTTTCTTGTGCGCGGCGATGCAATGGCATTGAGTTTACCTGATAACCATTTTGATGCTGTGACCATCTCATTTGGAATACGCAATGTAGCAGACTTCCAGGCTGGATTACGAGAAATGCATCGGATACTGAAACCTGGAGCACGGGCATTAATACTGGAGTTTTCTCTGCCACCAAACCCGGTTTTTCGTCGCCTGTACCTTTTTTATTTCAGACATGTTTTGCCACGCATCGGCGGTATTATCTCCGGTGACATGGCTGCGTACCGTTACCTGAACCAAACCGTCGAGACGTTTCCCTTTGGTAGCGCATTTCTGGAATGCATGGAACATGCCGGCTTCAAAAACCTGTCAGCACAACCTTTAACACTGGGGATTGCCTCGCTGTATATCGGTGAAAAGTAACCTATGTGCTGTGTGCCACTCAACATTTATCTCGCGTTGTATATCCTCAGCAACATAACCTTAATATTAACTCAAGGTTCCAATCCGTCATCGGCAATATGCTCCTGTACATACTGCCGGGCAGCGCGTTCGCTTATTTTTTGTTCCATACGCACCATCCATATGACATCATCTTCCTGGCCTTCTTCCCACAGTTTTCGTAACCAGTCCATACGCCCGGTTTCATCCAGTGCGCTCCAGCGGGGTAATTTAACAAAGCGGTCCGGCAATACTGGATAATGCTGTCCCAGTATTTCTAACGCCTGGTTCTCCGCAGGCCGTATCCAATCCCAGACCATACGGATACCGGGTGGTTCCAGTATACGCACCGGAAAGTCCAGCGACTTTTTTTTCCCGAACCGTGTAGAATCAGGTTGAACACGACGCTCATCACGCAGTAATTGCTGGATGTCTGTTAAGTCCTCTGATGGGACAAGCACAATATCCAGATAGGAAAACTGATCCTTGGTTTCACGGCGTTTGTCTGGTATGTAGCGAATTTCACGCGTCAGGCAGATACCGATAATAGACTCACGTGGCAAAAAAATTATCTGGTGGCTGTCAGAGGACAGATGAAGATTCCGATACGAACGGGGATTGACATACAGTCCCGCCGCTGTGTGTGCCAATATCCAATTATGACTTCTTCGACATTCACGCCACCGCAACAACAACATACAAGCGAACAACAACGTAACCAGGGCGGGAACAGCAATCAACATGGGATTCGTGGGTTCTGTTTTGGGTAAGGCAACAAAAACGGTGATGCCCCCCATGATCGCGACTACTGCGAGCAAGCTCAACCAGGATTTGTTTCTGAACAGCACAACAGAATCTTTTTTAGGTAAGTCATGAATACTGCACAATCGCATACGAAATGCCCCATTAAGGTTATACAATCAGGTTGAATGCTGGTCAACGAATGTTAAAAAACATAGAGATCGTAACACGTTTCGACATTGCGATTATTCTCGCCAGATTTCTGTTGCCCCCCACTCTTCCTTCATTCCCATTTATCCGCAGATTACGCTGATGAACGCCGATGTTGAAAATGAAAGCGATGAGTAGAAGTATGTGATCACCACACCGGCGCCGTGATGGCTACGCACTTTGCTGCTACCCGCCTATGTCTACCAAATACCCACCCACGCATAGCCACCTTCCCGTCATTCCCGCGCAGGCGGGAACCCAGAAAGACATATTACTAGCACAAAACTATAACTATCCCTAACAACCAAACCCTCCTGCGGGAACAACAAAATGCAAGCTAAGGCTGTGCCCTCAACTCCATCATCACCCCTCTTGATACCCACCTTCGTGGTCATGACGGGACGGGTGGGTATCTGGTAAGAATCGTTATTCTGGTCGCGCTTTGCGCTCCACTGGGTACCCACCTGCGTGGGCATGACGGTGTGAGGTCGAGCTCCGCGTTCCTGCTGCTACCCGCCTATGTCTACCAAATAGCCACCCACGCATAGCCCCCTTCCCGTCATTCTCGCGAAGGCGGGAACCCAGAATGACATAATACTAGCACATTAATTATAATCTTCCCTAACAATTAACCCGCCACCTGTTCCTATCCCGAAGGGATTAAAGCGCCGTAGCGCGGGGTAAGGCCAACGAGCCGCCACCCCGGGACAACGCCCCCCCCCACAACGCACCCCGGAGGGCGTGCCAGCAAAGATACCCCGACCGTTATCCGCAGATTACGCCGATGATCGCAGATTTTGAAAAATGGAGGTGATGAGTAGACATGTGCGGTCACCATACCGAGCCGTGATGGCTACGCGCTTTGCGCTCCACTGGGTACCCGCCTATGTTTACCAAATAGCCACTCACGCGTAGCCCCCTTCCCGTCATTCCCGCGCAGGCGGGAACCTAGTATGACATATTACTAGAACATTAATTACAATCATCCCTAACAACCAAACACACCTGCGGGAACTACAAAATGCAAGCTAATACTGAGCCTTCGGCTCC
>CAZIDP010000080.1:0-15923 GCA_964537975.1 uncultured Nitrospirales bacterium | reverse complement strand
CCGTCCATGGTAAACACCTGTACTTCACTGTCGCGTGGAAAACCAAATGCTTCATGTGCTGCTTCTGTAACACCGCCATCAATTTCTACAGCTTCTACATAACTCCCCGGGCGGGAGACTTCAATAAAACGAGGGAACACATAACCACCGCCACCAATTACCAATGATTGCAGCGGTTGTGGTGTCGGCCATCGTTCTTCAATGGCCATCTCGTATATCCACCAGAAACGAAAATATAATTCTTCAGGGGCTCCCATACGCGCTTCACTGTGTACCAGACTGTCCAGGACAAGCTTGCGACGCTCTGGTGTGCGCAAATCCTCCATTACTGCTATCCAGGCATAGTGACTGTGGTCTTCATAAATAATATTTTCCATGTGTGGACCGCGAAAACCCATTGCGTTGCCAGCCATTTGCAGCATTCCTCCTGACGCAACCCCAGACATCAACGCGAAAACAGAAAATCCGACACAAATCCACCCAGGTTTTGGTTGATAATATGCGCTGGCAAACGCCAGAAACACAGCCAGACCCAACAACGTGGCATAGGGTCCAATCCAGGCTATCAAGCCAAATCCCGATATGAAGGTACCGGCAACACTGCCCAGCGCACCAGCCGCATAGACACGACCGAGCGTTAATCCCGGTACCGGTACAATATCGAGAGCATGTTTTGCGATGACAGGCCCCAGCATGCCTAAAATGAAAGCTGCCCCACTACTTAGCAGAATGATGTGACCTGCCATCTGTCCAGGCCAAGCGAGTTTAACCCAGAAATTCCAATTCAATGCTTCGGTATCTAATCCATTGGTGCCGATGCACGCAAGAGCGCACACTCCCAGAAGCAAGGCGAGCAAGGGTCGCGCTGGATAGCGGTCTGCCAGACGCCCACCTACAAGGTTTCCCAATGTAAGCCCGGCAAGTATAACTCCAAGCACCAATGTCCAGGTATAGAGACCATGACCAAAATGGCGGGTTGCCATGCGAGATATTGAGAGTTCAAAGGTAAAAATTGCAGCATTGGACAAGAACGCTGTTAAAAGTACAGGCCATAATGAATAACCACGGTATAGTTGCTTTTCATCAACACCTGTAGCTTTGCAATCAGGCTCCTGTTGAATCGGTAAAGTGTCAGAGTTTGCAATGGTTAATGAATGTGCAAAATGTTGCAGTATTAAGATGGTTAGTCCAAGTAATCCTAAGATCATTGCCATGCCGATATAAATTTGTGGGATGGAGTATCGGGGTACTAGATAAAACCCGGTTAAAAACACCCCTGCGATACTGCCAACCGCAGCCATGGCATAAATTCTGCCCAAGGCTTGTCCTGGACCAATACCCAGTCGGAGTGCGTACCGAGCAGCCACCGGATTCAATGTGCCGAGCATTACAAATGGCAAAAAGAAAGTAATGCCGACATGTACCGTTATTCGTAATGGCCACGAAGTATTTGGAAAATTAAAAAAGTGACCGGCAAGTGAATTGTTCAGTAAGACTACAGCACAGGCTGGTGCTGAAATCAGAAGCAAAGTCCCCAGAAGCTTTGGGGTGTTTTTTAACTTTTCAGATAGACGTCCACCTACCAGATGTCCTGCAGCCATACCAGTAAGTGCTATTCCGATAATTGCTGTCCAAGTATAAAGTGATTGTCCCAAGTACCTTGCGATCAATTGGCTTGCAGCCAATTCGATCACCATTATGGCAGCATTGGCCAGCCCCACCGTAAGTAAGAGCACTGACCAAATTCCTCGTGATTGCAGCATAGTATCAATCCCCTGTTACGACCTAATAAATGAAATGTCATATTAGAATTTGTCGTATATTGCGCAAGTTGATGAGTAAAACACAAATCCAATGACTTTCAGTTGTTACCATATCATGCCAATTTATTATGCGTATACATTAATATATGAAATAAATAATAATTCAAAAAAAAGTACTTGACAAACGTATAATGTCAGGTTATCATTGTGTTACACGAGAAACGTCAAACGCGTAACATAAAAAGTACTTGGTAATCATAAATTAATCATAAATAGCTGTAGTGCGTAAAATCTAATATTTATCATTATGTATGGAATGGCATCTTGCCTGATTTAATCCTATGAGTATCCTAAATAATAAGGTAACCATGAGTGAAGTGGCTGCACGGGCAGGCGTCAGCCGAGCAACTGTGTCGCGGTTGTTAAATAATAAAACTTCCACCATCAAGATTACGGATGAGACGAAGCAACGTGTTTACAAAGCGATTCAGGAATTGGGGTATCATCCGAATCGTCTGGCTCAAGGTCTTCGAAATCAACGTAAAGAGATAATCGGGCTATCTATTCCTAGTTATGTACCACCCAACCCGTTTCAAGATTCCTGGATAGAAATGCATACTGCCCATATTGGAAAGATGGTGTGTGGAGTGCAGATGATCACCCATCCACGCAACCATGACATTCATATCTTTGAGCGATACGAATATCGGGGGGAAGGCGCGTCCTACCGGAATGATCCCCGTTTAGATTTTGTAGATGGCCTGGTATACGCCACACCCAATCCCAAATACCCCCGATATGAAGATGCAATACGTGCTGGACTGCCCTTGGTGTTCATTGGCCCGAATCCAACCCGGGCACCGGTAACTTCTCTCTGTATAGACAACACCGAGGTGCATTATCAGATAACCAAAGCACTTGTTGAAGCGGGACACAAGCGGATAGGGATGTTGTTGGCAGAGGAGTTTGATGCTCCCCTGAGCATATTACGGCTTCGTGGATTTCATATGGCCTTGGAAGAAATGGGTATTTCTACCGCAAACATACCGATATTTCCTGGATCTTTCAAGCCGGATGACATGAATCAGATTGCCAAAACCGTGTTTGACTACAAGCCATTACCCACAGCCATAGTCATCGGGCGTAACGATTTAGCCCTGTATGTATTCCGGGAAATGCAGCGTCGAGGTATTCGATGCCCCGAAGAGGTTGAACTCGTTGTGTACGGGGATGATCATGCATTTGAGCATATGAAGCCAAGTTTAACGGCATTTGATATCGGCTTTCAGCAACTGGCGGCTGAAACTACACGCCAGTTGTTTGCTGAATTGGAAGGCAAAGAAGAGCCCGGCAGAGCACTGTACTTGCCGGGTAGGCTTCGGGTGCGTGAATCATGCAAATTAATTGTAAATGCAGCCAAGCCTGACAATTTCTGTACAACAGACAACACCGGTAATGAGACCGGAAAGGAGGTGCATATCCGGGAAAAAGTATTTTAATCATTATGTTGTTATATTTTGTTTACTATTTTTAAAACAGGAGAATTACTCATCATGTTTATGCAAAAGAAAAAGGGCTTTACGCTCATTGAATTGCTGGTGGTGATAGCCATCATCGGCATTCTTGCAGCAATTCTGCTGCCTGCTTTGGCACGTGCCAGAGAAGCCGCTCGTCGTGCTTCCTGCGCGAACAACCTTAAGCAATTCGGTATTATTTTCAAGATGTTCGCCGGTGAGAACAAGGGATTATTTCCCAGCAAATCGACTTTAGTCTTGCCTTCAACTACAACTGCTACCATGAATTTTGATGGTGGCTCATTATACCCGGATTATTGGAATGATCCGGCCATTAATGTCTGCCCATCAGATTCACATGGAGATTACTGGTCCAAGTTTTTCAATATCAACGGAGATTATCCAGGAGCAATTGAGAAAATTTCCAGAATGACTGCAGAAGACCGTGCCAGTAATCCCAACAAGCGTCCAGTATGTCTTGATTTTATGCTTTCGTTGTCGGTTTCGTACTTGTACTTACCACATGCAGTACAGACGCCTTCTCAGTTGATGGACCTTGTGACCATTTACAACTGGATGTTTGCCGAATGGCAGCCATTTTATCAACGCACCAATTACAACCGTGCTTATTGGGAACCACAAGGGTGTGATTTTACCCCCGGAATCGGCCCGGAAGATATGCGCGATTTGGCTGAAGATCCAAAGTGGCCGGGACTTCACGCTGATGTGAAACCCTATACAACTTTCCGTCCGTTTGGCACTATTGATGATGACGGAAGGCCTCTTCCAAGCAGCTATCCCGCAATACGGGAAGGCGTCAGCCGTTTCTTCATCACCGATATCAACAATCCTGGTGCAGCAGGTGCTGCCGAGAGTGAGTTGGTTGTAATGTATGATGCGTGGTCAGACCGCGGCATCTGGGATACTGCTACCGATCGCAAAGGTAGTGGTGTACTTACCTTCAACCATGTACCTGGTGGTTGTAATGTCTTGTACATGGACGGTCATGTAGAATTCGTGCGTTACAAGTCCAAATTCCCAGTAGCCAACAGCACCGATCTGAACTCAGCCGCTGGTGTCGGTGGTGAACAATTAAGCGTCTGGATGGCCGTGATGGGTGGTTATGGTTGATGCACAAACATTATTAATGTTAATCAAGCTCGGTCTCTATTAGTATAAAATTTGAATGACATCGCGTCGGAAGCAACCTGTTTGGGGTAAATTCCGACGCGATTTTTGGTGATAGTACATTATTGATGATGCCAAATCAGAGAATCCGTTCCAGAACAGTAAGACTTACTTCATTATAATCGTGTCGGGACTCTGCCAATGTCTGTTTAAATTTGAGGCGATTATCTTCATCTGAAAATTCAAATCCTATCAATGCCCGACCGACTTGCTCTCCTGAATATACATAATTAAAGTAGCATATATTTGCGGTATCACCAATGGTGCCCAGAAATTCACGCAGGGCACCAGCACGTTCAGGAAATTCGAGTGTGAGAAAACATGGATTATGAAACAGCTCTGGTTCGTAGTTGATGATCCTGAACTCCACATCCTCGCGTAATGTTACGTCTTCATGCGGAACATGATCCTCTACGAGACGCTGTTCCATCTGTACCAGTGCATCTGGTGATGCTTCAAAACCAATAATGGGCCACCCCAGGGATTTATCTACTTTGCCATATTGGACTTCGATTATGTTGACGCCCTCGAAAATATGGTCAAGCAAATGCCTCAAGCCCCCTGGGGTCTCAGGCATTTGGAATCGGTAGTACCTCCGCCGTGCTGCCCCAATACCTGCGTGGTTGGCTATCCACGCGAGACGTTCAAAATCCACATTGGCGCCACACAATATAGACAAAACTTTTTTGTTGTGTAATGCCTCTGCCTGCTTCATGATTCCCGCAATACCCATCGCGCCAGCTGGTTCAGGTATACATCGGGCTGTTTCCCAAAGCAGGGCGATGGCAGCGCTGACTTCTTCGTTGGTTACCGTTATGAATTCGTCAATCAATTCTGCACATAGTGTATAGGTAAGATTCCCTGCACGCTTTACTGCGGTACCATCACAAAAGACATCCAGGTAAGGTAAAGTTACGGGACCCCCTGCTTCAATAGCTGCTGCCATGGAAGCTTGTTGTACACCTTCAACGCCGACAAGATGGATATCCGGGTAATATGCTTTAAGCCAGCATGCTACGGCTGCTGCCATTCCCCCCCCGCCAATTTGTAGATAGGCTACATCAAATGGCCCTTTTCCTGACATTACGATTTCGTCGGCCAGCGTGCCTTGACCACCCATAATCATTAGATCATCGTAGGGGTGTACAAGCGTACGACCAGATTCGAGGGCAAACTCCTTAGCGGCCTCGCTTGCGACATCAAAGTTGTCGCCTACCAACCGTACTTCCACATGGTGGCCGCCATGTCGGTGTACTGCACGTTGCTTCATTCCAGGTGTGGAAACGGGCATGAATATAACAGCATGGGTGCCTAGTAGCTTCGCTCCCAGTGCTACCCCCTGTGCATGATTGCCTGCGGAGGCGCAGACCACTCCTTTGCTGTATGCTTCTGGAGATAGTTGTGCCATGTGATTATAGGCGCCGCGCCATTTGTAGGCGTGAATCGGGGACAGGTCTTCACGTTTTAATAAAACAGTAGTGTCAATAGGTAAAGCTATTTCTTCGAGTGGCGTTGGGGGTGCCACAGAGTAGACACGTTTGCGGGCGAGTAATATTTCATTAAAAAGACTGTCGCGTAATGTGCTCATGTAAAAACCTCACTATATCAATAAAATTGTCAGCTTTTTTGCATCTTTTTGAACCTCCACCTTGGCGAATCAGCAGTAGAAAAATCAACTAAAAATGTTGAGTGGGCTGATAATTGCCTGGTGTTTGTATAAATAGCTTAAATTGATATAGAACACATTCGCCTGTTTTTACTTAAATCTTTATACTTGACATGATAAATCGTGTAATTGCAGGAATTGTGACGCATGGGATAATCCCTCAAAATAGTTGTTGAAATAAATCAATTACTACAGGACGTATTATTTATTTTTAAAACAGGTAATATGCACATGATCAATCAAAAATCAGAAATAAAGCCAACGTTGGCAGTAAAATTATTTATAAAACTTCTTGTTTTTATGCCATTTCAATTTAAGGTTCCTGCTGCTGTATTTCTTTCTCATAGGTAGATTTCTGGATTCGCAATTGTTTAATCTATCTCCAGGCTTTATCGTTTTTCAATAAATCTGCGGTACAATGGGCAGGTAAGTTAAACAAACCTTTCAAAAAATACAATAGTTATCTATAGATATAAAAATCCTATAAAGATTTTTGGGGATACAATTTGTAGGTTCAATTTAATAAGCACGCTAAGGAATTTATGATGAAAAAAATAGTTACGTTCGGCGAAGTCATGATGCGGTTGTCCACACCTGGTTTTCAACGATTTGTGCAGACACGCTCGCTGGATATGAGTTTTGCTGGTGGTGAAGCGAATGTTGCTGCTTCCTTGTCGCAATTTGGTATGCATGCTGTTTTTATAACCCGTCTTCCAGAAAATGACCTTGGTGATGCCTGTGAAAATTATATGCGCCAATTTGGTATCGACACTTCGTGTATCCTCCGTGGAGGAGAGCGCCTTGGTGTGTATTTCCTCGAATCTGGTGCTGCACAACGGGGCTCGAAGGTAATTTATGATCGTGCTGATTCTGCTATAGCTACCATGCAGCCCGGCTCTGTTAATTGGTCGGAGATTTTTTCTGGTGCCGATTGGTTTCACTGGACCGGAATCACGCCTGCCATATCTAAGGAAGCGGCAGCGTGTTGTCTTGAAGCTATTGAAGCAGCCCGTACTGCCGGAGTTACCGTTTCATGCGATCTGAATTATCGTGCCAAGCTCTGGAAGTGGGGCAAAAAAGCGAGTGAAGTTATGCCTGAATTGGTGTCCAAGTGCGATCTCGCCATAGGTAATGAAGAAGATGCAGCCCAGGTTTTTGGTATTCATGCGGAAGATGTCGATGTAACTTCGGGCAAGGTTGACGCAGGTGCCTATCGTGCAGTATGTGATACCTTGATGAGCCGTTTCCCCAATCTGAAGCAAGTGGCAATTACTTTACGTGGTTCACTGTCAGCCAGCCACAACACCTGGGGGGCAATTCTACGTGATGGAGATGATGAATATGTATCTCCGATGTATGACATCACCCCAATTGTTGATCGTGTCGGAGGGGGGGACAGCTTTGTTGGCGGACTTATATATGGCTTGAATACCTATGCTGAACCGCAAAAGGCGCTTGATTTTGCTGTGGCCGCTTCCTGCCTGAAACATAGTATTCATGGTGATTTTAATCTGGTAACTGTATCAGAAGTTGAGAAACTAATGGGTGGTGATGCTTCAGGTCGGGTGAGTCGATAGCCACCTGGGTATGAATTGGATAAGAAGGCTCCAACAGACTCCAGAGTACGGGTGCAAATCATGTCTTGCAAGGCGTATAGTGTTGTATGTATTTTGTATATTTTGCGTATTCTGACGGTCTGCAATCCTGGAGGGGATGGTTATGTTAAGCAATTTCTTGGTAAAAAAACTTGCTGTGTCGGCGCTCCTTTGTGCTTTACCGCTGTTACTTTATACTATGTTGGTACCCAATGCTGATGCGCTTCCAGAAGTAGCGCAGGCACAAGGTGGGGAAAAGGTCTTGGGAGATGCGCGGCCGGATGCTCCGGCGCTTATAGAAGGAGATGCAATCATGCCGAGGTTTATGCGCGCCAGTTTTGCTGGAGAATCCGTGGTACTTGAGAATGAGTATATAAAACTGGCGGTTTTCAAGCGTATAGGTGGCTGGGGGTGGGGAGAAATTTATGCTCCTGATGGCAAGCTCATGGCCGTATTGGACCATTTGGGTGAAGTCATGTTGCGCGACCAGGATATTCCCATGCGTCTGGAAGCAACAGCGTATACTCTTGAGAATACAACTGATGGTGAACGGCTGGTGTTTCAAGTGCAATCCGTGGTTGCCCAGGACAAGCTCGCGGGTTCTTCGTTTGAAGAATGGATGCGCTATCCATTCGAACAACCGGTGTTGGTGGGTGAAGTCACCTTGACTTTGGCACCTGATAAACCGCTGATCACAATGTCATGTCGTTATTCCTCTACTGGCAATTTTTATGCACGGTATGTGCGTGGACCCTGGTTGCGTGTTGGCCAGGATTCCTTTGGCACAGCTAAAGATGATGCTATTTTTCCCGGTGTAGAGTGGTTGATTGACGACGAATGGTCGAGTGGTACAGACTGGTTCAAGGACCCCTGGGCCAAACGCGTAGTACCCCATCCCAATAAAGTCTCTATACCGCTGATGACGTTGAGCCATGAAGGCACAGCCATCACTATGTCTTGGGACCCACTTCAAGATGCGACACGTTGGTTTAATTATCGTGCGCATAGACCGCAACCAGTGTTTGCAAGTCCCAATTTTATCGACAGATTGAACAATACCCTGATGGGGCTGATGGTGCCAGATGCTACGGTGGAGTCGCAGGAAAATCAGGTGTACGCAGAGCCGCCTTTGATGCTGCATCTTGAACAGCGGATTGACTTTGACGCAGAAATTCGATTGAGTAATGGCAACAGTCTTCAGGGCGTTGTTGACTGGATAACAGCTCATGGTATGCCAGAAGCTGCATTGCGGTGGCCTTTCCGGGAAGCGCTGGACCGAATTGCCGAAGCGTATAATACGAACCTCTGGCATGATGGGGAAGGCTTCGGTATTCCACAACGGGGTCAAATCCGTCCTCGTCCACCGCAATTTATGGCAAGGTATCTGAAGGAATATGGGGGAACACCATTGGCTACGGAATTGGAAGAAAAGGTAGCCTGGTGTAATGAACAGACCGGTACTCCATCGGGCAGTGTACCCGATGTGGATACACTGGAAAGCCGAGGTCAGGCGTTACTTGATATTCAGCAGGAAAATGGCGCGTTCTTGTTTGAGCCGGATGGTCGGCATTATCGCAAAGACGATTTTGTTATTGCACGTGCATTTATCGAGCCGATGGGCCTGGCACAGGATACTGCCCTTGATATATGTATGTTGCCTGCAACCGAGCTGCTGGACTTGGGTGAGCAAACTGGTAATCAGATGTTTTTAGATGCTGCGAAGAAGACGTTGGAGTTTTGTATGCCGATGACCCGACCGGAGGGCGGTGATTTCTGGGAAACTCCGTTGCATGCACCTAATTTACTTGCCGCGGGCCATGCTGCCATTGCATATTACCGAGGATATGAAGTGCTGGGCGATGCACGGTATCGGGACAAAGCAATTTACTGGATTCGTTCTGTGGTACCGTTTACGCATCTATGGGAACCCGCTGATATTGCCATGATGTACAACACCAAACCATGTCTGACCAGTAGTGACTGGTATTTTGCAAATTGGGTGAGAGACCATGTGCAATGGGAAGTGCTGTCCGTGTTTGCTGCGTCTGCCGAGCGGGGGATTCACTGGAATGTCATTGATCCCCATGTTGATTGGAGGCGCTACCACGAGGGTATAACCGCAGCAGCTATACGATGGATAAGCGATCATACGAGAAACGACTGGCGACCACATAATCTACCGGAAACTCTGGAAGCGTACAAGCGGGGTGCATTTGATGGGTGCTATCCTGATACTTTTAACAGCACGACAGGGAATTATGGGGGGATGTTGATTCCGCCTGATGCGATAGCAAGAAACATTTTGGCGGTTCTGGACTATGAATAGGTACTGGCGTTACGATGATGTGATCAATTGATTGCAACAGGCAGTATAGTTGTTGCCTCAAATTCATTATAAGATGATTCATTTTGTGTCAGATAATTGATTGTTTCACTTCAACTTCGTGGTATACTGAAATTTCAATGAAAGAGCAAGTTTCCTCAAATAGCGTTAACGAGTCAGAACTTCGCCAACCCTTAAAGATATTGCTGTACGGCAAGCAGGCTGATTCACTGGAGCCATTACTATCAGACCATGAAAACATGTACCGTGTCGAGGATCAGCCCGATGTAGTGGTTTGTTACGGTGGTGATGGTACGTTGCTGAGTGCTGAATTGCGATGGCCCGGCTTGCCGAAAATACCCATTCTTAATAGCCGTCGCGGCCATCGTTGTATACCCCATCCACCAGAAGAAGTTATTTCCAAGTTGGCCGAAGGCGCGCTTCGGCGCAATGTATATACCAAGCTTGAAGGGTATATACAGCGGAAAAGGGGGGTTTCAAATGGGACTCCATTGGTGGCCCTCAACGAATTCAATGTTCACATGGGCCGGATTAATAGTGCAGTCCGGTATCGACTAAATATCAATGGTTATGCCTATGAAGATGGGCTGGAGATTTTGGGTGACGGATTTGTCATTTGTACTCCCTTCGGCAGTACAGCATATTTTCGTCAAATAACACGCGGTATTTTCACACAAGGCATCGGTGTGGCTTTCAAGTCTACTACAGAACATACATCACATCTGGTGTTGCCTGAGACAGCCGAAGTATCGTTTGAAATAGTCCGTGGGCCTGCCGTGCTTGCATTCGACAGCGCTCAGCGGTATTCAAGCCTTGAAGCAGGTGATACACTGCTGGTACATCGTCATGCACATGGGGCAACAATATTGACTTGTGGCCCTATTCACCGGCTTCATGAGCCGTTCTGAATAATTTCTGGGAGGAAAATCTACTGTGGCAGACAGACTAGAGCGGCCATCTTGGGACGACTATTTTATGGAAGTGGCAAATACGATTGCAAAACGTGCCACCTGTAATCGTGGCCTTAGTGGGTGTGTTATAGCAAGAGACAAACAACTCTTAGTCACGGGATATGTTGGCTCTCCTGTGGGATTCCCTCATTGCGATGAAGTCGGACACCAGATGAAGAAAGTGCTGCATGAGGACGGCAGCATCACAGAACATTGTGTGCGAACAGTACATGCGGAACAAAATGCCATATGCCAGGCAGCTCGGCTCGGAGTCAGTATTCAGGGAGCCACATTGTATTGCCGAATGACTCCATGCCGTGTGTGTGCCATGCTCATCATCAACTGTGGCATCATTCGAGTCGTATGTGAAAAGCGCTACCATGCTGGTGCGGAGTCTGAAGCCATGTTTCTGCAGGCAGGCATACAACTCGAATTCAAAAATGATGAAATCATGCAATACGATAAGTGAGGGTGTATATTTACCGGTTGTGTATGAGCAAAAAATGTGATCTGTAGTGCAGTCCGCTTGCTCATATATAAACCCAATCGGCCAACATGCAGAAGGAGGTAATCAATATGGCAGAAATAGACCAGTATTTTAAATTGATGGTGGAGCATGGAACATCTGATCTGCATATTTCTACAGGCTGTAAACCGATGTTCCGTAAGGATGGTTCAATTGTACCATTACGCAATGCAGAAGAATTGACATCGGAGCGTTCCGAGCAATTACTGTTTGAAATAACACCCCAAAAGAATCTGGAAGAGTTTCAGAAAACGAATGACACAGACTTTGCGTATGAATTGACAGGATGCGGTCGGTACCGTTGTAATCTGTTTCGAGACCACAGGGGAGTGGGAGGGGTATTTCGATTGATACCCACTGAAATTCTGACTTTTGAGCAACTGAAGTTGCCACCTACCTTAAAGAAATTTTGTCAATTGCATAAAGGATTGGTACTGGTGACCGGCCCTACGGGCAGTGGTAAGTCTACGACTTTAGCTGCAATGATCGATTACATCAATAACAAGCGTAACGATCATATCATCACTATCGAAGACCCCATTGAATTCGTACACCAGAATCAACGTTGCCTCATAAATCAGCGCGAAGTCCATGCCCATACACTTGGATTTAAAAATGCTCTCCGAGCCGCATTGCGGGAAGACCCGGATATTGTACTGGTGGGAGAAATGCGTGACCTGGAGACTACGCATATTGCAATCGAGACAGCGGAAACAGGTCACTTGGTTTTTGGTACATTGCACACAACTACTGCCGTCTCAACAGTCGACAGGCTGATCGACCAGTTTCCTGCAGACCAGCAGGCGCAGATTCGCACCATGCTATCTGCGGCGCTCAAGGGTATAGTTGCTCAGAATCTGCTTAAAAAGAAAGGCGGAGGTCGGGTTGCCGCGCTTGAAGTGCTCGTGGTTACATCTGCTGTTGCTGCACTTATCCGGGAAGCCAAGACCACCCAGATCATGAGCATCATGCAGACAGCGAAAAAAGAAGGCATGACATTGCTGAATGAAGAGCTCGGGCGTTTGGTTGCTGAAGATATAATTGAACCAGGGGAAGCCTGGAGCAAAGCGGCTGACAAGCCCGGGTTGATGAAGCAGTTTGAGTCACGAAACATCACATTTGAAGCACCGATTGATGCCTGAGAGGCGCAAATTGCAGTTTGTACAAATCTGGAATTTTTTAGAATAACTCTAGTCGATTATTGCTTGGGATAAGTGTAGTAGACAGGAAATAAAAGCTTTATAATTGGCTACATGCAATTTGAATAGTATTACAATGAAATGTTTTTGCCAATAGAATAGAATACTTATTAATGATTCGAAAAACTGAATGCATTGCATGCACTTCCAATAACATAGTTTTTTTTGGTAACAAATCCGGACATAGTTACCACAAGTGTTTGGCATGTGGGACATTGCAGTTGGTACCCATGCCTGATTCCGATGCAATGAAGATGGCGTATGAAAAAAACTATGCAGCGTCCGGCCACTGCCAAGCCTTACCTGAAGTACGTAATCTGGCAGCGCTCCCACAGTTTCAAGCCATTGCCGATATGCTTGTCGACTATTGTTCACCGGAATTGGTACTGGATTATGGGCCCGGTTGGGGGGGGCTCTTAAAAACTTTAAAAGAACGTGGTATTTCAGCTGAAGGAGCTGAGCTTTCTGAGTTAATGGTCACACATTGCAGGACCGAAGGCTTTACGATACATCAGGCAGATTTGACCAACATGGAAGGCAGCAGTATTTATGATGCAATCGTGTTGTCCAGTGTGTTTGAACACCTTACCGATCATGTGCAATGGTTGTCAGATGCCAAACGTTTATTGAAACACAATGGTCTAGTGGTGTCTTTGCAGCCTACGGCACATTTTGCATCGTTATTGGGTACTATATTCCGGTTTGGTATTAAATCACGTGAATTGCCCCAATTACATCAAGTATTCTGGCCGCCATGGCATACAGTGCTTTTTTCCATTCCGGGGATGTGCTCCCTTGTAGAAAGACAGGGTTTTGAAATGGTTGACATCAGGCCAGCACCGCTTCAACGCGAAGGTGGATATACGGGAATACTTCAGCGATCACTCTCAATAATTAACCAAACCGCCACGCCTTTTTTCGGAGTGAAATGGCCCTTGTGGGTTGGCCATATCTTCGCGTTCCGTGTGAAATAATTCATTTTTGTATTCATCAGACACTCCACACGAAATTTTCAACAGCCGTTCAGTATCTCGTTGGCCAGGGAAACAATGGATGTCTCAATAGGTATTTGTGGTTTATAATCAAAAGCTTCCTGTGCCTTTTGAATACTTAAATCCCAAGAAACTTCATCTTGGGCGTCAGGTTTTCCACTAAATTGGATTTCGGATTTTGAGTTCAGTACTTCGATGCATCTTTGTGCCAAGTGCAGGTTGGATATGGGGACTCCCGAGGCTATGTTGTAAATGCCTTTTGCTTTCTGCAGGAGTGATTTTTCAACAGCCTGGCCAATGTCACGAACATCCACGTAATCCTGGCATCGTGTTCCTTTGCCATTTAATTCCAATACTTCATTCTTCAGAGCTTTTTCTATAAACAATCTGAATATGCGCTTGTATTTTAATCCGGGTCCTACAGGAGATGACACGCGCAATGAGATGGTACTAAATGTAGTGGATTGTGCAAAAGATACAAGTTGCTCTCCATACAACTTAGACGCGGCATAGAGGTCTTGTGGGGTTACAGGATGAGTTTCTGTTATGGGATGAATGCTGGGAATGCCAAGAAAACTCAAGCTGGAAATATACAGGAAAGCTTCTGTATTCAGCCTTTGGCTTAAAAGAAGTGCTTGTTGCGTGCCAAAGCAATTGACACTGCTTACATCAATGTTTGATAGATTGTTATCAAGGCAAGCTGCCGCATGAACGGTTGCATCCGCTGTTTTCGTGACGGCCAGCACTTTTGAGAGAAAATCTGCACTTGTGATGTCGGCTTGAATGTACTTAAAATTGTTGTTTCCTGTACCTTTTGGCTGGGTACGGCTGATGCCAATTATTTCATGGCCCTGTTCCGTCAATCTGGCAGCTATCGCACCTCCAACATGACCTGATACCCCGGTTACAACAATTTTCAATGGTGTTCCATCCCGTACGTTTCAATAATTCCTTTGGTTTCTGGTGTATTTATTACTTTGCTGTTTGTTTCGAGTGCTTCTATGGTGTCTTCCTTGGCATATACTTCATTCCAATAACGCATGACGGTTCCCGAAGTGACTTTTGGAAATGCTGGGGGCGGGAATCCTGATAAAAAGTGTTGGATTGTTGCAAGTACTTCATTGAACCCAAGTCGGGCACGAAGTGGGGTTGTACCGGAAAAGCGTGGATTTATTTCAAAGCATACAGGGCCGTTTTGCGTCATTCTCATTTGTATGTTGCATGGCCCCAATGGCTTTAGCGCGGAAGAAATATTTTCTGCTGCCGACTGGACTTCTGGAAAAACCCCTGCCCTGGCGCGGTATGTCGTACCCAATAACAATTCACGCCAGAGGACTATACTGCCACACAATTTTCCATTGCGATCATGAAAGCAACCTACGGTATATTCAGATTGTGCATCGCCAAGGAATTCTTGAACGATATAATTTTCTTTTCGTGATATGTACTCCAGGTCCCACTGGTCTTCCAATAACATGACTCCATGCGAACCACCTCCAATACGCGGTTTGGCGAGTAATGGATAGCCATATCGTTCAGCAAGCTTATTGAGTTTTTCAGGCTCATCAGTTGCTGCATAGGCTGGATAGGGGAACCCTTGGGATTTCAGCCATTCACAGGTCAGATACTTGTCATCACAAGTCTGAATTATTTGCGTTGTATTTACAAAGCATACCGCATTGGTTTTCGATTCGATAGTTTCTTTGTGCAATGCCAATGGCCGCAGAATTGGTTCACAACCGGTCAAAATGATGTCGATCTTCTCTATATTACAGGTGTGAATCAGCCAGTTAATAAAGCTGGGATCATTTGCCCAGGGTGACACATACGCGATGTCAACTGTATGCAAACCCATCTGCAAGGCACTGATGTCGGCTCCGATTATGCGGCATGGCAGTTGACTTATCGCTAGTGCTTTGAGGATGCCTTGGCTTACATTACCGCCGACAGCAAGTACCAGTATGTTTAATGGCTTGTTACTTGACATGTATTAATATTCCAGAATCAGGTTAAACAGTAACTGAAGGTAGAATGAACAGGTTGCGCCTGTAACAATGAGCGTGTGCTCAGTACCCCAGCAAAAATAGGACAATCATGATCAGCTAGAAGATTAAGAGAATACCTGTAAGGCTGGTTGAAAGGCAAAATAGAAGTCAGAAGTGTCGGAAAATAGAATTGACTCAATG
>CAZIDP010000079.1:0-15981 GCA_964537975.1 uncultured Nitrospirales bacterium | reverse complement strand
TAACAATCGGGACGCACTAATGGATGCCCTTAAAAATGAAGAAGTGTATTGCGGCATACATTACCCGATTCCAATTAACGCGCAGGATGCTTACCACGGAATACGGACAGTTCCCAATGAGGTACCAGTCACAACACGTACGGCACCACGAATCCTCTCCTTGCCCATGCATCCCAACTTGAGTGAGGAACAAGTACGGTTTGTTGCCGAAGCTGTCAAGCGTTTTGATATAGCCTGAATTATTTAAAGCAGCATTAAATACTTTGTAATAGCCTATGAAACTTGGCATATAAAGTTGCTTGGTAAACACATCAATCAATGCAGGGTATTGGAGTTATTGTGATGAGTAAACAGCCATTAACACAGCATGAATACCCCAAAGCACTGGTCTTGTGGACACGTCGATATGCCAAAAGCCGCACCATGTCATTTTTGGTGCAATGGGTTATTATTGTGCTGATGGTTTTTCTGGTCGGCAGCGCTGCGACCGTCACCAACCGTGCTTATGCAGAGAACAACAGCCTACTGTATTGGGGTGCTGTACTGTCTATGGGTATCACCATTCTGGTGTTGGTATGGTTCAGCACATCGCCCTGGGGCGGGCGTATTATCTGGAGAGTCACCTCCTGGCTGTACAGGCGAGAGGGCTATGTAGAATACAGCGATGGCCGGCCAGTATCGACGAAACGTTGGTGGATAACTTTGCTTGGTGGAGGTCTCGTCATTCATCATTTGGTTGGCGCATTGCTCGTTAGTTTTAACTACCTGGGTTTGCGTCATATGCAGCCCTTCTCTGCTGTGTATATGGTCCCCTTTCTCATGATCATGATCTATCACCAACGGCTTGGGTTTTGGGCCTGGATATGGCCGGTATTGTATGCAATTCATGCCATTTTAAATATACTCGGCTACCAAATTCTGCATTTTCGTGGCGAGTGGCAATTGATGAACATGGTTTTTCCCGTATTGGGGTATGGGTTGGTGTCAATCCTTGCAGGCCATTTGTACAGCCGATTTGCCTTGTATAAGCTCAAGCAATTGGCACGGATTGCGCCAGGGGAATCCGGACAGGGTGATTCGGAGCTGGACCCATCATGAAAGATCTGGACCGAATAATCCATGAACCCGCGCGCCTTCGCATTTTGACTATCTTGTCCAGTATTGATGTCGCTGACTTCAATTTTCTCTGCAATACACTGGGTCTTACCAAGGGAAACCTTTCCTCACATATGGATCGACTTGAGCGTGAAGGATATGTAGAAATAAACAAAACTTTCAATGGCAAGGTGCCGCATACGGAGTTCAAGCTTTCTGATGATGGTCGTAACGCACTTCAAGATTATTGGGCTGGAATTGATGCCATTCGCTCTATGACAGTGACTGAGGAAGCTGATGATGTAGTTGAAGAATCTGGAGACCAGGATGAGGGTCAAAGTAACGCATGATCTTTTTAAAAAGGGGTGGACACTGAGTTATTTCCAGGTTTTGTGTTGAAGATACGCATTTTTTGCTTAAATGATTCTAACATTTCATTGGCTTTACACTTTAAACCATCAACCAAATCCTAATTAACATAGCTTCTAAAGCGATTTATTTTGCAAAATTGACAGTGGGGATTAATACAACAATATGGCCGGTAATCTTTTATACGGTGTCAACGCGGTGAGAGAAGCATTGATGCAGCCTGACCGAATTAATCGGGTATATTTCACCAAGGATAGTAAAATCCGGGACCGGGAAGCATTGTTGGCCTTGGTGCGTACCGCGGGGGTACCCTTTGATTTTATTCCACTGTCAAAAATGAACAGTATGACAGGGTCGACGGAGCATCAAGGTGTTGCAGTAGCCATCAGTCCAACCAGCTATATATCGCTGGAGGAATGCCTGGATGCTTGTGAGCAAAATGCCTTGTTGCTGGTTCTGGACCAGGTACAGCATCCTAAAAATCTGGGTATGATTATTCGGAGTGCTGTTGGTGCAGGGGTTACCGGAATTTTGTTTCCTGAACGCGGCAATGCTTTGGTTGATGATGATGTAGTACGTGCAAGCGCTGGCACCGTTCAGCGTGTGCCCCTGGTTGCCTGCGGGAATTTGTCACAAGCAATTCTCAAGCTGAAAAATGCTGACTTCTGGGTCTATGCCCTTGAGTCGGAAGCACCACAATCTGTATTCCGTCTAGACTGGCCTGCCCGGTGTGCCTTGGTAGTGGGCAATGAAACGCAAGGGTTGCGTCCCGGGGTACGCAAAGCCTGTGATGCAGGTGTTGGTATTCCACTCGCAAACCAACTGGACAGCCTGAATGTAGCTGTAGCTTCAGCCATCGCGCTGTTTCAATACCGAGCCCGGCAGATATAGCTATATTTCTACACACATCAGCCCATTGATAATTAAAACATACCTATAAGTAGCTTAGCATAACTACAGAATACTTCGTAATAGTTTTAATTAACCGAAGTACTTCTTGAAATAGGCTGGATCATCAATACTGCGCAGATCAAACCGCACGAACTGATCGAATTCTTGATCGGAGATGGGACCCCCTTCGCCATGTACCTCAGTAATCGGGAGTGGTCTACGGATTTTTCTTCTGCGGGGTCGGCGAACCGGAGTGTCATCAAATGACACCTCTTCTTGCGGCGAAAAGTTGAACTCACCAGGAGGTGGCAATAAACCTGCATCCAAGAATGCAGCTATCACTTCGGAAAGGTGTTCTTTACGCTCTTCAAAGGAACCTTCTTCAATTATTTTGCGGTCAAGAGCAATGGTCTTGCCTCGAAAAAGAACTGAGAGTTCATTACAAGAAGGACAGGGCATTACTGCAACGACATCCTTGGGGACATCTGCTGTAACAATTCTTTGTGCATTACAATGGGGACAAACGATGACATCCATAGTAAAATACCGTTGGTTATCGTCTGCGGCTAATAGATTTATTACTGCTATTGTACTTGATTACCCGGTCTTTTGGCAAACACCTGGCTGGTTAGCAAGTTTGGCACCCATAAAATGGACAAGAAAAATACGAAAGTATCGTGCGTTTATTAAAATATTGATTATCAGGAAGGACACCTTGCTGTGCATGGCACCGTGGGCGGGTGGGCATGTGAGATCTGTTCAATCTTCAGAAGCAGGGCCAAAGAATTTGGGATGGTTCCCGGCAATAACAACCGTAATTTCCCCTTTTGTTTTAATGTCGGAAAATTTTAGTACCAGATTGTCCAGTGTATCACGATGAACGCGCTCAAATCGCTTGGTGAGTTCTACACATACTGCTGCAAGCCGGTTACCATATACCGCTTGTGCGTCTTCTAAAAATGCACCAATTCGATAGGGTGATTCGAAATAAACCAAGGTGTGGGGAAGTTCTTTTTCCGGTTCCATAAAACGCCTGCGAGCGCCGGTTTTTCTGGGGGGAAATCCTTTGAATATATAGGTCGCAGTAGAAAGTCCTGAAGCGAGCAATGCGGTGTGTATGGCACTTGCACCTGGCAATACCACGATTTCATGACCGGCTTCATGGCATGCATCCAATAACCGGTAGCCAGGATCGCTGATACCGGGACATCCACCGTCTGAACATAAGGCGACTTGCCTACCTTCTTCAAGTAATCCCAGGATACGTTTACCGGCATACGCTTCATTATGTTCGTGATAGGTGATGATTGTAGATGGTGGAGATATTTCATGGCGCGTGTAGAGCTTCCGGGTCATCCGGGTGTCTTCACAGGCGAGCACATCCACCTCGCCCAGAACACGTAGTGCACGTTGGGTTATGTCTTCCATGTTGCCTATGGGTGTGGCTATGATGTACAAAGTACCCATCTAGATATTGAATTTCCCTGTTGGTAATAGCGATAATTGCGAAATGTCGCTTATGTTTCAATTTGCGGACGAAAGACTTCGATATCTCCCTGGTGCATGATTTGAACCAGACGATCATACATGGTTTCGTCTTCAAATACACCAACAATGGCACCACCAGATCCGGCAAATTTGCCACTGGCTCCGACAGAACGCGCGCGCTCGACCATATCAATGTTACCGGAATCCAGTTTAAAAATAGACCGGCGGCGGTCGAAATTTTTATCCATCCAGACACCGATTTCATTGCCACGTCCTGCTTTCAACAACTGGTAGACTTCTTCCGTGTATCCGGCAAAGTCTTGCATGGCTTGCACCACTTCGGGGTCGCCGTTCAGCCAACGCTCACGGATATTATTGTGAAAAGTTTCAGAACCTTCCCCCAGGTCTCGTCGGTAGGCAATAAACAAGTTGGGCAACAGCGATGGTTCCAGGGACTCATATCGACCATGCCCATGTGCTTCCATAAAGGCTTTGTCGAAATCCATATAAACCAAACCTTCATATACCTGGATAACCCGATCCTGAAGTCCGGCAGAGATGTTTAATTCCTCTGTCTCAACACTCAGAATTACATTGGGCTGAATTTCGAGCGGAATTTCGACCTCATAGAATTCCATCAGGCAGCGCAAGGTGGCTGTTACCAATGCACTTGAACCTGCGAGACCAAGACGACGCGGGATTGTTGAGCGGTAGCGAATAGAAAAATTTCGTTGTGGTAGTGTTATTTCGTTCTCGTGGCAATACTCCACAAACTTGCAAATGGTCGCTTTTAATATGCGTATACCACCATAATAACCATTTGAGCGCACATCGGCTACCAGGTCATGAACCGATCCATATTGTGAGCGGTCCTGTAAACTTGGGACAATCTCCACCTCGGGGTGCTCGTACAAGCTTACCTTTGCCGCGAAATCCCGAATAACAAAACTGATCGTTTTTCCAAAATATCCATCGGACGGATTTCCAATCAAGCCCGCCCGCGCATACGCAGTTGCTTCACATGCCATAGCAGAATTCCCTTCTCTTCCAGTAAAAAATCACAAGCAGCTTACGACCAGCGCACACAGGAATGCAAACTCCCCTTAATTTCAATGTTCAAATACCCTACCATGTAATGTAAAAAATGATTTTTCCTGATATCCTAAAATTGAAATTGCTGAGCCAGATGGTACATTTAGTATTTATACCAGTGATATTTACAACATGCGAGGTCTTCAACTTCATTTGGCATAAATATTGTATAATTATATGGAGAATACCAGAAAATTGGCGATTGCGGTATACCGAATATTGTGATATAATTGTAATATTATGGATTGAAGAATGAGGATCGGGGGATCGCTTATGAAAAGTACTGGCAAGTCTATTCAGGATGATTGTTTTTTGTGTTGTGGCTAGCGCCTCTTTCACACCTCTAGCATTTCATCAAATTGGTAGATCACCAACTTCTGGAAAACCCGCATACAGGCCAAATGTTACTGCAGTCTGATGCCTCATGAATAAATTGATATGTGGATGAATATCAGCTCTTGGCCGATTGGCATCTCATAATAATTTTGCAGTAAATAATTTCCAAGCACTAACCCATCAGCAATTTGGAGGAACTATCTATGTGGAAAAAAGAAGTTAAGGTGATTTTCGTTGCGGCAATGGTATTTACAGTTGTTATTGGTCTTGCAGGCTGCCCAGCGCCGATCATCTTCGGACCTGAAGCAAACTTCTCTGCTAATGTAACGCATGGTGATGTACCTCTCACGATGACGTTCACGGATGAATCCGTGGTGAGACCATGTGCCAACACTACATGGTACTGGCTTTTTGGCGATGGTGCCAGTAGCACCCAGCAAAACCCAGTTCACACCTATACTGCCGTGGGGAACTACGATGTATCGCTCACTGTAACCACAAACTGGAGGCATGACACCAAGGTAAAATCTAATTTCATCCAAGTGGCCCCCCCTGAATATGACGAACCACTCGCGGAATACCCGATTTCCAGTGAAGTCTATACGACACGCGAAGTCACAATCGTCCCTGTAGACCCCATAGGTGGTGATATTAAGCCATGGGACATCGCTGAATATGAACAATATGGATATGGCCAATGGACTTACGGTGAAGGTGCCGATTTAGGGCGAATGGCATTATTGGATGGTTATGTGGAAAGCAGTGCATCTATAACGAATGAAGCACGTTTGCTGCATTTCTTTGCTTATACTGATTCTCATATCACCGATAAGGAAAGTCCTGCCCAATTGATTTATATGGCCCAATTCAATTCAGGCATTTCCAATAATGCTGTTTCGGTATATTCCGGAATTATGCCGTACACAACGCATGTTTTTGACGCAATGGTTCAAACTGCAAATGCTATTCACCAGCAATTTCCGTTTGACTTCGGTATCTCGATTGGTGATGCAATCAACTGTGCTGGGTACAATGAGCTAAGATGGTACATTGATATACTTGATGGCAAAAATATTAATCCTGATTCGGGCCAAAAGGATGATCCCATTCCAGGACCCTATAATGATTATCAAGACCCCTACAAGGCAACTGGTCTGGATAAGACGATTCCTTTCTACCAAGCTATTGGAAACCACGATCAGCATTGGATGGGCTCAAAACTTATCGACGATTACATTAGAGAAGCCTATACAGGTGAGGATATCATCCGTTTAGGAAATGTGTTACTCCCCGGGGGCATGGAAGAGCGTAGTTACTACATGGGTACCCTCGATGGCAGCACGGTATATGCAGAAATATATGGCGCAGGCCCTGTTGAGAACTTCCCCGAACCACCAAAGACCCCAGCCGACGAGAACCGACGTCCCATATCGAGACAGGAGTTTATGAGCGCGTTTTTGGGGACGAACTCGAACCCGGTCGGGCACGGGTTTACCCAAGAAAATGTGGATAATGACTTTGCCTGCTATAGCTTTGAGCCGACACCTGATGCACCGATTAAGGTTATCGTCCTTGATAACAACGCAAAGGCAGACACTCCAGGCCTCGATCCTAACAGGGACATCTATGGGCATGGAACACTCGATGAAGAGCGGTATAACTGGCTTGTAGCTGAACTGGAAGAAGGCACAGCCAATGATCAACTCATTATCATTGCAGCTCATATTCCGATAGGAGTGGAACCAGCGGGTTCCCCCATGGGATGGTGGGCAGAGAGTTATGTCACCGAGGAAGAGCTAATAGCCAAACTTCATGAGTATCCAAACCTGCTCCTTTGGATTGCTGGACATCGTCACCGCAATACGATAACATCATTTCCATCTCCTGATATTGAGTATCCCGAATTGGGCTTCTGGGGGGTTGAAACTGTATCTTTGCGTGAATTTCCACAACAGTTTCGTACCTTCGAGGTTCTCCGTAACAGCGATGATACCATTTCTATCTTGGCAACCAATGTAGATCCGGCTGTCGGAGAAGGGTCGTTGGCAGAGACATCACGTTCTTATGCGATAGCTGCAAAACAGTTGTACAACATTCCGTCAGATAATGCTCTCAATGCAGAGCTTGTAGTACACTTGAGCCCACTGATGCAGGAAGTTATTAGGGAATATGGAACTCCTATAAGTGAGTAATCGATATTTTGGGAACAGGATAGTCTTCAGCTACCAATTCCATGATATTTCTTTCGTTTAAGGTCTTCCTGGCTGATACAGTAAGATACTACGAAACCTGATAAACAGGTTATCGAAACCTACGTGTTCGAATACCTTATTATAGCTATGACGGGGATTCATAAAGTCAAGGTTTACCCTGACACAATGAGTCCCCGTCGAGCTTTATACATTGCACAGCAATATCGTAGCGCGATGTGATACATACTCCAGAAGCACCTTGAAGACAATTTGTTGATGTATTCTTTTCAACAAGTGTTGATATAAACACGCCTTTACCGGAGATGCGGCGACAAGACGGATTTTCTGCGACGTGACAGATGGCGAGAAAACTACAAATGTGTAGCTATGGGACGCAATGAAGTAGGAGCTTGAGACTTCATACATAGCCGAACTGTAATCAGGCGTTTTCAGAAGTTCCAGGTAATCGTGGGTGAATTTTCCAGAGATAACGCTACGAGGCGAAATGTCAATTCTTTTCGGTAAGGCTTGCTTTGTTGTCTTGAATTGCTTTATAAGGAAAAACTTCTGGCGCCAGGATTCCAGCAGACATGACGAGCTTAAACGCATCTTCAGCACTCATATCAAGGATTTCTGCCTTTTCTGCAAGAACAAACTGGAGATAACCGGTTGTCGGATTGGGTGTCGTTGGAATGATTACCTTGTAATACGTTGCCCCGTCGGGTGTTTGAATTTTACCCGTGACAAGTCCTATGGCTTTCAAGCCAGGTGAAGGGAAATCAAACAATGCCACCTGGCGTCCTTCGGGTGACACCTGCGTGCCCAACAGTTCAATGACTTTCTTGGATGAACTGTAAATGATTGTCACAATGGGAATTTGCTCAACTATCTTTTCACCCATGGCGATGAGACGCCTGCCAACCACATGTGAAGCCAAACTTCCAGCAAAGTATATGATTGAGAAGACCAATACGATAGAAACCAGGTTGGTCGCGACTGGTGGACGATCATCCAGAATTAAGCGGGTGAGCGGCTGGATCAATCCCACAGTTACTTTAAAAACGGCAGAAAATACAAACAAGGTGATTGTTAAGGGTACCAGCACCAGAATTCCGGAGATAAAGCGGTTTCGTGCTGCTTGTATTGGTGTGTGGCGGGTGTCTACCTTCATTGTGAACCAAGAGCCCGGCGTTGTTCCGCTATTTCCTGGCGATAGCGTTGTACCGCCCGTAGATGTTCATCGTAGTTACTGCTGAAAGTATGGGTTTGTCCATCTGCATTGGATACAAAATAGAGGTAGTCCACATTTGCAGGGTTCAATACTGCCTCCATGCTACTGCGACTGGGACTTGCGATAGGTCCAGGTGGCAGCCCCCGGTACATGTAGGTGTTATAGGGAGATTCAACCTCTTTGTCCACATCAAGCATTCGTTGGCCATACTTGTTCAGGGCATATTGGAGTGTAGAATCCATTTGCAAGGGCATATTGTTTTCCAGCCTGTTGTAAATTACCGCAGCGACAAGCGGGCGTTCCTCAGCAACTCTGGACTCTCGCTCTACCAGGGATGCAACGGTTACCAGCAGGTGTGTATCGATTTCCTGACTGGCAGGCAGTTCTTGACTTAGTTCATCCAGAACCAATAAAAATTGCTGGAACATGCGTTCAACGACTTCAGCCTCGGACGGAATGTCGGAAAAGAAATAGGTGTCAGGCATCAGAAAGCCTTCGAGTGTGTCAACATCCAATCCTAATTGGCGAGTATAGGCTGGATTGGAAGCAGCTTGCAAAAAGGCATCTGCATTATCAAACAAGCCTGCCATCTGCTGGAGTGACAGCCCTTCGGGTATTGTTACCCGTACCTGATTCAGGTGCAGATGATATTTGGGACCTTCATACATCTTGTGCAATATTTGTTGTGTCGAGTAGCCTTTGGGAATTTCATATATACCATGTCGAATAGAACCTGGTGCATCTTCCAAACGCAAGGCAAGACGAAACATTCCTCTGTGCTCTATTAGACCTTGTTGTTGCAATATTGATCCAATTTCCTGGCCGGTAGCGCCTTCCGGTACTGTAAATGTGATGGTTCTACCGGGTGTTCCAGGGCGAATGATGTGTTGGTATGCGACAAAAGCGGCTACAGCCATCGCGAAAACGACCAAGCTTAATCCCGTAATAACATACGTGAGCACAATGAACAGCCGGTATATAAATCGACCTGTTCGTCTGCTTTTAATATTTAGGTCCGTTTCCTGATTACGCACTTTACCTTCGTCATCCAGAGCATTGTCCGCTGTGAAGTTCATAATAACTCACACTAATTCGTAACATCGGTGTCTGCTTTGTAGTGCAGATGTTTTTGCCGTTGCAAATAGTCTTCCAGAATGTGGGTAGCAGCAATTTTATCTATAACGACCTTACGTTTGTTACGCCGCATATTGGCGTTTATCAGCATACGTTCCGCACCTGCTGTACTGAAACGCTCATCCTGATACACCACGGGAATCGTGATTTGTTGCCTGAGCAATTCTATAAAGCGTTGCACTTTGTCGGCCTGAGCTCCTGGTTGACCGGTTCGGTCCAGAGGAATGCCGACTACCAACAACACCACTTCCAAATCAGTTATCAGCTTAACCACTTGTTGAATGGTTGCGTCCAATGATTTTTCCTGAACCACAGAATGGGGTGAGGCTATGATTTGCATGGGATCAGTGACTGCCACACCGGTACGTACCTCTCCCACATCCAACGCCATAATACGACCGGGTACGGTCATTCATTTCTCCCCAAAAGTAGGTATAACAACAGGCCAGAAAGCAGGTCTGAAGATAAGGCTATCAATTAAGCCTATATGTCAGCATGAGAATTGAGCAGGGCATGTACCAACTCGAGCTCATGGCAATTCTTGCTCAATACAATTATACCAGTACTTGAATTGCATTTACAGGAGCAAACTACATTATTTCAACCATCAAGTCTATTCCACAGATCATGTTTAATTAAAGGCAGTCATTTCCATACGATACACCGGGCGGTCCATCTTAATTAACATCGGGTCCAGCGGTTCCAGCTTCATTGGAAACGCCACATCCCGCCCACGAATCATATCGCGTCCGGTGTGCAGATTTCCTGCCAGATGACAAACGACCTCGTCCTTTCTTAAATTGATCACATAGAGGTAGGTATCGCCCTCAAAATTTATCATACGCGTTTTAACACCTTCAAGCGGATAGCCAAACGCATTGACTGGTCGTGATATCACTGGCAAGGTACCAAGAAAAATGGCTGCATCCATGGCATGGAGGTATTCCGTCGGCAAATTAATACCCCGCACCAAAACCGTTTTACCACTACTGGGCAATACTTCTGTTCGAGAATGGCCATGTGGTGTATAGGGAATAGGTGTACCAGCCCGGCATATAGTGCCACCATCCAAAATGTACTCATGAATTTTATCAAAGGTTTCATTTTGCAACGATGGCGTTTCTGGCAGGACAAAAACTTTTATCTTATCAAGTATACCTTGCTGGATTTGCTGCTCCGTGATGAAACGAACTGTGTAACCAGAAAAACTGCTGCCTTCAAAGGCATTCCAGGCAGATTCCAGATGTTTTTCGCCATCATCAAAAATTTTAGATGAGATACTGAACAAAATCCCTACATCTGTTGGTGCATTTTGTATGGCCTCCACATACGGTGCCAACCGATTAATATCCAGGTTGGCAACAGCCAGGCCTTCTAAAGTTTCTGGACGGTGCCACACCTCATTCTCCGAGCTTATGGCCAGGCCATTCATTCCCGCTATCGCAGCCTCCCAAACGGCAGCATTAACAAAACGGTATGCCTGAATGGAATTCAGCTCTGATATATTTGTTATGTCCAAATCCAAATCGACGGCGGGTTTTTCTTCTGCATATGAATTCAGAAGGGTATAATAGCTGGTGGCTCCAGGATACTCCATGCTGTATAGTCTGGAAATTGGAGAAGTACTCGAAGTTATAGCATTAATTGACAAGGTTCTCGCCACTGCTTCGCGGTCTATTCCATAACGTGTTTCTCCTGCCATAAAAGAATTGGGTGATTGAATCATGGCAAAATCCAGATTGGGTGCCAAATTATCCGCATAATTTAACAAACCGTTCAGGTATGAATTGATCATTGCGTGGTGAAAATGTTGCCAATCGTATTGGTACGCGCGTCGATTTTGGTAACTGTAATCCGGATACGTACCCCAGATGGTGATTTCATCAAAGGCTGCCAAATGACTGCGCCAATATGCATTTAATATAATTCTATCGCGGTATTGCCCTTTTATCATTTCGATAAATAATTGGTGAATGCGCTCAGAATCATATTTGAAACGTGGTTGGTCCAGAAGTGAAGCGGCGATTACATTGCTGGAACGATTCATGATTGGCAGGATTTCTCTTAAATGTATTTCTAAAGCACTTTGATATCCTGCGTGAGCAACATTCAAAAAAGTTTCAGGCATAATATCTGGCCATGTTTCAAGCATCCATCCAGGTGGAGTATGTTTTTGTAACACAGGAATAACAGCCATGTTATGCTGAGCTGCCTGGTTTAAATAATATTGCAGATCGGCCTCAACAGGTCTTATAGAGGCAGGACCCGACATGGTAAAGTCAGGAGTTACTTCAGGCACCAACAGATTGATACCAAACCGATGCAATCGCTGGATTGCTGATGTATCTGTCAATGTCGTTCTGGTGCCCAGCAGAAAAACAGGGCTGTTATCAACTTTTAAGGAGCCGTCTTTTGCAAGAACCTGACCGAAATCATGTGGTGAAATCGATTCAAGACGCTCGGGCGACAAGCTTACAAAGGCGAATTCAGCATTGATTGACCGGGCTGAATGGAGCAGGTTGTTTATCAATGGGTACACTTGGCGCCATTGCTGCTGATAAATTAAATCACGCGCCTGTTGAATAAATTCATCAATAATTGAAATTCTGATGTTAAAGTTAGGATGGTTGCGTGATATGCCCTCCCCAACGTCCAGACGTGCATGTAATCTGGTCAGGATTGCTTCCAACTTGGCCAAATCCGTCAAGATGCAATTGCTGGAAATCTTCGTAAATGGCAGCAAATACCTTGCTGGTGCCTCCAACCGGGTGTAGTAGACAGAAAAATCAGCGGTATAAGCACCTGGTGCCTTGTCCGATAAATCCAGTTCGACAAAGCACACATTTTCACCAGGATACAGGTCTATGGGTAGACGACCCTGTTCTATAAGCCGATTATTTGCATCATGAATTTGCATACCGATATTGACATCTTGAAATGAAATGTTACTGTCAATTTCCAGTTTGAAACGAATAAGCTGGTTGTTTTCTGGCGTTACCCCAGCAAGCACTTCCACTTGAATTTGTTTTGCATGGTAGGCTGTACCGGGATCAAACCACACTTCTTCAAAAGCAGGAAGCACTGTTTGGCCTGAATAACTGGTGTGTGTGTCTGTTTCGTCAGCATGTGCCATAAATACTATGGAAGATGAAACAAGAACAGGAGATAGAATGGAAAGAAGCGAAAACAGGTTAATAAACCTGTAATAAAAGGGCTTGTTCATGGCTTTCTTTCTTTTTCGTATTTTATTCGTATTTTAATTTGGGTTTCGAGAATACATTTCTGACAAATTATTCTATTTTAACCCCAAATCTGTTTTCAGGTGCTTTATCCAAGATAAACCTATAGGATTTTAACGAGCGAAACGGTAGACCGTGAAACATTGTTGACATAGAAAGGTATTTACTACATGAGAAATAGTATTTTTTCTATATATTCATCTTGAATTTTCTATTGTAGATTACGAGATACCAACAAGTAAATATACACTACTTGTATAACAAAAAAAAATCGTAATTTTGGAAACTTTTTTGCTGCTGATTGTATAAAATAATTAATGAACCTACTGTATATAGTGTTTCGAGTGCAGCAAACGCAAAATTCGGGGTATTATTAGCAAATAGTAGCATCATTTACCAATGCATAAAAATAGTTCACGGTAGTAAAGATAAGATACGTGATTTTAAAAACCGGAACAAGGGATGCCATGTGGGCCATTATTATGAATATTATGAAAATTAGAACAACCAGTTTGATAACAATAGCATTATTAATTTTGTATGGTGTGGGAGCTGCCAGCTTGACCATACCCCAGGATAAAGTAGATGAGCAGCGAATATTTTATGGTTCATCTATGAGTTTTGAACGCCCAGGTAGTGTGAATTATCAGGAAATTGTACGATCCACTCCAGAGTATATCGAAATTCGCGATAAAAAGATCGAAAACGGAACTGCCAGATACTGGATTTTAATGAGTGAAGCAAGTAACCGTGCTGTACAACTCATTTCTTCAGTAGGCCGGGACTCCGAGTATGATCTCATTGTAGCTTCCGGCTACCTGGAATCGTTGGAACCTCCCATTGAAACCGAAGATATTACCAAGCTTGTGTTGAAGAAGCTGGAAGAGAAATCCCAGAAATAGGACATTTGAGGTCAAATTGTGCTATTATAGGGCTGTTTGTCTAAATTTCTATCTTCTTCTACAAGTTATTTGAATGGAACAGGTTAAGCGAAATAATGAAGCAAAATATTTTAAAGCACTTCAGCATTATCGAAGTGTACGGGGGCTCGGTTGGGGGTGTTTTTTTGTATAAAACACTCATTTTGACGTTATGTATAATTTCAGTTGTGTGGATATTCTCCGGTTGTGTCACTACCGGGCTTGATATCACACCACCGGTAGGTGTCAACACCAATCCAGATAATGCGAAATCAAATACGGGGTATGCCAACCGCGAATTACAGAATGCCCAGAGAATGATACAGGCTGGAAATTTTTCACAGGTAATTCCGCGTCTGACAAATGTGATATCAAGTTATCCAGAAACACAAGCCGCTATTGATGCACGCTATTACCTGGGTGTTACCTACAATGAAATTGGTGGCATGCGGAACGCCAAAGACTTATTTATGGAATATCTGGAGTATTCACCTGATGGTATATATGCGAGCAATGCCAGACAGTTTCTTGCCATATTATCGGATGAAGCAGAGGGTGATCCGAAAAACCCGGTAATCCTTAGCGCCAGGGCAACTGAACTGGAGCAGATATTAGGCAACACACCAGATGATTTGTCGAGTCGTTTGGAACTGGCCGATATATACTGGAA
Organism: uncultured Nitrospirales bacterium; assembly: GCA_964537975.1. GTDB lineage: Bacteria > Hydrogenedentota > Hydrogenedentia > Hydrogenedentales > SCBR16-9 > SCBR16-9. The sequence goes on along the minus strand of CAZIDP010000079.1, from coordinate 1,324 downwards.
TCAGGAGCGCTATAATGAGGCTGGCCAATTATACAGCAGAATCATTCGTGAGTTACCTCAAATGCAGGCAGACCATACGATTCGACAACGTATCGAGCGTGCAACAGATGGCACAGTCATTATTTTGACGCCAAATGAAGTATTGCGCCGGCAGTCAGTAGCTGAACCGATACTGATTTTTAATTCAAGCTCCTTTAAAAGTGGTCGTTTTGAAGGTTGGCCAGCCGTTTCTCAGTACCGTTATTATAATGTTACAGGCCAGGCAGTAAATCGCAGCAATGAAACTTTAAGTAATGTTCAGGTCATTATAACCATATTCGGGTTTGGCAATAAGATATATGAAACAACAACAGTCAATATGGGAAACATGCGACCAGGCGAGACCAGGCCTTTCAGTGTACAGTTTACAAACTTTGATGATATCCAAAATGTATCCAGGTATGAATCAAATGTCACTTATCAGAAATAAAATCACCCATTTTTGGAAACGCCGCTACGCGTGGGCTTTTAAGGTCACGGCCAGTATGCTGTTTTTCAACCTGGTCATTGGTAATGCAATGGCACAACAGGAGCAGGTGAATGTATCGGTCAAAATAATTGAATTCCAGACTTCAAAAGGGATTGAGACCGGCCTGAGTGCCTACTATCAGCAACGGGAGATACCGCAGCCCTATGGCCAGGCGAGCACTGGACGAGGAGCCATATCGCGAGCTGACCTGACGGTACCAAGCAGTTCCAGTTCCGGCATTACTGTATTTCTGGATCAATTAAGTGGAAGGTATGGCAACTATGAAGTTGTGTTACAGGGTTTAGTTGACCAGAATCGGGCATTTATTCTGTCAAGACCAAAGGCTATGGTCGTGGTAGGTTCTCCGACCCCGACGGTTATACAGACTGTGCAACAGGTGCCCTATATCAATAAGGTAGTGGTAGGATCAACCTCGGTTTCCACAACCAGCTTTCGCAATACTGGTGTTTCACTAACTGTGGAAGCTGAGCAGATTGCCGATGATGATAATGATTATTCAACCTATGATGATACTTACATAAAATTGAATTTGACCGCGGAAGTAAATGAAGAAGGTCAGCGGATCAACGTAACCGTAGATGATACGGCAGGTCTTCTGGGGCAACGCTCATCCATCAGTGTTCCCGAATTCATATCTCGCAGTATACAGACATCTATTTGGGTTCGACATGGTGAAGTATTGATACTTGGTGGTTTGTACCGAAACACCAAGGGTAAGGATTTAAGCACATTGCCTTGGCTTACGCAAGGAGCAGATATAGTACAAGGTGTTATGCAACGATTGACACCGTTTAC
>CAZIDP010000078.1:0-16419 GCA_964537975.1 uncultured Nitrospirales bacterium | reverse complement strand
ATTACTAGCACAAAGTTATAATTATTCCTAACAAGCAAACCCACCTGCGGGAACACCAAATTACAAGCCAAAGCTGTGTCCTCGACTCCATCATCACCCCTCTGGATACCCACCTGCGTGGGCATGATGGATTTGGTGTATATGGCGGAGTGTGGGGGGGCGTAATGATGTCTTAGCTGCTTCCTGAATGCCCGGCATCTTGTTTTAAAATTCCATCGAGCCATTGGAGGGTGATTTCCATGGCGTTGGGCGAGGTGACGAAAAGGTCGGTGCCGTGGGCGAAGCCGCTGAAGGTACGGAGTTCCGCGAAGCCGGGGGTCATATCGCGGAGTGAAGTCGCGGAGCGAACGGCATAGTTGTCTTTATCACTGGCGAGGTAGAGTACGGGCCGCTGGGTCAGTTCCCGGGCTACAGATTCTGTTTGGATGCCCTGGTATTCGAGTCCGGGAGAAAGCGCGACCAATGCGTGAAGGCGTTGCTCTCTGTAATACCAGTGCAGGCCCAGGTTGGCGCCCAGGCCTTCGCCGATTACGCCAATATTGTCGGGATTCGCTCCGTGGGATATCAGGATTTCTCTTGCTTGTGAAAAGTCGTCCAGGCATGCCAACCAATGTGTACTGTTGTAATCACGGTGGTTATTGGGATATTCCGGTGGTGATGTGCTGTCCCCATGACCTCTTAGATCAAGTGCCAACAGCATATAGCCGGTTTGTCGGGCGCGGTGCGTGAATGATTGCCACACTTCGTGGCTGGCACCAGCACGATGCAGCAGAATCAGTCCCGGTGGCATAGTCGCCGTATCTTGTTGCATGGGGTAGTACAACCGGGCATAAATGGTTACTCCGTCTGTACTTGTAAAGGTGATCGACGCAATGTCTGCGCTATTATGGGCTGCGCAACCTGTGAAGTAGATACTTGCTGTGATAGCCAGTCCCATGTACAATCGGGTGGTTTTTATGCCGGGCCTTATAAAATAGAGGTATTTCAATGCAATTATGTCCTGTGTCTGTTGTGGTGCCTGGATGCCTTTGTCGTGGAAGGTAAACAGCACGATATATATTGTTATACTGTGACATAGATTGTTGGTTCCAGGCGAATCAAACTGTAGTTGGAAAGGGAACTCTCTCAAAATGCCAAGCCTGAGCGCTGTTATGATTGTACGTGATGAAGCAGATTGTCTGGCTGAATGCCTGGCGAGCATTCGCGAATTGTGTGATGAAATGGTCGTGGGAGATACGGGTTCGACGGACTCCAGCCAGGAAATTGCCCGGAGCTTTGGTGCCAGGGTGTTGGATGTGCCCTGGTCAGATGACTTTTCGGCTGCCCGAAATGCGGTGCTGCGTGCGGCAACTGGTGACTGGCTGCTCCACTTGGATGCAGATGAAGTGCTGGATGAGGAAGGAGCGCGACAGATTCGGGAACTGGTCGATCAGGATGGTGCCGGGTGTGATGCGGTGGAATTGACGCTGGCCAATTATTGCGATGATCCTCGTGCTTGGCGTTGGGTTCCTGCTTCGAAGGATAGCCCTTATCGGCGACATTTTTCCGGCTATCTCGCGGTACCGCTGTTGCGGCTGTTTCGGAATGGCCGGGGCTATGAGTATCGTGAGCCGGTTCATGAAAACATATCGGCGAGTGTACGGGAATATGGGGGCCAGGTAGGTCGCCTACCTGTGTTGGTGCATCATTATGGGTATGATCTTGATGCGTACCGTAGTGGTGCCAAAGCACACCGGTATTACGCGATTGCCCGGCGCAAGCTGGAAAGTACACCTGATGATCCCAAGGCATTATATGATTTTGCGGAACAGGCACTGGCTTGTGGCGATCAGGAAACGGCGGAAGTGGCGTGTCGGCATGCCCTGCACTTGTATCCAGATGACGTACACACGGGTACAACGCTCGCGAATATTCTGTTACAGCGCGGTGATTTCGCGGAGGCGAGGCAGCTCCTGTTGCAACTGGAGTACTCCGGATTGCCCCACATACAAACCGCATTGGGGAGCCTTGCCTATCGAGAGGGACGCTTGTCTGAAGCCAGGGAATGCTTGGAAAATGTAGTGCGGGAGACACCGCATCAGGTGCTGGCCTGGTTGTATCTGGCACGGGTATATGATGTATTTCACGACAATGCCGGAGTAGACCGTTGCCTGGCACAGGTACTGGAAATGGCTCCGGAGCTGCCGGAGTGCCGTCAACGTGTAGAAGCATTACATCTTCGACGTCGTGGAGATGCCTTGTTTGCTGTTGGAAAGATACGGGAAGCATTGCAGTATTTTCTGGTTGTTCAGAAGATGGATTCCGAAGATCCGCTGGTCTACAACAATCTTGGTGTAGTATTGTGGCAGATAGGCGAGGCACAACGGGCACGCACGCAATTTGAGTATGCCTTGAAACTGGTTCATGACTTGAAGGAAGCCCGTGAGAATATGGCTGCTATCGGGAGTATGTCCTGAGTCGCTGTTGTCGCTGCTACGGCTGATGTTGTAATGCGAGGACTACCAGTTGGCTGGTTTCGCAGAGCGTATCGGGGGATAATGTTGTTTGATAGCCTCTTTAATTTGTTGCGCTGGCGATACGTGCAGTTGAACATGCCGGTTGGTAGCAATTTCCAGGTCTTCCAGGGCTATCAGGTCCAGGGGATTTGCCATGGCTACACTTGCCGTATTGCTGTCACACTGGAAGGGGATACAGGTGTGAAGGTGGGCCAGATGACTTGAGATCAAGACGACAGCCCGTTCATCAATGGGTGTTTCGCTAAGTTGAATATAGGGCACTTTGGACTGGGCTGCGATGGCCTGGGATATGGCTTCTTCGCTGGTAAGTTTCATGTCTACCAGGATATCTCCGAGATGCCTGTTCCACACATGTTGTTGCTCCTGAAGTGCTTCATCGAGTTGTTGGCTGGTGATTACCCCGGCCTGCACCAATATCAAACCCAGGGGCATCTTTTTGCCTTGTGCGTCGTGAGCCAGATGTTTCATACGGTCATAGGGGGTGACTCCCGGCTCGTCGAGCGAGCGGAACAGTTCTTTGGCAGTTTTTTCCAACATTTTGCTCTGCGTCACCAACCCGGATGGGCGTTCAGGCATTCTATAGGAAATAGGGTGCCACTCTTCTTGTGCACGGGTCTCTGACAGTGCTTCCTGCAGTTTTACATTTTCACTCTGCAACGTCGCTATTTCTGTTTCCAATTCTCGGATATAGGCAGTATCTATGGAGTTGGGTACGTCTTCTGTGGTGTCTGGTGATTGCTTGGACGGTTCCAGCTCGGTTGTATGCTCCGCTTTGTTGCGCATGGGCACTAAGGATGGGCGATAGGAGGGCAGGGTGCTTTTTTCACCTTGAATTGACATCAACGATTGAAAGAACTTGTCTCCGGCTGTTGCCGTGCGTTTCATCTGGGCCAGCAATGTCCGCAATTCAACATGCATGCTTGCGAGTTTAGGCTCCAATTCATCGATCTGCTTCATTACCTGATGAATAGAGGCGCTGCGTTCCTCCGGAGTCTGGCTCAATGCAAGCATCTTGACGCGTGCAAGCACAAGCGCGACTGCCAGGGTATATTTGGAGCCTGTCTGCTGCTGAATTCGCTCAAAAAGCTCCATCACCTCGGATAAAGACCGCACCAATTCTCGTGAGACATCCTCTGCCCCGGCATTCCACGAGGTAATGCGTTGTTCCAGGGTATGAAAAATGTCATCCCGTTCTTGCGCCATGGTAGTACCCCTATCTTGCCCTATTGTCCAATTATATACGCGAACATCATATTTTTTACCGAATAACCTGCTCTATTGTACCACGCGTCATTATAAGACCCCACCGATAGCACTGCAAACGATTTACTACCTGGGATGAGCGAAGTTAAATGAATTTTGAATGAACAAGCAGGTAGGGGTAGAATATACACAACACAGGAATACCCGAAATTCCATAAAAACACCCGGAATTGTATTGGATGCAGGCATGCAGTAGATAGGGCCTCGTGGCTCATTGACGTCTACTGTGCCCAATGACCGTGCCCAATGACCGTGACCAATGGTCGTGCCTTATGGTTGTGCCCAAGGGTCGTATCCAAGGGTCGTATCCAAGGGATGAATTCATTGTGTTGAATGGACAGGCTCTGAAAGGAATATGGATTGAAAGCAACGTTGGATTGTCTGGATTGTATTGTTCGTCAGGCGGTAAAAGTGGCACGAATAGCCACGGATGACCCCGAAGTGCAGCGCCGTATTGTTAATGAAACCACCCGCCGGATACCAGACATGAATTTGTCGGAGTCACCAGCTGCGCTTTCCAAGTGTGCCTATCAAATAACCTCAGATATAACAGGCAATGTTGATCCATATCGTGAATTAAAACGGGAACAGAATATAATGGCACTGGCATTACTGCCAGAATTGCGTGAAATGGTGCGTACAGCTTCCGATCCCTTGTCTGCGGCCCTGCATCTGGCCGCGGCCGGGAATGTCATTGATTTGGGCACGATGCAGTTGCATGAGGTCGATGATGCGGCTGTTCGAAGCACCATAACACAAGTGATGAATGAGCGCTTTGCCATGGACCACAGCGATGTATTTCGCGCCTCGCTCGCCCGGTGTAATGACCTGCTGTATCTACTTGACAATGCGGGTGAAATCGTGTTTGATATGGTGCTTATTGAAGAATTGTTGAAACATACACCGGTTACCGCGGTTGTGAAAGGTGCAGCAATCCTGAATGATGTGTTGTTGGAAGATGCGGAAATGGTGGGCCTTACCGACATTTGCCCCGTCATTGACAATGGAGGCGCTTTTATTGGGTCACCGCTTGATCAGGTACCGGAAACGTTTCTGCGTCGCATGCACCAGGCGGATATCATTATTGGCAAAGGACAGGGAAATTTTGAAACGATAGATGAATTCCCTGGTGATGTCTTTCTGATACTCAGGGCAAAATGTGAAGTAGTTGCCGAGGTAATGGGGGTTCAATATGGGCAAGTGGGCCTTATTTCTACTATTGAACGTCGTCGTAACATGGCTTAATTCCGTTGATACTTTCGAGATGGTGCTGGTTTTTGTGTTGTTTGATTGTAGTCCGGGAGTGAAAATACAGGCATGATATTTATAATCCTGGCCAGTTTGTTATTTTTGGCTTGTCTTGGACTGTGCGGGGTCTATGCCTGGTGTGCCCGGCTACAATATCATTTCTCTGGATTGGTGAAATTTATTGGACATGCAGTTACCGGGCTGTTGCTGGTATTGGTCTGTGCGTCTGTGGTTGCAGTTGCGGTTATTGGGTATTATTATTATCGTCCCCAACCTGAAAGCTATGAGGCTACGCTGTTTGAAGGAATACAGTATCAGTTGGTTTCCCAGCGCTCCCCATTCCCTCTGGTATATCATGTAGTTAAAATTCAGCTTGATACCCCCGGGCTCTCTTTCCTGGTAACGCCGGCAAATGATGATGGTGAACACGAGCTGCGTGCCCAGACCACCTCCGAATTCCTTAGTAAACACGGCTTGCAACTGGCCGTGAATGGCAATTTTTTTTACCCGTTCCATTCAAACAACCCTTGGGATTATTACCCGGTTACCGGGCAACCGGTTTCTGTTCTGGGCGAAGCTGTGTCAACCGGTGATCAATACTCTGCCCGTTCCACCTACTATATGCCCGTGAGCATCACAGAGGACAATCGCATCATATTTGATGCTGTGGAAGAGGGTTATAATGTACTTGCGGGAAAGTATATAGATTTGAAACCGCAAGCACGGTCTTCTGTTGAAACACAACAGCGGTATCCCCGAACTGTCTTTGCCCTGGATTCTAATACCAATGAGCTGATATTGCTGGTGGTGGATGGTCGGCAACCCAATTACAGCGAAGGTCTTTCCATGGGCGAATTGGCGGAGCTGCTTGTTAAGCTGGGTGCCGATCAGGCGATTAACTTGGATGGTGGCGGTTCTTCCACGCTGGTGATTGAAGATTCTACAGGGAAACCGCAGGTGTTGAATACACCCATTCATACCCGTATTCCCAGACGTGAGCGGCCAGTAGCGAACCATTTGGGTATATTTGCACCCAGTTATCGCGATAATGCTAATGCAGAATCACCCATAGATAGATGAACTGTACTGCTGCTGGCTTTTTACCGTAGAATTTTGCGAAATAGCCATAATTCTTGATACCTTGATAGGATATTGATCTCATGGATAGAAAAGTTGTCATATTGCATATGAAGAAAGCTCAGGTGAAGTTATGGGTGTGCCTGGAAGAACTTTTTCAGTATCGTTGTTATTTGCTCTATGTTCTATTATCCTGGTGGCGTTATTTGCTGACGCCCAAAATGACGAGGACAGCCTGAACATGGGCAATCTTGTACCTGTAGATTTACGTTGTGAATACAATCCACATCCTGTCGGAATGGATATTGTTCAACCACGCTTCAGTTGGACATTGATTGGTACCGAGACGGAATTGCAGAATCAGAACCAGACAGCGTATGAAATCGTAGTTACCGATTTGCCAGGTGCCTTTCAAGACTCAGAAATGATGCTTGATGCTATCGTTATCAAGGACAACCTGGTCTGGAAAAGCGGTATTGTCAACTCGTCCCGCCAGTTGCATGTGGAATATGAAGGTAAGCCGCTCGCATCCCATCAACGTTACTGGTGGCGCGTGCGGGTCTGGGACCAGGGTGGAATGCCCGGGCCCTGGAGTGATACCGCACAGTTCAGTATGGGAATATTGAGTCCGGACGAATGGCAGGCGCAATGGATTGCGTTTCCCCAAGAAACTCCCCCTTCCTATCCCCATAACGGCTACCACAGCGCAGAGAAAGATACAGCCGATACCGAATCCTGGGTTATCCTTGATGCTGGCGAGGCCAATTCCATTGCGGGTATACGGATGTATCCGGCCCGCCCCTATGACTGGCAGGAAGACTCCCCTGGATTCTTGTTCCCGGTACGTTACCGAATTGATGTGTCGGACACCGCTGATTTTTCTACCTGTACGACGGTAGTGGATGCGACCGCATCCGATGTGGCAGCACCTGTCCACAAGGACGCGGAAGGGGTAACGATGTACCCCCGGGAATACAACTTTGACGCTGTTGACGGACGGTATGTCCGTCTGTATGTTACGCGACTGGCTGCCCGGGAACCCGGTGTTTATGCCTTTGCCCTGGCTGAACTTGAGGTATTGGACCGGGATGGTCTCAATATTGCCTTGAACGCCGATGTGAATTCTTCCGATTTCATAGAGCAAGGTGGGTGGGCACGCCGCAATCTGGTTGATGGCATCACTACTACGGTTGCTCCGAACCAAACCGCGCAAATGCAACCCGCGTCTTACTTCAGGCGCGATGTACATCTGGACAGCACGCCAACCCGCGCCACGCTGTATGTCAGCGCGCTGGGATGGTATCAACTGCGCTTGAATGGGGTGCGTGTTGGTGAGAACATGCTGTCACCCGAGTGGACCGATTATAACCAGCGCGTCACGTATCAGACATTTGAAGTGGCCGACCTCATGCACAAAGGCCCCAATGCACTGGGTGCTGTCGTCGGCGCGGGCTGGTATGCGGGACATATCGCCTGGTATGGCCCCCATATTTATGGGCCACATCCCTACTTCCTGCTCCAACTGGAACTGGAATATGCCGATGGCAGGCGCGAAACCATCGCGAGCGACGATTCCTGGAAAAGCACGATTGAAGGTCCTGTTCGTGAAAACGACAGCTTAATGGGGGAGACCTATGATGCCGGATATGAAATGTCGGGTTGGGACAGTCCGGGATTTCTGGATACAGCCTGGACGTCTGCCCATACATTTCCCAGTCTGTCGCCGGTATTGACTTCGCAATACAATGAGCCGATCCAGGTAACCCAATATTTAAAGCCGATCGACATCACAGAACCTGCGCCTGGTGTCTATATTTTCGATTTGGGACAGAACATTGCCGGGCATTGCCGAATTGAGGTGACCGGGCCGGCAGGAACCCGCATTCAACTACGTCACGGTGAAATGCTGAACACCGATGGAACACTGTATACCCAAAATTTGCGGAGTGCGCGTGCAACCGATGTCTTCATAAAAGGTACAGACGGAACGGAATTATTTGAACCCTGTTTTACATATCATGGCTTTCGTTATGTAGAGGTTACAGGCCTGGTTCAAGCCCCGGACAAACATATACTGACCGGTTGTGTCGTACATTCGGCAGCTTCGTTAACCAGTGAGTTTGAAAGCTCATCCGAGCTGCTGAATGATCTTATGGAAGCCATTCTGTGGACGCAGCGCGGAAATTTACACAGCACACCCACCGATTGCCCCCAGCGTGATGAGCGTATGGGCTGGATGGGTGATGCCCAGGTGTTTTCACAAATTGCTATTTTCAACATGGATATGGCCCGGTTCTTTACCAAGTGGCTGGGCGATATTCGTGATGCCCAAAAACCGGACGGGCAATACCCCGACTTTGCACCCGCACCTCCCGCAGCCAGTTTTAACGCACCAGCCTGGGCCGATGCCGGGGTCATAATTCCCTGGCGTATGTATGTAAATTACGATGATCGCCGCATACTGGAATCGCATTATGATTCTGCAAAGCGGTATGTTGAATACATACGTGCTTTGAATCCCGACCATTTGTACCTGACTGGTAGAGGCGCCACCTATGGTGACTGGCTTAATGCCGATACGTTCCAATTGGATAATTTTCCAAAAGAAGGCGCGGCGGTACCCTGGGATGTCCTGTCTACCGCGTTTTATGCCCATTCCACCGATCTGTTGTCCCGCATGGCAGATGTATTGGGTTTTCAGGACGATGCCATGACCTACAGTAAACTCTTTAACGACATTCGCACGGCATTTAATAGAGCCTATGTTGATTCTGACGGAAAGATGGAAGGCGATACCCAGGCTGGGTATGCGTTGGCATTGCACTTCAGATTATACCCGGAAAGCATGCGTGAAAAAGCGGTTCAACACCTGCTGAAGGGAATGGACCAATATGATGGCCACTTGAGTACCGGCATCCAGTCCACCAACCGTATGATGTTGGAATTGGCAGACACAGGGCACGAAGACCTGGCCTATACCTTGCTGTTAAGACAAGATTTTCCGTCTTGGGGATACATGATTGAACAAGGTGCCACCACCATATGGGAACGCTGGGATGGATATGTGGAAGGCCGTGGCTTTCAGAATCCCGGGATGAATTCCTTCAACCATTATGCAGTCGGGGCCGTTGGTGAATGGGTCTGGCGGCATGTGGTGGGATTAAACCCCGATCCCGTTTCCCCGGGCTATAAGCATTTTTACATACATCCACGTCCCGGTGGTGGTATACAGCACGTAACAGCGCAATATGAGTCTGTGCGTGGGCCGATAGCTGTTGCCTGGAACATTGACGAGGTCATGTTCTCGATTTCGGTTACGGTGCCACACAATAGCAGTGCTACCGTGATTTTGCACAACAGTGATGAAGCCGCAGTCACAGAAAATCGTCAGCAGTTACAACGATGCGAAGGTATCCTGGATATTCGGAAACTGGAGTCTGGACTGGCAATTCATATAGCATCAGGCAGCTATCAGTTCGAATGCATGTTGGCAAATACAGCAATGGTTTTAGACTGAAGTAGACTACCCTGTCTTTGATAATGAAGCAACAGCTACATCATGATGCTTATTCTGTTGTGTAGTGGGGGGTGTTGAAGTCATTGCCAGTTCCCGAAACAGTCTTCACCGATGGTGCTTGTGCTGACCTGGGGGCAATCAAGGCCAGATGCGCCTGATTGTGTATGTGCGGCATTGTTCTATGCGGCAATGCCAAGTGTCTTGCTGGAAAATATATGTATCAATACCCATTGACACGACAGTGTCGGTGAATCAGAATCCCTGTATAAGAACTAAAAAGTAAACTGTTTTCTCAATACGAATTGTTGTGCAGCTTCGGGAAGTTGTACCACTTAGTCTGGAGTAATAATTTGTTGTCTTCAAAACAGCAAACCATTGAATATATAACGCGTACGGCCATCAGTATTTTTATGGTGGTACTCGTGCTGGCCATGTATCCCCATACCGCAGACCCGACCGGCCATATCAAGAACTTGATAACGACTTGGTTTGTATTTTTTTTGGGCTCAGGCTGGATTCTGTCTGCCTGGTATTACAAGTTTTCCTTGTCCCGACCTCGAATTTTCTTCGATTTGTGGTTGTGTTTTCTGGCGTTTTATCTAATTGCAACCATACGTTCGCCCTATCCAGCATATAGCTTTCTGGAACTAAGCTGGTTTGGTAGCTTGTTCGTGTTGTACCTGGTGGCAAGCCAGGTGTATCGAAATGTAGCCCAGGTTCGACGCACGGTGTTCTGGTTGTGTATTGCAGTTTCGTTGTCATCGCTGTATGGATTCTTACAGATGGCAGGCTTGGACCCGTTTCCTTGGGGCGACAAGGAATCGCCGATATACACCAATTTGCCAGCAACGTTTGGTAACCCCAATTACGCGGCACACACCCTGATACTCGCCATTATTCTGGCAGCCTTTCTGATTTGTTCCTGGAGAAGATCGTATGCTGCTGCCTCTGTCACTGATTCAGAAAAATCGGAGTTGACCTTTGCGCCCGATGTCAGCGTGGACAAGGTCTCCGGCGCGGAGAGCGCAGAAATACCGGACGCGGATACAAAGGCAGTACCTGCAAAAAGTGGGTGCCTGGGGCGGATGAACTGGCCCATTTTGTTCCTGGTTTTGATGATGATGCACTTATACCAGACTTCTCAGCGTGCCGGGATGTTGGCGCTGTTCGGCGCTTTCTTATTGGTGCTGATTACGCTGCTGGTGGTGCGCCGCTTTCGCAGTCCGGCACAGGGTATCGTTGTCAGCCTGCTGATCATCGGTGTCCTGGGATTCCTGGCAATAGCAGGCACGATGACCCGCACCTATGTAAAAACCGGTTCGCCTTTTCCTTTGGATACCTCTATCCTTATCCGGTATCAATCTTATGTCAGTGCGACACGAATGATTCTGGACAAACCGCTGTTCGGGCATGGGCCGGGAGTATACGCGATTACCTATCCTGAATACTGGACCCAATTCGAGAAAGAGTATTTCGCCCAGGAACTTCGGATGAACGCGCATGTACACAATGATTTGCTTGAGATTGCTGTCGATGCAGGGTTGCCCGCAGCCGGTCTTTTCATGGCGATCATTGTACTGGGGCTTTGCTATGGCCTGTTGTTGGGTTTATCTGGAAAAGCTACACTACACCGGTATTTCGGATTTACCCTTGCCGCTTTGTTCTTTGCCTTTTTTATAGACGGCATGTTCGGTTTCAACTTGCGTTTACCGGTTTCTGCCAGCATATTGTTCCTGGTCATGGGCTTTTTAGAGGGCATACACAGCAACCACTATGTAGCCATAAGGCAATCCCTTGAAGCGCAGCGGGCTGTTCCACGTTCAACACGCTTGCTCTGGCGATTTGCCGCAATGGGCATGCTTGGTTTCCTGCTGGCCTTTCTGGTCTACAACACCCGTGTGTTTGCTTCCGAGTATGCGTTGCAGCAAGGGCTTTTGGCACAATCCCGTAACAATGCCGCCCAGGCACGTGTCTACTATCACGAAGCCGGACAACTGGCGCCCTGGAACCATTATATGCCCCGCCGGCTTGCTCTGCTGTACATTCAAGAGGGTGAGCTGGATAAAGCTGTGACCTATCTGGAAGAGGCGATTAAACGGAATCCCTATTACTTCTTGAATCACCTTCCCATGGCGCACACGAAATTGGCCCTCGCACAACAACACATGATCCGGCATCCGGATGATTTCGAACATGCCCTGGAACTTTTGGAGTCTGCCGCAAACCACGTGCAGCGTATTCGTGACTTCTGTCCGATGCTCTCCAATGTAGAAGAGTTGCTGGGGCGTATTGCGTTTTACAGCGCGCTGTGTGTTGAATCCAGCACCATGTCGGACAGAGGGCCACGGGCCCGGGCATATCGTCAGTTAGCCGATGCGAATTACAGCCGGGCCCTGGAACTGGGCACACCAAATCCCGACAGGCTGTATCTGGAATTGGCCAAACTACGTATGACATTAAATGACCTGGACGGAGCAGAGGAGGCACTGGTGCGTGCAGCACAGGCCAACCCGCGCAATGGAGGAGTCTGGCCCCAGTTTTTGGAGTTTGCCCATGCACATGGTCGTTTTGATCGAATGCGCAATACCCTGATCGGATTAATCGATGTGTTGCGAGGACAGGGTACAGGTGCTACAGATGCGTTGGTGACTACGCATTTGTGGCTGGCTGCTACCCTGGAGAATGGGTATGAAGACCAGGAGGATTTGATTGATACCCAGTACCGACATGCCCTGCGATTACAGCCCGATCGTCTCGAAATCTGGTCAAATTACGCTCGATTTTCGCGCCAGCACAACCGCATGTCCCAGTTTGAATCCCATTTGCTGCTGACGGTTTCCGAACTGGAGTCTGACGGTGCCCCTGTTCCTGGTGTTCTGGCTGCTATCAGTACCGTTTTGCGGCGAGGTACCGACACCCTGGACCGGGCAACCCAGGCACTCATGGCGCAGGTGCGTTCGCACCAGCCAGGCAGTTCTATGTCGGTGGATGATGCCTATGGCTGGGCAGCACATTGGCTCCTGGCTGCTGCGCGTAATGCCGATGCCCTGGAACGGGGACATACCGATTCAGAGACAGAACAGCACCAGTTAGGTGGATTGTGCGGAGCCTACATGAATCTCGGTATTATCTATGCAGTCATGGGTGAATTCATGTTGGCCGATCAGCTCTATACCGCGGCCTGGCCATGTATTGATTCTCCCCGTGAAGCCGCTCTGGGACTACATTGGGCCGATGTGCTTGCATCGCTTGAGCGTCAGAATGATGCGTTGGACATACTCAAAAAGGTTCACGCAAAACACCCCGACAACCTGGATGTGCGCTGGGCATTGGCAAGAACCTACGGAATACTGGGAATGGTTGACGATGCGCGTCTTGAATACCAATTCTTGATGGAAAGTGATGTCATTGATGATATGGCACGTCAAAGACTCCAACGTGAAATGTCCGCCTTGTAGCATCTGCTTTCGCTGAATCCCGATAATATATTCGTAGCTCCAGATAATTGCCAGATCTCAAGTCTGGAACAGGTCCACTGTCTCATGGCTGATGTACCCTCATGGCCAGCCTGGCGTTGATTACCAGTACCTTTCATGTAGACTTATCTGCCCCCACACCCTATCGTTTAATTATGTTCAATATCATTAATTACCCCTTTACAGTGCGCAGGGTGATAAATTTGACTTTGGCTCGCCAATATGAAAAGATGTACATAGAATATATGAATCGATGCTAACTGGTAACATGCAGCGTCACTACGAATTCAACAATGGGTGACCGACAAAGCATGATGCTAGACATAACTCAAGTCATAGGCACATGAAGGGGAGCGTGGTCATGGCCAATAAGCATAAGGTGATGCAGATGGGCGTGCTATTGGGGATTGTGTTGGGGGTGACGGTTGGCGGCATTGTGGGCATGGGTTCATTCACTTTCATATACGCGGACGGTGCTTCGTACATGTTTGATGATCCGATGACCTGCGCCAATTGTCACATCATGAATGATCATTATGACAGTTGGATAAAGTCCAGCCACAAAAATGTTGCTACCTGCAATGATTGTCACACGCCGGAAGGTTTCTTTTATAAATACCTGATCAAAGCAGTCAATGGATACAACCATTCACTGGCATTTACCACGGGTAACTTCCACGAGCCAATACAGATACGTGAATTCAACCGGCAAATTACGGAAAATGCGTGCCGAAAATGCCATAGCGATATAGTTCATTCTGTGGATTCGTTTCCAGAGAAGTTGGGTGCATTGTCCTGCATACGATGCCATGATGGTGTTGGACACATGCGCTAGCGGAATGATGATGAAAATTGAAGCTGATTCCAGTAGGTACACAAAACGGTGTTGAAGAACTGTTTTGAGTAGAGGCAACACGGGAGGAATAGTGTTATGAGTAGTGATAATCACAATGGACAGACCAATTTAGACCGCAAGCGATTCGTGCAGGTGGTGGTTGGCATTGCCATTATCGCAGGTTTGTTGACTATTGCGATTGCCGCGCTATTGGTAAATATCACACAGCGCAAACAAGAAGCACGCAACCCGTTTTTCAGGGTGGTAGAGTTAACAGATGAAACGATTGATCCTGAAGTCTGGGGCAAAAACTTTCCATTACAGTACGATGCCTATACGCGAACAACCGACATGGTTCGTACACGGCATGGTGGAAGTGAAGCACTGCCCAGAACACCCACCGACGCTGATCCCCGCTCCCTGGTATCTCGATCACGTCTGGAAGAAGACCCACGTCTGATCCGTATGTGGGCTGGTTATGCTTTTTCCGTAGATTTCCGTGAAGCCCGTGGGCATGCCTACATGTTGGAAGACCAGAGTTTTACCCGTCGCCAGGAATTTTCCCAACCGGGTACCTGCCTGAATTGCCACGCTTCTATGTACACCGTATACAATGAACTTGGCGATGGCGACATCTTTGCCGGGTTTGACAAGATAAATGCCATGCCCTATGAAGAAGCTCGTAGTCATGCTTCACACCCTATCACCTGCATTGACTGCCATGATCCGGACACCATGGCCTTGCGTATATCCCGTCCCGCGTTTATCGAAGGAATGCGGGTTGCCAAAGCCGCGGAAGGCATCGATAATTACGACGTCAACGCAATGGCAACACGCCAGGAGATGCGCAGCTTTGTCTGTGGTCAATGTCATGTCGAATACTATTTTGCGGGTGAGGAAAAACGGCTGACCTATCCCTGGCACAAAGGATTTCTGGCAGATAATGCGCTCGAATATTATGATGAAATCGGCTTTCACGACTGGACTCATGCCGACACCGGCGCAAAGATGCTCAAGGCCCAACACCCCGAATTCGAAATGTGGCAACAAGGCACCCACGCCAAAGCCGGTGTATCCTGTGCCGATTGTCATATGCCCTACAAACGCGTAGGGGCTATGAAAATAAGCGATCACCATGTGCGCAGTCCATTGCTGAACATCAACAATGCCTGCCAGACTTGTCATAAAGTGCCAGAACAAGAACTTGAAGAGCGGGTGTATACCATTCAGGACCGACATATGCAAATGCGGGACATGGCCATGGGCGCGCTCATGGAGCTTATCGACGACATCATGCTGGCCATTGAAGCCGGTGCAACGGATGAACAACTCCACGCAGCCCGTGACTTTCAACGGAAGTCCACGTTTCTGCTGGATTTTGTGGAAGCCGAGAATTCGATGGGCTTCCATGCCGCACAGGAATCAGCCCGGGTATTTTTCCTGGCCCTCGACTATGCACGCAAAGGTCAGGCAGCCGCGCGTAACATGTTCACAGAAGACTACACAGAAATGGCAGCCAACGTACAATAACGCAGTCAACGCGTATACTGTGTTTATATAACAGAATACACTTGGGACAGGTGAGGGCCACGGTCGCAACCTGTCCCAAATTTTTATTTCTTTGTTTACGTCATCGCTACTGGATACCTACCTGCGCGGGTATGACGTTGTGGGTGGGAATGACGGTTGGGGTGATATAAGTCCCGCCCCCTATCCATATCGCGAAGCGATTAAAGAGCCGTAGCGCGGGGTAAGGCCAACGAACCGCCACCCCGGGTAAGTAGCGCTCTCAATAACGCAACCCGTAGGGCGTGCCAGCAGGGGATATGCCCGCATTCGCTTTCCAAATAGCCACTCACGCATAGCCCCCTTTCCGTCATTCCCGCGCAGGCGGGAACCCAGTAAGGCACAATACTAGCACAAAGCTATATCCATCCCTAACGACCAAACCCTCCTGCGGGAACACCAAAATGCAAGCCAAAGCTGTGCTCTCGGCTCCTTCATCCCCCTCTGGGTACCCGCCTGCGCGGGTATGACGTTGTGGGTGGGAATGACGGTTGGGGTGATATAAGTCCCGCCCCCTATCCATATCGCGAAGCGATTAAAGAGCCGTAGCGCGGGGTAAAGCCAACGAGCCGCCACCCCGAGACCACGATGCTCACTACACCGCAATCGCTATCGTTCCCTATCCCGGAGGGATTACATCACCGTAGCGCGGGGTAAGGCCAACGAGCCGCCACCCCGGGTCAATATCACCCCCTAACCCCGCACCCCGTAGGGCGTGCCAGCAGAGGATATGCCCGCATTCGTTTTCCAAATAGCCACCCACGCATAGCCCCCTTTCCGTCATTCCCGCGCAGGGGCGTGTCGATTTAAGTTTTCAGGCGACCGTGAAAATATTAGTAGCAGTTATGCAGCACAAAGGCTATTTCTTTGCAGAAATAATGAATAATGTAAATTCGGGAGGCGTAAGGTGTGTTGGTAACG
>CAZIDP010000077.1:0-16587 GCA_964537975.1 uncultured Nitrospirales bacterium | reverse complement strand
ACTACCACGCGCCTTGGACTTGTACATCAGATTGATACCGACAAAGCCCTGCTCCATATTTTCAAGTTCTTCAAGCATGGCAGCAGTAACAGCGTCTGAGGTCTGTGTCCAGATATCAATTATCCGGTTCTTTCGTTCACCACCTGTCAACAGACCATTTTCAGCCATGTCTTCAATACGGTAAATTTCTTGTTGAGTTGTTTCAATCAACGTCTTTTTAGAAGCCGGAATCACCATGTCACAAATCGCCACAGAAATTCCAGACAAAGTAGAGTATTTAAATCCGGCAGCCTTCAGGCTGTCCAGTAGCTCCACAGTCCCGGCATGCCCATGGTCCCGGTAACATGCGGCAATTACATCACCGATAGTACCCTGATCATGGTCCTGATTGATATCCAACAGAGTGATAAAAGAGGGTAATTCTTCGCACAAGATAACACGGCCCACTGTTGTGTCGACAATGTCAACGCCGCACTGCACCTTTATCTTGGCGTGTATTTCCAATTCGCCTGCTTCAAATGCCTGGATAACATCTGCGTTGCTGGCGAAGACTTTACCTGGATTCAGGATTTCTCCATTTTTTCCAATCCATTCTGCTTTCCATTCCCCTTTAACCCCATCACGACCCCGTGACAACCAGGCAATTCCAAGTACGATGTCCTGGCTTGGTGTAACGATGGGAGAGCCGTCAGAAGGAGAGAAAATATTGGTCGAAGCCATCATCAACAAGTGCGCTTCGAGTTGCGCTGCCGGCATTAATGGTAAATGTACTGCCATTTGATCGCCATCAAAGTCGGCGTTGTATGCACGGCACACCAACGGATGCAAACGAATAGCTTTGCCTTCTATGAGCACTGGTTGAAATGCCTGGATGCCCAACCGGTGCAGTGTTGGCGCACGATTCAACATCACAGGGTGGTCTTTAATAACATCCTCCAGGATGTCCCAAACTTCTGTGCGACCTTGTGCAATGGCACGCTTGGCAGCTTTTACTGTCGTTGCAATGCCCCGTTCCTTCAATTGATGGATAATAAATGGCTCGAACAGCTCAAGAACCATTCGTTTTGGCAAGCCACATTGATGAATTTTTAATTCGGGGCCAATCACGATAACAGACCGTGCGGAGTAGTCCACTCGTTTTCCAAGCAGATTCAAACGGAACCGGCCCTGTTTACCCTTGAGCATGTCACTCAACGATTTCAACGGACGATTTCCGGCACCTAGAACGGTGCGGCCATGACGCCCATTGTCAAACAAGGCATCAACTGCTTCCTGGAGCATGCGTTTTTCATTCCGCAAAATCACTTCAGGAGCACGCAGCTCAATCAGCCGCTTGAGCCGATTGTTACGGTTAATCACCCGACGATACAAATCATTCAGATCGCTTGTGGCATAACGCCCACCTTCCAATGGAACCAGCGGACGCAAGTCTGGGGGAATAACAGGAACCACATCCAGAACCATCCAGGCAGGATTGTTCCCTGACTTCCGTAATGCTTCCACTACTTTCAAACGCTTAATGGCCTTGCTGCGTGCCTGCATGGAATTGGTAGAAGCAAACTGTGCGTGAAGTTCCTCGCTGAGCACGTCAATATCGATTTCTTCGAGAAGCATCTTAATGGCTTCCGCGCCCATCTTGGCGACAAAACGATCCCCATATTCTGCCTTGGCTTCCTGGAATTCGTCCTCGGTCATCGTTTGCATTTTTTCCAGGCTCGTATCGCCCGGATCAACAACGATATAATTTTCAAAATAAATAATCCGCTCCAGTAAACGGATTGAAATGTCCAACAGGTTGCCGATGCAACTTGGGGTGGTCTTAAAAAACCAGATGTGGGTTACCGGTACGGCAAGCTTGATACTTCCCATACGTTCGCGGCGCACTTTTGATTCTGTGATTTCCACACCACAACGATCACAGGTTATACCACGATGTTTGACTTTTTTATACTTGCCACAACCACATTCCCAGTCCTTTACAGGCCCAAAAATGCGTTCACAGAAAAGCCCATCCTTTTCTGGCTTAAAGGTGCGGTAGTTGATTGTCTCCGGTTTTTTTACTTCACCCCGAGACCATTTCAGTATTTCTTCAGGTGAAGCCATGCGAATCTGTATCGCATCAAATCTTTCACCTGTTGTAGGTATATACTTGGCCATATTTTAGTCCTCCTGGGGTTCTTCTTCGACTGATTCTTCTTCAGCTTCTACTTCAACTTCTGCACCACCTTCAACCTTCACCAGCTTGATAACGTCAAGGCAGAGACTCTGCATTTCACGTACCAGCACATTGAAGGATTCCGGGGTTCCCGGATCGACTTCCATATCGCCTTTTACGATGGATTCATAGGCCTTTCCACGACCCTGAATATCATCGGACTTGATGGTCAGTAATTCTTGCAAGGTGTACGCTGCACCATAGGCCTGCAGTGCCCACACTTCCATTTCGCCGAAACGTTGCCCACCAAACTGTGCCTTACCCCCCAGGGGCTGTTGGGTAACCAGTGAATAGGGACCAATGGCCCTGGCATGCAACTTATCCGACACCAAGTGGTTCAGTTTCATCATGTAAATCTGTCCCACACAGGTCTCCTGATCAAACTGCAGCCCGGAACGACCATCACGCAGCTTGATTTTTCCCGATTCCGGCAGACCGGCTTTGCGGAGCAACTCCACAACCGTCTCTTCTTTGGCACCATTAAATACCGGACTCGCTACCTTCATTCCAAGTGCTTTTACTGCCCAACCCAGATGTGTTTCCAGAATCTGGCCGACATTCATGCGGGAAGGTACACCCAGGGGATTCAATAGAATCTGCACTGGTGAACCATCGGGCAGGAAGGGCATGTCCTCAACCGGTACTATCCGGGAAATAATACCCTTGTTTCCGTGACGTCCAGCCATTTTGTCACCTACGGTGATTGGCAGCTTTTTCGCAACAAAAACCTTGACCAGCTTGTTGACTCCAGGATTCAACTCGTCACCCTTCTTCATCCGCTCCACCTGACTGTCCCGGAATGCAATAAGCTTTGCCGTTTCCATCGCTGCCATATTCACCAAGCGCGTCAACTTTGACTGGGCTTTTCTATCTTCAATACGCAACCGCGCAAGTACACTGTAATCTGCTTTATCAAGATGCGCTACACGAACACGCTTGGACTGTTCAAGCACCAGGGTCTCTGTTTTGTGATCGAAAACATCTTCGAGTATTTTTATACCAATGATGTCATCACGTACCAGTTCCACAAAAGTGTTGCGAATGGCCTCTATACGGTCTTCATATTGCCGCTTGATTTTGGTAACCTCAGCCAAAAGAACCTTTTTGGTTTGAGCATCCAAGCCCTTGTCTTTTCGACTGTTGATTTTGACATCTACCACAACACCTTCAGCTCCCGGTGGCATGTACAAGGAAGCATCCCGGACATCTTCGGCCTTTTCACCAAAGATGGCACGCAACAACTTCTCTTCCGGAGCCAGTTCTGTTTCACCTTTGGGAGTAACTTTTCCTACCAGTATGTCACCGTGACTGACCTTTGAGCCGATTTTGATGATGCCACTTTCGTCAAGCTTCATCAAAGCGTCTTCACTGACATTGGGGATATCCCGGGTTATTTCTTCTGGCCCAAGCTTGGTATCACGTGCCTCCAATTCATATACTTGTATATGGATTGAGGTGAACACATCATCCTTAACCAGTTCTTCACTCAAAATAATGGCATCTTCAAAGTTATACCCTTCCCAGGGCATAAACGCCACCATCACATTACGCCCCAGGGCCAATTCACCATTATCGGTCGCCGGGCCATCTGCCAGAATATCACCTCTGGAGACTTTGTCGCCCTTTTCCACGATAGGCCGCTGATTAATACAGGTATTCTGGTTAGAACGCACATACTTCTTCAGCGAATAGACATCTTCATCACTGCGGAATGGATTGTCGTCTTTGGTCTTTTTGGTCTTGATACGAATCATATCACTGTCCGCATAATCCACCACGCCATCGCGTTCAGCGCGAACAACGGTACCGGAATTACGGGCGGTAACATGCTCCAGCCCCGTTCCCACCAGTGGTGAGTCTGTTCGCAATAATGGCACAGCCTGCCGCTGCATATTGGAACCCATCAACGCGCGGTTGGCATCATCGTGTTCCAGGAACGGAATCAATGCTGCCGCAACACTCACCAATTGCTTGGTCGAAATATCCATATAATCAACTTTGGCTGGCTCGACTTGCGGGAAGTCTCCCCGCTGACGACACAACACGGTACGATTTGTAAAGTATCCCTTTTCATCCAGTGGTGCATTGGCCTGCGCGACAATGTAGTTGTCTTCATCATATGCCGACAACATTTCCACTTCACCAGTTACCTTACCACCATCGACTTTTCGATAGGGAGTTTCCAAAAAGCCATATTCATTAATTCTGGCATAGGTGGACAAGGATGCCATCAATCCGATATTTGGGCCTTCAGGCGTTTCAATGGGACATATACGACCATAATGGGTAGGATGCACGTCACGCACATCGAAACCGGCACGTTCACGATTCAAACCACCCGGCCCAAGAGCACTCAAACGGCGCTTGTGTGTCAACTCTGCCAATGGATTGATCTGGTCCATGAAATGGGACAACTGACTGCGCCCAAAGAAATCTTTGATCACCGCACTTACCGGCTTGGGATTAACCAGGGTTTGCGGTGAAAGGTTTTCTTCGTCCTGAAAATTCATCCGCTCGCGGATAGTTCGCTCCATACGTACCAGACCTACGCGTACCTGATTGGAAAGCAATTCTCCAACCACACGTACACGGCGGTTACCCAGATGGTCAATGTCATCCAGAACACCTTCTGTATTACTGCCGCGCAAGCGCACCAGATATTGAAGCGTTGCGATGACATCTTCCTGGGTCAGTGTTTTCTGGTCTTGCGGAATTTGCAATCCAAGCTTACGATTGATCTTATAACGGCCAACGGCAGCAAAATCATATCGGCTGCCATCATAAAACAAACGGTTGAAGAAAGTGCGGCAGGTAGCATCTGTTGCCGGATCACCTGGACGCAAACGAGCGTATACATCTCGCAAAGCGTCTTCATGACTCATAGTACGGTCTTGCGACAAGGTACGTACGATGCTTGCATCACGAGAAATATCATCCGGATTAAGCAGGTAAAGTTCACGTATTGCAGAATTTTGAACACGTTGCAGGGCAACTGCTGTGAGCTCTGTCGCGGCATCGGCAAATATTTCGCCTGTTTCCGGATCAATCAGGTCAGAAGCAACCCAACGCCCAACAAGCTCAACATCGTCTTCCAACAATGTACCATTCACATGCCAGGCACTTTTCTCAAAGGTAACTTTATCAAACGTATAGAACAGTTTGAGAACTTCTTCTGGCTCTATGATACCGAATGCCTTGAGAAAGGTGGTTGCGAGCAACTTGGAACGACGATCAATCGTCAACCAGAGATAGTCATTAATGTCATATTCAAATTCAAGCCAGGCACCCCGATACGGGATAATACGGGCACACAACAATGTCTTACCATTTGGATGCATTTTTCGTTCAAAAGACACACCCGGTGATTTGTGTAACTGACTGACGATGACGCGTTCTGCGCCATTGATAATGAAAGTTCCGGTGCTGGTCATCAGGGGCAATTCCCCGAGAAACACCTCTTGTTCAATCATCAATTTTTCACGCAGTTCGCTGGACGATCCTGATCCTACTTCCTCATATTTCTCCAACCGAAGTAATGCTTTCAGTGAAGCAGCGTAGGTCATACCTCGCTCCTGGCATTCACTGACCGTATACTTGGGTGGCGTAAATGAGTAGTGGACAAACTCCAGACGCATCAGGCCCTTTGGAGATACAATGGGAAATACTTCCAGAAAAACTTCCTGAAGCCCAATAGGCTCGCGTTCATCTGGTGGTACATCCCACTGCAGAAACTCTGTGTAGGACCTGGTTTGAATCTCAATGAGATCCGGGAGTTCAAATACATCAGGAATCGTTCCAAGAGATGGACGTTCGATGGGAGCTACGGCCATGCAGAGACTCCTTTGGCTTGTGTTCGATATGGACCATGGTTTACTATCCACACCGGTGCAGGCGTGTTGGGCATACCGGCCTTCCGGCATGCAAAATTGCAAGGTTTTTGGCCAACTGCAAAACAGACAGATCTGTCCCCCGAAGGGGAAATTAGCTCATTAGAATAGCATTTTGTATGCCATTTGTCAAGTACATTATATAAAGTGTTTTAACAAACCTCAAACAGCACTATCAAAATCTGATATTTTTATTTTTTAGTTTTATTTACATTTAAAAACAGGTTGAATTTCGCCTTATTATCAACCAAAGGGGCCGTTGATACCAACGGACTGTTAATATCTCTTTAGCTACGCGGTACATAAGGCTGTATGCTTTTTCACATCAATGCGCGTCTTCATGAAAAGGGAATAAACATTTAGATAAAACTTATGTGTACTTTATGATACCTGCCACTGCCAATTCAATCAATACATGCTGGAACACACCAATATTATCTTCAAAAAGGGACTTTATTGTAACGTTTTCAAATGACATGCTATTATCAAGGAAAAGTAACCGACGTTCAGAGTGAAAGGTCGACTAAAAAATCACCTTATCTCTTTTAAGTAGACCAGCAATTTACATACCAGTGCAATTATTCAAGTCACATAACATAAAGGTATTAATCAATGGCAAAAGTCAATAAATATAACGTGGTGCCCCGATTGCCAAAAGAACTCAGCAAGTTGCTGGAAATTGGCCACAACCTGTGGTGGTGTTGGAATCCGGAAGCTATCGATCTTTTTTTTAGAATCGATCGTGATTTGTGGATAAAATGTGATCAGAATCCAATTCAATTACTGGGGCAGGTCAGTCAGTCCAGACTGGAAGAACTGACCCAAGATGATGGTTTTATGTCCCACCTGGAACGTGTAGCGGTTCGCCTGGAAAACTATATGCAGGAAAACCCTTGGCATGCACGCAACGCACATGCACCGAAATCGTTTCAGGTAGCCTATTTTTCTGCAGAATACGGCCTGCACGAGTGCCTGCGAATCTATTCCGGGGGCTTGGGTGTACTTTCCGGTGATCACCTGAAAGCTGCCAGTGATCTTGGGCTTCCCCTCGTGGGTATCGGCCTGTTATATCGGGAAGGATATTTCAGCCAATACCTGAATGCCGAAGGTTGGCAACAAGAGACCTATCCAAGAAATGATTTTTATAATATGCCTCTTTCGCAGGTTACGGATGCCAATGGTAAACCTATTGTTATCGAGGTTGAATACCCGGGGCGGATGATTAAGGCAAACATCTGGAAATGCCAGGTGGGTCGAGTTCCCCTGTATCTACTGGATTGTGATCATGAAGACAACACACCTGAAGACCGGGGCATCACAGGGCAATTGTATGGTGGTGATCGAGACACACGCATACGGCAGGAAATCATGTTGGGCATGGGTGGCGTTCTGGCACTGCACGCCTTGAAAATACAGCCTTCTGTGTATCACATGAATGAAGGGCATTCCGCATTCATGGCCTTACAGCGCATCAAAGAGTTGGTGCAACGCGAAAAAATCTCTTTTGACCAAGCACTGGAAACGGTACGCGCTGGTAGTTTCTTTACGACGCACACCCCGGTACCAGCAGGCAATGACATGTTTGATCCCGGTATGGTAGATTTTTATTTTAAAAAATACTGCCAGGATGTCAATATCTCATTAAATTACCTGCTCGAATTGGGACGCCAGAATCCCAAAGACACCAAAGAACCTTTCTGCATGACCGTACTGGCGTTGAAATTGTCTGCGGGAAGCAATGGTGTCAGTAAGCTGCATGGGGAAGTTGCCCGAAACATGTGGCAGTTGACCTGGAATGATATCCCAGAAAATGAAGTCCCAATCACTTCTATTACCAATGGCGTGCATACCCGCTCCTATATATCACGTGATTTGTCTGACTTATACGACAGATACCTGGGGCCGGGCTGGATAAATAATCCGGATGACCATTCTATATGGGAGCGTGTCGATGAAATCCCGGACAACGAACTCTGGCGTACACATGAACGCCGCCGTGAGCGCATGGTAAATTTTGCACGTCGCCGGCTTCAACACCAGTTGCAATTACGTGGCGGTACCAGCGCGGAAGTACGACAGGCCATTGAGGTATTGTATCCTGAAGCGCTCACCATCGGTTTTGCGCGTCGCTTTGCTACCTATAAACGCGCTGCGCTGATCTTGCGGGACCCCGAGCGTTTGCGCCGAATCTTGCTGAATCCTGAAAAGCCTGTTCAATTCATCATCGCTGGCAAGGCACATCCCGCCGATACTGCGGGAAAACAGCTCATTCGCGATCTCCTGCATTTTGCACGAGACCCTGAAATGCGGAATCATTTTGTTTTTATTGAAGACTACAACATCAATGTGGCCCGGTATATGGTTCAAGGCGTGGATTGCTGGTTGAACACACCGCGGCGCCCCATGGAAGCCAGTGGTACCAGCGGAATGAAAGCTTCCGCAAACGGTGCACTGAATATCTCCATACCCGATGGCTGGTGGTGTGAAGCAGAACACCTTGGGCCCAATGGATGGAGCATTGGTCAAGGCGAGTCTTACGATTCAATAGAAGAGCAGGATGAAATCGAAAGCCAGGCACTGTATGATTTGCTGGAGCATGAAATTGTACCCATGTTTTATGAGCGTGGTCGTGATGGTATTCCTCGTGAGTGGATTCAATGCATGAAATCAGCCATCAGGACCATTGTACCCGTCTTTAATACTTACAGAATGGTTCAGGAATACTCGGACCGTTGTTATATTCCTTGTTCTACCCGACGTATTGAGCTGATGGAAAACAAGAGAAAACGCGCCTTGGAACTGGCTGCCTGGAAGCAGAAAATCAACGCTGCCTGGAGTGAAGTGCGCATAATAGACATGCAAAGTGAAGATGCTGTCAATTTGCCGGTTGGAAACCAACTCCATGTCAGCGCTCAAGTAATTCTGGGTGTGCTTTCCAATGATGATGTCACGGTAGAAGTCTTTTACGGCAATCTTGACCCACAGGGGAATCTGTCTGTGGGTAAAGCTGTCGAAATGCAATTTATAGAGAAAAACGCTGACGGCAGTTGCCGATTTGAAGGTGCCATTCATTGCGACAAGACCGGCCAGCAGGGATATACCATACGCATCATCCCCAATCACCCAGACCTGGCACAAAAACATGAGACCGCATTGATCGCTTGGGCATAATGTTGTATATGATGGAATTGCCCAATGGAATTGCCTGACATTGATTTTGCAGTACGAGACTACGTGCTGGCATCAAACACGTTGTACAACGTGGGAGGTCCGGCACGTATCGCACTTTTGCCTCGAAATGATGACGAAGCCCGAAAGGCTTATGACTGGATGTTGACGCAGGAGGAGCCCCGCCTTATTCTGGGTGGTGGTTCCAATGTGTTGATTGATGATGCTGGATTCCCCGGCATTGTGTATATCACCACAGGGCTGCAATCTCTGGAAAATATGGGCAATCATCGATTTTATGTCGGCTCAGGAATTGAACTGGATGCCATGGTGCGAGACATCATGCTGCCCAACAATTATGATGGTGTCGGCGGCCTTACCGGTATCCCCGGTTCGGTCGGCGGCGCCATTTATATGAATGCGGGAACCGCTAATGGCAGCACTTGTCAGCTGATGGAATCCGTCCATATGCTAAAGCCCTCTGGCGATATCACCCTGCCTATAACAACTGAAAACTACAATTATCGTGGGCAAAATTTCTGCGAACCGGGCGATGTGATACTTGGTGGCACCTTTAAATTCTCCGAAGCAGACAAAGATCAGACAGCCATCTACCAGCATTACAAAAAACGTCGTTTAGAAAAGCAGCCGCAGGGCTATTGCTGTGGAAGTGTATTTAAAAATCCCGAGGGTGATCATGCGGGCAGATTGATTGAAGCTTGCGGCCTCAAAGGGATGCGCCAGGGCGGGGCGATTATCAGCCCGATGCACGCCAATTTCATAATGAATGAAAATAATGCCCGCTTTAACGATATTCTTTATCTCATCCACCTGGTCAAAGACAGCGTAAAAGAAAAATTCGGCATAGAACTTGAAGAAGAAGTCCGAATTATCCGCACCAATTCTACCGTTTAATTGCGATAGACCATTGCGAAACTTAATTTCGAGAAGTGTTAAAATTCAGCAGCGTGAATACTGAAGCAATCCAATGCTTCGTTTCTTTCAATCTGGGTTACATTATGGACAGCACTTGGCAAATCACGCCTGTATCACACCTTTTCTATTTTTTGCCAAGCTGATTGTCATTGTAAGCTGGCATCTGAAAAGTATATGTAATCATTACGAATGATGGAGTGAAAATTGATTGTCACAGAGATATTTTAAAAAATCATTAACACTTCTTGCACTTCAGTTTGAGAATTACCAACACCTCGATGACCGATTAAACCTGACAGAACTCGATCGTGAAGCTATCTCCGAGTCTGTAATACAACGTTTTTAAAACCAGCTATGATTCACTCTGGAAATACCTCAAGCGCTATCTAGTAGAACAGATGGGTATACCCGATGTTCCGAACAGCCCCAAACCGGTATTTCGGTTGGCCAATGAAAACAACTTGCTTGGAGGCACAATCAAACCCTGGTTGCAATATGCCGATGCCCGCACCGCTACAGCGCATGATTACAGCGGAGAAAAAGCCCGGGACTGTCTGGAATTGACAGGACGATTCATAAAAGATGCCATCCGACTCTATGAAACTGTAACCAGTGAACGTTGGGAATGACTGCTCTGCTTGATATTACGTCATCAGAAAAGAAGTTGCTGTTAAGTATGCTTGAGAAGCATTTACCCAACACCACTGTTTGGGCTTACGGCTCACGTGTCAAGGGAACAGCACGTCCTTCATCTGACCTTGATTTGGTTGTTTTCATCGCACCAGAAGCGCAAAGTGCTGTATCAGCACTACGAGATGCCTTTGATGAGAGCAACCTTCCATTCAGGGTAGACCTCTTTGTCTGGGACGATATTCCTGAGAAATTCCGAGAAACAATTCAGACAGTACACGTGAAATTGCAGGAAAAAGCGAAGTAAGCCGATTAAAAGAGATTGGGTAAGCAGTATATTAAGAAATGATAAAAGAAAAAACCGGTAAGCGTTTCTATGTGCTTACCGGCATTATTTTTTATATGGCGGGGACGACGAGACTCGAACTCGCGACCTCTGCCGTGACAGGGCAGCGTTCTAACCAACTGAACTACGCCCCCGCGCTTGAGTGCGCAAAATATACCACTTTAATGAAGGGGCTGTCAAATTTTATTCATGCTTTTTCGTGAGGCTTCTCAAAGTTGTGTATCTATACACCGAACCTTAATTCAGTCAATATTCAAATACTTACCAGGCAATCTCACGCCAGTGCTGCATACCACGAATCATGCCAGGAACAGGGTTTTCAACATCCAGTTCGTATTCCATCATGATGGGTCCATTAAAGCCGATTTCTTTCAATGCTTCCGCGACACGTTGCATATCCATGTCCCCTTCTCCCAGAATGGTCTCATCGCTGTCAAATGTCCAGTCTTTCAGATGCACCGAGTGTACCCGGTCTCCCAGAGCAAGAATCACTTCGTGAGGTGCTTCTCCTGAACGAATGCTGTGCCCGGTATCGACACATGCGCCTATGAAAGGATGGTGTCCATTAATTGCATTCAGAGTATCTTCGACACGGTCATAGCGCGCTTTTGGGCCATGATTATGTATGGCAATCTTGATCTGAAATTCTTCACAGAGGACATCCAGACTCTCAAAGGCTTCCGGAGTGGGGTCCGCAGTCAGTATCTCTACTCCAAGTGCTTTGGCAAACTCGAACTTGCGCCGGTTTAGTGCTGCATCTTCTGTATACGATTCCACCCCATAACACGGAACTTGTATTTTGTGTTCAGAGATCAAGCCTTTTACGGCCGCTAGGCCAGGATCGTTGGCATCGGGAGGAAAGTGCACAGCACAAAATTCCATAAATCCCAAGCCCAACTCGTCCAGACAATGAATCGCACCTGCCGTATCAAAATGTCGAAAACTGTAACTTTGCGCACCAATCTTTGACAAATCCGCACTAGGCATAATAGCTGTACTCCCTCTTTTGTAATTGCGACTAGATTGGGTTGTTGGACGAGGAGCTGCTTTTCCCCGATGATCCCAACCCCAATTTCAACCTGTCTTTTATGCTAGTATGTGCTGATTGAATTATAGATTTCAACTTGATTATGAATTGCTCTGAACAGATTCTGGAACCTGGATATGCACAAAACACCTCGGATCGAAATTGAGTATTGTACAGGATGTCGCTGGATGCTGCGTGCTGCCTGGATTGCGCAAGAACTATTGACTACATTCCAGAATGAAATTGGAGAAATTGCTTTGCAACCCGGACATGGCGGTATTTTTAATGTGAAAGTCGGTGAAGATACCGTCTGGTCACGCACTGATGAAGGTGGATTCCCGGAAATAAAAGTTTTAAAACAAAGAGTACGCGATATCATTGCTCCTCACAGAGAATTGGGACATAGCGACAAATAGGCTTGTATTGCCACACCCATTTCATTCCTCCGTGAGAGACGCGGTAACCTTTTTGATGCTTCTATGCGCAATATAGGCAAGTAACGCCGTGACCAACAACGTCAATACCAACCCACCTGCAAATATCTGGGGCTGCGTGCCTTCTTCCAGATTGCCTGAATACAGGTCCGCCATACTTCGTCCTGTTGAGCCGAAATAGGATACAAGAAAGGTACGTGGCAACATACCCAGAAAAGTCGCTGACATGTAGGTCAATAAAGAGACATTCGTAAGCCCCAGAGTGTAGTGAAGGAAATTGATAGGAAACACCGGGCACAAACGTAGTAATACTATAATTTTAAAGCCCTCTTCTGATACCGCACGACGAATAAGATTAAAACGCGGATGATCTTCGAAAAACGGTTGAAGCCAGGTACTGGCAATGGTTCGCATCAAAAGAAAGCTGATACTTGAGCCAAGCATGCGACCTATTGATACTGCCACGGTCGCCAAAGGTGCACCCCAAACCATTCCAGCTACCAGATTGGGCAATAAATCGGGTACGGCACATACGCAAAAAACAATGTAGAGCAAAATAAAAACTAAAATACCCCAAGAACCCAAATCATCTACCCACTGTAACACCGTCACCACCCACAATTGTAATGAGAATATACGTGACAACACCAACAGCAAGGTCAACACACCCAGGATGATCGCCAGAACAACCATTCGCTGTTCTCGCTTGGAACGCCGTCGCTTATCTGCAAGTTGATCCATTAAGACACTCCAATATTTCAAAACACTTCGCAATAGACCATGTTGCTGGTGTCAAAAAAATGAAATCCTATAGTATCAAATTCATGAAATCATGTATACACCTTCGCAGATCACTTTTAATAATTCCACACAATAACATACATTGCTATATATAATTTTTATTATAGATATATATTACATAAATATTTTTTATGAATATTTTGAATTTTAGTAATAAATTATTTATTGTATTATTAAAATTCCAGTAACAGATTAAATGTAGAGTTTAACTACCAACACTGTTTTTTGAATGAACATTGTAGTATAAGCCTGATTTAGAACGATCCGGATTGGGGGTATCAATTCCGGAATACCGCGGTGAAGCTTAATTTGTGTTTTTATAATCCTGCTTTTTGCTTTATAGCCAGGGGGAGTAAACAAAATGAACTCGTCATTCCGTTTTCTGTTTTATATCTTGCCAGCAATATTATTGTGCAGCACAACGTATGCCACGGTATGGTATGTTGACAACAATCAAACCGACGACATGGGTGATGGGCTGGGTTGGTCAACTGCGAAAAAGTATCTCAATTCCGCAATTACCGCAGCCCAGGAAGGTGACGAAATCCGGGTACGTTCAGGACTATATCCGGGTGCGATATCTTTAAACTCTGGGGTAAGTCTGTATGGCGGCTTTACAGGTTGTGAAGAGAACCCCGATGAGCGCGATCTGATAAACCAGCCCACCGTTCTGACCCGAAGCACTGCAACCGCTCGCATTGTTAATATGGTCAATGTCTCCAATACGCATTTAGATGGTTTTCGTATACGTGGAGGACTTGAACAGTATTTGAGTGGTGCTGGAATGCTCATAGAAAATTCCGATGAGAGCAACATGATATCTAATTGCATGTTTCTTGGAAATGAGGCAGGTTCCACAGTCCAATCTTATTTTGGTGGTGCAATTTACATGGTAAATGCTTCACCGACCCTCCACAATTGTGTTTTTGCATACAACAAAGCACGTGCACGTGGAGGAGCCATCGCTGCAATTAACAGTACGCCTTTATTTTCAAGTTGCATTTTTGTGCAAAACGAATCCAGTGATTTGGGAGCAGCAGTACATCTACGAGAAGATAGTAATGCAACTATCGTCAACTCTTTATTTGTAAATAATTCTTGCCTACTGGCTGCCGGCAGGGGTGGCGGTATCACTGCTGTTGATTCAACTGCAACAATTGTTAACAGCCTCATGCTGGAAAACAAAGCGCATTCTGGTGGGGGTATTCACAGCATTCGCTCCACAATTAATGTCCAAAATTCTATTTTCGCATACAATAAAGAACATGCTCTATATGAAAATAGCCCGGTTTCCACTACCCTTGTCAATAACATTTTCTATGAAAACATACCAACAGGCAGCTATCCCGATAATGATGAGTTAGACCCCCGTTTTGTCATGGATGGGGCACTAAGTATTAGCGGGTCATGCACCCATACACCTGAAGTAGTACCTACAGGACCCAGCCCATTGGATGTCTACACCGTAATGATCGATGAAAATGCACAGTTTGAGCCCAATGCACTAACAGGACGGTTATTGAGAATTGAAAGCAGCACAAATCCTTACTGCCTGATTCTATCTAATTCTGCGACAGCTCTCCATTTAATGGGTGATATATCGGGAGATATTGAAATAGACGATTCTTATGTGATTGCCGACTTCCGATTGATGCCAGACTCTCCAGGTATTGATCAGGGAGGTACCACAAATGCACCAGATCATGATATCCTGGGCAATCCACGCCCTGTCGCTATTCCTGGTATCCTCTCCCTTAACCCGGAAGCTGCGTTCGATATCGGCCCGTATGAAATGCAAGAACCACCCAAGGTTATTTCTGTTAATCCAATACCCCAAACATGGACCAATTTATCGGAATATACCTACCATGTAGAATTTTCTCGGCCAGTCATCGGTGTATCAACAGCAAATTTTAATCTGCAAACAACAGATATTATTGATGCGGATGTACTGCAAGTGACTGGAGAGGATGAGATTCGATACGTATTAATAAATACAGGGAATGGTGATGGGAGTTTAAATTTATATGTCATTGATGACGGGCAAATTACCGATGACACAGGAATGCCACTGGGAGGCCCTGTCTTAGGGAGCGGTAATTTTAACAACGGGGTATCCCTTACTGTCACAAAGTCCATCCCCACAATCATCCTGGAAACTCAAGCAATTTCACCAACGAATCAAAGTATTCATATAACAGCACAAATCAGCAAATATGACACCGACTTTGCTGAAGAGCACTTACGTACCCATAACGCTTTTATCAGCAATTTTACTGGTATTGGAGATGCCTTTACATTTACCCTTAACCCAGAGAATACAGGTAACTTCACGGTAAGCGTTGACCTGGGGCAGTTCAAAGATACCTATGGAAATTACAACTACCCTTCAAATGAGATTGAATTGTTTTATGACAACGTGCCACCAGTCATACACTTAGCAGGAGACAACCCGCTCCAACTCGAAGTCTTCGACACGTTCCAGGACCCGGGTGCCACAGCTAATGACAACTACGATGGCGACCTCACCGACAACATAGTGGTCACAGGTGCCGTTGACACCAATACGGTTGGCACCTACACCCTCAGCTACGCAGTAAGCGACACAGCAGGTAATCAGGCAACACCCGTGACCCGTACCGTTCAGGTCTTGGACACCACAGCGCCCACATTAGCATTGCTGGGAGACAATCCGTTCCAACTCGAAGTCTTCGACACGTTCCAGGACCCAGGTGCCACAGCCAATGACAACTACGATAGCGACCTCACCGACAACATAGTGGTCACAGGTGCCGTTGACACCAATACGGTTGGCACCTACACCCTCAGCTACGCAGTAAGCGACACAGCAGGTAATCAGGCAACACCCGTGACCCGTACCGTTCAGGTCTTGGACACCACAGCGCCCACATTAGCATTGCTGGGAGACAATCCGTTCCAACTCGAAGTCTTTGACACGTTCCAGGATCCGGGTGCCACAGCCAATGACAACTACGATGGCGACATCACCGACAACATAGTGGTCACCGGAAACGTCAATACCAACACAGTCGGTTCCTATGCCCTGAGCTACACAATAAGTGACGCCGCAGGTAATCAGGCAACACCCGTGACCCGTACCGTTCAGGTCTTGGACACCACAG
>CAZIDP010000076.1:0-16683 GCA_964537975.1 uncultured Nitrospirales bacterium | reverse complement strand
AGTCTGTCATTGAAAT
Organism: uncultured Nitrospirales bacterium; assembly: GCA_964537975.1. GTDB lineage: Bacteria > Hydrogenedentota > Hydrogenedentia > Hydrogenedentales > SCBR16-9 > SCBR16-9. The sequence goes on along the minus strand of CAZIDP010000076.1, from coordinate 16,667 downwards.
GTCTGATTCAAACGTATTGTATGGTGGCAGGCAGGTAAAGTGTATGCAGGCGAATTATGCCACATCAATATTCAATGACAGATATGATGTCAGTCAAGAGCATGATAATCGCTTATCTGGGCGGATTATTAAACGAGAAGTATTTGGTAAACAGTGGTACTTTTCATTACCTGCATAATCTGTATAATTGATTCTGGCTCCGTATTTTGTTTGACAGTATAGCCCGGTGTCGGATACGCTTTAAACTGTTGGAGACAGGATTCAGTGTGTATAATAGCATGTTTGCTGTCATTTTGTATCGTTGGTTAACATTAACCAGGTTGCCTTTGGAATAAAAAATAAAACACGTATGTAGTAATTCACATGCGGTACTGGAGTGCTCACCATGAAATTAGTGTATGCAGGGTTTTGTGTTGCCTTGTCTATGGTGCTGTTGGTTGGTTGTCAAACCTTGTCCGGGCAACCGGAATTTCGCCAGGCCAATATAGCACCCAAGAGTCTACGCCCGGGTGATACAGCCATTATAACCATCAAAGTTGAGGACCGTCATCAGGTTATCAGCCGGATTGAAGGCTTTGTTCATGGGTACCCTACCATTGTCTTGCGACTTCGTGATGATGGTGTAGAGCCGGATGAGATTGCCAAAGATGGAATTTGGACCATGCGTGTTGATGTCCCGTATGGTTTTGAAGGGCCTCCTGGTGAGTTTGAATTGGAATTCACTGCGTACCGCTCCGATGGCCTGCCCGTAGAAGTGCGACTGGATGACGGCACGGTAACTCCGTTGACCAAAACGATTCCTCTGTTAATTGAATATCAATAAGGAGCTGTATGTTTATTTCCAGATTCTTGTTGAGCGTACTTTTTTTTATATCCCTTGTCACAGGTTTTATGTTGCAGGTTGTGACCACCGGAGCAGAAACGCCCAATATACTGCTGCTATCGGTTGATACATTGCGTGCAGACCGTCTTGGGGCAATTGATGGGCACCAATACGATACCACGCCGAACCTTGATGTACTGGCGGAACAGGGCATCATATATACCAATGCGGTGTGTGAGGTGCCGTTAACGGGGCCTTCGTTCGGTGCCATGCATGCATCACAATTTCCACGGACAACCGGCACCACCCGAAACGGGTTGCGTATGCCGGAAGGTGTCCCCTTGGTGGCAGAACAATTTCAACAGGCAGGATACCAAACCTTGTGTGTCCAAAGTAACTGGACTTTGAAGGCTGAAATGTCTGGACTTGATCGCGGGTTTGATGTGTACGACGATGACTTCCATCGCAAGCGCTGGTTGTTTATCAAATCGGAACGCCGAGCACCAGAAGTAACCGAGGCAGCGATTCGTCATTTTGAAGCGTTTGATCCAGAGAAGCCTTTCTTTGCCTGGATTCACTACACGGATCCACACGCCCCCTACCGATTTCACCGCCGTTTTAATCCAGCTGGCAAGCGACCTTTCTGGTTGCGTAATGAGGAAAAGGTGCGGGTAAAGTATGATTCTGAGGTAGCCTATACGGATCACCACATAGCCAGATTCCTGGAAGTTGTGCCGGAGAATACCATAATTCTGTTCGTGGCAGACCATGGTGAGAGTCTGTATGAACATGATTATCTGGGGCATGGTCGCAGGATTCATCAAACCGGGATGTGGGTACCATTTTTTATTCATGGCCCCGGAATAACACCGATGCGGAATGACTTACCCGTCAGAACCCTTGATGTAGGTCCAACTTTGTTGAGACTTGCCGGCCTGCCCATACCAAACTCGATGATTGGTTATGATCTACTGTCCGATGAGGTGGATGCATCCCGAGTACGTGTCGTAGAAACATACGGCGGCGCGGTTCCCAATCTTCCGGGTATTCGGGAAGTTATGGCCGATGCGGCACCTATATATCAGGGGGTATTGTTGGAAGGCTGGAAGTTGATAGTTGAACGAAATGGTGGCGGTGAAGCATTGTATCACCTGGAAAATGACCCGATGGAACTTGATAACCTGGCCGACACACATCCAGAGCGTGTAGATGCATTACGCAGCTTGATCACACATTGGGATGAAGCGACGGAACATGGTGAGATACACGCGGAATCCTTACGCCCAAGTGATATTCGCGCGCTCAGAAGCTTGGGGTATCTCGAGTAGTGCTTTATCCTGTCATACAAGTTAAATTGCATATTACCAAATTAATGGTACAATTATTTTCTTAACACAAACTGTATCGTGTGCGATACAGTATCCGTTGCGCAGCAATCAACACGGCTGTAATGCAGGTGTTTCCGGAAGGAGCTAATCATGGTTGAATTGGAAGTATTGGGGGTAAGTCAGGCCGAAGAACAGCCTTATCCGCTCATATTACTGCGTCACGAAAACCGGGTGTTGCCGATATTGGTTGGGACACCAGAAGCGACCGCAATTCATGTAGGTCTGATGCGAGAAAAAACAGCACGTCCCATGACGCATGATCTGGTTTGCAATCTTCTTGCCGGACTGCGCGGTGAGCTTTTATCTGTCACTATTTACAGCCTGGAAAATGACACCTTTTTTGCACATCTGAATGTCGAACAAAAAAATGCCCAAGGGCAGACCGAGCAAATTCTACGAATAGACAGCCGCCCAAGCGATGCTATCGCCATCGCTATCCGTGTGGGGTGTCCCATTCTGGCTGCTGAAGAAGTAATGGATGCCGCAGCACAAGATGCTGCCATTCTGGGAGATGTGGCAGATGAGGATGAAGAGGAAGATGATGAGGAAGACAACGATGATTACACCTGAGCAAAATCTGGCATAGCCTGGTTTAGCCTGCTTTTAAATTGAAATGGATGTTATTTTTGTGGCATGTTAATGTTTCTAGTAATTTTTCACAATGCTACACATATATAGCGACTTTTACCAAGGTGTGAAGATAAAAGATGAATTCGTATGACTTAATAAAGCTGGCAAATACCTGGAAAGAAATTCACATAGGGGTTATTGGCGATCTGATGCTGGACCGTTATGTGTGGGGGCGTGCCAGCCGCATCTCACAGGAAGCGCCCATACCTGTTGTTGAAGTCCGTGAAGTCACCATGCGTCCTGGAGGCGCAGCCAATGTATTGCATAATCTCCTGGCACTTGGCGCGCAAACCCACGCCTATGGTGTTATTGGTAAAGATATAAACGGTGACAATCTACTCGCGCTATTGAAAGAGCTGGGAGCGGACACCCATGCAATAGTGCAGGATGCCGACAGAATCACAACAGAAAAAACACGCATTCTGGCTGGCAGCCAACAGGTCGTTCGGGTGGATACCGAGCACAAACAACCTATTTCTCCTGAAGCAACGACGCAGTTATTGGCGTACCTGGAAGAAGATTTAGCCCAGGGGCGAATTCATGGGCTTATCATTGAGGACTATGCGAAAGGCACCTTGGGACCAAATATGGTCACTGCCATTGTCCATATGGCCAAGACACATGATATTCCAGTCGCCATGGACCCGCACCCGGCAAATCCCATGCCTATTGCAGAATTGACATTGATGACTCCCAATCGGGCGGAAGCCTTCGCGCTGGCAGGCCATTATCTGAGCGAAAGTGTGGACCCGGTAATAGAAGATGAAGCACTGATGAAAGTTGCAGCCCAGTTGCAAAAATCATGCAGTGTTAAATACCTCCTGATTACACTGGGTGCGGGGGGTATGGCCCTCTTTCGTACTGACGCACCCCCATTACATGTACCCACAGTTGCCCGGGAAGTATTTGATGTTTCCGGTGCGGGGGACACGGTAATTGCCTCATTTTTGCTGGCTCTGGTAGCAGGTTCTTCACCAGAAACCGCCGCGGTCATCGCCAATCATGCCGCGGGTGTGGTTGTAGGAAAAGTGGGAACCGCACCAGTCAACCTGGAAGAATTGATCGCAGGCTTTCCAGATGCCACAGGTTCTGGCACTTGATGCGTTACGCCCAGCAGGAGCAGTGTAGAATTAATATGATGGGAAAAAAAGCTCAAAAAACAACAGATACGTCATTAACAAGATAGAGATAACAAAGCGAAACGGCGACAAAATCAGATCAATAAAAAAATTTCCTGTCATTACAAACAACCCCTTCCTTCCGCAAAAGCGACCTAGAATCAGCAGATACAATCAACTGCGCACCTGTGTAAAAACTACGCAAACGACTATCTAAATAGCATTTCCCTGGTCAGAGTTTACCCCATCTTGGCCTCACTTTGCCACTTACAATTCATGCGTCCAAAGCGGCGCCATTTTTCTCAAGTAATAAATTCGCCATCCCCATGCATACCATAGGTTTACCTACCCTCCTCGAGCTCCAAAAGCGGCAGTTTCTGCATATAGTATAGGAAGCATTGATCAGAAACCGGATGCCGGAAGGCAAAGAGGAGGAAATTATGGCAGGTTGGAAAGACTGGATACGACATTGGTGGCACGAAGGACCAGGAAGCGATGCGGTATCCTGTAACGTCCCCGCCAGCAAGTCTATGTCACCGGGTATGGGATTCAGAAGCGCAACGGACACCAGGCACAATCCTACGTCAAATCCGCTGGCAGCATCATGCAGTGATTTTCTGTCCATGCCGGGACAAACCCCCTTCGCCATGTTTGAGGTATATCGTTTTCTTCGTGACAACATCCCGGACATCTCAGATGCGGTCTGGACCTGGAAACGATTATGCCAGGCAGGGTTTGATGTCGAAATTGTAGACACGGCAACCAACCGTGAAGAGCAAGATGCCAGACGACTGATTGCTGCCCTGGATGTGCGTGTCAATCAGGGTGACCGGGGTATGGATGGATTACTGGATATCTTTTATGAGTCGCTGTTCACCTATGGCGCAGCAGCACTGGAACTGCTTCCAGGGCAACATCGAAACGCTTTGAAAGATGTGGTTCCTGTAGATGTTCCCGGACTTCGGTTTCGCCGAGAACAAGGTCGAAACACATTGTACCAATTACAATCCGGCAAAGCGGTTCGGTTGCCGGCCAACCGGATACTCTATGTGGGCTTGGACCGTGACGGCACCAATCCATATGGACGCTCCATGTTGCGAAGCTTGCCAACGGTGATCAAGATGCAGCAGCAGCTTCAGAATGACATGGCCAAGGCCATTCAAAATGCCGGTTGGAACAAAATGCATGTCAAGTACAGCGGGGAAGAACCGGGCCAGGGGGAAGATGAGGCAGCCTACCAGAAGCGGATGCAAGAAAACCTGACATTGCTGCGTGACCTGTTCAGCGGCTTGCGCAGCGATCAGAACCTGGTGACATTCGACAACGTGTCTGTGGATGTATTGCGAGGCGACCTGGCCAGTCAGAATTTTTATGACAATCACAAGGCGATTGAAGAACAGGTCATCACCGGGATGCATCTGATGCCTATTCTGCTGGGCAGAAATTATGGCACTACAGAAACCTATGGCACGGTTCAGTTTGAGATCATCAACCGGCAAGTCGAAACGGTAAACCGGAGTGTTCAACGCATCCTGGAGCAGATTTACAATCATGAACTCGCGTTGGGTATGGGGAACCCACGTGCCCGTGTCCACATGCGTTCCAACCGGACTACCGATGTTTTGAAGTCAGCCCAGGCCCGTGGCCAGGAAATAGAAAATGTACTGCGCCTCCGTTCTGAAGGATTGATAGACGAGTCTGGGGCCCGCTCTTTATTGCGATTGCCAGGCACCTTTTCCTGAAAGCTCCATCCAATCTTAATTAATAATCAGGCACGTTGCACCATATTGCTGGCAAAGCAAAGGGTAGAGATCAACTACCAGACACACTGGTAACAACAACAACACCAGAGGAGACCTTTTTACATGGAACTAGAACCTTTGGCCTTCAGGTATCCCGAAGTCCTGACATCTATTCGCGCATGCCGGGGCACGTTTATGGAGACCGTCGATGACCAGGCACTGGATGCGGTAAATCAATTCACCTTGCGCAATTTGTCTCGAAAGGACATTGCCATATTCCAACTTGATCTCTGCCACAACCAAGTAGACCGGCATTTCAGTCGCTTTCCGGACGAAGAACTGGAGCGCATCAATGCACTGGTCATCGGGAAACCACTCATGGAGCGGCATGACCTTCGCGGCTCATTGCCCCGCGGTCGATTTTTTCGCTCCAGTCTGCACCGGGAAGGAGAACGGCTCTGTGTGCGACCAGAAGTGTATGTACTTCGTACAGCGGGCAACCGTGAATTTATTCAAAACATAGAAGGGGGGATTTTTCGCGACACCTCAATCGGATTCTCCTTTCGGATTCCGGAATGTGCTGTCTGCGGGAAAGATATGCGGGAATGTGAGCATGTCCCCGGACAACGGTATGACGATACCGAAGCACATTACATCATGCGGCAGGTGACCGATGTTATTGAAGGTTCTATCGTTTCTTCAGGCTCCCAGGGCACAGGTTTTATTGCAGCCGAACAGCGGTCTGCCCTGTTTTCACAAACCTTGCAACCGGACAGTAATGTACAAGATATTTTTGACCTGTCCGTAGATGGAAAGCACCGCAGAATCTGGGCCGATGAATAACTGCTTGTTTGCCAATAACCGGGGGGAGAACTAAACGCGAAACAATACACCGAGAAAGGAATGCTATGACCAAAAATTCGCAAGGCAATTTTTCTTGCGCAAACTGCTGTATAGAGAAAGTGGCTGAAGTGCAATTTGGTGAACTGCGAAGAGACCTGGGCGAACTGCGCACCCGTGTTGGTCGTCTGGAAACTGCGCTGGGAAGGGGGGTACTGCTCTTGGTCGGGAATCTGGTGGGTGTAATGGTATCTTTATTACATCAGATACTGTAGCATTGCTATATAACTATTTTGAGAAAGGAAAATGAATGAACTGGCACCTTGTGGAAGTCCGTACAATGGGGGAGTCAGCGGCACCAGAAAATTGGGAAGGGCGCTTCGTACTTCAGGCACATCGAGACAACGCTGGCGCACATCTGGACTTACGGCTTGAATATGCCGGCGTACTGCTGGGATTTCGTGTGGCTGCCACTGAGTTGGAAGCCGGAAGCTGGGCTACAGAAAAATCGCCGCACCCACTTCGATGGCTGGATCAGGATGGCACCGCGGAACGACTGGACGAGGGGAAGTACGCCTGGGTTCAACATGATGCTGAGTCGGGGATTCTGCATCTGAATGGCCGGGATGGACAAAGAGTGCTGCATTTTAAGCGTGAGACCATGTTGGCGCCTGCAGTATCCATGCGTGTTCATGCGTGGCTGGCGGAACATGACTTGGCCGTGGATAGTTTGCCCGCGCTCGTTGAAGATGGTTACCAGGCACGAAAACATGCGGTACGCCAACTCCTGGGCCTGGGGCGCGTCTTGGAACAATCGGAATTTGATGTCACCTACTGGGAAGAACATTTACGCCACGCGGATTTGAAAACCATACTGGCGCATCTGCAACGCTTCGAGGCCCGCTTTGATACCGCATTTGCTCCCAACACCTGCGCACAACCCGCACCAATTTCAGAGCAAAACGACGACACACAGACTGCACAGGCCTGGGCGATGCTTCTGGGCAACAACTCTGAGTGATGTCCCTGGATGACGTCTCTGGGTGACGTCAGGGCAAGCTGATGACCTGCCTATTTCTCTTACAACAAACAAATAACACTCAACTGCTACTACTGTTACATACTTCAACTTAAAAGGAAACAAAACAATGGCATTTGGCGATGTAGGTGGCCCGGTAACGGCCATGGTAATTACATGCAAGACACCTGATACAGGGAATGTGATGATTCATAAAGGAGATGCCGTCCGGCTGACCGGCAACTATGCGGTAAACGCAGTTGCGGGAGCTGGTGCTCCACTTTTCGGACAGGCTCTGGCGACCCTCGAGCAAAATGGAACCGCACTGCCGGTTAAAGTACGGGGGGTGTGTGACTTCTTCTACACAGGCACCGCGCCCCAAGTCGATGGGGTTTCCGGGGTAACCTTGTCAGGGGAGGCGGGAAAAGTCATGCGACCTTCTGAGGGCACAGGGCACGGTATTGTGTTGCGCGTGGACAGCACAAGACAGCGTGTGACAGTCCTGTTGTAATCAATCCATCCAGACTGTTGATGTAAACACGAAATTTTTTATGAAGGAGTAAATATTTTGATTCAAGAACAAGTACGCTTTTTAGGTCAGGCACCAGAAGCCCTACGGTCTTTACGGGGTGAGGCACTGTATGAGCAATTGAGAAGTCTGGACTTATGTCATGCCCATTATTTCCGCGCGCTGGATACCAATGTGCAAGCCTATTGCGCACAGGAATTTGGAATTGACCTGGACCGCATCACGGTGGACCGATTCTTCCAGTCTGATCCCAACGCGAAATGGTTGTTTCCGGACATTGTACGTGAATCAGTTTTAACAGGACTGCGGCGCAAACCATTTTACCCTGGGTTAATCTCCGGTGATGAACACATTAATGGCGGCGCCTTTAATCTTCCCTATGTACAGGAAGATGCCGACGAGGAATCCATGCGAACCCTGGCGGAAGGCGGTGCGATTCCGGAGTCTTCCATCACTTATGGGGACCGGGTTGTGCGTCTGGACAAGCGCGGTCGTGGGGTTATTGCCTCTTATGAAGTTGTTCGGCGCATGTCCATGGACATGCTGCGTGTTCATCTCGAACGTATTGGCGAACGTCTTGGCCGTGACCTGGATGCCCGTCTCGTGCAAGTTCTGGTGGAAGGGGATGGCTCCAGTGGCACCTTGCCGGAGTCTCTGGAAAGCAGGGAATTTGGTCAGTGGAATTATGACGACCTGATCAAGGGGTTCCTCCATCTGGGACAGCGAAATTACTTCACCCCAACCCACTTCATTGTTGACATGGGTTCCGCGGAAAAACTGTTGAACCTTCCTGAAATCAAAGACGCCGGCATATTCGAGTTTACGAAATCCGGCAAACTTCCAGCTCCCCTGGGGATGAACATGGTGGTGTCACCTGACCAGCCTTCAAAACACATCACCATTTTGGATGCGCAATACGCAGCCCAGAAAGTTACCGAGCAGGAACTGCTTGTGGAAAGTGACAAGCTCATTCACCAGCAATGGGAGCGCACTTACCTCACTGTCGTGACGGATTTTGCAATCCTGTATGACAAGGCGCGCATTTTGCTGAGCAACGAATGGGATTAATCTGACGGAAACTGGAGGCCCGGGTTGATTTATTGAAACCAATAGACGAAGCCTGGGCTTCCAGTCTGCACATCCAGTCTGCACACTCAGATTATTTTAAGGTAAATATGAAACGCACTGTATTTCAGACAGGGAGAAAAGATGCTGGGAGGAACGAAAGTGTCAGGACGTAATGATATCGCATTGCTTGTGGAACTGGATGGTGAAACAGTCAGCAACTTCAAATTACGGGAGTTTGAAAACGCAGAAGGCCTGGCCATGGTACACAGTTCCGTGTTGTACGCACTGGAGCAGGTGCGCCGGGATTTGGGTATCGTCTTTGGAGAGACGGTGTGGATATACATCACCAACGGAGTACGAACCGAAGCAGACAACGCCCGCTTGGGAGCAAGCCTCGGTTGGAGCGATGAGGGCGGTCTGGTATCCAGAAACTCCAGACATCTTGCCCGCTATGGCGGCATAGCCGTTGATCTGATCGCGGTACTGGCCCGTAACCGTACACGTGTCCCGCAAGAGGTAGTCGGCAAGATATGCAGGCGCTATTTCGATTGGGTTAAGGACGATTACCAGGATGGGCATGTCCACGCCGACAATCGGAACGCGATTTCTGAAACTACCCAGTAAACCAAGCCGCATTTTACAGACGCACACTGTAGCACAACACTTTTTAAGGAGCATTTGGGAATATGTGGTTCGAATCATTGTTAAATTCTGATACAGGCCTGGCACTGGCAGCAACGATTTTTGGCAGTGTCTGGGCCTTGTTCAAGGCATCCGAATGGGGCCGAATACTTCGCAGAGAACGCTACCGCGAAGCGTTGCAAGCACTTGAAGCGGCAGTAGACAAAACCTATCATGAATATGTTGAGGCACTCAAGGCCTCTCGTGAAGACGGGCAATTGACTGCCGATGAAAAACGCCGCGCGCGGCTGGCTGCCCGGGAGAAAGCGATTGTTATCGCACGTGAACGGGGTGTTGAACTGCTTGACACGATTGGCCGGCACCATGTGGATACTTGGATAGCAAAAATAGTCAAGCGACTGAAGCGTCCGGCACGTCAAAAAACCACCCGAACGCAGTCGCGCAGATTAAACAATTGATGGAGTAAACACAACAGGAACTGGAGGGTCGTAAGCATGGTGGCATCCACAGACGTTAAAAACATGCGAATACTGGTCTTTGTAGGCGATATATATGAAGATTTGGAACTTTGGTATCCCAAGCTGCGGTTGGAAGAAGCCGACATCGAGGTGGTGCTCGCGGGTCCTGAGGCCAATACCGTGTACAAGGGTAAAAATGGGTATCCCTGCCGCTCCGACGCGGCCATCGCCCAGATGAATGCTGCCGATTTTGATGGTGTCATTTGTCCGGGTGGGTTTATGCCCGACAAGCTGCGACGCGATCCGAAGGTTCTGGAGCTGGTACAACAATGCGCCGAGTCTGGAAAACTGGTCGCCGCCATTTGTCACGGTGGTTGGATTCCCATTTCAGCTGGCGTGTATCGTAATGTACGCGTGACAGGCTCACCCGGGATTAAGGATGACTTGGTCAACGCGGGGGCAATATGGGAAGATGCCGCTGTGGTTGTCGATCGCAATTTTGTCTCAAGCCGTAAACCGGATGATCTGCCGGACTTCTGTAAAGGGATGTTCCAGGTCTTGAACGCGCAAACCTCCTGACTGTCGGTAGACAGCTCAGTAACTAGTAATAACCAGTAAGAAGAAGCCCGGCAATTTGTTTTAACATTGGCTTGGTCGACCTGTTTGGTCAATGGCGATCTGTGGGTACAATCCTGAGTCTCCCGTCCGCTACGCGGTCATAAAGCTCCAGGAAAACTGCACGCAGGTCGCCGTTTTTTTCGTTGTACAGCGTATGCGCGGTTTCATGCAATTGTCGTGAAACCACCGGACACAAGCGGGTCAAAAGTAAGTCCAGCAACGCAGGTGAGGTGCGACAGGTATAGAGCACCGGCAAGCGGCCTGGAGTATGCAGCGTGATGATCATTCCCTGGAAACGGCGTGTTCCATGATAAAACTTTCGCCATGCCCAAAAACCCAGTTGTTCCGCGCCGTCCAATAACAACCAGGTTTCTGAAGTAAGTGCATCAAGCACTTGCCACATTTTGGAAGTAATACGAGGGGCATCTTCTGTAAGTTGCATGGCATGGATTGGAAAGCCTGCGGCGGTTAACCTGACACCCAATTCACACATTAATGTGCTTTTGCCATAGCCATGTGGCCCGACAATAGCACCCCGGTTCCCAGTCTTTTTCAAGCGCAGAAAAAGTGCTTCCCAGTCCAGGGTGGAATCGGTGTATTCAAGGGCATGAATACGATTGATCCGGAAAGGGTTGTTAGCAGCAGAACAGCCTTGCCAGTTATCTTCAGTCAAATTTTCTGTTGCAATAGGGTTCGGCATCCGCCTGTAAGCGCACCTCCTCATTCACGCTTTTCATTCAAATAGCTATACCGCAAGGTGTTGGCTTGTACTCCGAGCGCGCGCGCCGCAGCCGAGTAATTCTGTCCCATCAAATTCCAGACATGCCTGGCATACATACCCTGTATATCTTTTATGGGAACTACCTCATCGATCGAACATGGCAAATCCAATACTGCATTACGCTCTCCATTATCATCGGGATTCCTGACGTGCTTGTCGTCTGTAGCAGTTTCGCCTGATTGATTGCCCTCCCCGACTCCTTCATATACCCGCAATTCACCCGATCTCTCTTCTTCCTGTAAAGCTTCCACCACCGTCATGTGCAACATCACAGCACGATCCACAATCTTTATCAATTGCCGTACATTGCCTGGCCATTCATACTGCATAAGCGCCGCATAGTCCGATTCCGAAAAGGTGCAGGTGTACCCTTCTTCCAGAAGTTGTGACAAACGCTCCTCCACAATCACGGGAATATCATCTCCACGTTGACGCAAAGGCGGCACATTAATACACAAGGTGCTTATCCTGTGATACAGGTCCTCCCGAAAGGTGCCTTCAGCGATTTGCTCATACAGGTTCCGGTTGGTCGCTGCGATGATACGCATGTCAACTATGCGTGTGGGACGTTCCGCGCCAACCGGTGTAATCCATCCATCTTCAATGACACGTAAGAGCTTGGCCTGTACTTCCAAAGGTAATTCGCCCAACTCGTCAAGAAACAGAATTCCACCATCTGCGGCAACAAGTTTACCATCGCGTGCGCCGGAGGCCCCGGTGTATGCGCCTTTGACATGCCCGAACAAGTCTGCATTTGCCATGTTCGCGCTGCCGGCGTAATACGCGCAATTAACTGCTATCATCGGACCGGTCGCACGTTTGCTGCGTTCCCATACCAGATGCGCCACATGCTCCTTCCCCACTCCAGACTCACCGGTAATCAACAGCGCACGGTCGGCATCTGCGCAAAGCTGAATACGCTCCTTCAACCGACGTATATCTGGCGTCCTGCCATGCAGGAGGTACTTGAAACCCATTCGTCTGAACACTTGAATCTTGGTGCGGTCCCGGCTGTCCATTTCTATCCTGGAAAGCTTTCGAATAACTTCGGGATACACCGTGTCATCCTGAAATTTCAGGTATTGCGCGAGTGCCGCGTTAATCAAATCTATCCATTCAGCTTGCAACTCGGTCTTGTCCGGTGGCGATTTCACATCGTGTATATTGGGGTCCAGGCGTGCGAGCTCAAGGAGAAACTGGCATTCAAGCTGATCATCCAGTAACATGAAATGCGCCAGGGCTGCCGTATTGCTGCCATAGTGCGCAAAAACCGGTTTTACCAAGGCGTTAAAACGATCCTGTTCATCATCCAGATATCCACGACCACAATGCCAGAAAACCGTGCATCCCTTCTTCCGTAGCAGATTGGCGACCTGCTCAAGGTCACTCCAAAGACAATACACGCCCACACCACAGATGTGAATCTCTTGAACATCTTCACCGGCCAGCTCGGTTAGTGTGATCGCTATCCTGTTTGCACTGGTCGCGCACACGCGTGCCTTGGGATATTTCAGAAAGGCAACCGCAGCAGCACAAGCACCATCAATGCCAAAGTACGTAAGGATTGCTATCTTTTTTTTGCTTGCCATAATAGGTAAGTCTCCCCCCATATTCCATGAGTTGCCGTATGCTTGCTGCTGAAATATCTCTGCACTGCGTCTTCCTTGAGTATACCAATTAAAAAATTGAGCATGCACCTCTTGAACCACATACCAGACAAGCAGCAACCTTTACGCCTTAATACATTGTGAACAAAGCACTTAAATTGTTCGCGAGATATTGGCACAATTCTGGCCATAAGAAGAGCATCGTAAGTCTGAAGTAAAAATTAAAGCAATAGACGTGGTCACCGAGGGGGATGATATGAAAAATCGTAATCCAATATTTGTATACGGTCGGTTTCAAGTTGGTGCAGGACGTACATTTCTGATGAACTGCGCAATATATGCAGGCAAAGCACGTACCTGGCGTAGATACAGTTTGAAGGTCTCAACATACCCCTTCGTAACGAGCAAGATTCCTGTAAGCCAGATTCATGGCGAAGTGTACCTGGTGGACAGCGAAACGCTAGAACTGTTGGACCTTATTTTGAACCATCCGGATTGCCAATGTCGTGAAAAAGTACCTGTGGAGTTGCTAGGCGGAAAGATCATATCTGCCTGGATGTACTTCCAGCCTGACGGACCAGGAGTCCAGATTGAAAGCGGTGATTACCTCGACGTGTGCAGTGATTTTCCAGAAACCAGTATCCAAATGCCCGAAGACAACAACGCAATGAAAATGCTGGCCTGAATAAAAGGAGCAAGTACGATGGAAAAAATGGAGCAGATACGTATGGCAGGTAACCTGGTGGGTTTCCTGGAAGCCTGGGGGTGTTGTCCTGAAGACATCATCGAGATCAGTCGCTATATGCAGGAACACCAGAAAAAGCAGATGCTAAATGAAACAGAAGTAATACATCATGAAATACGGTTTGACAATCAGAAACTACACCAAAATTAATATTGGAATCCGGTATACGAGGAGGCGACGGGTTATAGCGCTGCTGGCACGCCCTCCGGGGTGAGGTGTTAGGGGTGTCATGGTCCCGGGGTGGCGGCCTGCGGCCTTAGCCCGCGATACGGTGCTTTAATCCCTTCGGGATAGGGACAGGTGGCGGGCATACATCACCCCAATCGCCATTCCCACCCTTCCCGTCATACCCACGAAGGTGGGTATCCAGAGGGAGCACAATGTGCGACCTCTCACCGTCATACCCACGAAGGTGGGTATCCAGCAGGAGCGCAATGAGCGACCTCTCACCGTCATACCCACGAAGGTGGGTATCCAGAGGGGTAATAAAGGAGACGAGGGCACAACTTTGGCTTGCATATTATTGGGCCCACAGGTGGGTTTGGTTGTTAGGGATAGTATATTTTTGTGCTAGTATTATGTTTTTCTGGGTTCCCGCCTGCGCGGGAATGACGGAAAGGGGGCTATGCAGTGGGTTGATATTCGGTAAATGAATGCGGGTATATCTCCTTCTGGCACGCCCTCCGGGGTGCTGCGTTGGGTGGCGCGTTGTCCCGGGGTGGCGGCTCGTTGGCCTTACCCCGCGCTACGGTGATGTAATCCCTTCGGGATAGGGACAGGTGTGGTTGCATGATTGGGTGGCGCGTTGTCCCGGGGTGGCGACCTGCGGCCTTACCCCGTACTACGGTGATGTAATCCCTTCGGGATAGAGACAAGGTTATTTTTCCAAAAGCTAAACCGTACATCTTGAATACACTGAGCAGTACTATGATTTATGCGTTTTTGGCAACAAGTGCAATATTGAGGAGATAATTTTATATGTTTTGGTCATCAGTAAGTTAAGAAATGTACAACTTGAAAAATTTTGCATTTATATTACAAATAATGCTTTAAATATACATTGACTTTTAAGGCAAACTGCTTTAGTTTATATTAGAGATAAATATATATGTACTTATTTATATTATAATATTTATACTCAAATTAATAAAATTATACAATCCGGTCTGTTTTCAGGAGGAATTACACAGTTGGATGGGAGTTCCACACAGGTCATTGCTTTGTGATATATCATGGGATATATCTAAAAAATAATCAGTAATTTATGCACTTTTACCAGGGAGTTATCCGTATGCTAAACAAACGTAATGGATTTACACTTATTGAGTTACTGGTGGTTATTGCAATCATTGGTATCTTGGCTGCAATTTTACTGCCGGCACTGGCACGAGCCCGGGAAGCAGCTCGGCGTTCTTCTTGTGCCAACAATCTCAAGCAGTTTGGGATTGTTTTCAAAATGTATTCTGGTGAAAACAAGGACTACTTTCCTCCACAGCAAAACTGGCAAATGAACAATGCCCACACGTTGATGGGTTTTGCAGGTGAAGCATTGTATCCTGATTATTGGAATGACGTTAAAATTGCTATTTGTCCATCGGATTCACGTGATTCAGGAGGTGGACTGCAAGGTTTTGGTGTTGGCATCGAAGATGATGTTCAGGCACAGATACAAAACTTGATTGGAGATGATGCCATAACCGCAGCATGCCGAGCAACAATTCTGTCGCATCCCATTTCGTATTTATACATAGGGTATCCTACCCGTAGCATGTCGCAACTGATGCATGTAATTCAAGCCGTTGGTTTGCGACACCGTGTTCAGGGTGCTATTGCGAGTTACACCCAACCTGCTTTAACCGATAGAAACTGCCCTGCAGAGTGGAGTAATACAATACGGTATTGGGCGGGTGAAGATTTGTCAACCAGCGTATTGGAAGCTATCTTTGGCAGTGGATTGGCAACCATGGGAGGATATGATGATGACGGTACGGTATTGCCTTCCTCTTATCCACGGATGCGTGAAGGTGTTGAGCGATTCTTCATAACAGATATAAACAATCCTGGAGGAGCAGCTTCAGCGCAATCGGAATTTGCTATTATGTTTGATGCTTGGGGTAATTCAAGTTTCGCTCATGAAGGCTACACAGGGGCTGGCATGGATCAGGCAACCTTGCGATTTAATCATGTCCCTGGCGGTTGCAATGTATTGTATATGGATGGCCATGTGAGCTGGGTACGGCTGAATGAGGGTTATCCTGTGTGGGCACCAACCGCAGGCGATAATATTTATGAAGGTGCTCTTGCAGTCACCGCGGTAACTCATTGGATGCATCTGGCTGGTGGTTGGGGTTGATAAAATCAACGCCAATTAATTTGAGCCACATTTTTTAACGGATATATGTGTTCGAATATTAAGTTGGTATAAGCCATTGGGTCTGCTTTCTGTATAAGGAAGCAGACCAGTGGCATACCTACCTCATCCTGCCATATCCACTAAAGGTGTAACCAGAGGGGCGCACAGCGCGACGGGGTTTGTCATTGCTGGCACGCCCTCCGGGGTGCTGGGATAGGGGAGCGCTACTTACCCGGGGTGGCGGCTCGTTGACCTTACCCCGCGCTACGGCGATGTAATCCCTTCGGGATAGGAACAGGTGCGCCAG
>CAZIDP010000075.1:0-16807 GCA_964537975.1 uncultured Nitrospirales bacterium | reverse complement strand
ACTCCGTTCTCCGCTTTCCACTGTTTACCTACCTGCTTTTACTAAATTGCCATCCACGCATAGCCCTCTTTCTGTCATTCACGCGAAGGCAGGAATCCAGAAAGACATATTACTAGCACAAGATTATAATTATCCCTAACAACCAAACCTACCTGCGGGAACACCAAAATACAGGCAAAAGCTCTTCCCCCGGCTCCTTCATCACCTCTCTGGATACCCACCTTCGTGGGTAAGACGGTTGGGGTGGGTATTACGGTTTGAATGGGCATAACGTTAGCGGTGGGCAATCAATCGAAAGAGCGTGGTGCGTAATGTGCGCCATTGCAGGTTCATTATCGTGGAGCGATTAAAGCGCCGTAGCGCGGGGTAAGGCCAACGGTCGCCACCCCGGGACAAAGGCGTCCCAACACACCTTACACCCCGTAGGGCGTGCCAGCAGAAAACATGCCGCTGCCATGACGTTGCCGTGTTCCCTATCCCGTAGGGATTACATCACCGTAGCGCGGGGTAAGGCCAACAGCCGCCACCCCGGGACAAAAGCGCCCCCACACCCAGCACCCCGAAGGGCGTGCCAGCAGAAAACATGCCCACGGCAGCCACCTGTCTTTATCGCGGAGCGATTATATCACTGTAGCGCGGGGTAAGGCCAACGGCCGCCACCCCGGGACAGTAGCGCCCCCCACACCCAGCACCCCGAAGGGCGTGCCAGCAAGATGAATCCTTCGATCACGCTTCATCACCCTCTCCAACTATCATGTCAGGTTCGCGATTTGATACACTCCAAATTCTTTGTGGAAGCGATCTTATAGACAATATACTATGTAGCAAGCGAACGTGATGGGGACAGGATGGAAGAGAACGAAGAAAAACAATCCAGTTCTGTATATTGGATAATGGCTGGCCTGGTAGGTGTTATCGGGGTGCTGGTGCTGCTGCTGTATGCCTTCTTTGGAGCCGACGTTACCAGAGAACTGCATCAGGCTGGTGCCCTGGCGGCATATGAGGCAGGTCAACAACTGGAAGCCCGGGGCCGACCGGAGGCCGCGTTGCAACGGTATCGGCAGGCTCTGGAAGAGCAGGGTATTGAAGATACATTGCGATACCGCTGCCTGCTGGCCATGGGTGATGTGCTGGCCCAGCAACAGCGCTTCGCAGAAGCTATCGAAGCCTATGAAGTAGTACCAGCCGCGGAGTATCTCCATGAGACAGACAGTTTGTCGCTCTATCTGCATGCCCTGGTATATGAACAGCAGTTTACTGTTGCGTTGCACACCATGATCGACACCTTGGATCAGGCAAGAGATGATATGGAGTCGGAACGCCTGATTGGCATGCTCCTGCGTTTTGCAGACAAGTTCAGGGAATTCGGTATAGTAGAGCGATTGCATTTGTGGTTAACCGACAACACCGATTCACCACAACATGATGCCGCGCAACGTCTGTATGAAGCATTGGCGCCATAAGATTATATTATTGTAAACAAGTTTTGTCTTGAAAAGTATGGATTAGGAAAGTAGAAAAATATGGCAAACATTTTGGTAACCGGTGGCGCTGGATTCATCGGTTCGCATGTGGTGGACCAATATATTGAAGCGGGGCATACGGTGGTGGTCATTGATAACCTGTGTACAGGCAATGCGCGGAATCTGAATCCGAAGGCGCGTTTTGTTGAACTCGATATTTGCGGTGATGCGTTGCCAGAATTGTTTTCCAGCGAACGCTTTGATTATGTAAGTCACCTGGCCGCCCAGATTGATGTACGGAAAAGCCTCACCTATCCGAAATTTGACGCGGACGTCAATATCCTGGGCACTATTAACTTACTTGAGGCGTCCCGGCTGCATGGGGTTCAAAAATTTATCTTTGCTTCTACAGGTGGCGCCATCTATGGTGATCCCGCGGAACTGCCCGCTTCCGAGTCGTGCCCGCCCAACCCCAAGTGCCATTATGCCGCCAGCAAGCTGGCCGCAGAATACTATATCCAGCTTTACAAAACACTTTATGACCTGCCCTACGCCATCCTGCGCTTTCCCAATGTCTATGGTCCCCGCCAGAGTCCGGAAGGCGAAGCTGGCGTCTGCTCCATCCTGTCTCGTATGATGCTCGAAAACAGGCAGCCCACATTGTTTGGACACGGCCAACCCCTGCGTGACTATGTCTTTGTGGGCGATATCGCCAACGGATGTCTGCTGGCGCTTGACAAAGGCGAGAATTGTATCGTCAACCTGGGCTCCGGCAAAGGCACCTCCGTTCAGCAGGTCTATGACATATTGAAATCCGCCATCGGTTACCAGGGCGACGCCGCGCTGGCCCCCCTGCGTGCGGGCGAAGTCGAAAACAGCTATATCACCGGCGACCTCGCGTACGAAATACTCGGCTGGCAGCCCCAGGTCTCCCTGGAAGACGGCCTCCACCAGACCGCCGCTTTCATCCGCAAACAATGGCAGGCCGGCGAGGGGTGAGGGGGTGATTATATGATTTAATGTTTTAGTTTAATTTTATATTTATGGCAATCCAATTTATTGATACTGTAAAATATAATCTTATAAATAAAGGAATGAAAGGAATGTAATATGATAATCAATGGTGATACATATATAAATCAAAAAATACTGCTCGATGGGAATAGCTATAGAGATTGTATATTTCAAAATTGTGTTTTAATTTATGGTGGAGGTCAATTAAGCATGGTTGGAAATAAGCTATTTGGAGTTAGGTGGGAGTTTGTTGATGCAGCAGCCAGAACCCTTGGATTGATAAGTTCATTTTATCAATCTGGTGATGATTCTAAGTTATTTGTCGAAGAACTATTATCTACTTTTGGCAAGGGAAACGATACTTCTACTCAATCGATAGATTAGGAAAAATAAAATGGAAGATATGGAGTACCCAATAATAATTAGTAAAAATGCGGTAATCTTGCTTGATATGGTTGGCTTCGCTTTGTCAATATTTTCATTGGCAATAGCTATTATTGCTATAATAATATCTCTGCGTTTTGAGCAAAGTGCTTCTAAAATTAATAGACTTACTATAGAACAACTAACAGAAATACGTACTCATACCAATACTCTAAGCAAAGGTATTCTTAGCGAATTACGAGAATATGGCAATTTTTCTAGGAGATTATTCAACTATAATCAAATGTCAGAAAATAGTATTATTCCAAATGAACAAAACATAGAACTAGCCGATAATATAATAAAGAAAAAGAAAAAATAATTAGATATTTAAATATAATTAACAAGTTATCATGTCAAAGGAAATATTATGAAGACATTTTCTGAGCGTAATAATTTCGTCAAAGTTACTAATATTATCCAAATAAATGATATCAATGATGCATTACGTCAATCTCTATGGAATGTATTACATGAAGAAATAATGAATAATGATGATAAAGATTGGAGCAAATCATTAAAATTTTTTTCTATTAACTATTTTAAATGCCCAATTCATACATTACCAACTTCACCTTCTAGTCGCAAAAAATGGCTTTATGATAAATTTATAAAATTAGAGTGGTATAAGGTTTATGATTTATTTGAGGTGTTAATAAGTAATTATGATGACTTTTCGAATAAAGATGATTGTAATATTTTAATAAAGAAAATCAATACAGTTTTGGAACGTGAAGTTTCAGGTTATAGACTTGTTAATAATTCTTTTATAGGGATAACTAATGATGCTGAGATAGAAATTATAGATGAAGCAATTCAGGATACATATAATAATGCTTTATTGGGAGCAAATAATCACCTAAAATCAGCAATTGATCATTTATCATTAAAGCCAATGCCTGATTACAGAAACTCGATAAAGGAATCTATAAGTGCCATAGAATCGATTGTAATAAAATTATCTAATGATAATTCGGGAAAGTTTCAAAAGTTATTAGGAGATATTAAAGAGAAAATCCAAATTCATGGTGCCTTAAGCTCAGCATTTGAAAAACTATATGGGTATACGAGTGATGATGATGGGATAAGACATGCTATGATCAATGATGCTACAGTTGGATTCGATGAAGCAAAATATATGCTTATTTCTTGCTCAGCATTTATACATTACATTTTAATGAAGGCTAGTGCGGCTGGTATAATTACTGCAAAATATAAATAATAAAATTAATATTTAGCACACAAATATTTAATTATATGCTATAAAATTTTGTTAATCTTTTCTATATGCCAAACTGTATTTAAAATGTAATCATAAGATATTTTAATATTGGAGGTTCCACCATCATGCGCAACGCTGTATTTATCATCGGGGTGATAACTGGAATGATGACTAGCATGACATCCGCTGCCCAGGCATCGGAGGAGAGTATCCCGCGGAAGACGGGGAACATGACGATCACAAGTTACCGGCAGCCCCTGCTGATGACGGGCGGCACGCCGCAATCGCCGGACCCGATGTTGACTGATCCGGCGCAAATCCGGCACATGGGCGCAGGCAGCATTGAAGATTATGTTACTCTGGACATTGTGGCGCCGGAAAAAGGGGTGTGGGACTTTACACCGCACCAGGCGAATGCGCGGCTGGCCACGTCGTTGGGACTGGGGTATGCCCTGTATCCCTGGGTGCATTTTTATCCGGAGTGGGTACCTGAGGAACCCGGTTTTACGCCGTATGTGAACCTGGCCACCGGCAATGCCTGTCGTCAACCTTCGGGTTGGGCACCGTATACGTATGTATTGTCGGAGCTGTTTTACCAGGAAATGGCACAGCATCTGGGGGAATGGGTGGATGGCGTCTATGTTACCGATGTGGCGGAATATGGTGAGATGGGCTACCCCATCGGGTATACCCAATGGCTCCGACCAGACCCCCATGCGGAAAGTGCCTGGTGGTGTGGGGACGCGTATGCGCGTGCGGACTTCCGGAAAAAGATGCTGGCCCGGTATACCGATCTGGAAGCGTTGAATACCGCCTGGGGCACGGAGTTCAGCAGTCCCGAAGAAATCGACTACCCCGCGATGACGTACCTGCAATCCAATCCCGACCCCGGTATGTTGGCGCCTCAGACCCGTCGTCATGTGCTGGACTTTATCTACTGGTATCAGGACGCGGCGGCGCTGCGCATGCACGCATTTGTGGCGTTGGCACAGAAACATTTTCCCGGTCGTCAGTATGAAATCAAACTGGGGCATGGTGACGAACAAGGTATCTCAGGGCACAGCCATTCCTCAGTGTGTCGTGTCCTGAAAGGCACTGACAGCCTGGCCATACGTTCAACTCACGCTTCCGTTGGCTATTTTCATGTGAAACGTGTCGCAACCCCCGCACGTTTCTACGGCTTTGATTTCCTGACGGAACCGCCGGGGACGGTGCCTCCGGAAAAAATGGCTGAGCGCATTTTTACCGATGCCTGTGCCGGTGTGAACGCGTATTTTGACTACCCCCAGAACCCTGTGGCGTACGCGGACTTTCATACATACATCCCATTGCTGGATGGCATCCGAGCACAAACTGCCGCGGCAGTATTCTTCCCTGAGGCGGACCATTACCTGCGAATCAACCGGGCGTATCCGGAAGGGTTTTTTGAGGCGATCAACCCGCTGCGTGATGTGTTGGATTATGATGTCGTGGATGAGCGCCTGATTGCGAATGGTATACTGGAACACTACGGATTGCTGTTTGTGGTTGGAAATCCGATGCTTGAGCCGGAAACTGCCCGTAGAATGACGCAGCGCCTGGAGCAGGAGCGGCCCTTTGCGGTGGTGCACATCGTCGCTGTACCTGAGCCGTCCGGGCAGGCATCTTTCACATTGGTTGATGGCACTACTTTGAAGCTGCGCTTTGAAGGCGCGCATCACTACCGGCAGGCACGCCATCCTTCTGCTGTAATCGAAGACCCCACCACAGCGACCGATTTGGAACTGCTGGCTATTGCGCAAGAAGGCTACCGCCAGTTGCTACAGCAGGAAGGCATTGCGCCGGAATATAATGAAGCACTGACCGAACGCAACGGTGTCTGGACTGCTTACTTCGGGCACCGATTTCTTGCCTACAATCCCACAGACACACCGCAGGAGGTGCTGGGCAGCGAAGTCGCCCCTGGCGCCATACACGAGTATCGGATTGACAGGGAGAACGTATCGTAAGGCGTTACGGTAGCTACAAAGCGCACCGGGCGTAATAATTCGGGCTGTCATGTGTCCGGCAGGTTGTTGACCCTGTGTTTTCGATATGCCTCAGGAAAACTGCTGCACAGGGGCGAGATGCATATGATCTGAAAATTTGCTACACTATTCCTCTATGACCAGCCAAGAAAAACCCCTTATCATACAATCAGACCGCACCATTCTGCTTGAAACCGACGGCCCCGCATTTGAAGATGCACGGGACTGCCTGGCCCTCTTTGCCGAATTGGTGAAGTCGCCGGAACATATTCATACCTACCGCCTCACCCCTCTGTCGCTTTGGAATGCTGCGGCATCCGGGTTGACCACGGAAGAAATCCTGGAGGATTTGCACCATTTCTCAAAATATGAAATCCCCCAGAATGTTATCGCGGATATAGAAGACAATATCAGCCGTTATGGCAGGTTGAAGCTGTACCGGGAATCCGATGGAACTCTTGTCCTTGTTTCAGATGACAGCATGCTGATCATGGAGCTGTTAAATCAAAAAACACTTCAACCATTTCTGACTGGTACCCCAGACCAAAAACGCATCTTTGTGAAGCCAGAAGACCGGGGCAATGTGAAATGCGCATTGATAAAAATCGGATTTCCGGTGGAAGACCTTGCCGGATATGTGGTTGGCGCGCCTTTGCCTACGGATTTGCGGGACATTACCCTTACGGGTAAATCTTTCGGGCTGCGGCAATATCAAAAGGAAGCGGTCGATGCGTTTCATGCGGGTGGTTCTGAGCGGGGTGGTAGTGGAGTGATCGTATTGCCTTGCGGGGCAGGTAAGACCGTCGTTGCCATTGGTGCCATACATGCCGTGCAAATGCATACCCTGGTGCTGACCACCAACACAGTGGCATTGCGGCAGTGGAAAAACGAGTTGCTGGATAAAACCACCCTTACGGAAGACCAGATTGGCGAGTACAGCGGTGAGCACAAGAATATCCGGCCGGTAACCATCGCTACCTACCAGGTGTTGACTTACAGAAAAGACAAGGACGGACCTTTTATACACTTCAGCCTGTTCGATGAAGGCCAATGGGGTCTGATTGTCTACGATGAAGTACACCTGTTGCCTGCGCCAGTATTTCGTGCCACGGCATCCCTACAGGCGCGGCGGCGTCTGGGCTTGACCGCAACACTGGTGCGGGAAGATGCCCGGGAAGAAGACGTATTCAGCCTGATTGGTCCGAAAAAATACGACATGCCCTGGAAGGTGCTGGAGAAACAGGGTTGGATCGCCCAGGCAGTATGCAGTGAAATCCGTATACCCCTGCCCCAGGCGGAGCGCTACGAATACGCCATTGCCGATCGCCGTGCCAAATTCCGCATTGCGTCCACCAATCCCAGCAAAATCCGGGTGTGCGAAACCATTGTGGAACACCATAAAGACGATAACGTACTGATCATCGGGCAATACCTCGATCAGTTGAAGGTCATACAAAAACACTTCAAAGTACCTATCATTACAGGGCGTACTCCCAACGGCGAGCGCGAAAAGTTGTACCAGGCGTTTCGCACCGGCGAAATTAAGCTGCTGATTGTGTCTAAAGTGGCCAATTTTGCCATCGACTTACCCGATGCCAATGTGGCCATACAGGTATCCGGTACCTTCGGGTCACGCCAGGAAGAAGCCCAGCGCCTCGGGCGCATCCTCCGACCCAAAAGCAACGGCAACTTGACCGCGCGATTCTATTCCCTCGTCTCACGCGACACTTGCGATCAGGATTTCAGCGTGAAACGCCAGCTATTTCTGACTGAACAGGGCTATCGCTATGAAATTATGCGAGATGAAGAGATGTTTCTGAAGCTGTAATCAGCAGCAATAGAAACATATGAAGTAAAAGTGGCACAACAATTTATTAATAGTTTTATAGACTATATGGTGTCCTGCTGTGGCCGTATTTTTTTTTGGTAACTTTCTTTCTTCTACAGAAGGATAGTGGGGCTAACAGAACTGCAATTTATATTATTATTATCAAATAGCTTTCGGACATCTGGGTGCGTAAGAACTCTATATTGCCAGATTGCCAAGGCAAATCCGGCTGTTGCTAATATAAGTCCTAGCCATCTTGACGCATGACCGACCAGCTGCCCGAAAATGGTAAAATTCAAAGGGCCTGATGAACTCAGTAATAGAACAATAAATATCGGCATAACGACCATAGCAATCCACAGAAATACCAAAGCACAGGTTCGCCATCCAGGCCTAAGAGCGAGAAGGCCACGACCTATGAAAAGACCGAGCACACCAAGTTGGATGTTGATGTGGTTGTTAAAAAGTGACACTATAACCTCAATTACTGCATTAATCCCTACTATAATGAAGAGAATGGCGACAACTTTTAGTGATGTTGGAATATCTTGATTCTCATGCATTGCCTTTTTCCCCATAATACTGTCGCGGCATAGGTCCCCTACGGTCATTACCGCATATACTTGTATTCACAAAGCATCAGACTGTCTTCAGCTCTCTTCTTGGTGACAATATCTGAATTGTCCACAAGGCACTTGATGATCTTAGCGCTTCTGTTCAGAACATAACTGTAAAACATGGTGGTCTTCGCATCTCTATACCCCAGAAGCTCCTGGAAAGTTCAGATGACACACACTACTTACATTACAATACAATTCTCTTTATATCACATTCATGATATCAATTCAACAGTTCTGCCAACAAAAACAACCCACCTAATAGGTTAGAGCTGTCATGCGTTATGTTGATTACATAACCGGAATAAATGCACCTTTCATTTGTTTTTTTTTAAGATGAATGACAGGACCAGTTATTATGCAGTTAACATAATAATTGATAGACACATTGGAGCAATAAATGACTCAAGAAGACACAAAGTCACAGTTCAGCGCACGACTGCTTCGTCCAGAAGCGTTCGGTGATGGCAATCTATGGGCATTCGTGATTCTTCCCAAAGGAGCAAGCGCAAAGTTGCCGAGGCGGGGTCGCATAACTGCCGAAGGTACCATTAACGGTCAAAGGTTTAAGACTTTGCTTGAACCAGATGGTCAGAAAAGTCACTGGTTGAAAATTGATGAGAAGTTACTCAAAGACTCAGGTATAGATTTTGGTGACATTGCTCACATTGAGATCATGGCTGTAGAGCAAGAGCCAGAACCAGAAGTCCCCGCTGACCTGGTTAAGGCCTTGAAGGCCTACCCTGAGGCTCGTGCTACTTGGGAAGCCACGACTACTATTGCTCGCCTCGACTGGATTCATTGGATTGAATCAGCCAAGCAGGCGAAGACACGAACGAAGCGGATCAACGATGCATGTGACATGCTTGCCTCGGGAAAGAAAAGGGTGTGTTGTTTCGATCCCTCGGGCTACTACAGTAAGGCGTTCCGTGCTCCGCAATCGGTAGATTAGCCAACTGTATATAGTTACTGTGCGTGATGTGTGTGTGGGATTTACGATCGCGCTTACCGTCCGTAAGGACTTTATGGCCGCCCGATTGATTCTGCCAGCGTGCACATGTTCAAGCACAATTCCTACAATCTTTTACAGCGTAATCGTGTACTGATTTCGTCTGTTTGCATTGCAGATCGCCTCCTCTACGATACGTAACGTGTATGCGACGTTGATGTGACGATGACTTGTCTGTGTCAATACCTCATGAATAGGATTGGTAGCTGTAGCAACATTTCTGCGAATAATAGTATGAACAATCTTAGGATTTAAAGCAGTAAATAAAGTTTGACATGGTATAAAATGTGTGCTACTTTTATGCTTGGTAAAATACTATTACGTCCCGTGAAGTGGTGGTAAATCTCATCCATACACATAGGGGAGTTGGAATCATGTTCAAGGGGTATGCTGCACACACTGTGGAACACAGCATACGCATGTTCATATCCCCTGCCTTCGGCTACACCATGCACCACCTCCACCACGAACTCAACCACTACTATGCCTGGGGGCGGTTGACTTTCCGGACACGGGGCAGTCTCGCCGCGTCCATGACGTTCAAGTTTTATACTACCGATCACCTCCGAAGTGTACGCGGTATCTGGGATGGTGAATGGAGCCAGACGGTGAATAACCTTGCGACGTATGACTACACGCCCTATGGCGATATCCTGCAGCAAAGCAGGCTACCTCTGGACCTCGGTTTCACCGGCCACCACTGGGACAACCATATCCAGCAGTACTTCGCGCCTTTCCGCTTCTACAGCCCCACAACCCTCCGCTGGAACATGCGTGACCCCCTGGGCTTCATTGATGGCCCGAGTGTGTATGCGTATGTGGGAGGGAATCCGGTGATTATTATTGACCCATATGTGTTGTCAGAGATATTTGATGATAGTAATATTATAGATGCATTCTGTAATGGCGTTATTGATGGCACGCTTCAATTATTGGATACTTTTATACCTATAGCCAATCCATTCAATTCCCTGTATGATCCGAATGCTCCAGGGATGGAAGCTGGTAAATGAGGCGCACATGTAGGAACAACAGCATTATGTTTCGCGGTAGGTGGAGGTACATATAATATTGCAAGTCGACCATGGGAATTTATTGGGATAAGTTGGAAATTTGGAAGCCATACAGCCCATCATCGATTCCCTATAGTGGGGTTTAAACCTCATCTTCAACTAACAATATGGAAACCTGGAGTAAAGGGGACTCATGAAATCTTTCGTGCCCCATGGGAAATTGATTTTCCCGTATTACCGTTTCTTATACCAGGTATATATTATGGAACAAATACAACACATAATTGTGAATAATCAAAAAATACTATGATAATGTATAATTGTAAAGTCAATGCTTAATTAAATGATAAAATATTTTAAAAAACATATTTATAAAAATATAGGAAGATCGATATTTCTATATTTAATCAGAATATTTCCAAAATGGAGTCTCTGGTGGGATTGCAATGCCAGAGCAACAATAATAGTTAAAAAACGTTTGGAAAAAATGACATTCGAAGAAATTCAATCATTGCCTGTTGATAGTTCTGATACTGTTGAGTGGATTGAAGAGGCCCGGGGAATAAAAATATCTGTAGAGGTAATGTTATTGAAGCGTAACCCTGAATATTTCTTTGTAGGTGTATGCGCTGACACAATACCTCCCTTTTCAATGTGTTGTCCAATTAAGGGAAGATTGGTAACAGTCTTCAAAGATCAATCTTTAAAACCAGTAAACTACTGCCCTGAATGATAACATTTAACTGTATATTATAGATTTTATTTATTTGTATAGTATTACTTTTTTATGCTAAATAAAAATTTTTTGGATAATAACGTAGATTGATGCATCGCTTACTGGTGTGTTTATGTTACAACCACGTTCACACACGCCGGGCAATGGTGTTGTACGTATTGGAGCAGCCGCCAGCACCATCAACAGGATGCTACTACGCAAATATAAACTTTTTTATATTCGATAAAAAATAAAAATACCAATAGATTTCAGGCAGTATCTTCTGAAGAAAACCAGCTTCAATAACCTGTGCTTTGAACGCCTGCTCAGTTATGTAGAGGACATTTAATACCAAACCAGGAAAAAATTTCAGTCACCAAGCTCCAATGGAAATTTTTTTATTAGTGCCTAGGTACACATAAAATTTGAATTCAACTGAGGTGTTCTGCTACCTTTTCCGCGTTCCGTGGTCCTTTGATCGCATGTTCAAAGGCAAAGAGGGAATCCGGTGAGGTACAAGCCGAATCCGGGGCTGCCCCCGCAACTGTAAGCGGTGAGCGGCTGTCGATACACGTCACTGGTGCTTTTTTGTGCGCTGGGAAGACAAGACAGTTGCGACGACCTGCGAGCCAGGAAACCTGCCACGGTACTTTGACAAATATTCCGGGCGGGGTGTCCCGGCTAAGTCGGTTATGGCGCTGAAGGCGGCGTATTGCCTGCCCTTTTTCGTGTGCCATCTTGCTATGCCCTCCCCACCCTCTAACGCAGGGAGTTCCGCTATGTCTACGCCCGCAGAAATTGTCCCCCTCGAAAGCAATGTCTCGTCGGGGAAAGCTGTGGCACCGCAGTTCAATGTCATCCGCCGCAATAGTGCTGTATCGCTTTTCGATGCCACTAAAATCAGTGTTGCCCTGACTAAAGCATTTCTTGCAGTTGAAGGTTCGGAGGCAAAAGCATCTCGGCGAGTACATGAAATAGTGGCAGAACTGACCACCCAGGTGGTGACAGCCCTCACCCGCCGGGTAGACGCTTCGCGTGCCTTGCACATCGAAGAAATCCAAGACCAGGTTGAACTTTGTCTCATGCGCGAAGGCCACCACAAGGTAGCCCGTGCCTATGTGCTGTACCGTGAAGAACGGGCACGAATACGGCGGGAGGAGAGCGCGTCTGAACAACCGGCAGCAGCGGTTGTCCATGTCCAATTGCCGGGTGGCCACAGGGAAGTTTTGAACGAAGCGGCATTGGCTGGCCTGGTTGCTTCCGCATGCGATGGGCTTGACGATGTAAGCGCCGAGCCGGTGTTGGCGGAAATATATCGCGGTATGTATGCTGGCATGGAAGCGCAGGAGCTGGAGCAACTGCTGTCCCTGGCTGCACGCTCACTGGTGGAGGTAGAACCAAATTATACCTATGTCAGTGCGCGTCTTCTGCTACATTCGCTCCGTCGTGAAGCGTTTGGCAAAGTGACACAGACGGGAGCTCTTCCATTGTTTGCTGAGCCGGAAGTCACATATGAGTCCTACTTTCCGAATTACATCAGCACCGGTATAGAGGCGAAATTGTTGGACCCGGAACTAGCACGGTTCGACCTTGCCAGGATTTCCGCAGCCCTGAAACCGGAGCGCGATACGCTATTTCAATTCCTTGGCCTGAAGACGCTGTATGATCGTTATCTGTTGCATGTGACAGAAGTACGTATCGAAATGCCCCAGGCCTTTTTCATGCGCGTGGCTATGGGGCTGGCGATACGTGAGATCGACCGCGAAACCAAGTCCATTGCATTTTACGATCTTCTCTCCACTTTTGCCTTCATGTGTTCCACGCCCACACTCTTTAATGCCGGCACCTTGCGGCCACAGCTTTCCTCCTGCTTCCTCACTACGGTGTCTGACGATCTTGCGGGAATTTTCAAGGCGGTGAAAGACAACGCCCTTCTGGCCAAATATTCCGGAGGGCTGGGTAATGACTGGAGCCGCGTGCGCGGTTTGGGAGCGCACATCCGTGGTACCAATGGAAAATCTCAAGGTGTTGTGCCCTTCCTTAAAGTGGCCAACGATACAGCCATCGCCGTGAACCAAGGTGGAAAACGAAAAGGAGCAGTTTGCGCTTACCTGGAGACTTGGCACATCGACATTGAGGAATTTCTGGATTTACGCAAGAACACCGGCGATGACCGCCGTCGCACGCACGACATGAACACGGCCAACTGGGTTCCAGACCTTTTTATGCAGCGCATAGAGGAAGACGCCGATTGGACATTGTTCTCCCCAGATGAAGTACCAGACCTGCATGACTTGTATGGAGTTGCTTTCAGGGAACGGTACAAAGCCTATGAAACGGCGGCAGCACGAGGAGAGATCAGCAATTGGCGCACAGTACGTGCCGTCGATCTATGGCGGCGAATGCTTACGGTACTATTCGAGACGGGACATCCCTGGATTACCTTCAAGGACCCCTGCAACCTGCGTTCACCGCAACAGCATACAGGAGTGATTCATTCTTCCAACTTATGCACAGAGATAACTCTGAACACTTCAGATGAAGAAGTGGCTGTGTGTAACCTGGGTTCTGTGAACTTGGCTGTGCATGTAAAGCCCAATGGGCTGGACATGGAGATGTTGGAAAACACGGTCACGGTGGCCATGCGTATGCTGGACAATGTGATCGATGTGAATTATTACACCATCCCAGAAGCCCGTTTTTCCAATATGCGCCACCGCCCCGTAGGGCTTGGCCTCATGGGTTTTCAGGATGCCCTGTGTACCTTGCGTCTCGCCTATGCTTCAGATGAGGCTATGCGCTTCGCCGATGAAAGCATGGAAGCTATTTCCTATTTCGCCATTCAGGCTTCTTCCCGTCTGGCAGCGGAACGGGGCTGCTATCCCTCCTTTGAAGGATCATTGTGGAGCCAGGGCATTTTGCCCATCGACTCACTGGAACTGCTTGTGGCAGCGCGTGAGTCAGGCATCGATGTGAACAGTGATGCGCGAATGGATTGGGCCGCCTTACGCCAGCAGGTGCAGTCCAACGGCATGCGAAATTCTAACGTCCTCGCCATCGCCCCTACGGCCACCATTTCCAACATCTGCGGGGTGAGCCAATCAATCGAACCTACCTACCAGAACCTCTACGTGAAATCCAACAAGTCCGGTGAATTTACCGTCGTGAACACTGCCCTCGGGCATGAACTCAAGCAACTGGGGTTATGGGACACTGTGATGGTGAGCGACTTGAAATATTTCGATGGTAGTTTGGGACAAATTGACCGTGTGCCGGCAGAGTTGAAGCAACGCTATGTCACTGCTTTTGAGCTGGACCCCAAGTGGCTGCTGGAAGCTGCTGCTCGCAGGCAGAAGTGGATTGACCAGGCACAGTCGTTGAATCTCTACCTTGCCAGTCCCAATGGTCGACAATTGGATGCGCTGTACCGCTCGGCTTGGCGTAAAGGATTGAAGACCACCTACTACCTGCGTTCACGTAGTACTACCCATGTGGAAAAGTCCACGCTGAAAGGCACCGATGGCAAGCTGAATGCTGTTGCTGCCACACCAATCGCTTGCCCCATCGATGACCCCACCTGCGAAGCTTGCCAGTAACCAGAAGGAATGACTCAAATGCTCGACTGGTCCGATCCGAATCCAGCAGCCCCCAAGCAATATACCGTACCTGATTTGAGTACCGGTGCATCAGGTACCGCCGATCCCACCGGCCTGGGCCATATCGACCGTGGTGGAGGTCGCGTTACGGTAGATGATAAAGCCATGATTAACAGTCGCGCTGATGTAAACCAGTTGTTGCCGCTGAAGTATCACTGGGCATGGGAAAAGTATCTCGCAGGCTGCAACAATCATTGGATGCCCACGGAGGTTTCCATGCAGGCAGATATTTCCCTGTGGAAATCCCGCGATGGGTTGACCGCCGATGAACGTCTCGCCGTCAAACGAAATCTCGGATTCTTCGCAGCATCTGAATCCCTCGTGGCCAACAACATTGTGCTTGCAATCTACCGACACCTTTCCAATCCTGAGTGCCGTCAGTACCTTCTTCGGCAAGCCTTCGAGGAAGCGGTGCATACGCACACTTTCCAGTACATCGTAGAAAGTCTGGGGCTGGGCGAGGGTGAGTTGTTCAACATGTACCGGGAAGTACCCAGTATAACCGACAAAGCAGCATGGGCATTGCAGCACACCCAAACCCTGCAAGACCCCGGCTTCTGCACCGGTACTCCAGAGAAAGACCAGGCGTTCCTTCGTGACCTTATCACCTTCTACGTCATTTTTGAGGGCATGTGGTTTTACACTGGATTTGCCCAGATTTTATCCTTGGGCCGCCGTAATAAGATGGTCGGCATCGCCGAGCAATACCAGTACATCCTCCGCGATGAATCGGTCCATCTTAACTTTGGAATCGATGTGATCAACCAGATCAAGATCGAGAATCCGCACCTCTGGAGCGCGGACTTTCAAGGCGAAGTCTGTCGTATGCTCAGTGAAGCCAGCGAACTGGAAATCGCCTACAGCAAGGACACCATGCCCCGTGGATTTCTGGGCATGAACACACAGCTCTGTGAAGAATATATGCACTTCATCGGTAACCGCCGTTGTGCGCAACTAGGGCTGAACCCCATCTTTCCCGTCGCCGAGAATCCCTTTCCCTGGATGTCCGAAGTGATGGACCTGAAGAAGGAAAAGAACTTCTTCGAGACCCGCGTCATCGAATATCAGAGTGGTAGTGCGCTCAATTGGGATTGATCGTTCGGTATAAAGAGTATCTCATGCGTCTGTACAAATTCTTAACTGTGGGAGAGCAATCAGCTACCAAATTGCATGGCAAATTGAAGACTGAAGAATGATCGGACATTGACCCAGATACAGATCACTAGCATCCCATTAAAATAATTCTGAGAACCTAAATTCAGTACAAGATAATTTGAACATTTCTCAGGCATAGACTTGAAATAGCGAGTTTTGCAACAAGCTGTTAAGCTTTACAAGATAAAAAGCGTCAGGCGCAGCTTCTATGCACGACTTTATGCGGGGATTCGAATACTTTTCGTGAGGAGGGTAAGCTGGACATTCTTGGCCACTACCAGCGCTCCATGTACCATAAGTAGTCCAGCCTGCGTAATTCCCGTCATCAAAGTCCGCGATAAACGGCGTCACCTTCGTCAGGACATTGTCACCCGGGTCATACGTATATTTTTCCCGCCACAGCGCCAGGTTATTCGCGTTGCGGTACCAAGCTTCCGTCAGGCGATGCCGCGCATCATAGTCATAGTCCCAATACGCGCCCGAGTCCTGGGTAATCCGCGTGATGCCGCCGTCATTCCCCAGCGTATGTGTCCAGCCGCGCAACACCGTCGCTCCGTACTTGTGTACTATCTTAATCATACGTCCCACATCATCATAGCTGTACGCCGTCACAATCCCGTTCGGCAGCGTGACCGACGTCGGCATGTTGTACGCATTGTAGGCATAAGTCCACGTCTTGCCGCCCA
>CAZIDP010000074.1:0-17583 GCA_964537975.1 uncultured Nitrospirales bacterium | reverse complement strand
TTTTACATGAGGCAACGTATGGTACTTCGGATAGATTTTTACTTGACGCAACAGGGTCAGGTACCTGAGCCATTTTTCCTGTTTTTTTCACCGGTGCTATAACCTTCAGTCTGTTTTGCTTTGTAATGCCACCAACACAGCGTTTGGTTCCATAAGTAACAGGCACAATTTCCAGACAGAATTTATATGCAGCAGCTTGTCTTCCTCCTCCAGCTCCGGCGCATGATGACATTATAACCGCATTTAGCGATATTTGCCAAATCTGTAAAGAAACTTCTTGCAATATGGCAGTATGCTCCAAAAGTAACATCTGACACAGGATCTCGGCAATTGATTGTTTTTACACGTATTTACTTCAAGGGTATACCTGTTACTTTTAGGCTTTCAGGCCGCCTTTGGTGAGCCCTTCGATGTAATACCGCATACCAAACGCAAAGACCAAGATAAGCGGAACGGAGCCTATCATGTATCCGGCCATGATTGGAGCGTAATCGAGATTGCCCTCAATACCGAATTTGGTGACCCCGACAGCAAATACTTGGATTTCGTCACTGGATACGGTTACCAGGGGCCAAATGTAGTCATTGTAGTTACCGACAAAAACCAGGATGGCCAGGGTTGCCAGTATCGGCAGTGACAATGGTAAGGCGATGTAGTAGTAGGCTTTCAGTTCACCTGCACCATCGATGCGTGCCGCTTCAAATAGTGAGCGTGGTATCTGTTCGAAAAAGGTACGGCAAAGAAAGATGCCGATAATTTGACTTCCGGAAATAGCAGGGATCATCAATACCCAACGGGTATCCAGGAGACCCTGGCCTCCAAAACCCAGCCAGTTATTGCCTCCAAGAAATGGTAACTGGTTGTACCAGCGGTACGCTGGCACCAGGGTAAGTATGCCGGGAACCATCATCAACGCAAGCACCATGACAAACAGGGTCTGCTTCCCTTGAAAGTCCAGACGGGCAAAAACATATCCGCTGATGGATGCCAGGAGTAAAGCACCAACAACAATACCTGCACCGACTATTAAGCTGTTTTTAATATAATTTATAATATAGGCAAAGGCATCAATATAGTATTCAGGACGAAACTCAGAGGGCAACGTCCAGAAATCACTGTGGATTTCGGCATTGGTTTTTTGCGACAACACGATAGTCATGAAGAAGGGAAACAGCGTTATGGCTATGAGTATCGTTAGAATAGAAAAGATGATGATTTGATTGAGGTGTTTTCTTTTCATGGTATTAGCTATCATCCTCTGCCGGTTTCAATACTTTCATGTTAATGATCGTGATGATGAGTATTGCCAAAAAAAGTACAAACCCAATCGCGGCGCCATATCCAAAATGATTGAATCGGAATGCGGCATGGTACATACGAAGTGCCGGTACCATGGTCGCGAGTCCGGGGCCTCCACCCGTCATAATGAGAATGGTCTGAAAATCTTGCAAGGAACCGATAAATGTCAATACGACCAGCAATCTGGTTTGGCCACGTACCATCGGTATATCAATAGAGAAAATCCGACGAAGAATGCTGTCGGATTCCAGCCGGTAGGCTTCATAGACACTTTGTGGTACATTAATCAGCCCAGCCATGTAGATGAGCAGTCCCAAAGCACCAATCCACGGAAAACCCATAAAGATAATCGATGGTAACGCCAGATGCGGCTCACCCAGCCAGGTACGTGTCCATTGTTCCAACCCTACAGCTTCCAGTGCCTGATTGAGCATTCCCGCATTCGGGTCATAGATAAAGCGCCAGATCAGGATTGCAACCATGCCTGGAACCACCATGGGAACCAGAAATGAAGTACGGAACAGGTACTTGAAACGGTCATTACGCAATCCCAATATCAACTGCACTGCGATGAACGGCACAACAGTCGCCTTGATCAATCCGGCTATCGTCAGTATGATCATATTGGTAATACCGCTCCAGAAAAACTCATCCTGCCAGAGCCTACGAAAATTTTCCAGGCCATTGAATTCTGCTGCTGACCCGGGTTCCCAGCGGGTGAAAGCGTGGTATAACCCAGAAATTGCTGGAAAATACATGAAAGTGCCGAGGAGGAAAAATGTGGGAAACAGCAGGATATATGCCGTGATGGTTTGCTGTCGAATCTGACCTGTGGAACGCATGATTTGTACCATGGCATACGAAGCGAACAAGGTCAATATGATCATGACAGCGAAGATACCATTTACAAATGGATTCCAGTGCCAGGTATTAATGGTAACTTCCCCGAGTCGTGGAGGTTGTTCGGGGGTAGTGGGATCGCCATCCATTCCATACATTTCCCGTACACGGGGTATGGCACGCAGCATTAGTTCTTTGTAGCCATCCAGGAATTCATCCATGCTCATACGGCCACCCAGAAACTCCTGTGCAATGACAACCCACTCCGCAACACTTTCCTGTTCATCTTCGAGACCCCGGAAATTCAACTTTTCAAAGCCATGTCCCACAAATGGCGCGTATTTTTCGGCAATGTTGTCCGGCAAATCCACATTTAAAATTGACATGGGGCCATTAAGTGGTTGTTCTTCTTCCAGGGTACGTTCAACAAGAATCCGGCCGGATTCTGGAGATGTGAGGAAACGCATGAAGTCAATGACACGCTCTGTGTGTTCAATGTCATGCTTCTGAACAATACCAAACATGTTCGCGCCACCACCTACACCACGAAACGGGCCTTCTACCAGGGGGTCTTCAGTAATTGGGGGAAACCAGAAGACACCGTACTCGAACCGGTCATTCGGGTGTAGTCGTGCAAAGTCACGTTCGATCGCTGTAACGAGAGCTGAAGTTTGCAGCATCATCGCTGCACGTTGCCGGTAGAACATCTGCATGGCACTGGCCATGTCTGTGCCCATAAATCCTGATTGCCAATATTTGGAAAAGTTCTCGAGCTGCCGGTAAATTGCCCGAAACTTGTCACCAGAAAAATCGATGATATTATCTTCAATCGCTTTCAGTAACCGTTCACGATTAAAAGCAACATACAGATCGGAATAGGGATCATCCGGGTCATATTCATACCCTTCGTTGCGATCCGGATCATAATCCCAGTCACCTGGTTTTGATATGACCACAGGAACCAAGTCACGAATGTACGCATCTCCAAGCAAACGTACCAGCCATCCCAAGCTGCTGGTCCAAAAAGCTTCGGCATCTGCTGCCATGGCAACAGGCACAAAACCTGCCTGTTTAATTGCCTCACAGACTTCCATGAACTCTTCCCAGGTTTCCGGAATTTCTACGCCGACTTCATCGAAAATTTCCTTGTTATAAAATATACCGATATCGACAAAATCAAGTGGAATCGAGAAGATTTTACCGGCCCATTTATAACGATTGATGAGCGGTTCATCCAAGCCATCAATCCAGCGTTCACCGGTATATGGATTGATGTCATTGAGGTATTCATCAAGAAAAACAAGGCGACCTTGTGATTCATAGCCAATCGTGTAGTTGACATTGTAGATATCGGGAACCTGGTCACCGCCACCAGCAAATCGAGTACGAATCCAGGTTTCATATTGTTGTGGAACAACGGTGATTCGAACCCGCACATCAGGATGTAATTCTTCATATTTTCTTGCTATTTCATTTAGTGCTACCCGAAAATTCGCTCCGATGGTGGCCAAATGAATTTCACTATGTGATGAACTGCGTGCCTGAGAATGGGCTGTGTCGGCAAACCCCAGCAACAATACTAACACGCCAAGAAAACGGGTCATATTCATTAATTTAGTTTACTCCCGACTTTATCCGATCGATCTTGTAAGTATTACTATAATGTCAGATCGGTACACACCTCCTGTTGTAAATTCTGTCTACATAATGATTGTGAGAAAAGCTTCATTCTCACCACACACATAATATCGTTTTGCAGATATATTTTCCAGTTGGTCTGTTCATTATTTTGTAAATGTATTGTTATAGACCACTTATACCAAGTGACACTACTTGTAAACTTATATTTTGTATAATATCTATTGTATTGCAGTGAATTATACGTTGAAGTGATTTTGCACTTACTCTATACCGATTTCAATCATGATACGCCATAATCACATTTTTCAGTTAGCATATAACGATGAACTCAAAGCTGTCTCAATAGATATGTTAAAATTAACATTGTAAATACTTCAATTTTATGATTTTAGCGCATTAGGTGAAAAATACCATTCAATCAAGGTAACATTGTAGGAAGAATATGAGCTATTCTGGGGGTTTCAGGCAAACGAGTCACGTTTGACACATCCAACACCCACAGATAACGTGTAATACGAATTTTTTAATGGAGGTCTATGATGAAGAATGTGTCAATTCTATTCGTTGTATTGTTGCTGGCGGTAGTTGGCTTGACTGGTTGCGGAGGTGATAAAACAACAGCCCAACAACAGCAAGCCGATCCTGTGCAAATGTCCCCTGAGGAAATGCAACAACTCCAAGAGCAAAATATGCAAATGCAGATGCGCATGATGCAAGAGAGCATGCAAAAACAATTAGGTACCCAGCCTCAACAACAGCAGCAACAACAACAACCTCAAAGTGATGGATACGGCTATTGAGCATCGGATTTGAAGTTCATATTTTGAACTGATCATTCAAGT
Organism: uncultured Nitrospirales bacterium; assembly: GCA_964537975.1. Taxonomy (GTDB): domain Bacteria; phylum Hydrogenedentota; class Hydrogenedentia; order Hydrogenedentales; family SCBR16-9; genus SCBR16-9. The sequence goes on along the minus strand of CAZIDP010000074.1, from coordinate 12,961 downwards.
GTTCACCCTGCCTATAAGCTTTAACAGTTTCTGACAGGGTGGCACTTAATTTAATTTAGGATCATTTTTTTATGATCATTTAAAGGCAAGGTTTATGTTTGCCCTGAGTCAGGGCAAGGGGGGACTACTTGCAAGGCAAAACAGATTGGGATACCGCAAAATCGCTTTTTGATGCCTGGTGGAAGCATGAATCCAAAAAACCACTGATACAAGCGTTTAGCCCCAAGGCAGATGTCGATCAGTACTATGCACTGGATGGTTGGGCATTTTTGCGGAATAAAGGCGCATTTGCGCAGATTATTCATGAGTTCAAACAATTTCGGGACTGCACTTTTTTTGGCGGCACAGCATACCCGAACTTGTGGCTGAATCTGGGGCCGGGAGCATTGGCAGCCTATTTGAGTAATTTCCTGGAGTTCAGTAACGAACAAAGCACTACCTGGTTTGAAAAAACCCGGGACTGGGATGCGGTAGAGGCCTTTGACTTTGATGAAGCAAATCCGTGGTGGCAATACACCTTGCAGATGGCAGAGGCTGCTGCTCCAAATGCACCGGGAGCGTTTATTCTCGCAACAACTGACATTGGGGGCAACCTGGATGTACTGGCTTCACTGCGAGGCACACAAGAACTATTGATGGACCTGGTTCTTGAGCCGGAGCGCATTACGCAAATGCTGTCGCGTATTGACGATACCTGGGAGCGCGTCTATACCCAGTTGGACCAAATCATCCGTGGCCACGGTCAGGATGGTACTGCGGCCTGGATGGGTTTGTGGTGTCCAGAGCGTTGGTATCCCCTGCAATGTGACTTTTCAGCCATGATTTCACCCCATGATTTCGAACGGTTTGTCATTCCCTCGCTGGTACGTCATTGCCGTTTTCTGGATAAGAGTATTTTCCATTGGGACGGCCCGGGGCAAATACCGCATCTGGATTTGTTGCTGGACATTCCAGAACTCGATGGTATCCAATGGGTGCCAGGGTCAGGGAATCCGCAATGTGAAAATCCCTGCTGGTACCCGCTATATGAAAAAATTCTGGCAAAAAACAAGTTGTTGATCCTGCAATGTTTTGATGACAATAAAAACATCCCGACGATGCTACAGGTTTTTCAGAACCCGAATATCTTGATTTCTACCTGGTATCCGACAGAAAATGAAGCACAAGACTTGTTGGAATTTGGGGATCAGGTGATGACGCTTTCCACAGGTAGATAAGGTTGAGCCGCATACGGCAGGTGATGCTGAATGGTTACTATTGATACTGATAATAAAAAAAGGCAAAAAATTCATGACAGACCACAAAAAATATCAGCCACCCTATTATGGCGCAGCATATTATCCCGAAGATTGGCCTATGGAACAGGTAGACGAAGATATACGCCTGATGAAAGAGGCAGGTATGAATGTCATGCGGGTAGCTGAATTTGCCTGGGCACGTATGGAACCAGCATATGAAATGTTTGACTTCGATTGGTTACATGAGGTCGTGGACAAACTAGATGCTGCCGGTATTGCTACTATCATGTGTACCCCCACGGCGACACCTCCAGCCTGGTTGACTGAACAATACCCTGAAGTACTCTTTATGAATCCAGATGGTCGCAGGGTTGGACACGGGGGACGCCGCCATACCTGCCCGAACAGCCCGGTCTACCGGCAGCATAGCGCTCGAATCACCCATCGTATGGCTGTTGAATTCGGACGGGATGATCGCATCATTGGCTGGCAAATCGATAATGAGGTTGCCCCACATTATGATTTTGAAAGCCATCGTTCTTTTTTCAAGCGTACTTGTTGTTGCCCTGTTTGTCAGGAAAAATTCATTCAGTTCATGAAAGACCGCTATGGTACGATTGATGCATTGAACAAGGCCTGGTGTACACAACTCTGGAGCCAGCATTATGATGACTTTGATCAATTGCAATTGCCTGATAGTGTCGTTTGGCACCATCCTGCTTTGTTGACTGCCTGGGAAGAGTTCAATTCAAAGTCATACATCGACTTTGTGAATGAACAGGCAGAAATACTGCATGCCAAGACAAAGCACCCTATCGGCACAGACATGATGCCGTTCCCGGAGATCGACCATTACGAAATGAATGAGTCGCTGGATATTGTGCAGTACAATCATTACGACTTCCGGGAAGGTTTTCGTAATGCGGCCTTCTGGATGGACCATATGAGACCAATCAAGGAACAGCCATTCTGGAATACAGAGACTGCCACGTGCTGGGCAGGTAATGTGGTCACATCGGGCTACAGTGAGCCAGGTTTTTGTCGGGCAAACAGTTGGCTGCCCATCGCGTTGGGGGGTGAAGCCAACCTTTTCTGGCTTTGGCGAACCCATTGGGCAGGTCAGGAACTGATGCATGGCAGTGTTGTAAGCAGTCAGGGACGCCCCATGCACATCTTCGGAGAAGTGCAGGAGGTGTCACGCGGGTATAAAGCTGCCGCTTCATTTCTGAACAATACCAATCCGGTGAATAGCGGTCTGGCTTTACATTTCAATCATATCTCACACCTGATTTTGAAGAACCAGTCTCTAAAACCGGACTTTAATTACACCGGGGAACTCATGCAGCGTTGGTATCACCCGCTTATCCGCAGGCATTATCGTCCTGATGTGATTGGCGCGCAGACAGACCTGACAAAATACAAACTGCTGCTGAGTCCCATGCTTCCCACCCTGGAGGCCTATGATTTGAAAGCACGGCTGCAACAATGGATTGAGCAGGGAGGTATATGGATTGCCGGGCCACTTACCGATATACGGAATGCGGACTGTGCAAAATATCGTCACGCGCCTTTTGGCGTTCTCGAAGACTGGCTGGAAGTATACAGTCCCTACCAGTTCCCGGGTTATCCCCGAAGTTTCAAACAACGCTGGACTGACGGAACCCTGTCAGAAGGTGCTCTGGCACACGATGCATTTGAACTTCGTGGTGGCGAAGCCCTGGCCTGGTACACGGAAAACGAACTGGATGGATTGGCCGCGGTGGTCACCCGGTCGATGGGTAAGGGCAGGATTGTTTTGCTGGGAACCCAGCCAGATGAAGCAGCGCTTTTTGCCTTGATCAGTCAACTGTCAATAGAAGCGGATGTCAGCACCGTAGCATCAGGTGACAGTAATGTACTGTGCGCGCCACGGAGTGGCTCCGCAGGTGAAGGTGCTGTGCTCGTAGAATTGGATGGTAAACCGGGAGTGTGCAGGCTTCCACAGTGCGGCAAAAATCTTTTAAATGGAGAAGCTACCGAACAATTGATTTCATTACCTGCCTATGGTGTGGCCGTAATTCAATATGATGGCAATTGATCACAGGTAACCTGTAATAACAAACATAATTCATCAGGGGGTACCATGCTGTTCAAATCGGAATGGGAAGCAACCAAAACGTTAATGACGCAATGGTGGGCCGGGAACGCGTCGCGGCCCCTGTTACAGGTAACCGCGCCCAGGGACGGGGCACCCGCAATTCGGCCTTATACTGCCTGGGAATTTCTGCATTATCGTGACAATCCACAAGAAGCTATCACAATATTTGTAAACTGGGCCGCGCATACTTTCTTTGGTGGTGTCGCCTATCCCCATCTTCGACTGAATATCGGCCCGGTGGCCCTGGCAGCCCAAATCAGTGGTTACCTCTCCTATGACGCGGCTACACAGACGGCCTGGTTTGAGCAGGAATTGGAATGGGAAGCCATCGAGCAAATGGCATTAAAGGAAGAGAATTCCTGGTGGGCTTATACACGTGAAATCGCCGCTTTGGCAGCCAGTGCGGCGCCAAGCAAGTTTATTGTTTCCACAGCCAGTCTCGGTGGTATCCATGATGTGCTCGCGTCTTTCCGGGGCACCCAGACTTTGCTGATGGACATGTTTACTGATGCTGAGAGAATCGAAGCGCAACATGGCTGGATTGAAGATGCCTGGCATACGGTTTACGACACCATCAACGAATTGACCCACTGGCAGGAACAGGGCACATCCGCCTGGATGGGTTTGTGGTGCGCGGAGCAGTGGTACCCCCTTCAGTCGGATTATTGTGCCATGATTTCACCCCGTGATTTCGAACGATTTGTACTGCCATCACTGCAAAGGCAGGCAGAAAAAATAACCTATCCCCTGTTTCACCTTGATGGTCCCGGTCAGCTTCCGCATCTGGATATGATGCTGGCCATGCCGAAGCTGTGTGGTATCCAATGGGTGCCTGGCGCCGGGAATCCGCCTTGTGAAGACCCGTCTTATTATCCGGTCTATGAAAAGATACTGGAAGCAGACAAGCTGCTTGTATTACAGTCATTTGATGATCCGAATAGCGTGCGGCAAGTGTTTCATGATTTTCCGTCTGGGCGTGTACTTGCCACGGTGAACTGCACCTCAGAATCAAGTGCCCGGGAACTGCTTAGCGCGGTCTCTTGAATTTTCAATGCTTATCTGTCATTCTGGATGTCAACAGCTAAGCCACCTGCATGGCAAACAACAAAAGAGGTAAGCAACAATGGTACAAACCCGACGACAATTCCTGGCAGGAACAGCAACCGCAGTAGCCGCGGTATTGGCCGGAATGGCCGTGACCAAACGGGGAGTCAATGCCATGTCTGATATGAAGAAACCCAATGTAGTCATCATGTTTGCAGACGATGCCGGATATGGCGATTTGGGGTGTTATGGGCACCCCACCATCCAGACACCCAATCTGGACAGTATGGCTGCCGAAGGTGCGCGTTTCACTTCGTTTTATGTTCCACCGAGTTGCACACCTTCCCGCGCGGCCTTGCTGACCGGTCGTTATCCCATACGCCTGGGACCGGTGGTGCGGGTACTTGGGCCAGATTCTCCCGGAGGCTTGGCTCCCGATGAAATTACCATAGCCAGAGCATTGAAGAATACGGGGTACCGCACCAAGTGCGTGGGGAAATGGCATCTTGGACATGCAGAGCCAGAATTTATGCCAACAGCGCATGGATTTGATTCCTATTTCGGGTTGCTTTACAGCAACGATATGATACCTCCCTGGGTAGAGACGGAAAAGCCCCTGGAACTGTATCGGGACACAGAACCTATTGAGCTGATTGAAGACCAGAGCCTGATAACGACCCGGTATACCGAGGAAGCAGTACATTTTATACATGAAAATGCAGACAATCCGTTCTTTCTCTATCTGGCCTACGCTATGCCACATCTGCCACTTGCAGCCGATCACTTTCGTGGAAAGTCCAGGGCCGATTTTTACGGGGATGTAATTGAAGAACTCGATTGGAGCGCGGGCGAAGTCGTGAAGGCATTGCATGCTGTCGGGGTTGCCGACAATACCCTTGTTCTCTGGTTGAGTGACAACGGCCCGTGGATTAATATGCCGTCGCGTATGGTACAAGGTGGAAATGAACTCTGGCATGCAGGATCACCCGGTCCTTTCCGAGGAGCCAAAGGTACAACCTATGAAGGTGGACAGCGTGTACCTGCCATAGCCTGGTGGCCAGGCAAGATTCCCACGGGGCGTATTATCCGGGATCAGGCCAATTCTCTGGACATCTTTCCGACCATTACCGGGATTTGTGGTGCGGAAGTACCGAATGATCGGCCTATGGATGGCAATGATCTGTGGCCACTGATCACCGGTGCCACCGAGCAGACCCCCTCAGATTTGTACTTCTACCTGGGGAATGAATATCTTCAGGCTGTACGAAAAGGCCCCTGGAAACTGCGTATCGCGGAGGGCAACATTGAACTGTTTCATCTGGAAAGAGATATCGCCGAACTGTTCAACATAGCGGAAGACCACCTCGATATCGTCAAAGAATTACATCAACTGCTGGTTGCATTTGCTGAGGAGACAGGCGCCGTTCTTGAAGACGTAACGGTATAATGTATCTGTTCTTTCGCACGTAGTATGGAGTATCGTAATGAAAAAATCTACTGGTTTTATGTTTTATGTATTGGTATTGATAGCAGGGATGTTTCTTTTTTCTCATGATGCATTGGCACAGCCACGTGACCTGATGAGTGATACCTGGGTGGCTACAGACCAGATCGACCGAACATTGTCGACCTATGTGGAAACTGGTCCGGCACGGGAGGACCGCTATGTGGCGATGTTTTACTTTCTCTGGTTGGGACACCATGCTACGTTGGGGCCGCACGACATGACCCGTATCCGGGAAGCAAACCCCGAGAATCCACAGTGGGGGCCATTGCACAGTTTTCACTGGTGGGGTGAGCCGGAAGTTGGATATTACCTCAGCGCGGATGAATATGTCATCCGCCGTCATATCCACATGCTTACGGATGCCGGTGTGGACGCGTTATTTTTTGATGTGACCAATGCGGTTTTGTATACCAATGAATATATGACATTGCTCAGGGTGATGGATGAGATACGCGAAGAAGGAGGAAAAACACCCAAAATTGCCTTTTTCTCCCACCTGGCCATTATCCAGAATATTTATGAAGAATTGTATAAACCTGGGCTTTATTCGCACCACTGGTTTTATTGGGACGGCAAACCCCTGATGATTCGGGTCAGTTCATCAGCTATGCCGGACCCGCTTCCGTATGATCAGGAGGTGGCCTCCTTCTTTACGTTTCGCAATATGTGGGGATTGCGCCGCATAACCGAGCCAAATACCTGGTCGTTCCTCCAGCATTATCCGCAAGACCCCGGATACAATGCGGTAGGTGCTTTGGAATTCATGTCGGTATCCACCGCGCAACAGGAAACCTACATGAGCTACCCAACCGCGCATGGCAAGAGTTATCACAACGGACAACAGCCTCCGGAAGCAGCCTGGGATTTTCAGGGACATAACTTCGCGGAACAGTTTGAGCGTGCCTTGGATTTTGACCCACAGTTGATATTCATCACCGGTTGGAATGAATGGGTGGCACAGCGCTTTGAAGATGAGCAGGGCAATACCCGTTTCGTGGATTGCTGGAGCATCGAGTTCAACCGGGATATTGAACCCATGAAAGGCGGATATACGGATACCCAGTATTACCAGATGGTAGATTTGATACGGCGTTACAAAGGAGCACGGGAAATTCCTGTCGCTGAACAATTGTACAATATAAATCTTGAAGCAGGTTTCGAGCAATGGGAAGAAGTTGATCCGGCATTTTACGATCATGTGAACGATATTGAACACAGGAACAATCCGGGTTGGAACAATGTCGGGCCGTATATCAACGAGACCGGTAGAAATGACTTTGTGACGCTCAAGGTGGCGGTTGATAACCAACATGTACACTTTTATGCTGAATGCGCAGACGATATCACACCATATACCGATAGTAACTGGATGTTACTGTTTATAAACATCGATCGAGACGCTGACTCCGGCTGGCACGGTTATAACTATGTTGTGAACCGGTATGTGCTGGATGAGGGACGCACCATGCTGCAACGCACGGCACATGGCTGGAACTGGGAAGATGTAGGTGAAGTGCGGTATGTGGTAACGGGCAACAAGCTGATGCTTCGTATACCACGCAATCTGTTGCCGGAACTGGACACCAGCTTCGAGTTCAAATGGGCTGACAATATACAGGCAGAAGATGATATCATGCAGTTCAGTATCAGTGGTGACGCCGCTCCCAACCGTCGCTTCAATTACCTGTTCCAGATAAACCCGGACCTGCTGATCAGTCAATTTTCCGTGGAACTGGACAGGCTGTTACGGGCAGTGCAACTCTACAATGCCGGTGTTTACTTTTGTGACGCGACATCGGAAGATGGGTATACAACACTGGCGGGGGATCAAACGGCATGTGCTCCGCATCCGGCGGATACCCGTGCGCCTGCCTGGCACATTTCCATGCCCGAGTTGTTGCGCTGGATTCAATTTTACAATTCCGGTGGTTATCACGTCTGCGTGGACATGGAACCGCCTACGGAAGACGGCTTTTGCCCCGGAATATAATGCTGTACTGAATTACGGTATGGCACGGGTAAGCAGATCGTAGTCGTCTTGCACTTCCAGTACGTCAACAAGGGCAAAGTCACCGATGCGAAGGGCTGTTTCGCTTTCAATCAGGATGCTGCCGTCAACTTCAGGCGCTTCCAGCGGGCTGCGGCCAATCCAGAGTTCATCGAAGTCGTCGTATTCTTCGATCAACACCCGCATTTGTTGTCCGACTCGCTGCTGAAGCTTTTGTTTCGTGATCTCCGCCTGGGTCTGCATTACCCGATGCCAGCGCCGCTGCTTCACCCTATCCGGAATCTGACCCGGAGCATCACCAGCAGGTGTGCCTTCTTCAGGGGAATACTGGAACGCGCCCAGCCAGTCAAATTGCAATTGGCGCATCTGTGCCAGCATTTCCTCATGCTCTTCTTCAGTTTCTCCTGGAAATCCTACGATCATGGAAGTACGTAATGCGATACCCGGTATCTGCTCGCGGAGACGGCTGACCAGTTCTATCGTATTTACTTCACGTGCAGGCCGTTTCATGCGCTTCAATACACCCCGATCCAGGTGTTGCAAGGGAACATCAAGGTAGGGGACAATCTTAGGTTCATTCGCTATAAGATCAAGGAAAGTTTCCGTGATACCACCGGGATAACAATACATGCAACGAATCCAGAAGTCACCCTCCAGCGCAGCCAGTTCCTTGAGCAAGTGGGGCAGGCGTGTTTCTTGGTCGATATCTTTTCCATATGCCGAGAGGTCCTGCGCGACGAGGATCAGTTCCCTGACCCCCTGGTCCAACAGAGATCGTGCTTCCTGTAATAGAATCGGTATCGGGACAGAACGGTGCTTGCCCTTCATCATTGGTATGGAGCAGAACGTGCAACCATTGTTACAGCCATCGGAAACCTTCAGAAACGCGTGGGGTTTGCCACTCGTGTGTTTGCGTACCATAAAATGCTCGACATGTACCGTCGGTTCTGCGCGTACCAATTGCCTGGTAACCACGTTGTGACCATTGTTATCAGGCATGTTCACGATCAGGTTGGTGAGTTCTTCAAACTGGCCTACACCTACCAGACCGTCGATTTCCGGCAATTCCGCCAGGATATCATCGGCATAGCGCTGGGCCAGGCAACCTGCCACAAACAGCCGCTTCGGGAAACCGGTGTCCCGCTTGCTGTCCGCCAGCCCGGCCAGTGTTTCCACGGATTGCATCTTGGCATCACCGATGAAGCCACACGTTGTTACCACAACTGCATCTACCGATTGCAGATCTACAACCGCACTGTCAACAACTTCACACCCGTGGCCTTCCAGCAGACCCGCCAGATATTCATTGTCTACCGTATTTTTGTCGCATCCCAGGGTGATTAATCCAACACGCATTCCGAAACCTCGCTCATTAAAAAAAGGACTTCACGCCAAATGCGCAAAGCCCCCACAAATTTGCCTCATTAATTGGGTATAGTATACCCTAAACATGGGAAAAATGCGAGATTGTGCGGTCAGACGCAGGCACAAAGTGGTATTGTTGATGTCTGAGCCAGCAAGCCGTAATACGCACCGCCATACTCGCGCAGGCGAATATCCAGACGAGTATGAAGCGCGACCGGGGTTTTCTGGCACGCCCTCCGGGGTGCTGTGTTGGGGGGAGCGTGTTGTCCCGGGGTGGCGGTCGTGGGCCTTACCCCGCGCTACTGCGCTGTAATCGCTCCGCGATATAGAACATGCAACAGTACGTACACCACACCACGCCCATTTGATTGCCCACCGATGACGTTATAACACCAACCCGTCATGCCCACGCAGGTGGGTAACCAGACGAGTTCGAAGCGCGAACAAAGCAACATCCCTTATTGGGTTCCCTTCTTCAAGGGAATGACGAAAAAGGCATGCCCTCGCAGGTAGGTACCCAAAGGTGATGGTTTAATATGAAGCAAATTAATTTTTCAGGCTTTTGGGCCTAGCAATGACATTCATGTTATCCTCTAATGCAATCATGTTAATTAGAGGAGTTTGATAAAATGTCAGACGAAAATCAACTATTTGATGCTTAATCAGCAGTGAATGGTTATCTAAATAAGCTTAAAGGGTAACAACACTTTTTATGGCTAAAATAACATCTACCAAAACTGAATATCCCGGAAGCGAAACGGTTAAGGAAAGGGCACAGTGGTCGTCAGAGCCTGCGTTTGTATTTTCGATGTCGGCAGCAGCGGTCGGGTTAGGAAATTTATGGCGTTTCCCATATATGGTAGGCGAATTTGGTGGTGCTGCTTTTATTCTGGCCTATTTACTGGCGTTGTTTATTGTGTGTATGCCCATTATGTATCTGGAAGTGGCAGCGGGAAGGCTGGCCCAGGGCAACACAGTCCATACCTATCGTCAAGTGAATAAGTTTGGTGTCTGGTATGGCTGGTTTATTGTAGGATTGACAATTTTAATCACCAGTTATTACCTTGTGATTACTGGCTGGACACTAGGGTATTCTGTTGATGCCATACGAGGTGATCTCCAACCATTCAGCTCGTTTTCCAGTGGATATGCTTCTGTCTATTTCTTTTTCGCGATTGTAGCCCTGGGTGCTATCGTGCTGATTCGGGGAATCCGTGCAATCGAAACATTTTCAAAATTCCTGATGCCACTACTGATTCTGGTGGTTGTCGGGTTAGTACTAACCGCAAGCCGGATGGAAGGCTGGGAAGAAGCAAAGGCGTTTTTGCTGTATGCTGATTTCAGTGCCTGGCGCGAACCCAAATTGTGGGTAATGGCTTTCGGTCAAGGTTTTTATACGCTGGCCCTGGGGCAAGGCTATCTCGTAACGTATGGAAGCTATATTCCCCAAAAAGCGCACGTACCACGTGCCTGCATAATCGTCGGTATTACGGAAACCTGTATTGCGTTGCTTGCCGGATGGATGATATTCCCATTTGTTTTCAGTTATGGCCTAGACCCAGGTGAAGGCAGTCAGCTCGCATTCACAACGCTGCCACGGGTCTTTGAAAACCTGGCCTGGGGCTTTCCAGTTGCCATTGCATTTTTCAGCTTGTTTTTCCTGGCAGCCTTCAGTTCCAGTCTTGCAGGACTCAAGGTGATTGTCAGCGCAGTGGCAGAGGAGTTCCGTTTGAGCAACACGAAAAGCGTGCTGATCGTTGCCGGGTTGATGTTGTTGCTGGGGATTCCCTCAGCGCTAAGCTTTACGCCAGTGGAGCTATCTATTGGTGGCATGCCTTTTCTCGATTGGATCGATCAGATGGTTGGTACGCAAGTCGTGCTGTTTTCTGGAATTTTCGGGGCAGGATTCTTCTGCTGGTTCGTACCACCCAAACGGTTACGACACGCGCTAGGCACCCACACACGCTATTGGGAATTGCGCATATATATCGTTGGTCGATGGCTGCCATTTGTGGTTATTGCCTGGTTGTTGATAACCAGGTTCCTGTAATTTTATTACGGTAGCTTTGCTTCCTTTTTAAAAAAGCTTTTCAATGAGCAGTGATTTGAGTCAATGTGCCAAATAACAATTAAGCAGCGAGTACAAAGTTGCAGACAGGGGGGTATTTATGATTTCCATAGTGTTTTCTGTGTTGTGTGTGGGAATGCTTATGGGACATTCGGATGCCGGGGCAGATAACTCCAGCTCTTTGCCACGCATCACCACACAGAATGGCGGGTTTGTGGTTGCCGCAACAGGAGAACCGTTCATTCCCCGGGGGTTTCAGTATGTGCGTATCCGCAACAATGGCACCCATTATGTCCACACTCCAGGATTCTATCAGCCATTGGCGATTGAAGAGATGTTTTCCGATCTTGCTGATCATGGATTCAATGTGGTGCGTACTTTCCTGGGCTTTGAAGGTGTTTTCGATGAAGGCGGTATTTCTTCGGCTTTTCTCGATAATCTGGAAGACTACCTGCGCAGGGCACGGAAGCATGGTGTCTATGTCATCCTCGAGCGTCGGTATGTCTTGCCGACGGGTCCGTATGGTGCCGCATTGTCCGACTGGGAAAGCAGTTTCAATGAAGGAATTGTCCCCGGGCCAAATAACATGCGTTACATGAGCACAGCGTATTTTGAGGCTATGCGCCATTTTTGGGGCGACCTTGTGCGAGCCATCCGAGACCGCGATCCGGGATTGCTCTCCACAGTTTTTGCGTATGAACTGGAAAACGAATCAGAATTACGGGTGAACGAGGCTCCCATCGTTAATACGGAAGGCGTGTTCGTAGCCCCTGATGGTAGAGTCTTTGATGTGACCGATGAAGATGAATTACAGGCACTACTGGACCATTGCACCATCCTTTGGGCGAATGCTTCTGTAGAAGCCATTCAAGAAGTAGACCCGGAAGCGTTGGTGACATCCAGTGTATTTACCTACCGTGCTTCTGGAAGGCCGAATGGCCCGGGTGCCCCTCGAAGCACGCCGTATGGTGATCCCCGATATCCCTTGCGACCAAAAGCCCTGGCACAGTCGAATTTATCGTTTGTAGACATTCATTTATACCCGGAATCGATCGATGCCCTTGAGGCACACCTGGATAGTATTGAATTTGATCGAGTACTGGAAATATGTGACTCGTTGAACAAGCCGCTTTTCGTGGGTGAGTTTGGCGCGGTCAAACCATTCTGGCCAGAGTTCAATCCGGCAGCAGAAATGATTGAGGTGGTCTTGCCGCGCTTGTTTGAGAAAGGATTCGCCGGGTATTGTTTCTGGACGTATGACTGTCATGAGCAACTGTATGTCTGGAACGCGAAGGCGGAAGACAAGCGTATATTCCAATTCCTGGCAGAGTATAATAATTCTCTGAAATAATGTCGTTGCGCAAGCAGGAAACAGGGTGGTATGACAGGAAGACGGCTTGGATAACATTGCGGATCAAAGCGGCATTCCTGTAGAATAGCCCTTGTAAACTGCGTTATTTCTGAGGGGATTCCCGCCGTTTTTTTTTCCTCATTTTCAAACGTGAAAGCGTACTAAAACACCGATAACATAAAAAATACAAGGGATAAGAGTGTGTCATGATGAGCCAATTTAATTTAAAACCATTGCCCGATT
>CAZIDP010000073.1:0-17874 GCA_964537975.1 uncultured Nitrospirales bacterium | reverse complement strand
TTTGTTTGAGAACTTGAGTATTTATATTGAATAGATGGGGATAACTATTTATATCTGCTACTATATTACCAATAAGGATATATCAATATTTTGACAGTCACATCAGCAGGCCCATTATTACCTCCGAGAAATCTATTCTGCCTTGTCGAGCTCAGTACATCAATAGATAAGATACGCCTATTCGTAGAAATGACGGAGTGGGTGAGAAGGAGGGTGTGTGTTGTGTAAGATGGCGTGGCTATTGATCTTCATGCCTAATGGTTTCTTGCGGAGAAAAATAATTGTCCTGCTTAATTAGTGGAAGGGCATTTATGTTAATCAAGGTGTATCTACCGAACCACGGTGTTGCTCGAGCTTTTCCTTGACACTTTCCAAAGTCGGGTCAAGACGATATGCACGGTCCCATTCTGCCAATGCTCGTTTAATATCTCCTTTGAGGTAATAAGCATCACCGAGATGATCACGTAACACAGCATCATCCGAATCCATATTATATATAGCCTTCTGAATAAGATCGATTGCCTTTTCGGCGTCCCCCATGCGGTAATAAATCCAGCCCAAGCTGTCCAGATAATAGCCATTGTTCGGGTCTTGATCCAAAGCCTGTTCCAAGAGTAGCAGTGCTTCGTCAAGATGGATATCATTATCCGCATATAAATAACCCAGGAAATTGAGGATATCCGGGTCATCCGGGTCCAGGGTCAAATATGCTTTCAGGTGTTTTTCCGTCTGCTCAAAATCTTCCAACTCTTCATAACAAATGGCTAAATAATAATGAAATCTCTTATTTGCGCCAAATAATTCTATTGCCTTTTCAAAAAGTTCTGCGGCTTTTTCGAACTCTTCACCAGTCATGTAGATACGAGCTCGCAATATGGCCAGAGTTTCGGAATTCTCAACCATTAAATGATATCGTTGAAGGTGCTCCTGAATCCATTTTCCCGCCAAATCATAGTGAAACAAGTATATCAATCTGTTGATGTAATTTGTTGTTTCCAGGTCGATGTTGGCATTCATGGTGTCCAGGGATTCTAATACAGACATAAAATTCTGGTCTGTGGCTTCCAGAGCAATGATTCGAAATAAGGCTGTTAATAGTGGGGCAGTATCCGGCGTGTGCATTTCCAGTACTTCGTGTGGCTGATCAGCCAGCAAATGGATATACATTGCATGCAAGTAATGATGCATTTCTGCTGTCTCACTGACGAACAGGCGTTCGTACTGCGCTAATGCATCATCATAGTCACCCATTCGGGTTAAAGCACCGGCGAGATTTTCCTGTGCTTGTAAATCGTCCGGGCGTGTGCGGATATAATGTTCCAATTGGGCCACACTTTCCAGGCGTCTGTCTGCTTCCAGGTACAATGTACCCAACAGAAAACGGGCTCGAGTCAAGTGTGGATTCAGTTCGAGTGCGCGGCGTAAGGCGATTTGGGCTGCTTCACTGTCATCAATACGAATGAAGTTGATAGCTAGTTGGTAGAATAAACCTGCGGAGTTTGGATTCATCTGGATGAGCCGGTCATAAATGTCAATGGCTGCAACCAGATCATTGATGCTTTCCTGCAGTTCAACCAGGGCACCATATCCAAGAATATTATCTGGATTTAACTCAATAGCTTTCTGAAAAGCAGCAACGGCATCATCATATCGTTCCAATTGGTGGTAAATTTCGCCGAGCACAATCCACAAATTAGCCCGTTCAGGAGCCTGTTCCACCGCTCGTTCTGCCATTACAACGGCTTGCTCATATTCCTGCTGCCGCAGATACCCACGTATAATTCGCATCGTTGGCGTTACAGCCTTTGGATCAAGCTCAGGCACTTTTTCCAATTCTGCTACGGCTCGTGCATGGTCACCCTCACGCTCATACACTATGGAAGTCAAGTAATGTGAAATTGCTTTAGCTTCTGACGAGGGTACATCAATTTTTCCCCATTGAGGAGAGTAATTAAAGAACTCAGCCAGACTATCACTTGTTGAAGCACACCCAGCCATGCTTGATAACATAATGCAAGTTATAATAAAGGAACTAGTCATACGCATTTTCTCTTTGCCTGTAGATAGGACATGCCCGGACATCGCGTCAGTTTCAATTCTGTTCATAAAGTGTCAAATAAATCCGTTTGCTTGTGAAACGTTGCCAATGGCGCAAATGATTTACGGTGTATTGCACAAGGCCCCAGTTTTTCTAATGCTTCCAAATGTTTTTTCGTTCCATACCCCTTGTGAGTAGCAAAGCCATATCCAGGATATTTTACGTCGTAATTCATCATCAATCTGTCTCGCACCACCTTGGCAACAATACTAGCCGCGGCAATGGACAAAGAGCGTGCGTCTCCCTTTATCAGACGTACCTGCGGTAATGTCAGGCCGGGTATACTGAAACCATCGACTAAAACACAATCCGGCTGTTGCCTGAGAGACATAACCGCCTGAAGCATCACTTGATAATTAGCGGTTTGCAACCCAGATGCGTCAATCTCTTCAGCTTGGATGATAGCAAACGCAATATCATGCGGACCACATGCCAAAACATCATACAACCGCTCCCGCTCAATGGCTGAGAGTTTCTTGGAATCATTCAACCCGATAACCGGTTCTTTAAGAACTACTGCTGCGGCAACAATCGGTCCTGCGAGCGGTCCACGTCCTACTTCATCTACACCAGCTATGCACATAAAACCGGAAGTATGCGCCTTAATCTCTTCTATTAACATGGTAGCAAGTGTCTCTTGTTCCAGGATGTGAGATATCCCCATTTTGAACCCTGGCCACAGAGATTTGATACAATCTACAGGATGGTTGTCAGCATACTCCATGTTTAATTCAAAACTTTCAACAAATTTTTTACCGGTTGACTGATCTGAAGCCTACGCGATTATGCTAAACATTTTAATGGTAACTTCGAGTTCGATTATTTGATGTTTTTTAAAACAGATTATTATGCAGATTACAGGCTACAGGAGATGCAACCAGTAACGCAATATAATCTGTGATGCGTACTCATGCAACGCTGAATACACAATAATATAAACGAAAATTTTGAGATTTTATAGCAATTTCACCACACTAATTTCACCACACTAAATTTCACACAGGAAATGAAAAAAGGGACGTCTTTGAAGCCGTCCCTGGGAAGTATGGATTTTACCTTGTATCATTCACTGATTAAAACTGGTGATCGTTCTAAATGCGAAACACTAGGAACGCATTTTTGCCTTAACACGAGCAGCCTTACCTATGCGTTCACGAAGGTAGTACAACTTGGCGCGTCGAACAGTACCTTCACGCGTAACTTCCACTTTTTCGATACGCGGTGAGTGTAGTGGAAATACACGCTCAACACCTTCATTAAATGCTACACGCCGTACCGTAAAGGTCGCATTGGGAGATTCACTACCTTTGCGTCCAATAACTACACCTTCGAAAACCTGGACTCTTTCTTTTTCACCCTCAACAATACGGAAGTGAACACGTACGGTGTCACCTATATTAAATTTGGGAGTCTTATCAGATGCTTTCAAAAATTGCTTGCTGTATTCTTCTACCATATTCATGTTTGTTTCTCCCTCTCCGTAATCGGTACTTCCGCTTCGACTTCGGCGAGTAATTGCTGATCTGTGTCACTTAATTTAATTCGTGCTTCGACATTAAGGAGGTCCGGCCTACGCAATAAAGTTGCCCGTAACGCCTCCTTACGTCTCCAGCGGCGTATTGCCGCGTGATTACCATTCATTAAAACATCAGGGACCTTTAATCCCTGGAATTCAACAGGTCGGGTATATTGGGGTGGCCCCAATATGCCATCATAAAAGGAATCCGTTTCGACAGATTCCCAATCACCTATAACTCCTGGCAGCATCCGGCTGATTGCTTCCACTAAAACCAGCGCAGGTAGCTCGCCACCGCTGAGCACATAATCACCGATAGATATTTCTTCGGTTACCAATCCGGTAGAAACTCGCTCATCGACTCCTTCATAACGCGCGCATAGTAAGACCAAGTCCGGTGCTTCTGAAAGGCGTCGCACCAGTTCCTGATTCAAACGCTTGCCCCTTGGACTCAACAAGATGACATGATTCAATGAATTAAGCGACTGTAATTGTGCTACAGCCGCAAAAATCGGATCACACTGCATGACCATGCCCGCTCCACCACCGTAAGGTGTATCATCAACAGTACGATGCTTGTCGCGGGTAAAAGCTCGTATGTCGTGTGCATGTACTTCCAGCATACCTTTATCTAAAGCTTTACCAAGTAAGCTAACACCCACGACATTGCGGATAATTTCGGGAAATAACGTTAATATATCAATCCGCATTATTTCACCCGGACGATTCTGTCAATCATTCAAATACGGCATAGGGTGTAAGGTCATTTACTACGTTCAGTGTTCGTTTTTGAAAATCTACACCAAGTAGTACTTCGCTTACACATGGCAACAACAGTCGATTCGTGTTTTCCAGTTCTATAACCAGAACGGGATGTGCTGGCGATTCCAACACCTCAACAACAACACCGAGCAATGAACCATTTGATTGGTGAACGACCATACCCAGATAGTTCTTAACGCTTTTTGGCCTCCAATCGTTGTCCACGGTTGGAGAATCTTTAAAGTATACATTGCATTTACGCATGCGACCAACAAGATCACGTGATATACCTGGACTCAGTCGGAGTAACAGCTCACCATTAACATTTTCAGCTTGTTCAACAAGGCATTGCTTAACATCAAGAGCACCTGAAATTGATATCCAGACCTTGTCAACATGACCTGACGGTATTATAGCATCAACTTCATCTATGCTCAGATCGGTCTTCAAGCGTAGTTCTCGTTTTGGAGTATTCACTGATCGAACGATACCAATTAACTTCAGGTCTTTGGGTATCATATTAAACAGTGACTCATCACGTTGCATCACTCAACAATTTCAAGTACAACCTGAATATTGTTTTTTGAAGCTGAGGAACTGACCAATTGTCGAATCGCCTTGGCAGTTCTACCGCTCTTGCCGATGATACGTCCCATGTCTTCCTGATGTACACGCAAAGAATAAACTTGCTCACCATTTAACTCGGATTCAGTGACCTCCACTGCTTCTGGATGTGCTACCAGATTGTGGGCAATCAACTCAATTAATTCTTTCATGTGGCTTTATTCTTCGGTCTTTGTTTCTTCGGTAGCTTCTGATTCTGTGGTATCAGGAGCTTCAGCTTCTACTGGGGCAGTGTCTTCTACCACAGATTCTACGACTTCATCCTTTTTGGGAATTGGCGCGTTATAGCCCTTATCTTCAACAACACCTCCAGTAACTTTCGCAACCAATTCTTCAGTTTCAGGCATAGTATCATCATGAAAATGCTTCATGACACCCAGTTTGCGCAGTACACTGCGTGCAGTATCTGAAGGTTGCGCCCCTTTACGAAGCCATTCTAATGCTTTTGCAACGTCGACCTCGGAAACTGGTTCTGGCCGTGCACATGGATGGTAAACACCCAACGTATCAATTTCCAGACCTCGGTTACGATTTCGTGAATCTATTACCACTATACGGTAATATGGCTCGTGGGTGCGTCCACCCCGTTTCATGCGAATTGCTGTCGCCATTGGTATCCTCTGTTTCTTCCTTTGTTACAGTCAATTAAAACTTGACATATCATGTAAGTACATTTGGTTAATCAAAGTCAGATAGCCCGTATCAAGGGCCATCAAAATGATAAATTATCGTATCTAACAACAGGTGTTGTTATAAAGCAACTAACGAACAGTCCAACATATAAATAGGAAATATCTCCATAGACCTTACCCTAAACCTGGAGGTAAGCCCGGTGGTGGTTTCATCCCTTTCATCATCTTGCGTCCTTTAGCACTCTTCATCCCCTTCATCATCTGTTTCATCATTTGCTTCATTTTGTTAAAATCTTTTAATAAAGCATTGACATCTTGTACTGTGGTTCCGCTTCCATAAGCTATACGACGCCGACGGTTTCCATTAATTATCTGGGGCATTCTGCGTTCTTGCTGCGTCATCGACAAAATAATGGCTTCAGTATATTTTAACTCATCCTCTGCCATATCTGTCCCTTTGGGCAGCATTTTTCCCATTCCAGGTATTTTGGATATGAGATCACCCATCGAACCCATTTTCTTGATTTGCTGCATTTGTTGCAGGAAATCTTCCAAGTCCCAATTGGCCTTGCGAACCTTCTCCTGGAACTTGACCGCCTGGTCTTTATCCACCACCTCCTGCGCTTTTTCAACCAGCGACACAATGTCGCCCATTCCTAATATCTGGTCGGCCATCCGCCGGGGGTGAAATGCTTCCAGCGCCTCAAGTTTTTCACCCATACCGACATATTTAATCGGGCAACCGGTTACTTGAATCAAGCTGATAGCGGCACCACCTCGTGCATCACCATCCATTTGTGTCAGCACGACACCTGTCAGTGGCAAGGTATCGTGAAATTGTCGTGCGGAATTCACCGCATCCTGACCGGTCATTGCGTTAGCAACAAAAAGTATTTCGTGCGGCGTTACCTGGTTGGCAATTTGCCGCACCTCCATCATCATATCTGCATCGACATGCAATCGGCCAGCGGTATCAATAATGATAACGTCACAACCTCGCATGCTCGCCTCACCACCTGCCATCAGACTGATGTCAACAGGATTGGCATGTTCACCCAGACTGAAAAACTCGACTTCGGCCTGCTTTGCAACCAATTCTAATTGCTTTATGGCTGCCGGGCGATATACGTCCGCACCAACCAATAGGGGTTTGTGCCCTTTTTTGCGCAGCATTAATGCAAGTTTGCCTGCTGTCGTCGTTTTACCTTGTCCTTGCAGACCAACCATCATCATTATTGTTGGTGGCTTGTCAGCTTTAACCAACGGCACATGGTTTTCACCCATGAGCGAAATAAGCTCATCGTGTACAATCTTGATGAGTTGTTGGCCAGGATTTATACTCTGAAGTACTTCCTGTCCAAGCGCTTTCTCCTGCACATCAGCAATGAATTGCTTCACTACTTTAAAATTGACGTCTGCTTCGAGTAACGCAACACGGATTTCTTGTAATCCGTCTTTCATATTTGCTTCAGTCAAACGACCTTGACCACGCAAATTTTTGAAGACGGAATCCAGTTTTTTCGTTAAATTTTCAAACATAAATAGTAGTCCGGCACTCCTGATGCAGTCTGCCTACAATAGAGCCGGTTGACCGCTGGATGGTGGTTCAGGCCCAAAATCTTCCGGTTTATTAGCCAGTGATTTCACCATTTTCTTAATGGCAGCACCGGTGAGACCTGAGACATATGTGTCTCCATCAAATACACATTGTGCCAAACCTATCTTGGTATCATTCAGAAAAAACTGCTGTTGCATAGAAATAAAATTATCTCGAAGAGAGGAAAACCGATCGAAAGTTATTCCTATGGGAATTGCAACAAGCCGTTTGGATTTATAGAAATTCCAATATAATTCTGACAAATGTGATGATTTTTTCATATACGGTACAGTAGATTTCTGTTTGTTGACAAAGCAGTACATGAAGTTATTCGCTTAAAATACATAATGTATGAGAACAATAACCATGCAAATACTATGCGAATAATTTGTACTAAGGTTTAATTTAATATCTCAAGTGTAAGCAAGGCACCTGGATGCTTGCCAATACAAGAAAACTAAATTGATTCTATAAATAAAAACAGCATGCCAGCCTGTATTTTTAGAGTGTAAAAGAAACCATTTAATAATGAAAATATCACCATTTAATATAATTGGTAGTTTTAACTCTAAATTTGCCAAACTAGCATCCCACAATTGGAAATTCTAACATAATGACAGCGAACGATACAAATTAGCTTTCATGAAAATTTAAGGTAAATCCTGATTTTTTATTGTTTTCCAATGTATTGATTAGCATCCTTACCATGCTTGCTAAGAGACTACTGAAATTGGAAATTTCGCATCATTTAGTATTGAAAGTCACAGAGCTCAGAGGTACAATGGATAACATCATTTTAGCATACCAATTCTTTACCGCTTAAGCATAACCTGAAAAAGGATAATTCATTTGAGATATGTTCAACTTGGCAAAACAGGCCTGAAAGTCTCGGAAGTCTGCCTTGGAACCATGACATTTGGTAACGAAGCAGATGAAATGATGTCACGTGCTCTCATGGGGCACGCTTTTGATCAAGGTATAAATTTTTTTGATTCAGCGCATAATTACAACAAAGGTGTCACAGAAGAAATAGTTGGTCGCTGGATTGCTCCCCATCGGAATGAACTCATATTGACAACCAAAGTTTTCTTTCCTGCCGGTGGAGGCATGAATGATCAAGGTCTATCTCGTAGAAACTTGATTCAATCTGTTGAAAAGTCCCTGAAACGTTTTCAAACAGATTATATAGATATTCTTTATCTGCATCATTGGGATGAAACCGCGGATATTATTCAATCCATGCACGCGGTTAATACCTTGATAGAGCAAGGCAAGGTAATGTACTGTGCCGTGTCCAATTTTTCGGCCTGGCAAACCATGAAAGCTATAGCTGTGGCTGAAGCACATCAACTTGCTCCGATTGTGGCGGTACAACCGATGTACAGCTTGTTAAAACGACAAGTTGAAGTTGAAATATTGCCCATGGCAGCAGAGGAAAAGCTGGCAGTCATTCCCTATAATGCGATTGGTGCTGGCATGTTAACGGGCAAATACTTGAAAGATGAAAAATCATCTGGCCGCTTAAATGAAGTAGAGATGTATCGTCAGCGTTATGAAGCTGATGTGTATAAAGCAATTACGCGCCGCTTCATTGCTTATGCTCATGAAAATGCCTATTCACCAGCAGCTCTGGCAGTAGCCTGGGTAAAAAGTCATCCACTGGTTACCTGTCCTATTATTGGTGCCAGAAATCTGGATCAATTAAATGATTCACTTGGATGTCTGGCTATTGATCTGACCAAAGATTCGCGTGATGAAATCAGTGCATTGTCAATAACACCGCCAACAGCTACCGATCGTGAGCCTATGACCGCCATGCTGGCCAGAGGATGGTGACAACCCATCTCGCAAATCTATTTTTATTGAGCTAGATGTGAACCAGCATTGTCAAACTCACTGATTTTAGCGTCGGACAGTCCCCAGTCCATCAAGGTCAAGCCATTTGGAAGAATCTTGCCGGGATTCATAATGCTGTTGGGGTCCAAGCCCTTTTTTAACGATTCAACAGCTTTAATTCCAGTCGATGAGATGTCGCGTTCCACCCAGGGAAGGTGTTCAAATCCAACAGCATGATGATGGGACAAAGTACCTCCATTATTTAAAAAAGCATCTTCAGCAGCTTTTTTAATATACAGATACTGTTCCAGTTCTTTCCCTGGTATTTGTTGGCATCCAAAAGTAAAATAGAGACTGGTTCCGGTATGATAGCTGTGGCTGATATGACACCCCAAAAATGGTTTTTTACCTGTTGCCAAGGTAGCATTTTCCAGAGCAGTCATCGTGCTGTTATATAAATGGAGCAAGTTACTCCAAACCGTAGATGTTTCACTGACATCGGCCATAATGTCATGGTCCATGATCAAATCACGTAAATAGGGAAAATCGTACTTGCCACGTTCAAAAGCCCGCCCTGGGCCGCGTCCAAGATAAAAGGCATCGAATTTTTTGTAAACAGCGTCAACTTTACCACGCTGTTCATGAAACAAGTCATAATCACCTTCAAATGCGGTCAGCATCAAACATACCTGATTCATATCATATTTTTTGAACTTTTTCAGATATGTTTTAATTCCTGCAGACAACCACTCTTTAAATGGCGTCGATTGTGTTTTAAATGCAAAAGACAGCTGTGTTTTTCCGGCATCGTTAAGGCGGACAAAAACAGGGCGACATTCTTTTTTTATGCAGGCTTGAATCGCTTTTATACCTGATTCAAAATCTGGAAACAGGTACCCGTATACCCCCCAGTATTCCGGGAGTGGGTGTACCTGCATGGTGGCTTCGGTGATAACACCCAGGATGCCTTCACTGCCGATGCATAATTGGTTTATATTGATGCCATTGGACGATTTTGGAACAGAGCGGGTTACTATCGTACCACTTGGTGTGACCATGCGTAGCGATACAACCATGTCTTCAATTTTGCCGTACTTGTCACTTTGCATTCCAGCAGACCGTGTGGCTATCCACCCACCCAGCGTTGAGTATTCGAATGAATCTGGAAAGTGCCCCAGAGTGTAATTCATTTTCTGGAGCTGGACTTCCATATCTGGCCCCAAAACACCAGCCTGAATTCGAGCTGTGTAAGATTCTGGATCGAGATCAAGAACCTTGTTCATTCGTTTCATGTCCAGGGAAAGTACCATACGACCGTTCGCATGTCTTACTTCCAGGCATCCAGCAATATTGGAGCCGCCTCCGAATGGAATAACGATGACATCATTTGCGGATGCCGCTTGAACAATGCGTACAACATCATCTTCAGTTTCTGGATAAATTACACAATCCGGACTGGCTTCAACCAACCCCCTGCGAATTCGCCACAAATCGCGAAAACTTTTCCCATATGCGTGTATTAGCCGATCCTTTTTGTCTGTGTGTATTTGGTCCGGACGAATTGCATCTTTGATTGCTGAAAAAAAGTTTTCATTTAAATTTTGTTTGGGCAACTCAATAGAATTTATTGATATGGGCGGACAATAGGGCAATTCACCAACGATACCCGCTTTCTCGCACAAAAATGACCAGAGTTTCGGCTTTTCATCCAAATTAAATACTTTATCTTCATCACCCCAGCCCCACCACTTCATTTGCGGCACATGGTTGTTGTGTATGTTTTCGTTTTCGTTATCTGTGACCATTATTTTTGCTCAACTGGGTTAACCGGTTTTTTAATTCTTCTGACATTAACCGATACGATGCAGTGCCATTCAAAGCAATGTCTTCAACGCTCTTGAAGTCATCCGGGAAAAGAGGTTTATCAATATAAACCTGTATCGGTGTAGGTTTCATAAAAAGCTTTCCTTTGGGCCAGGCACGATAGGTGCCGTCGATATAGACTGGAATAATTGGCAGGTCCAGTTCTACAGAAAGCATAGCAGCACCATGCTTTAGTGATTGCATATCACCAGTTAAGGAACGGGTACCTTCTGGGTATATAATTAAATTGCGATTGTCAATGCTGATGAAAGCACGACAAAGGGCCAAATTTTCCATTAAAGCTTTGCGGTTTGATTTTCTATCTACCGGGATTAAATTCATAAATTTGTGTATCAAGGTGCGCCAATTGCGTTTCCCGTAAAAATAATCACGTGCTGCTACCATACCAAATTGATGAAAGGGACGTTCACTGGCCGCCATCAATACCGTGCTGTCCATATGGCTGCAATGATTACTGCAAAATATAAATGAATGTTCCGGCAGATTTTCTCTTCCGAATACCTTCATTGGGCAATATGTTTTTAATACACCCTTACAGTACAATTCAAAAAGGCGATTCGAAACGACACGAAAATTGGACGGCGATTTAACCAAGTGGTCATATTCCGTACCAAAAGTGGCGCTTTGTAACGCATATTGTATCGTCTTCACACACGAAACTCCCAGTTGTTTCTATCTCCACCCGAAGAGAGATGTTCAGGGTATTTCATTCTATGGAATGTCTGACCCAAAACGTGGATGCAACTTGTCACGCATCCAGTAATAAATATTCGATTACGAGCATATTAAAATATATGAAATTATAACAGGACTAGGTCCCAAAACTGCTTATGGTATGCCCTATTCAGCAGCTATAAGGTCACACTCAAAACAGCCCTGCTTCTAACCCTTACTGACAATAAACCTGCTTTAAGCGTTTATTGAGAACGAGCGTACAAGTATGTTTTCTACCCTCGAATAGAAAGCCCAAGCTTCTGAATCCGATATTGTATCCCTTGCCGACATTTAATGTAAACTGAAACATTAATTTAAGTTTTTGCCTGTAAATTTAATGAGGTTGAAATTCTATTGTACGCTTTTAAATAAGCACTTCTAAAATAAAACATTTAGTATATAATTCCCCGGCAAACGGCAAAGTTTCCCGTATAGATTAATGAAATATTTAATTTTGCTGGCACGGTTTTTATGGAGTCTATGAGTAACCTACGCGATTATTTATAACTTTGCTCTGTCAAGCTCCTTTGTTAAGCCGGACCAGGTTTTGTTGTGCAGATTTCAGGCTGATGGGGTCTTTTGCCTCTTCAGCAGCTGTAATGGCTCGTTCGAAGTAATCTTGTGCCATTTCCCGTGCTCCATGCCGAATACACATAATACCAATGTTGTTAAGCAATTGTGGAGCCAGGCCACCAAAAACAATCAAGCCATGCTCTATATATTGTCGTGCTGTATCTGTTTCACCTGCAATCAAGGCATCCCGCCCTTTTGCAATGGCAATTTCACTTAGTATCAGCGAAACGGTGTAATCTTTTTGTGGCTCAATTGTTTCTTGTTTGTTTCTCCAGGAATATGACCCCCAGTAATCTTTCGATTCAAATTCATGTGCTTCACCATCTCGTACGGCACGGTACAACAACCCAGCCGGCTCAAAGTGTATATTTCGGATATACGGCAAAGAAGGTATGCGAGAGAAGTATACTGGGCGATCTGTGTTCGCCAACAACCAGGTAAAGAGTACATGTTCTTCACTCCGCCTGGGAAACTCGCCCATAGTCGCTCTGGTTTCAGCATCAATTCCAGGAGCCAGTTCCCAGCTCACATATCCATATCGCCGCCCCAACAACACATCTGGTCTTAATCCCTGAACATCTTGAAGATACATTACTGGAAATACAGCATGGTCTGCTTCGGGGACATAAACTGCGTTTTCAGGCAGGCTGTTGAGTATATTCTGGGCATAATCTTCTGCCCAGAAATAATCTGATTTAGTATTTTCTCGATAATGCAGCAACAATCCCGGAAGAACACACACTACCAATGATATTACATAAAATAGCAGTCGCGCCTGGAGCGGGATTTTGTTTTCAATTTTGCTTATAATCCATCCAAGTCCTATAGCGGTAACTATGTAGGCTGGTAAACCAAAAACGCGCATTACCCAAAGCCATTCACGATCAAAATTAAAGTTTTGTGCATAAGCCACTGAACATAGGGTCATCAATGCAACACCAGAGAACAACAATCCTGTGGTTGGTCTTTTCAGGCACAAGTGAAGTAGGCCAGCGATCCCAATTAATGTAATGGGTAATGTGAATTGATGGGCCCAATAATTACCGAGCAAAATTAGCTGATGGAAAAAACGAGTAAAACTTCTTGGGTATTGGGTAAACATAAACTGAAATTGCTCACGAGAGACAACTGCCCAGAAACGATCGATGGTGTCAGGGTTTCCCCAGTTGACCGGTGGACTTTCAGCGGCACGAACTGGCAAATAGAGGTATACCAACAGCCCTGTGGTTGCCCAGCCCATAACAATTAATAAACTCTTCCATTGCTCGATACGTGGTGCAGGGAGCCCGTAAAGTATATACAAGGCAAAAAGAGGCCCCAAAACCCATATTGTATTGTGTACACCCCAGCCAAGCCCATAAATCAAAGCAAATGCATAGAGTAATCGTATGTTTTTTGTAGTATTCCATCGAACTAGCAGGAACAAACAGAGCCCGGTATAGAGCGTGTT
Source organism: uncultured Nitrospirales bacterium (assembly GCA_964537975.1). GTDB lineage: Bacteria > Hydrogenedentota > Hydrogenedentia > Hydrogenedentales > SCBR16-9 > SCBR16-9. Next base: position 4,188 of record CAZIDP010000073.1, on the reverse strand, counting down.
GAGTGTATATACTTCAGCTATTACGGACTGTTGCCAGAATTCACGGGATACCGCCAGGGCCAACCCGGCAACAATTGCAGCAAATCGGTTCATGGTGAGATGCGTTACCAGCAGCACTACAAAAAATACGGTCATGGCGCCAAAAAAGGCTGAGGAAAAATTGACCTGCCAGGCAACATTACCCCAAGGAAGCCAAGTGAAGGGGTGCGCCATGATACACCATGTCGGATACCCTGGAGGATGTGGAACTCCGAGAAAATAGGCCGCGCCAATGAATTCGCCGCTGTCTTCTCCGGTCACTGTTGGCGCCAGGGTATTGGTGTACAAAACAAGTGTTAAAAAAAAACACATCAGAGGTGGCCATAGAAATTTCCAACTCAGCAGTGGCTCAGACGCGATAAAATCTTGGGTTGAATTGCTTTTTATACCCTGCTGAGACACTTGGTGCTCCCTAAAACTTAAGTTCCTCTTTACGCATTATGCGATGAATATTACTGCGGTGTTTAAATATTACAAGTAGCACTACGATGACCGCGGCAATACGTATGGTTAAACTTACAGGAAACAAAAAAACGGCAATCCCCAGAACTACCGCAGCGACAAGAGAACCGACACTGACCATACGTGTGACACCAAAGGCAATCAAGAAAGAACATACGGCCAGTCCTGTCGGTAAAGGAGCAAGACCTAAAAAAACACCGGCACTCGTGGCGACACCCTTTCCCCCCTTGAAACGCAGAAATACAGAAAATGTATGTCCCAATATTGCTGCCAAACCACATATCAAAGGTAGTTCAGGCCAAGGATGAAGCCGTGCAATTAATAACACGGCCAGAATGCCTTTTGCCAGATCACACAGTAATGCGGTGATGCCCAAAGGTTTTCCAAGTACCCGTAAAGTGTTTGTCGCGCCGATATTGTGGCTGCCTTGCGTACGGATATCCACTCCACGCCAATAACGACCGAGCCATAATCCGGATGGTACACTACCTAATAGATACGACAACAAAATAGCTATGGGTATCAGCAGTACCCCACTCATTTGCGTTGCTTTTCCTCCCGGAGCTCAAGCTTAATCGGCACACCTTCAAAGCCATAAGCAGCCCGTAATTGGTTCTCCAAAAAACGCATATAACTGAAATGAAAAAGACGCTTCTGATTAACAAAAAATATAAAGGTTGTTGGCTTTACACTTGCCTGCGTTGCATACAGGATTTTTGCGTGCTTACCCTTTTCGCTTGGTGGATTATGTTTGGCTTTAACCACTTCAATAAACTTGTTCAGTTGCCCTGTAGATATACGTTTACGGGTCTCCCGTGCTACCTTGTCTACGACTTCGAAAGTTTTAAACAGGCGTTGACGGGTTTCGTTGGAAATTGTTATTGAAGGCATGTGGCGTACCACAGGCATTTTAAATTCCAATTCATCTGCCAATGCCTTGAAGCGTTTTTCTTTGTTTTCAACAAGGTCCCATTTCGACCACACGATGACCATCGCTGCACCGTTTTCAATAACATATCCCATGATGCGTTTGTCCTGCTCGGATATGCCTTCGGTGGCATCCATAAGCAACAAACATACATCTGCCCGTCGAACTGCACGCAGCGTGCGACTGACACTATAATGCTCAACTTTAGCCTTTATACCTGCCTTACGCCGCAAGCCTGCCGTATCAATCAGAATATAATCCTGATCTTTCCATCTAAATTGCACGTCTATGGCATCACGGGTAGTTCCGGGAGTATCATCGACAATAACTCGTGGTTCGTTCATTATCGCATTGATGTAAGACGACTTACCGACATTGGGTTTTCCGATTACAGCGATTTTAATTACAAGATCAACTTCTGGCTCCTCAGGAGTCTCCACCAAATCCATATCTGCTGAATCCAGGTCTATATCCAAATGCGTGTCAATATCATTTGTGACTTCAGGTTTGGGGAGGTGCAAAGCCATGGCATCCCACAAACCTTCTATTCCCAAATTATGTCCGGAAGAAACAGGAATCGGATCACCCAGTCCCAACTCATAATACTCATATAAATTGTTTCTGAGTTTCACATTGTCCATTTTATTGGCAACAAGCACCACAGGCTTTCCGCTTTTCTGTACGGTATCACGTGCGTCATAATCCAGCTTGGTCAGTGGTTGCTGCCCATCTATGACAAACAAGACTACCTGTGCTTCCATTATTGCCAATTTGACTTGCTCTTGCATTGCTCGGGTAATAGTGTCTCCGGGCTCATCAACCATACCACCGGTATCGACCATCCGGACATGGTAATCATCCCACTCCGCTTCACCATAATATCTATCCCGGGTAATACCCTCTTCATCATGCACAATGGCTCTCGCTTTGCCAATCAATCGATTAAACAAAGTCGATTTCCCCACATTAGGTCGTCCGCAGATGGCAACCAAGGGTAATTTATTCTTCTTCGGCATGACGGTGACACTCCAACGGTAAGCTATATAAGCACAAATAACAGAATCGAAACACCGAGCCTTGTTAAATTTAATAATTGAATCACTCAGCGTCGGCGAGGTAATAAAGGAAGTTACGGAATTCCTTTATTATACGCAAGATAACAGAAACCAAGCAATGACACGAATTAATTCAGGAAAGCACTCCACAATTGTCACACAGAGTTACTGCATATCAGCTTACTTTTATTGCACATTTTATATAATTCACGGGTGATTTGTAAGGTTTTGATAAAAGATTTATTTTATTTTTGTATTTTGGAATAGAGTAAAAAAAATACTCGTTTATGAGGCCAATGACACCCATAAAAAGTGTGCATATTCAACTGATAAGCAAGAAGACATACGACCAGAATAGGGTGTCAGAGTGTTTCTGGCCGGTCGAGATGTTAAACAATGGAGGTAACCATCCAAAAAGACAATGTTAAACTACAGTGCATTTGACAGTTCATCGCTACTATTTATGGTGCATTCAGTTGCATCATTTCCACAGTGGGACAGTAGTGAAGAAAAGAGTGAGCGGCAGATAATTGAAGGTCGTCATGCCGCACGTGTACAGGCACGTCTGAAAGCCAGCCGTGAGCGTCATGCTTCCTCCCTTTCCGAACTGAAAGAACAAGACAGCATTCCACTGGCTTGATACCTCCCTCCTTTCTTTCAATCTACTAATTTCTAACCTAGAATAATAACCTGTCTGATTCAAGACAAACATCAAAAAAAGCTACCGGTCCACATCCAAATAGTAATAAATGGAACCGTGGGCCGGTAGTTTACTTTATAGCAGAAAATTCAGTTTTAAGTGACAATTCAGTCCTATATGAAAGTAAACAGAAATTGCCATAATCATTAAGCTTGATAAATGCTCCTGAAATACGGCATAATTTGTGTCCCACCGCAATATCTTCTATCGGGCCCTTAGCTCAGTTGGTTAGAGCAGGTGACTCATAATCACTTGGTCGCAGGTTCGAGTCCTGCAGGGCCCACCATTCTTAACCCCTTTATTTTCAACGACTTCCAGATAGCAATCTGTACTATTATATACCACTTTACTGTTGTCAAAATGTGACATTTTATGCCCATTTTTATCACCTGGAAGTGGCAATAATCATAGTGATATTTGAACACTCCCCGTACCTATTTTTCCCACTTTTTCCTCTCCTTCAGCATCTGGCCTGCTGTCCAGCCCCGGAAGTACCTCTACCGCACCGCTCAGGCATTGCGATCAGGGGAGTGATACCACCACTCAGATGAGGAAACACACCTAACATACGCTACATTACTTGAGGCGTTTCCCGAGCAGCCAGAGGCACTCCGTGAGCTGTTGTTGTAAGCCGACGCAAGTGTAGTTTCCACAATAGAAGATGATACGCGCATAAATCAGTATTACCCCGCTGGAATCATTACACATGTAAGGTCATTTACAGGTGCCAGGAAATGTGCGGCGCGGTGCCGTGGTTTGATGGGCCTCTCTATATGGTTAATAAAGTATTTAGGAGTGCATGTTTCGCGACAGATGCATTGCAGAGAATCATGGTAGATACTCCAAAGCTTGCCAAAAGATTGTTCATGCACTACTCAATGAACCTTGGTTCCCAGAGGTAGAATATGATTACGATTTATATGGTCGTCTATTGACAGATGACAATATGTTGTGTTTCTGCTTATCAACATCTTTCTATGTGGTGTACTTGTGTATGAAACAGG
>CAZIDP010000072.1:0-18073 GCA_964537975.1 uncultured Nitrospirales bacterium | reverse complement strand
CAGAATGAATCTGGTTTGAGTTGAATCTACCATTTGGTACAAATCTTCGTGACCAGAGGCATGAACGATTGGAGAATGGTCATATGCAGTGCCCCAGACATCCTCGGAACCAAGTTATAGGATATTGTTTTGTTTGCGGCGATTTTGGCTGCAAAGAATGCCTTAACGAGCATGAAAACCAATTGTATTGTCCACGTGACTATCGTCCTATTGCTGAAGTTCTTGAACGCAAAAAACGTCATAAGGAATCACTGTCTCGTCCGGAACGCCAACGGTTGGCCGTTCGGAAAATGGATGGTAGCGTACTAACGGGCGTTTGTTTTGCGCTCAATCCTGGTGCGGATGGTTTTCACTTGGACGTAGTAGACCGCAATGGTCAACCTACAGAAAAATCCAGTTACGTTCCATTCAATGACCTGAAGGGCGTGTTCTATGTCAAGAGCTTTGATGGAAAATTCAACAAAGAACAACGCTTTCCACACAACCAGACGGTTGGTAAGCCCATGGTAGTCGTTTTTCGAGACGGTGAAGTGATGACGGGCTACACAGTCCATTCCTATACTGAATCGTCGTCACGGTTTTACCTTATTCCTGATGATCCGGATTCCAACAATATCAGTGTACTTGTAGAACGAAATGCGGTAACTGGTGTTTACTCTCCAGATGAGTATAAACGTATTAAGCAGCGGGAAATTGAAGATTTTATTCGCAGCCACCCTATAGATGGCGCGTCAAAAGAAGAGCTGCATGGTGATTATCACTTCCACAGACATGAATATGTTCGTGCCCTGAAATATTACCGGATGGCACAACGCGAAGACCCGGACAGTGTTCGAGTGCGAAAAAAGATCATTATGGCACAGTACAATATTGGCGTCCGCTACATAAAACACCATGAATATGATCGCGCATTGGCTTGTATGGAAATGGTGCTTGAAATGGACCCGGATAATGATCGGGCACAACACAAAATAGAGCAATTGCGAGAGCATTTGGCGAAGCACAAAAACCACAGGCGGCATTCCAGTTCACCAGTTATTGGAACGTCAAATAATTAAAATTATGAGATGTAGCAAGGTAGTTTTGTGTTGCTATTAATGAATTGCTGTTGAATTATATATATGGCTTTTGGTTTGGGATTGAAGCCAAATTGGTAGCCGTATATTTTTTTACACCAGACCAGTATGCTGGCGGAGACGGAAGCATACACTGCTTGTCAAAAAAAGGGTAATTGAACACAATAGTAGATATTTTGATCGACTGCTATGTAGGTTGGTCTACACTGCTTTCAGTTACTTAATCTTCTTCTGGGAAAAACATGGCTTCAACAAAAATTTCCTGGAATTCCATGTCCAGAGACAGATCAATGTGTTCGATTTTGCGTGCCAAATCTATGCTCTTGTTTCGCATCTTCTTGGAGAGTGCTGCCAAGCGAGCACCTTTAAGAGACGTGTTACCAAGGAATTGAAACTTTTCTGGTTGCAGTCGGTGAGGTAACAGACCGATACGTTGTGCGTTTTCACACCGAACATAATTTCCAAAACCACCACCCACAAGCAATGCATCCAGGTCGTCTACATCAATCCCTGCCCGTTTCAGCATGATAGTTATACCAGCACGAATGGCACCCGATGCCAGTTGAAGTTCTCGGATGTCTTTTTGGAACAAAACTATGTCATGCCCAGTTTCTGTGTCTTGTTTATACGCAATGATAAATCCAGGCCCGCGATCCGTATCAATCAGCCGTGAACGCAATTTGTCATCGGTGTTATCCGGTACATCATCCGGTCCCAGCATAAAACCTTGTGATAACACAATGCCTTTACGTAATAGTTCCGCAATGATATCAATCAGCGCAGAACCACAAATACCGATTGGCGCAGTGTTTCCAATTACTTTGTAGTGTACATCGTCTTTTATGATAATACGTTCTATGGCACCTGCGGCAGCACGCATGCCATGGGTGATAAGCGCTCCCTCGAATGCCGGACCTGCCGCGCATGATGTCGCTAGTGTTTTGCCATTGGCAACAACTACAATTTCGCCATTCGTTCCTATATCTACAAACATCGTGGGTTTAGCAGCGGAGTCGATTTCCGTAGTCAGAATCCCCGCAACCGTATCGCCGCCAACAAACCCGCCAATAACAGGGAATACAAAAGCACGTCCTTGCGGATGGATTTGAATATCCAGCTCACGTGCTTGTACTTGAAACCCTTCACTGCTGGTTGGAACAAATGGCGTCTGACCCAAGGCAGCAGGATTCAGCTTGCAAATCAAATGTTGCATCGTGGTGTTACCAGCAAGAGTTATTTCATATATGTCTTGGGGAAACAAGCCAACCTCGGTTGCCATTTCTGATAACATCGCGTTTACAGCATGAATGACATCCAAATGGATTTTATTCAGACTGGCTTCATCGCGAGAGGCAAACAAAATCCTGGACAGTACATCGTCTCCATAACTGGTTTGTGGGTTCATGCGCGCCGCACTGGCCATAGCAAGCCCGGTAGTCAGATCGAACAACCGGCCAACCAGGGTTGTAGTTCCAATATCAAATGCTGCGACAGGACATGTTATTGGGGCATCGGGTGGTTCCAAATCTATCAGATATTCATCGGCAACAACAGCCGTACCATGAAAGTTGTGAGCTCGTAACCTGGATGGTATTTCACGCATTACATCCAGACTGACTAGTGCTGGACCCAGTTCACGCCGTATACGATCAATATCCGGCGCATCGTCTTCCAATGTTGGTTTGAGTAATTTGAGTTCTATTTTCTGGACAGGTGGGTCTGCTTCGAGCGCACCATAATCGTCTTCACCGGATAGTATCTGATATGAATGCCCGAGCAGCGACTGCTCTGGAACTTCGACGGTCATTGTTGATTTTATATCAGTTTGGCATGCCAATCGCATTCCATCAAGCAATTCTTTCTCCGTCAGCAATATTTCTTCTGTTTCGGAGGGTTCTGTTGGAGCACTACCATCATGTCCGCCACTGGCTTTGCCAACCAAACGGACACGACACTTGCCACAACTGCCCTGACCTCCACAAGGATAATCTAACCCGATGCCTGCTTCGGCTGCTACGTCACGCAATGGTGTGCCTGGAATAGCTGAAATCATGCGGCCTGAAGGTTGAAAAACAATGCTGACACTTCCGTTGTCCATATCATCTCCAAAAAGGAATGGCTGATAAAATAAACAAAAACTACATGTAAAAAATCAATAATGATTCTATCCTACGCTTATCATTTTGTCTATTTCAATGAAAATCCTTGATTAAACAATAATACTGTCTGAAATGATTGAATTTGAAAAAAATATACAAAAAAGCACAAAAATTATGCATACCTTTTATATAAGTTAATAAAATAATCAGGTCGAATCAGCCAGACGTTGTAACACTTCAATTCCCGCGCGGATTGTATCGTCTGGTGCTGCAAATGAAATGCGCATATGGGTTTTATGGTTGCTAAAAACACTTCCAGGTATGATTAACACTTTGTTTTCAATCGCCCTGGGTACAAATGTATCACCATCGTTACCAGGAGCTTTGGGGAAGATATAAAAAGCACCTCCCGGCTTGGTTACCTCTGTAAAGGAACGGAGCATGTCGTAGGCCAAGTCTCGTTTGCGTCGATAATTGTCCAGTTTTTCTCGCATGTCAGCCTTTAATGCTATGACTGCTGCTTTTTGTGCAAAAGATGGTGCGCAAACGAATGTATATTGTTGAAGCGTGTTCATAGCCTGGATAATGGCATCTGGTCCTGCTGCATACCCGACACGCCAGCCGGTCATGCCCACATTTTTAGAAAAACCATTCAACAGGATCACATTGTCATACATCCCAACCATGGTTGATGGAGATTCATCGTACTGAAGTGATTCATATATTTCATCGGTAATAACCAGCAGATTGTGCTTTTTTGCAACAGCCGCAATCGCTTTTAATTCTTCATGATTAAGGGTAACACCGGTTGGGTTAGATGGTGCGTTGACTATCAATATTTTACTGTTTTTTGTGATAGCAGCTTCTATCGCTTCGGGTCGTAATTTAAAAGCATCTTTTACCGAAGTGCCATCCTGGGGGTATGTGTTAATGGGAACCGGGGTGCCACCCAACAACCGTACCAAGTGAGGGTACATTACAAAATAGGGGTCCGCAAAAAGAACTTCATCGCCAGGATTCACTGTAGCCAGCAATGACAAGTACAACCCGCCCGATACTCCCGACGTAATCATGACATTGGATGGAACAACACCAAATTTTTCATGGTAATAGGCTCCAACACCATCGCGTAATTCTTCAATACCCCAGGTTTGCGTATAGGAATTAAAACCGCTTCGGATGCTTTGAATCGCTACTTCTTTAACTTCGGTATCGACATCATAATCTGGTTGGCCAATGCTGAGGTTGATTGGGTTTTTGATTTTTGCAGCCAGCGCAAATATTTTACGGATTCCGCTGGCATCAATATGATTCATTCTTTCAGCCAAGAAATGCATGTATCTCTCTCCTTGTGAACAGGGCTATAAACAAAAGGTGGGAAGGTTGAATTGTACCCTTACCTGCCATTGCAACGCAAAACCGGTAAGTACAGACAGTGATCACAGAACAGACAATGGGTGCTGCACAAACTTGATTTTTCTGTGAAAATGTGTACAATGCAAACCTTATCAGGAATGTAAATATTGTAAGCGGCGTTTTTATCCTGTATTGCATTTGTTGACTAATATCGAGATATACCCGGGAGAGTACTTTATGAGCACACAAATTGATCATGTCTTAGAAGAATTGCGCCTGTTTTCACCATCAGAAACTTTTCAATCTCAAGCCCGTATGAATAGCCGCGAATCCTATGAAGCGCTGTATCGCCAATCGATAGAACACCCCGAAGAATTTTGGGCTGCTCAGGCGGAAGAATTACATTGGTTCAAAAAATGGGACCGTGTGCTCAATGATGATAATCCGCCATTTTATAAATGGTTTGAAGGTGGCCGCACGAACATGAGTTACAATTGCCTGGACCGGCACCTGACGGGCTGGCGCAAAAATAAGGCTGCAATAGTATGGGAAGGAGAGCCGGGTGATATCCGAATTTTAACATACCAGGAACTCCATCACCAGGTCTGTCGGTGTGCGAACATGCTGCGTACGTTGGGCATTAAAAAAGGTGCCCGGGTTACTATCTATATGCCCATGGTTCCTGAATTGGCGATTGCCATGCTGGCCTGTGCGCGAATAGGTGCGGTTCATTCGATTATCTTTGGTGGTTTTTCAGCCAATGCAATTGTGGACCGTGTACACGATTCGCAGGCTGAGCTTATTATCACTGCGGATGGTGGCTGGCGTCGCGGTAAAATTGTGCCGTTAAAAGAAACCGTCGATGAAGCAATGCCTAAATGTGAAACCATTAAAAATGTTCTTGTTTTGCGTCGCACGGAACACGATATTAACATGGAAGAAGGGCGTGATGTCTGGTGGCATGATTTATACAATGAAGTAGACGATTTTAATGTCGCTGAAGAATTGGATTCGGAAGACCCCCTATACATCTTGTATACCTCGGGTTCTACTGGCAAACCAAAGGGAATCTTACACACTACGGCTGGATATATGCTGGGTGTGTATTTAACTTCAAAATACGTGTTTGATTTAAAAGATGAAGATACCTATTGGTGTACCGCTGACATTGGCTGGGTAACGGGTCACAGTTATATTGTTTATGGAATCCTTGCCAATGGTGCCACCACAGTAATGTATGAAGGTGCTCCTGATTTTCCACATAAAGGTCGCTTTTGGGAAATGGTAGACCGTCATAAAGTCAATATCTTTTATACAGCGCCTACAGCAATTCGGGCATTTTCGAAGTGGGGGACTGATGTTCCGGCCAAATATGATCTGGGGAGTCTTCGTCTGTTAGGAACGGTTGGAGAACCCATTAACCCGGAGTCCTGGATGTGGTATTACAAAAATATTGGCAGAGATCGTTGCCCCATTGTGGATACCTGGTGGCAAACTGAAACCGGCGCTATCATGATTACCACGTTGCCTGGAGCGATGGATGCCAAACCCGGTTCGGCAGGATTGCCTTTCTTTGGCGTCGAACCGTCAATTGTCACTGAAGACGGCGAAGAAGTGGAGGCAGGTCATAGCGGATTGCTCGTGATAAAAAAGCCCTGGCCTTCCATGTTACGTACTTTATATGGTGATGACCGCCGGTATAAAGAGGTCTACTGGACACGATATGATAAGCAGGGCTGGTACTTTACAGGTGACGGTGCTTTTTTTGATAAAAATGGCTACTGCATGATCATTGGACGTATTGATGATGTTATCAATGTTTCAGGGCATCGACTTGGCACCATGGAAATAGAATCCGCATTGGTGTCGCACCCAGATGTCGCAGAAGCAGCCGTGGTAGGGTATCCCCATGAAATTAAGGGGCAGGGGATATGTGCCTTTATCTCATTAACAAACGGTGTAAATCCTGCACCAGAAGAAGTAGATATCCTGCGTGAGCATGTTGCCCATGAAATTGGCGCCATCGCCAAACCGGACATCATTCGGTTCAGTGATGTTTTGCCAAAAACGCGTTCTGGTAAAATCATGCGTCGTCTGCTACGTGATATAGCAGCTGGTAAAGACACGCAGCAAGACACCACCACACTCGAAGATGTTAATGTACTTGCCCGTTTGCGAGCATCAGACGTATAATTGTTTTTATAACTTTTGAATTAAAATACTATTCAGTTCTGGACATTTCTTGACATGATCTGGCCTTCTGGTGTAAAAACATGTATAAGAACTGTCAGCATATGGTATGATCTATTCAATAGAATGCGATAGCTACATAATGTTCAGATAAACATATGGTAAAAAAATGGTAGAAAAGTGATTGTTGACGTAATTCACAAAGCACAATATACTGTTGAAAAAATATGCTGCTTCACCATATAATGGGGTAATTAAATTGGGGATATGGCAGTTTCCCATGAATATACTTGATTGTGGTCAAGTCGTTTCAAGGATTCTGTTAAAACAAAAGTTTTGCGCTCAGAAGGGCTGTACAACGATGAAAATGAATGTAATGACATCGAAGATGGCTGGTCTGCTTGGATTGATCATATTGGCCATAGTATTTATGGGTGCCATCACGCCAATACAAGCACAGGTTCTGCCGCCAGGTGAGCGCACAGAAATATCTGATATCCCATGGGACCCCATATTATTGGAGCGTTCCGAGAAATCTATTTTCGGTGATGATGATCGCATTGATATATATCAAGAAACCGACCCAGAACGTCGTCAATGGGCAGCATCTACTGCCGCAATAATACCTGCAAGTCGTCTCATACGTGATGGGCGGGGGAATTATATTTTACAGCCTGGTACCTATTCCTATGCCGGAATTCCAGTTTGTGATGATGTTCCTTTTGCCGGGCAGCCGACTGGAGCAATCTGTTCTGCTTTCATGGTGGGTAGCGATGTCATCGCAACTGCGGGGCACTGTCTCTATCCTGACGAGCTGGATGATTACATGCTGGTTTTTGGTTTTGAAATGCAGGATGAGAACACCCCCATACTGGTGTTTTCACCCGACCAGGTATATGAATTTGTAGATACAATGGATTGGGCTCTTTTGGGGGAGTACGATCATGCTGTATTTCGTGTAGACCGTATTATCACTGCTACCAATGCAAGACCATTACCCATCAGGCGTGAAGGCCGCATTGAATTGGGCGAGAATGTCGGAACGATTGGACACCCGACCGGTCTGCCGAGTAAAATTTCATTCGGTGAAGATACGGTAGTAAATCAGAATGCTAACCCCGTATACTTTGGTGCGAATATTGATGCTTTTGGTGGTAATTCTGGCTCAGCCGTATTCAACGCTGAAACCGGAATCGTTGAAGGAATTCTGGTGCGTGGACCTGCGATAGAATTTATACTACGTGGGAATTGTGTCGAGCCAGCAGTTTATCCCAATGACTATGATATACAAATTGAATGCTCCAGGACAACAATATTTGAAGATGTTGTACCCGATTCTGCTTTTTCGCCCAATATTATGGAGTTTAAGGCAATTCCCGCTTTCACCAATACTGGCAATGCCGTTGTAGCCTTGAGTTGGATTAATCCCGAAGACACCCGTTTTCAACAAATTCATCTGGTTCGAAGCGCAAGCCGATTTCCCACATCGGTTAATGATGGACGTGTATTGACCAGTGGTAACATGGAAACGTTTGTAGACCGGACCGTGCAAAATGGTGTGACGTATTTTTACAGCTTGATTGCAGAAGTCAATGACCCTTTCTTTCCGTATGTTATTGCACATGATGTTGCCATAACAGGTCAAAACGGCAAACCGGAATTAAGCCAGGCATTTGGACCTTTATTGTCCGTAGATAACGTGCCGGTTAACAGCTTGGAATATAGCCAGATTCTGTTTACACCTGTAGATGCACCTCGTTCCGAATTGGGCGCGCAACAATTTGGTGACTCAACTTCCTATGAAGTGCTGTTTATACCCGATGTATTTGATTTGCCAGTGCAGCGAAAAGATGAGTATGGTCAGGCTACAAGACTGCACATGACTGATGATGGCCTCATCTCATTAGGCTTTGGATTGAAAATTCCATTTTTTGGAAAGCATTATACCAGCGCATTTTTTTCAGCAAATGGATTTCTGTCATTCAGTCGAATACAGCCTTGGAGTTTATTAAATTTTCCCAGCCTTGAATCTCATTTGGCAGTACCACGGATAGCGTTTTTGTTTACCGATCTTGCACCAGACGCCAATGGAGAAGTCTGGTTCAGAGGTCTGGATGACCGTGTTGTTTTTACGATGGAAAAGATAGTTGAACGCCGTGGCGGATATGGTATGCCAGCCCCACATCCCAGCACTGTACAAGTAGAACTCTTTGCTAGCGGCCATATTCGAATTACCTACCTTGAACTCGGTGCACAAAACGCGATAGTAGGATTATCACCTGGCCGTGGTCTACCCGTTGATGTTACTGAAATCGCCTCTGATCTCATGCCGACACCAACATATATCAACATTGAAGATCAGGCTCAGACAGCACAGCGAATTAGTATCAATCCCATTCCTTTAAAATGGGCGTATGCAGGACAAACACTGCGCTTCACTGTTCAAGCCAATGTTCCTGAAGGTATTCCAGGAACGCCTAAATTTACCGCTGATTGGACTGGTTCCGGACCAGCACCATTTGGAGACAATGGTGATGGCACAGGTGTCTTCCAGTGGCATACCTCATTTCTAGACAGCGGTGAATTTACAGTTCGTTTCAATGCAACACTTGGCACGCAGACAGCGTATCAAGATGTCAGTATTATGATATATGATGTTTTTTATAAGCCGGAAGCACGAAACCTGACAATTTCTACAGGAAAGCTGGGTGAAAATCCTGCATTAAGCAGAATTGTTGAGCAAGAAGACCGGTTGACTGCTAATTATGAATATTATCATCCATTGGCCAACGAAATACCCTTGTTTTATGGGGAAGGGCCTACAATGCTTTATTGGTTCCGTAACGGTTCCAAGATGCCAGGCTTAACAAACAGTAAAACTGTACCACCATCATTTACCCAAGGTGGGGATCAATGGACATTCCGTGTAATACCCTATACTTCTAGCTATATACGAGGTCTAGATGCAGTTTCTCCGGTTGTCACAGTCAGTGCAGCACCTCGCATTACTTCCATATCTCCTGCATTTGGCTCGAAGGAGGGAGGAGATACCGTTATAGTGCGCGGGCTTCGTTTTGCAAACACACTGGAAGTTCGTTTTGGTGGCGTGCCGGTTCAGCAATTTCATGTGTTAAACAGCGAATCAATAGAAGTAATAACTCCAAGAAGTCAACCAGGTACAGTCGATGTTGAAGTTCGAACCCAGACAGGCGTGGGTACCATACCATCCGCCTTTACCTATAATGGCGATGATGAAATTGTTATAAAGGCAGATGTTAATGGTGATGGTCGAGTTGATGCACAGGATTTACAGTTGGTGATAAATGCACTGCTTCAGTTGGAAACTGTAGATGAATTGAAAGCCGATATTAACCCGGATGTGAACCGGGATGGCGTTGTCAATTCCAAAGATGTTCAACTTGTTATTTTGCAGGCTCTGGGTCGTTAACAGTTTCTAACATAATCGTCCTTGAAAGACAGATACATATCAAGTATTTCGTGATTTATTGAGAAGACGGTAACAACTTTGTGATGCAAAGTTATTAGTTTACTGAAAATCAACGCCGCCATGGGACAGGATGCTCATGACGGCGTTTTAATTATGGTGATGAAAATTGCATTGTGTCATTTCTCTAATAATCTTACTTTCTGTCCCCAATGTAAACGGCGATATAGCGGTTGTCTTTGGCAGTGAGCCGGCAGCTCGACAAATTGGCATAGTCAATTTGGAATCTGACTCGTTCATACCTTTCTCCGTCCAGGGTGTTATGGGGACACCTTGTTGGTCTCCTGATGGCATGATTCTCGCCATGCCCCTACAATCTGAAGATGATAAGGTGTCTACTGTATTGCTTGATGTGGGTACTGGTAATTATGAGAACCCACTGCACCAATACCCACGTAATGTGCTCCCCAGGTGGCGATATGACAGTCGTGCAGTAGCGTACCAAGCGACGGAGTCAGATGGCCGAAATTCTCGCATTGCTGTGTTCGATGTGGATACTGGTCGGGAAACCATCTGGGCAGGTGGGCAAGCAGGTCTTATGCGTCCAGTTTGGTTGCCTGGTCTTGACCTTATGTTACTGTTGGACCCGCGCCAGGAATTGCAGATTCCCGGTGTGGACATCCAACAATTTATGCATGAGGCTTCAGAATCAGGTGTGATTATTTGTATCGGCTTAATCAGCTTGGGTGAAAACCTCCGAACCGAAATCTATATTGTCACCATTTCACAAGCTATTAAAATTCTACCTATAATCAAACCGGACAGTCATCGGTATGTGGAATGGTCTGTTGAACCAGACAGACGTGGTCGATTTATCGCTTTTGAATCAAATGACGGTGGTGACAGAGAAATATATGTTTTAGGCCGTCGTGGATTGGTAAATGTGAGTAATCATCGAGAAGCTGATTGGAACCCAAGATGGTCCCCTGCCCGTGATATGCTGTTATTTGAATCATTTCGAAGTGGTATGCGTGGTATATATCGTGTACATCCAGAAACAGCACACATCGTACCTGTTGCCACCAGCGATGTGGGGGAAACCTGGTCTCCATCCTGGTCACCTGATGGGAACTGGATCGCTTATATAGGTAACGAAACTGGTAGTCCTCAGTTGTATCTGTGCGATTCGGATGGTACGCAATCTGCATTGGTACCTTCTGCTCCTACACCAGTATATTCACCCGCGTGGCGCCCGGTGAGATTAGGAGATGATTAGGGTGTGTTACGACCTACCAATTAAAATCGCATGGATACTATGTATATTGCCGATTTTTATCATGCCACTTTTTGCATGTGCGATGGAAAATAAAGATGTCGCAGTGGATGATTCTTCATATTATTTTGCTTGCCTTTCTGTAGGAAATTTTAACATAAGTTCAGAAGACCAAAAGTTGCTACTGGAGTCTCGTCTGAACCAATATTTGGAAGTACCGATTGAACTTGTTGTCTTAATCGGCTCATTCAGTAATCAACAGGATGATGCTTCATTACAAACGTTTGAAGATTTAATCAACAGTTTTCCATTCAGAATTTTTCTGATTCCAACCGATGATGGGCTGGTAAAGCCGAATGAAACGATTTTTTCTGAGATACCAGATATCCATATACACACACATGATGGCTTCATGTTTTTGGGATCGTTGCATAGCTACGGTGGAGAAGAAATGGACTCCAAGTCTGGACGAATACACCGAGACCGGCGGTTGTTAAAAGCATCAAGATGGGTTGTTGGTTTTGCAGGCAATGTTTCAGTTGCAATGTCGATGCGGTTGCAGCTCACCCTTTTTGTAGATGATCCCCTGGATTATCTGATTGTCGACAAAGTAACCGGGATAGATGTGCCAGAGGATGTTTTTTCTGAATTGCCTTGGGGTGCAACATTGATAGGGATTGCGCCTACATTAGACAGAGAAGATATGATAGTGCTGGAAGTAAATGCTCAGGGGATATTCCCGTTACCTCTGGAAACATTGAAGTCGAAAATTTCCGAAACAGTTGATCGCTCTCTATCGCCAAATTCTACAATAGAATGATTGTTTTGTGCATTCCTCAATAATTAATTTTTAGTATCTGATCTTATTCTGATTTATTCTTTCCTGATCAAACTCCCATGAAAAACTGGAGTAAAGCTACAATGACAACTGATACGGATTCTTCCCCCTGGAAACGACTCGAAGAACTTGTTGAACAAGGCGATGTTGACCAATTAATTCAAGAAACAGACCTGATGGGTTCACGTGAAAGTGGCCGTGCCATATCACGTTTGAATACTTCACAGCAACAAATGCTGGTGAGTGCGATGCCAGCGGATGAAATGGCAGAAATCATTAACGATCTGTCAGATACACAGGCTGTTGCCATTCTAGGCAACATCAATGTAACCGATGCTGCCAATATACTAACTGAAATGGAGACAGATGATGCCGCGGATTTAATCCAGAAGCTTGACTATGATCAAGCGGAAGAAATCTTGGATGCCATGCCTGTAAAAGAGGCAAATGAAACCCGGCGTTTAAGTGCATATGATCCTGCTGTTGCCGGTGGATTGATGAATACGCTCTACATTGCATTTCCCAGCCATTACACTACCCGTGAGGTTATTGAAGAATTAAGAAACAAAGCTGATGATGATAATGAATACAATATTCAATACACGTATGTGATTGATGATGAGTATCATCTGGTCGGAGTGTTGACTTTACGTGATCTGTTATTGACACCAAGTTCGAAGCCAATTTCAACCATCATGATTAAGCAACCTTTTGCGGTATCGGATCAAGCCAGTCTTGATGAGTTATGGGAACATTTTCAACAATATACTTTATTGGGATTGCCTGTGTTGGATGCAGAAGACAGGTTAATTGGGGTGGTGGGGAGAGATGATGTTATAGAAGCATTGGGGGATCGCATTCAGAGCGATTATATGAAAACCCAAGGTATCATTGGTGGTGAAGAATTGCGTTCCATGCCATTACGAATTCGTGTACAACGCAGACTTTCGTGGCTTAGTGCCAATATTCTACTTAATATAGCTGCTGCAAGTGTGATCGCCATTTATCAGGATACACTTGCAGCTGTTATCGCTCTGGCAGTATTTCTGCCGATAATTTCTGATATGAGTGGGAATGCTGGCTTTCAGGCCGCTGCTGTCTCAATGCGGGAACTGGCTCTGGGTTTGGTTAAACCGGTTGATATTATGTTTGTTGCAATAAAGGAAGCGTCACTTGGCCTTATCAACGGATTCGTACTAGGGGTACTGATCGCCGCTGCTGCCTGGATATGGCAAGGCAATGTGGTACTTGGTCTGGTAGCTGGCAGTGCCATGATGTTAAACACGCTGCTTTCTGTATTACTTGGTGGTTTGTTACCTTTAATTTTGCGACGATTCAATCTTGACCCAGCGCTTGCTTCCGGCCCTATTCTTACTACGATTACCGATATGTGCGGTTTCTTTTTCGTGCTCAGCTTTGCTACGGCATGTCTTGCTTATTTATAACCAGCAAATTAGTGGCGCTTACGGAGTCGGTATGCCAAACCTGTTAAGCCCAAGGCCAGCAAGCTTATGGTTGCAGGTTCAGGAATGGGATCGGAGAAGCAATTTCCATTTCCAGTAGTAAAATTAAAATTCCAGATTGTTTCCTGGTTCTGGAAATTCAAAGATACCAAATCGACCCATCCCAAGTAGGTGCCGCCCCAATTACCTCCGTCTTCCGGGCCTGCTGAAATACCCAGCGCATAGATGTAAGCGTTTGAACTAAGACCCCAATCGTCCAGATCACGAAGATCCTTTGCAGTAAGGTATGGCTGGAACCAGTTATCATCGACTGTAACTGTCTGTTGGTACCATTTATTAAACCCAACATCTTCATTAGCCCCTTCATTGTATTCATGGGCGCGAATAAACAAATGCTCTAACCCAGTATCCGGATCATATACATAAAACTTTATATTCGGGATGTGGCTATTATCGGCAGTAAATGTTGAAGCACGAAACCAGTAGAATGACAGACTTGTAAATTCATCTAATTTGCCCAGATTCGTAAAATTTTTGTCTTTTCCACTGCCAAAAACATATTCTGCTTGTGAATTACCTTCGGGTAACCAGAATCCCATGGAGCCATCGCCACAAAGGTGACAGGATGGGCTGATGCGTGTATATCCTCCATTAATGCTTCTATAAGGTACCCAACCGAGTTCATATTGGGTTTCCGGCAGCACTTCAATGATAGCCGCTTGTGCAGTGTGGATTCCGATAACGCACCACACCAGTGTACAAAGAACTGTCAAGAGTGTACGATGCTGAACAGAATTGTATTTCATTTTATTACCTTTTCTTAATTGGCCTGAATAACCACCAATACAATGAATCAACAGACTACTGATTGATTCGAATCCAACATGATATAAGCAAAATTCGAGCCAAAAATTTGATGCCCAAAATTTGTCAGTATTGTTCGTGAAAGTGCCTAAAATTTGACGGTGTTAATAGAAAAATCATCCAAAAAAGTTCAATTTGAATATTTTATAAGCAAGTTTATATTAAATAGTAATCAAATCTGAATAAAATTTGTCCCTGTCTGAAGGCACATGACAAGTCAATTAGGTGGCTAATCCCCGGAGCTCGCTTCAGACATCCCCCTGTATAATAAACCGTTAGATGCCCCATATCTAAGTATACTGAAAATATTAAATAGTTTACAACTAATTATACTATAGGCACTACGCTAGAAATATTCTTATTTTCTATAATTATGAATTTTATATGAATATCACTTTGTTGGTCAATAAATAATCTCCCGTGTGTTTAATAAAATTAAACAAAGCGGGAGATTGTCTAGGATCCTATGGCTATGTTTTAATCAACATAGTATGTGAGTCGTTTTTGGCTCTCTGAATCCAGGGCTTTTACATCTGAAATAAAAAATGTGTCCCCATGTATGTCACGAATGATTAACTCTCCTTGAGCCGTTTTTCTGGGCCATTCATCGCGTTTTGTTTGAAATGTTCGCATTCCTTGCTTAGTTTCAACCACCCAGTTACGCAATTCGAATTCTTCTTCCAAAGTATGGATTGTGGTTATCTCCAACACAAACCCGGCTTCTGCAAGCGCTTGCTCCAGAATTTTTTGGGAGGACAGTGCCAAATCTTCAATATGCTCGATCAATGCAATTTCGAGTTCTTCATAATCCCGTAGTGAAACAAATGCGTAGGGTTCACTCCAGGGAAAGCAACGTACTACATGAACCATGGCAATATGATTATCCCACGTGGCCTGATATTGCCCATCGGCGAGTTGGATGAGATTTAAATCTTGTGCCCTGACAGGCAAATCATCACTTGTGTAGGATTTATTTGCAGTCTCATTTTGCTTGCTATTCGATTTGCTGATTTCTGTACTTTTTAATTGTGTAAATGTATTCAAGCCAGGCATCCTTTATTTTAAGCTACGAAAGCTTCGTGTAACTCTTGTTGCATGTTTACCAATTTGGTGTAGGTTCCTTCCTGATTTTCAAGCAACTCCTTGTGGGTACCACATTCGGTTATTCGTCCTTCTTCAATCACAAAGAGACGGTTGGCCCTTCTCAAAGTTGAAAGGCGGTGCGCAATTGCAAATACTGTACGACCTTTAACCAATCGTTCCAGAGCCTCTTGTATTTTGTGCTCGGTCTCAGTATCAACACTGCTGGTGGCCTCATCCAGTATCAAAATCCTTGGATTACAAAGAACAGCCCGGGCAATGGATATGCGCTGCCGTTCGCCACCTGAGAGGGTGTGTCCACGCTCCCCTACGATAGTGTCATAAGCGGCAGGTAACCGGCAAATGAAATCATGTGCATTTGCGGCACGGCCAGCCGCTATCACTTGGGCAGCAGTTGCTTCTGGTACCCCGTAACGAATATTGTCCAGAATACTGCCGTGGAACAGGTGCGGGTCCTGCAAAACTATCCCGAGCTGCTTTCTGTAATGACCCAAATCGAGTTGATCTATTGGGACTCCGTCAATGGTAATTTGCCCACTATCTGCTTCATAGAACCGTGCAATAAGATTGGTTACAGTACTTTTTCCAGCGCCAGAGGGGCCTACCAGGCCAATCATTTCACCTGAAGCAACTTGAAAGCTCATATTGCAGATGACCTGACGCACACCGTCGTAAGCAAAGGAAACATTTTCAAAAGTAACCTGGCCTAATAAAGGTTCCAGGCGAATAGGCTCATTAACATCTGTGATTACTGGCTCCGTATCCAGTACTTCAAAAACACGGTGTGCAGAGCTGGTAGCACGATTGATAACAAAGGTCATTCGACCGAGTGTTTCGATTGGGCCGACAAACATACCCATGTACATGACAAACTTTACAAAAACGCCCACAGTTAATGGGGGGCCCGTCAGTCCATAGCCCAGCACTCTCGGTACCGCGAGAATCCATACCGCCAGCATCATCATATGTACTGCCAGCCAGAGAAGCGGCCAAAAGGTGGTCCAGGTCTGGTGAATATGATTGAATCCATCGGTTACAAAATTGTTCTGGGTATCAAAGCGCTTTTTCTCGCGGTCTTCTTGATTGAATGCTTTGACAACACGCACGCCGGGGATTGTGTCTGCGAGTATCGCAGTAAGATCAGACCAGCGCCGCCAGGATCGTAAAAAAATCCGATGCATGGAGCGACCGTGCTGGTAGGTAATCCAAAATAGAAATGGCGTAGGCAGTACCATCACCAGCCCGAGGCGCCAATCCTCAATCAGTAGCACACTACCCAGGCCTAACAACATGACGACAGCCAGCAAAAAGTCAACCGCGCCCCAGGCGATGAAGTCCCACAAGCGATCCGTGTCTGAGCTCACACGTGCAATGATGCTACCAGTTTGCTTGCTGGAATAGAAGCTCAGGCTCAATTTTTGCAGGTGCTCATAAACTTGTGTGCGCAGGTCCCGGGCGATATATTCACCCAGGATAGCCATCGTGCGCATGCGTACCCAGGAAAGAAATTGGCGTAATACAAAGGTAATACCTATACCTGCCAATACCAGGCACGCAGCAAAAAGTACCTGCTCCGCAGTTGTGATACCCTCTTCCACCGGCATAAATACATCATCAATCAAATACCCGGTGAGATATATAGGCGCCAGACTTATCAGGCTTACCAGTATTGCGCTCAAGGTTCCCAGAGTAACACGGACTTTGTATGGTGCCATGTAACCTAAAAGGCGTAATATGACTCTAAGCTTATTGGCGTTAATAGATGCCTGAGCATCTATAATAGGCTTGGTCAGGCAATCGGTATAAATCGATTCACCATTTTCGTAATTACTCGAAAAGCCATTAATATGTTGATTGACCAGGTATTTAATATTTTCCATCGCATGGCGCTGCCGATGTGTATAGCGTAAAGAGGCCAATGCAGGGTCCCCTGGTTCTCCTAACAGCAACAATTGCGTACAGCTTAAACCGGGAATTTCTCGAATTCCCTTAATATCGGTGAGTGCTATGGTTTTTATGCTGTCAACAGAGTTCGATTTGTTGTTGCAGCGAATCACCGCAATTTGATCAGGACCGAGTGCTACCCAAGTGGTTGCCAAGCGTAATGATTCATCCAAGTCTACCATTGCGTACAATTGTACTGGTGAACCACCCCAGTCATCTTCTACCCTGTTACGAATTTCTGGTGGTAAAGTACACGGCTGGTCTGTATAACGCCGAATTAAATCTGCTTGAGCTTTATCTTTATTCACTTATTGGCCCCCTCACAACCGAAACAGGAGTAAATTATCCTATATTATGTCAAAAAATTATTTTTTATCATAGTTTGAACATAAGAAAACCTCCATCATGCATACTATCAACATGA
>CAZIDP010000071.1:0-18796 GCA_964537975.1 uncultured Nitrospirales bacterium | reverse complement strand
CTCCCGCGGGGGGAGCGACGTATTTTATTCAAATTATCTATAAAATATATATAGTTTCAATCCACGCTCCCGCGGGGGGAGCGACGCATAGGACTGTCCCGCCCCACCATGCACCAATGTTTCAATCCACGCTCCCGCGGGGGGAGCGACGGTAGGCTTGTTTATACTTTTCATAAGTACGACCTGTTTCAATCCACGCTCCCGCGGGGGGAGCGACTTTGCCCCCGCTGTTTGGGGTACGCCAAAAAACTGTTTCAATCCACGCTCCCGCGGGGGGAGCGACGGCGACATACCTAAATGTTGTGTCGCCAAGTGCTTACAAAGTCGTTTGTGCGAACCTGCAATTTTATCATTGTGCCAGACAACTTTTCTTCTCCTTTCTTTCGCAAGTTGTGGTTACGTAAGGACTTACAGCTTGTGCGAACGTCCCGGTGATTTCATGTGTGCTACAGGTTCGCGTTTGAGTGAATTATACTATAAGCGGGCCTTCCGGATCATAGGCCGGTTTGGCGCCGACGTGGTCTACTCTGCGTCGCCAGTTGGCGCCGAGAAAGTAGTAACGCAGGCTGTCTTGTTCGGGATCAATAATTTTCTCCAGCTCATGGCGTACCCGTGTAAGTTGTACCGGGTCCAGTACGCACTCAAACACGGAGTTCTGTACCCGCTGACCGAAATTCTCACATACCCGGGCTACTCTTCGCAAGCGCGTGGTGCCACCGTCTGAAGTGATGCACACGTCGTAGGTTATTAATACCATCATGTCTCTGTTCCAATCGTTGTCATCGCCAAAGAAATGGCGGGTACCCGTCGATGTCACCCCGCAGGTGTCGTGCCAGCAACAGCGCCTGGGCGTGGGGCAGCAGCCCCAGGGAAATTTTTTCGTTGAGATAGGGATGCACAATTTCTTCTTGCTTTCGTTCCTGATAGGTCACCAGCAGGGTCTTGCGCGCGTCGTCATCCATATGCACGGCGCCACTCTCGGTAACTTTGAATTGTGTTGGCTTGAGTTGCTTCCGGTTGATGAGTGACAAGGCGACGCGGTCTCCCAGCACCGGTCGCAGCTCTTCCATGAGGTCCAGGGCCAGGCTCGGGCGACCGGGCCGCTCACGATGCAGGTAGCCGACAGCCGGATCGAGTCCGACCCCTTCCAGCGCACCCACACAGTCATGGGTCAGCAGGGTATAGAGAAAGGACAGCAGCGCGTTTACCCGGTCGAGCGGGGGCCTTCGGGTTCGTTTCTCAAAGGTGAATTCTTCTGCCGGATTCGTGATGAGCAGGTTGAATGATTCAAAGTAGATGCGGCTTCCTTCGCCCTCACATCCGCGGATGGAGTCTACGGTGTCGATGCGTTCCAGCCGCCGTACTATCTGACCCAGGCGCATGCCCGCAGTGCGCAAGGCTTCTGCTTCGCTGCATTCCGGCCTGTCCCGCGCTGCCCGCAACAATACGGCACGGTTGTTGGCGAGCTTGGCCATAACGATGGCCCGCGCAATAGCCGCCGTGTGCTCCGGGTCGTCTGTGGCGCGGTATTGTGCCCTGCGCAACAAAACGTTTCCCTGCACGGGACCTTGAACCCTTCCCCAGAACCGGCCATACTCGGAAAGAAAGGTTATGGGAATCCCTTGCTCGCCACATAGTCCCATGAGTGGAGGGCTGCACATGACCTGCCCGAAGCATACGATTCCACCCAGGGTGTGGATGGGCACCTTCAGACGGGTTTCTTTGTCCTGGCGAATTTCGACGGTTTCACCATCCCGATGCAGATAACTGCCTTGCGAAGTGACATAAAGGGTATTCAATAATTTCTTCATGTCGTATCCTCTTCGTTGAGCATTTTGTTGAGGGTCGTTCCCAGGTAACGCCGGGCACTTTTGCCGCGTCCCATGGTTTCCGGTTTGCAGTAGTGGTAGATGGAGCAGCGGTGGCAGTAGTCGGCATACACCGCCGGAGGTGTCTTTTGTGCTTCGTACAGGCGGTGCAGTTCTGCCGCCAGTGCTTCCGTTTCACTGCGTAATGCCAGGTCGAATTGGATTTCCTGGCGACGCCGGGTTTTCCCATAAAATAGAGAACCCGATGCGATCCGGGTATCCAGCATGTCTTCCAGGCACAGTGCCTGCGCGCACAACTGAACTGCGTCGCAATTGTCTGCCTTGGGTTTGCCATGCTTGTATTCCACAGGTTCTACCTGCCAGCGTCCCGTCTCACCAGGCAGCAGGACTCCAGTAGGATCTGGACTACCGCGGGTGAAATGAACCGCGTCTGCCCTGCCCACCAAACCCAGCCGTGCGGAATGAATGCGCAGCCCCCGCACAATGCGTTCGTTGCCCCGCACCTCGACCGTATCTTCATCGACCCGCTCATGCAGGTAATGCCCTTCCATGGTCAGGCGGTTTTCCACCCACACCTGTTCGATGTGGATCAGGCCCCATTGCCGCGGGCAGAAGGCAAGGTGCTGCAAGGCAGACAGCGGTTGCCAATCTTCTTCGGGGTATTCAGTCACCGATTCACACCAGTACTTTCAGTTGAATTCCTTCGGGTAGATTGTCTTGGTCAATACGAACTTCATAATCTTCAAAACTGCGTGGTGGCCGGTCTTCAGCCTTTCGGGTTATCTTTATCTGATCAAAAAGGCGATGGGCCGGAGCGTTGCCCAGCTTGCTTTCATGTTCAAACACAATCAAGCCCCGTGTTGCCATTTCACCCCGGGCTGCGCTGTGATCATGTTCGAACATCATGCTCAATGCCTGCCACAACAATTCCAGGTCTGTTTCATTGAAGCCGGTATCATCAGCCAGGAATGGTGATATAAAACCATGCGCACGGTAGAGACCGTAGGGAACAATTTCCTTGCGTCCCATGGTACGTCCGGCACCTTCCTGCTTCTCGGATTGCTTGGCGGCATCTGCTTCTGTCGTCACTGCCATACGGGTAATGGACTGCTCCAGGGAGACGATGGGGTCCAGTGAGCGGGCAAAGGCAAACTGCACAGGGCCCCGCACTTGACCGCAGTTTACTCCTGTAGTCATGACCGCACCAAACATGCGGATGTCAAAAAAATTCTCACACATCCAGCCACGGGCTTCTTCGGCAGCGCCCTTCTTCTTTTCATCAAGTTCCAAAGCTTTATATGCCCGCTTGTGTTGCAGGTTAAGTACCGCCCGTTCTTTGATGTAAATATCAAAGCCGGGTTCAGGTTCGCCTTTCTGGTGTTTCATCAGGGTGATGCAATTGCGAATCTTGCGCTTGATACACACATCTGTGACAAGGCCATGTCCAGTTTCGGGATCAATGCGCGGCGCGTTGCCCGCATCCGGGTCTCCGTTGGGGTTTCCATTGATTACATCAAAGAGGAGCACAAAATCATAACGTTTATCGATAGCCATTGTTGTAAATTCCTATATAGTAAGTAAATAGTATGTGTTGGTTGTTACTGTGCTTGCTTTATTCATTTTCGGATTCAGGTACGACTTCTGGTACATCGTCTTTGGACTTCCGGCTTTGCCACAGTTCGTGTCGTTCGTGGTGGTAACCGAGGATAAAAAGTCCCTGCTGTTCGATATTCAGGTAGCCGGGAAAGCTCGACAGGGGCGCAAGAATAGCATCGACCTCTTTTTCCAGAGTGACGACCCAACCACGCTTTGAAGCGTCGTCTTTGGCTTTTCTGGCGTGGTGCCGCATGTTTTTCATCAGCCGTGGAAAGGTTGCGGCAGGCGATGCCGAAGCGCCTGAAAAAAAGCGATCAATCACCGTTGCGTTCACATCGCCCAGTGCAGCTTGTTGCATTCTTTCGAGGACAGCCATCAGGCGTCCCATTAAATATCCGGGGTTCTGGTTGTTCGGGTCCATGGCATAAGTTACCTCCATTTGATTGCCTCTACGATTCAATACCGCTTTAATGAGTGCGGCACGGGCATCTCGCCGTACCTGCCCCATCCAGTCATCTTTTCCGATCTCGGCGCGCATGCGCTCCACTGCTTTTTGCAATACTGCAAAGGGGAAGGGGGTGCCAGCCAACACAGCGTGCAGAAACTTGGCTGTAAGCGGGCCGGGAATGTTTTCACTTTTTCCCTGGACTGCCAGAGAACTGAGCAAGTGGTTCAAGGGAAGCCGTGGGGGCAGGTCATTGTTTTTGGGCTTCGGTGTATTGCGAACAATGGCGATATCGTTGAAATAACGGGCCAGATTGTCGAGCATTTCACCGACGGAAGTCTGGAGCCAGTCACGGACGATGGCCCTGCCCTGGGTACCGGTCAACGTGAGTGCATAAAACGCGCTGGGGTCGTTGATGGAATGTAATTCTCCGGCCCACACACTTTTATACAGGTCTCCCACCGCTTCCGGGTTGGCTTCCAGCAGCCCGGAAAAGACATCCAGTAGATCGCCATGGGTAGAATTGGGTGCCCAATATGTTACGACGGTGTCACTGCTCAGGCGCAGATGACGTTTGGGGAGTGTTTGCCCGAGATTGACGGGATCGGGGCTGGCAGGGTCCAGCAACCGGTTAAGCGCCGTAGCACATGCTTCAGCCGCAATCCGGGACACCGGCGCGTTCTGGTTGTTCTTCCAGCCATAGGAGAGAAATGCATCTGCATTAAAAGACACCAGGCCAACACCACTGGTCGAACCACCAGGTACTCTTTTAATTTGCGGAAAGAGTTCAACCGGGACAGCTTGTTTGCCAAGTACCAGGCACGTTGTTTGTAGAGCATCTGATCCCTCGGCTCGCTGTTTGCTCCAGTAAGAACGTACATCAGGGCGAACAGAAACCAGGGTATCGACCTCTGGAGCAACCACAAAAGTGAACAATGAATTGGCTGCTGCATTCTCTGGCAATTCAACAGATTGTGTGCCAGATGCAAAATCGTCCAGAAATTGAATAACAGCCTGTAAAGCAGTATCACCAGTGAAATCAAGGCATTTTTTTAACTCGTCACGGAACAACTCAGCCCGTGATTTTAATACTTCTGCATCACGTTTGCCATCTGGATCAATCCCAAACACATATTCTGCTTTGTCCACCAAAAAAAATGCGCGACTGCCACTGGTACGCCCGGGTTGTCGTGGAACCAGAAATTTCTTGGGTACCGGCTTGGGCTTTTTATTGCCTTCCTGAGGTGGGGTATCGTGTGTGTCGATGAACCCCAGGAACTTGCCTGTTTCATCCAGTTGAATCAGAAACGAAACAGGCTTCCATTCATAATCGGGGTCTTCCACCAGTTTTTCTGCTTCAGCGAGTTCATACAGAGCCTGTAATATCATGACGCACCTCCTGCTACCAGTGCGGTCAATGTAGACTCTGGATTCTCCGGAACTTCCAGAACACCCTGTCGGAGATGTGCCACGAAAAAGCGAGGGGTATTTTGCTTTGTGCCGAATTCGATATCACAGAGCATGATCCCGAGGTCCTGGGTGTCGGCGATGGGAGGGGGTGTGTCGTCATCAACCGGCATAACATCCGCGACACATTCCCGACACCCGAAATAGGGCTGGTGGAAATGCTGGCCTTTATCGACACGGCGCTTGAACATTTCCACAAACTTGTTCACATTGTCCTCCGGACCAGCCCTGTCCGTTAATGTAAAATATGCCTCGATGACATAGTCCACATCGCGCAGGGCGATCGTGTTTCGTTGGGCACGATCGTCCTCCGCAAAGTAGGGGGACAGCTCGCCGCCATTCGCAACGATTTTGGCCGAAGGCGCAGAAGTCTTTTTGTTGAGTTCATTGCGTCTGAAGGCCGTGAAGTGAATGGGATTGAGCACCTTGATGCGCTCAATATGCCAACTGATGGCCGGCTTCCAAAGTATGGCTTCGATAAGCCCCCGGGCTGCCGATGGGGTCATTACCGGATAACTGACTCGCTCAGTCTTCAATTCTGGCCGGGTGAAGATGGCCAGTGGGCCACAAACCCGCAGAGATAATGTCGGGCTGCGTTGCATAATTGTTCCTCCCTATGTTGTATTGAATTGTTACAATCAATAAATGCAGTATATATACTTCAGAGCATTCAATCCAATCGCTAAAATATACTTGTGCTTATGAAACAGTAAATACAAGGAACTACATCAAACAATTTATATTACCAGTGCTTCCGGATTTGGGCCTTGTTCTCGATGTATGTCCAATCCATACCGTATGTCATATCGACTTGCATACAAATCACCCAATATCCAAAGGTTTTCGTCCAGGGCGGAGAGCGCGCCATCTTGCACCCAGGCATCCAAATCCCGTTTATTAATCTGCACCAGGTAGGGTTGCAGCTTTCGTCTCAATTCTCGACTGATACCCTTCTGTTGAATCTCCTGGCAGATACCTGGTGCTTTGCCGTAGGGGGTTACCACAGCAACCGTGTGCCCGTCTTCAATCAGCTTGAATGTATTGGCAACCTCCACAAAGTTGAATTCCTGTCGTTCACGCATTACCTGCTTGTCATCCAGGTTAGTGGCGTTGTAAAACACTTTGAAGTACTGTTCAAACACGGCAGGTGTATTGGGTTCCAGAGTGCCATTTGCCGCAGTCAACAGCGTTGCTGTAATGTCTGTGCCACGTTTCAAGCTGCCGGGAGGTGGTTCTGTAGGCCCTTTGAATACAATAACTTTTCCTGAAGCCAGTCGTCCTTCCCGATTGCACCGACCAGCTGCCTGGACGATACTGTCGAGTCCTGCCATGGCACGGAGTACAACCGGGAAATCAAGGTCAACGCCAGCTTCAATTAATTGAGTGGACACCAGCTTGCAAGGATGTCCAGCTTGCAGTGCATTCCGCACATGATCAATCACGTCCAGACGATGCCTGGGGCACATCAGTGCCGAGAGGTGGTAGACGGATTCGTCGGGTAGCATGGCTTGCAAGGTCACCGCCAGTTCACGGGCATCTTTCCTGCGATGAACCACAGCCAGTACCTGTGACTCTTCTGCCATTTGTGCTGCGATATCGTCCCAGGCTGACGGTGGGTCGTCCAGCTTGGGCCAATGGTAGGTAACCCTGGACAATTGCGCCATCAATAATGCGGGTTGCGAAATGATTTCCCGAACCGCCTTCAATCCCTGTGGAAGTGATTGCCGGGCTTCGAGTGCGGGCTGGGTGGCGGTAGAAAGAACGATGGAACAGCCATAATTTTTTTGCAGTTCATTCAGTGCATCCAAAATTGCCAGTAAAAATCCTGGTGGAAAAGTCTGGCACTCATCGAAAATAATCACGCTTTTTGCGATGTTGTGCAGCTTACGACATTGTCCCCGGGCATTGGTATGCAATGATTCAAAGAACTGGACTGACGTGGTAACGATTACCGGAGCGTCCCAGTTTTCAGATGCCAGGTCATGCTTTTGCGATATTTCATCACCGAGCGTTTCATTTCTGCGTTCGATATCCAGGTTGGAATGGTGCTCGAGCACATTTTCTGAACCCAAGGCTTCACGGTAGACTTGTGCGTTCTGTTCGATGATGCTGGTATACGGGATTACAACGATGACACGACGCAGGCCGTGTTGCGTCGCGTGGCGAAGGGCAAAATTCATAGCGGACAAGGTTTTCCCGCTGCCGGTTGGTGCTGTCAGGGAGAAGAGACCTGGCGTCTGTTCCGCACTTGTACGACAGGACGACAGAATTTCTGCTCGTATCCGGTTGAGCCGACTTACCTGTTGCTGTGCGGAATGCGTCGCTGCCAGGCTGTCTATGTGCTGTTCCAGTCGTTTGCACAGGGATGGCAGTTCTTCATATCCACTGCGTGCTGCAGTTCGGGCTGGGTTCATAAATTGCTCGGTATCAAGCCAGTCGGCATCAACCAAAGTTGAAAAGAGAAAACGTATCCAGAATTCCATGTGACGTCTGTTTTGCTCTGGGGATTCCTCCGGTAATCTATTCAAACATTCTGGCAATTCAGGTAGCGGCATATTCAAAAACTGTGCTGGAATGGTATTGAGGAGTGCCTTATATACAAGGTTGTTATTTTCCAGCCGCTTCATCAGCGGTGTTTTTCCTTGAGCCTCTTTTGACAAGTTGCTCAGGCCGGCATGGTGCCCGGCGATGGCAAATGCCAGGGGGATGCCTTTGTTTTGCATGCGTTCTTTTGCATGTACTGCGCCGGCACCGGAATGCTCCGCCCGGATGTCTTCTCCCCGGACACGACGTTGAAACTCGGGACGGTATTTCCCGAGGTCGTGCCACAGCCCTGCCAGTTGCCCCCATTCGGCAGCATTGAATTGTGCTGCAAACTTCGAAGCCAAAGCCGCGACACCATTCAAGTGTGCTTCCAGAAGTTGGCCCCGTCCACTATCGTCAAAGCGCGCATAATAACCATCGTTCATGATATTGTCTACCTTGTGTCAGTTGGTAACCGATAACTGCTGTCCTGATATTTGTGTTCCGTGAAATGAGTATTGTACACCCTTATGCGTCACAGAATAAAGCTACACTGTTTCAGGGGTTAAAATGGTATATACATTGTCGTAGAGTAGATATGCTGTACTGCTGATAAGCCAGGTGAGCAAGCATGTGTTTCACCGTTATTCTGTGCTTGGAAAGATGGCTTGGCGGGCGGTGATGGCAGGTTCAAAACCAGGCCAGCGGTACAGGCACTGGTCGTAATATGCGCGTGCTTCTTCCAGATTGCCCAATAGTTGTGCTGTCTGACCGAGATGCCAGTACAGGCCTCCGGTGTCCAGTCTTTGTGCTGCGGTTTCAAACAACGCTCTGGCTTGGTTGTAATTGCCGAGCTCAAGTTGCAGGATACCAAAATTTTCATATGTTTGCGCGGGAACGACTGGCCAGTGTGTCGCGCTATCGTACGCTTGAATTGCCAATTCCTGGCGATAGGGCTGGTCGGCTTCTGGGAACGCTTTCCAGACCAGGTGCGTGTCTTCTGCCTGCGCCAGCAGATAGCTGGGCACAAGTACCACGACACCATGTGCAATCAGCAGAAGCAGGGCTATCAGTGCGCCAGTGTACTTGCTGTATAGTCGAAATTTGTCTGGTAGTTTTGCTGTATATACTACATGGGCTGTATCACTTGGTGTGTCGGTGGCTGCCCAATACAAGAATAAAAACAGTACATGAGGCGCGCTGCGTAAGACTGGATTGATTAGTGCGAATGCAAAAAACGCAATCGTAACCGGTTTATATAATAAACGGCGACGATGCAATAGATAGATGAACCAAACCAGAATTGCTAAACCAACGATTCCGTTTTCCGCAATGAATTCAAGTAGATCACTATGAGCATGCAGCGTATGGATATTGTTGTGATGATGGACTACAGGGAACCAGGAATCGTGTAGTGCGTCGGCCAGGTATCGTGGACTCCAATACCCGAAATTGCCGAGGCCGACACCAAAGAATGGATGGTCGGCGATCATCCGCATGGCGCCTTCCCAGAACCAGAGCCGCAATCTACCACCAATGTCACCGGCACTGAATGTACTCCAGATGCGACTGTATATGGATGCGATGTGGTAAACAAGTATGAGTGCAGCCAGGAGCGAGGCGCCCGCGGCCCATTTACCCAGGGAACGCTCGGTCAGTTGCTCCCGCTCTTGGAATACACACCAGACGATACCAATGCTTGCGGCAAGCCACGCGCTTCTTGAATGCGAGAGCACCAGCGCCCACAGGATGAGTGACAGGACGAGCAGTATCATGAACTTGTTTGATCTGTTGGTGCTACGGTGGCTTTGAAAGACCTTTTCGAGTAGAAGCACCAACCCAAGGGCCATATACCCGCCCAGAAGGTCCTGGTTACCGAAGACAGAATAGACTTCTTGGTCATACCCTTCAAACACGGGAAACAGGAATTCCAACAGGCCCAGGTATTGACCAATCGCCAACACCCCCACGAGGGCAGAGGAGGCAATAAGGGATACTTTGATGCGATTTTTTACACTGGAGCCATCGGTGGTCAGCAGTAAAGCGTAATACCAAACACCCATCAATAGGAGCCATCGGAGTGTCACTTCGCTCCAGAGAGTCAAATCCTTGGCAGGCAAAAGCAGGACATGCAACACCAATTGATACAAAAGCAACAACAAGATGGGTAAAAGCAGCACATGTTGCGCCATGTGCTTGTTGAGAGCCCCATGGCCCGCACCATTGACCACCCTATTCGGTTGAAAAGCAAGCAATAAAAAGAATACTGCCAATATCGCCTCTTTGAGATGTAAAAAAGATATAAATTGATAAGAATATACTCCAGCGACGAACAAAGGTATAATGTAAAGGGTTACATTGTATGAACTTAGTGATTTATGATTATTTTGTATCGTCAACAAAGTATAATACTGCCGTTTTGTTGTTCATTATGGTTTGTGTAAACTGCTTATACCCACCTGTGCTTGAACATCTTTGCCTCATAGGCAAACGGTACTCCTGGCTTAAATTGGAGCTAAAATGACCACTGCTATAATGCTGCTTGCGTTACATACCATGTCGACCTGGTTTATGACCGGCTTAGTCTGGTTCGTGCAAGTAATACATTACCCGCTTTTTCTACGTTGGGCGTGAAGAGTATGTATATTATCACCGTGCGCATATGCAGCGAACGACCTGGCTTGTCGTCCCGGTAATGTTGATCGAATTGTTGTCAGCCATATTGTTGATAAGTATACGTCCTCCATTTGTTTCCTCGGTACTTGTTATTACGGGATTGATATTGTTGACAAGCATCTGGGCGATTACATTTTTGTTGCTGTTGCCCCAACACAATCGCCTTGAAGAAGGATATGATGAAATAATCAATCATCGTCTTGTAAATATAAACTGGCTCAGGACGACACTCTGGAGCGTACGGGCTGTATTAACAGGTATCATGATGTTCCTGACCATACAGGGGTATCAAGCGATGTAATTGTATGTACTCTTTAGCAATTATTGAGTAGACTTCAGTACTTTTCACATACATGACTCGTTGTAAATCCAGGATTTATGAGATTGCCAGCCATTAATTGTTGCTAAAATGGTTTTTGAAATAGATTTTACCTTGGTGGCGTTTTTATTCGTAGTCAATCCATATAGTAATAAAAGTAAGTCCGCATTACCAGGAGTAATTATGCATCTTTATACGTTACGACGCACGCAACATATCCCACAGCATCGCAGTGTTGTATTTCCTTTCTTTGCTACACCAGAGAATCTGGAAACCATAACACCACCGTCGTTTCACATGCATATTTTGACACCACGGCCCATAGAAATGCGTGAAGGAGCAATTTTTGATTACTATATACAGACCCGTGGGTTGAACCTGCGGTGGACGAGTATGATCATCAATTATAATCCTCCTTACAATTTCACTGAATTGCAGATTGCCGGACCCTATTCGTACTGGCATCACACGCATACATTTAAAGAAAAACAAGGCGAAACGATCATCCAGGATGAAGTACGTTATGTGCTGCCCTATGGCATTCTGGGCGAAATTGCCCACCGACTGTTCATTCAGCATGATTTGGAAGCTATTTTTGATTATCGTCAGTCCGTGTTGGCCGAGCATTTCTCCAAATAAAATTCGTTGTATTTATTTTGCTTTGATTATTAATAATGAATAGTCGCACGAACAAATCGTCTACTTTGTAAGTTGTGACAAGATCACAAACGCAAGGATATATACGCAAATTAGATAACATCATAGGGGTTACCAGCAGGGGTATGTCTGGCACCTGCATGGTTTGTTGGTTTGGTATATGCATTTGGAAACCGTCATCAGGATTGTCTATAATCCGATAAATTAGCCAGATCGGGATAGTGCGAAGATGATACAACGTAAGATTCACAAATTACTGTCATGTAATGCTGGTGGGATTGTAGTGCTTGGTATGCTGCTTTTTATTCAAGTTGCAGCGGTTGCTGATGCGGTGTTGTTGACGAATCGGGCGGAAAAGCATCGGGACAACCCAAATGCCATTATCCACGAATCAGCACCGGACCCCACTTGGCGCATTCCCCGTACCGTACCAACGTTGCCGCCCATGTCTACTGAGCAGCTCAGACCCAACTTCGCAATTCCACAACATTCCACCCTCATTTATGCACCAATTCATAACCCCCATGCATCAACCTACAGCACCCGAATGCAAGACCAGAAATCCCAGGCTTCTTCCACCAACCAGAAGAAAACAGGGAATGCGCAAGGCAACGAGGATGAAGAATCTTTAAAAGTGCCTGTAATGGCAATTTCTGTGCTTGAATCACCCTCTTCCCGTATTCGACCAGACGGCCTGGGGGGGCATCGGATCACCGATGGTACTGCAACGGTTCAAGTTCGCCCAGATGGTCTGGGTGGGTACAGGGCAGGGCAGCGTAGTACTACGGGCAGTTCAACCCGGGTACGACCAGATGGCCTGGGGGGATATCGTGTAACCAGTACGAAAACAGGGCAGCAGGCGCAAAATGCATCGGTTCGTCCCGATGGCTTGGGTGGCTACCGCATTAACAACAGTGATGGATCGACACATCGGGTACGTCCCGATGGTCTGGGGGGCTATCGCGTTACAGATGCCGATGGTAAAGTCAGTCGCATTCGTCCTGACGGTCTGGGTGGCTATCAGCAACGCTGACGCGGTAGCAATATCATGAGAATCATGATAGATAATCTTAACTATTCGCAAAACTCTAAAAAGTATTTTTTGCTGGAAAACACGCCTGAGCATTCGGTATAATGATTTTGCATTTCAAGGGGCAGGGTGATGCAGTTTGTTGTTACCCGGTTCTCCCATTGGATGTATCGCAACGTCGGTAAAACGTTGCAAATCCTATCAAACCATACTGGTAATTAATTCACGCTCACGAAGGAGGTAAAGCCGGGCCTATGAGTGCAAGCAGCCTGAGCCAACGACTCACTACTACTGTCGCCAAGGAACTCTTGGTGGGCATCACGGGCATTGTGCTGGTGTTGTTCATTATTGGTCACTTGGCAGGTAACCTACTAATTTTTGTGGGAGCAGAAGCCTTTAACTTATACGCTGAAAAGTTGGCGGACCTCGGTCCGTTGCTTTGGGTTGTGCGCATAGGATTAATTGTGGCCGCGGTTGCCCACATCTACACAGCAGCCTGGTTGGCCCGAATGAATCGGATAGCCCGCCCGGACCGCTACGCGCATACAGCCTATATGGGTAGAAAGAGCATGGCCACCCGAACCATGATTTATTCTGGTGTGTTGATTCTGTTATTTCTCATACTTCACCTGTACGATTTCACATTCGCGGACAAAACGGGACCGGGCAGTGTGGTAGCCGGAGAGAACCTCGGGCTATATGGTTTGGTCTGGAATTCCTTTGCGAACCCCATACACTCCCTGATATACATCATTGCGGTTTCCGCAGTCGGTCTCCATTTAAGTCATGCCATTTCCAGTGTTGTCATTACATTGGGTGTTCTCAGTGACAAGGCGACTGGCAAGGTGGATGTTGCAGGGAAGCTTATAGGTCTGGCAATTGCCCTGGGTTTTGCCGCCATCCCGATTTTTGTCTTGGTACATACCTACATCATAGGAGTTGAGGCCTGATGCTCGATTCAAAAATTCCTGACGGCCCCATTGCAGAAAAATGGGCCCGGCACAAGTTCAACATGAAGCTGGTCAATCCCGCGAACAAACGTAAGTACAATGTCATTGTCGTCGGTACGGGGTTGGCAGGCGCAGCAGCAGCGGCATCGCTCTCGGAAATGGGCTACAAAGTCATGGCGATGTGTATACAGGACAGCCCCCGTCGCGCACACAGTATCGCTGCGCAAGGTGGAATAAATGCCGCCAAAAATTATCAGAATGATGGGGACAGTATCTACCGCCTTTTCTATGACACGGTCAAGGGCGGTGATTACCGGGCGCGGGAAGCCAATGTACATCGTCTGGCAGAAGTCAGTGTTGAAATAATTGATCAGTGTGTGGCGCAAGGGGTGCCTTTCGCCCGCGAGTATGGCGGTTACCTGGACAATCGGTCTTTTGGTGGCGCCCAGGTATCACGTACATTCTACGCACGCGGTCAGACCGGGCAACAATTGTTGCTTGGTGCCTACAGTGCCCTGATGAAAGAAGTTGCACGCAAAGGCGTAACCTTGCTGCCACGTCGCGAGATGTTGGACCTGGTCGTCGAAAACAACCGTGCCGTTGGCGTGGTTTGCCGCAATCTTCTGAATGGTGCGCTTGAGTCGTACAGTGCAGACTGCGTGCTTTTATGTACCGGCGGATACAGCAATGTCTTTGACCTGTCAACCAATGCACGGGCCTGCAACACCACCGCTATCTGGCGTGCGCACCGTCGCGGTGCTTACTTCGGCAATCCTTGTTTCACGCAAATTCACCCGACTTGTATTCCGGTGCATGGCGACTATCAGTCCAAGCTTACATTAATGAGTGAAAGCCTGCGGAATGACGGACGTATCTGGGTTCCAAAAGACAAAGATGAAAAACGTCCCGCGAATGAAATTCCCGAAAGTGATCGCAACTACTATCTGGAAGAACGATACCCGAGCTTTGGCAACCTGGTGCCGCGTGACGTGGCTTCACGTAATGCCAAGCAGGTATGTGATGCGGGGTATGGCGTTGGCGCAACCGGCCAGGCAGTATATCTGGATTTCCGCGACGCGATTGATCGGGATGGTATCGATGTTGTCCGCGCCAAATACGGAAACCTTTTCGATATGTATCAGCGTATCACCGATGCCGATCCCTACAAGGTGCCGATGATGATTTACCCGGCACTGCACTACACCATGGGCGGGCTTTGGGTTGACTACAATCTCATGAGCAACCTGCCAGGACTGTTTGTCCTGGGTGAAGCCAATTTCTCCGACCACGGCGCGAACCGCCTGGGTGCCAGCGCGCTCATGCAGGGGCTGGCTGATGGTTATTTTGTAGCACCGTATACCGTGGGCGATTACCTCGCGACAGCCGGTAAAAACAAGATTGATACCGACCACGAAGCGTTCAAGAATGTGGAAAATGAAGTCAAGGGCCGCATCGACACCCTCATGAACTGCAAGGGCAAACGCACCGTAAATGATATCCACCGCGAGTTGGGCACACTGATGTGGGACAACTGCGGCATGGCCCGGAACGAGGCTGGTCTGAAAGAGGCACTGGAAAAGATTCCGAAGATTCGGGAAGAATTCTGGAGCAATGTCTCCATAACCGGTGAAACCGGAGACCTCAATCAAGTGTTGGAACGTGCAGGCCGCCTGGCCGATTTCATTGAGCTGGCCGAGCTGATGTGCATTGATGCGTTGCACCGTGCTGAATCCTGTGGTGGTCACTTCCGTGAGGAAAGCCAGACAGAAGAAGGTGAAGCACTTCGCGACGATGAGAATTTCTGTTACGTTGGCGCGTGGGAATATACAGGTGACTTGGCCAAGCCCAATCTGCACAAAGAATCCCTGGAATTTAATGAGGTCAAGTTGAGTCAGAGGAGCTATAAATAATGGGTGAAAAAACCATCAATCTCACACTCAGGGTTTGGCGGCAGAGTGGAAAAAACAAAGAAGGCCACTTTGAAACCTACGAAGCCAAAGACATCTCCACAGACATGTCCTTTCTGGAAATGCTGGATGTAATCAACAATGGCCTCGAGGTGAAGGGCAAACCCCCCATCGCGTTTGATCACGATTGTCGTGAAGGTATCTGTGGTATGTGTGGTGCCGTTATTAATGGCCTGGCACATGGACCGCAACGTTCAACAACCCTCTGCCAGTTACACATGCGGCAGTTCAAAGATGGCGAAACCCTCACGATTGAGCCCTGGCGCGCTGAAGCTTTTCCGATCACCAAAGACCTTGTTGTGGATCGTGGTGCCTTTGACCGCATCATTGAAGCGGGTGGCTATGTGACCGTACGTACGGGACAGGCGCCGGACGCGCATACCCTGCCAATTCCACGCGATGACGCGGAAGTTGCCATGGATGCCGCATCCTGTATCGGCTGTGGCGCGTGTGTTGCCGCTTGCCCCAATGCTTCTGCCAGCCTGTTTACGGCAGCCAAAATTACCCAGTTGTGCAAATTGCCCCAGGGACATCCTGAACGCAACAAGCGGGTGATTGCCATGGTAGAACAAATGGATAAGGAAGGCTTTGGTTCCTGCTCAAAACATTACGAGTGTGAGGCTGCTTGTCCCAAAGACATTAAAGTGAGCAATATCACCACAATGAACCGTGAATACATGCGGGCCTTGGCAGGTATTCGTTAAAACATAGTCAACAATCAGCTATCAGCTATCAGATAAAATAAATCTCGCCTCGTCTTGTGTCAAGCCATTGATTCGGACGAGGTTTTTTTTTACATCATGGATGGATAGCTGAAACTGGAGTGTGACCCAAATGCCACAAACGTGGTCAAATAGTGTGGGAACCTATTGATAGCTATAAATGGATGATTTTACAGAACTGTCCAGAGATGAGGAGTACAGATAATGCATAAGTTCATATTTATAAATACTCTAAAACTGTTCTTCATTATTGTGTTGATAGACGGTACAGTGCCACCTGCTTTTTCACAAGAACTTGATATAGATGCCTCGCGCAGGACGGCTATTGTTAACGCCATTGAAAAGGCTGGTCCAGCCGTTGTGACCATTAATGTGGTGCAGGTCAGAAGAGAACGGGTTATAGACCCCTTTTTTCAGGATTTCTGGCAATTCTTCAACCGCTCTCTTGCCGCACCGCCCCGGGTGCGCGATCGGGCTATTGAAAGTATTGGCAGCGGATTCCTGTTTGACGCGCAGGGTCATATTCTGACCAACTATCATGTCATACAAGACGCCAACATCATTTCAGTCTCATTGACCGAT
Organism: uncultured Nitrospirales bacterium; assembly: GCA_964537975.1. GTDB lineage: Bacteria > Hydrogenedentota > Hydrogenedentia > Hydrogenedentales > SCBR16-9 > SCBR16-9. Next base: position 2,033 of record CAZIDP010000071.1, on the reverse strand, counting down.
GGACGCAACGTGGAAGTCGAGCTGGTCGCGTTCGATGAACGAACCGACCTGGCCGTATTGCGTACAGTTGGGGTGCAGGGGCTGCCCTATATCAACCTGGGCAGTTCAGACGATCTGATGATTGGCGAATGGGTAATTGCAATCGGGAATCCATTCGGCAACATGATGGGCGATCACCAGGCAAGTGCTAGTGTCGGTGTCGTCTCTGCAATCCACCGGCGTGTCAACAGGCGCATAGGTGGAGGTGACAGGTTGTACCAGGACATGATACAGACCGATGCCGCCATTAATCCGGGGAACAGTGGCGGCCCCTTGGTGAATGCGCTTGGCGATGTTATCGGAGTCAATACCATGATTTTCAGCCGTAGCGGAGGCAGTCAGGGACTTGGCTTCGCCATCCCCATCGACCGGGTGAAACGGGTAACCCAGGAGCTTATTGAACATGGCCGGCGCAGGAATCCCTGGCTCGGATTCCATGGTGAAGCATTGGAAGTTTTGAACCCCTACTCATTGAGAGAGCTGGGCATCCAGGCACAGAGTGGCGTAGTGGTTACTGAGATGCTCAGGGAATCACCTGCTGCCCAAAGTGGACTGGAACTGGGTGATGTAATACAGGAAATCAACGGAGTACATGTGACCCACCCTACCGATATTGATTATGAAAACTGGGGACTATTTGTCGGCGATCCCGTAGTCCTCAAAGTAGACCGCCAGGGAGAACAAGTCACCATAGAGTTTCAAGTCGAAGAACTGAGTCGAATATGACAAAGTTCAATCTGTACTACACCGTCATTCCCTTAGAGAAAGGGATCCAGTAAAGTGCGGTACTTCCGTCGCGCTCCTGCTGATTACCCGCCTGCGCGGGTATGACGGATTTGGGTGCTTATGACGGGTGTGGGTGGTTATGATGGTTATGGCACTCAACCGACGGAGCATGGCCTAGTGCCCATGACGTCGTGTGTTCCCTATCCCGAAGGGATTACATCACCGTAGCGCGGGGTAAGGCCACCGGCCGCCACCCCGGGACAACCATGCCACCCAATCATGCAACCACTTATGTTCCTATCCCGAAGGGATTACATCGCCGTAGCGCGGGGTAAGGCCAACGAGCCGCCACCCCGGGACAATAGCGCTCCCTAAACGCCGCACCCCGTAGGGCGTGCCAGCAAGAGATACCCGCCTGCTTTTCCCAAATAGCCACCCACTGCATAACCCCCTTTCCGTCATTCCCGCGAAGGCGGGAACCCAGATAAGCATAATACTAGCACATAAATATAATCATCCCTGACAACCCAACCCGCCTGCGCGCGCACGACGGGAAGAGGGCATGACGATTGCGTAGGTATGACGGTGCGGGTGGAATTGCGTTTGGGGTGATCTATGCCTGGCGCACCTGTTCCTATCCCGAAGGGATTACATCGCCGTAGCGCGGGGTAAGGCCACCGGCTGCCACCCCGGGACAACCATGCCACCCAATCATGCAACCACTTTCGTTCCTATCCCGAAGGGATTACATCGCCGTAGCGCGGGGTAAGGCCAACGAGCCGCCACCCCGGGACAATAGCGCTCCCTAAACGCCGCACCCCGTAGGGCGTGCCAGCAAGAGATACCCGCCTGCTTTTCCCAAATAGCCACCCACTGCATAACCCCCTTTCCGTCATTCCCGCGAAGGCGGGAACCCAGATAAGCATAATACTAGCACATAAATATAATCATCCCTGACAACCCAACCCGCCTGCGCGCGCACGACGGGAAGAGGGCATGACGATTGCGTAGGTATGACGGTGCGGGTGGAATTGCGTTTGGGGTGATCTATGCCTGGCGCACCTGTTCCTATCCCGAAGGGATTACATCGCCGTAGCGCGGGGTAAGGCCAACGGCTGCCACCCCGGGACAACCATACCACCCAATCATGAAACCACTTTTGTTCCCTATCCCGAAGGGATTACATCACCGTAGCGCGGGGTAAGGCCAACGAGCCGCCACCCCGGGACAACCATGCCACCCAATCATGCAACCACTTATGTTCCTAT
>CAZIDP010000070.1:0-19345 GCA_964537975.1 uncultured Nitrospirales bacterium | reverse complement strand
CACCTTCACCTTCACCTTCACCTTCACCTTCACCTTCACCTTCACCTTCGCCTTCACCCTCGCCTTCACCTTCGCCTTCACCTTCACCCTCACCACCTACAAACAGTTCGATATTGGAAACAAGTGGGTCTGTTTGTAATTCTGGTCCGTCTTGTCTGTAAAGCCCTTGCGCATTAAAACTTTTCGTACCGGTTGCATCAGATGGTACCTCGACCAAGTACGTAAAGCCAAAAGGAAATTCAACAATTTCCGTCCATCCAAAGTCGACAACACCAGACGAATTAAGTTTTGAGGTTATTTGTGGTCGGGATTCTGTAAATGATTTGTCACCATTAAGTGTGGAGTATATTTCAGTTAATGACAACCTGCCATTGCTGTTCGTGTCGATTTGATTAAATAACATTAATGTAAGGTCAGAAGTGCCACTCAACGCTTCACTGAACGACAATTCACCATCCTGGTTGGCATCTAGCTGATAAAATGAATTAAACAACAGCCGGGCTATGCGTTCAAGGTTGGAGGCAGTCTTGACCCCTTTAAAGACCCAACCTTCGGGTAATGTCTCCTGAATGCCCAATGCACGTATTATTTCGGTGCATTCACCGTGAATAGATACGCTGACTTCCAAGACTTCACCTGGCGCGTATCCTTCTTGTGAGAATGTGCGCTGGATAGATAAACAAGAATTTGCTTGTGCTGAAAAGGCAAAAGCAGACAAGACCAGAACAGCTACAAAAAGTAGAACGGCATGCTTATTCATGGAAAGCTCCCGAAGCTAGTGGCGATAATCGTCACATGACAAATATATAAAGTCTCACTACCATTAATCTTAGTGTCTAGATTGCGATTTGTCAAGCAACGTTGTAGCATAATTAGTATTGTGTGCTTAAAATTGATTACTGATCAAAAACAATACCTGTTTATCCTTGAACTTATATCGTAATAACTGTTTTTATATTTGCTGGATATCCACGATCCCCTGGAGCACAAAGGAAAACGCTTCGGCAATTGGCTTACCGAAGCGATACGAAAATACATTTGTTTATCGTAGAACAATATCAGGATTCTGTTGCTTCATCCGCTGATTCTACATCATCATCTGCTATTGTATCAGAGTCGGTTTGTGCGTCTTCGTCAATAGACTCATCTAAAGGCTCGTCTGTCTCTACCAAGCCTGAATCAATATCTTCAGATTCTGTATCTGAGAGCTCCTGGTCAGGATCAAGCAACTCCGGTGTTGGTGCTTCGTCCGAACTTTCGATCATATCCTCAATCAGAGCACTGGCTTCTCCAGTTCCTCCAATATCAGACTCAGAAATTTCCTGGAAGTCCAGGGATGGTTCCTCTTCGGGAAAGAGTTCTGGGTGTTCCTCTCGTAATTCTGCCAACGCCATTTCGGCTTGCATGGCAGTAAATGACTCGGGAAACAACTGCTTTTGTTCCTCAAAGGTCGCAATGGCTTCTTCGAGATTGCCCAGTTCCTTCTGTATACGTCCGACATTGAGTGATTGTCTACGACCGGTAAAAGTATTTCCCCAGCGTTCCTGTACTTCCCGATATCCATCCAGAGCTGCTTGCAAGTCACCCCGGTTTTCCGCGATGAAGGCAAGCGCTTCCCGGGCCTGGGGTGCATACTCACTTTTGGAATTCCGGCTCAGCAGCGCTTGAAATGATTCCTCGGCAAGAGAATAGTTACGTGCGCGTAGTGCGGTTTCTCCCAACATATACTGTGCTTCTTCACCCCAATGTCCACGGCGGCCAGCAACTGGTTCCAGTGCGGCTATGCGGGCATCAAGGTCGTCATGCGCCAAGGCTTCCGCATATTGTGTGATAATTCGCTGCTCGGATGCCATTCTTTCCAAGCGAAAGAGAAACCCGGCAACCATACAAAATAGAATGAAGGCTGCGCCAGCTACATAATGCCAGGGGTTTTCTTCAATATGAGCCAGCAATCGGGCAAAATCCGACATTTCCTGTGGGAGTGTGTTGCCTTTATACTTATGAGGCTTGGATGATTTGTCCAACATGCCTGGTAATTCTCTCCAGTCTGGTTATCGGTACGTACAGGCCAATGTATTGCCTGCACTACCATCTTCAAATAATAAGTGTAAACACAAAAATATAAATCAGAAACATTTTTCAGCTTGTCTGGTAGCCAGAAAGGCATAATTGCAGAGTGCTAATCTATTCCCCTCATTAAGCAACGCTAATGTGATGTCCGGTACCCCGTTATCTGCCAGGTGTGGGCCATACGTTCCAAAAATACCGTTACATTTCCTTGCAAGTCAATAGGAGGAGTATTGACCGGATTAAAAGGTTGCGCACTGGCTCCCAAAGTTTCAATCACCTGTGCGTGATCTCCTTGAACAGAAATTCTGGGCCGCATCCGTGTTATACGTACTTCACGGTACAATCGCATCCGATCGGTTAACAAGTCACGTATTGCCTCGTAGTCTCTTCCCTCTTCATCTTGGTAATAATGCGATATATGCGCAAGCACCATATAGATGCGCTTTCGTTCCAGGCCCCGGTGTACATCATTCAGTACCACTGCAATTTGCTCCTCATCACTTAACTTATTCGTTGGCAGGCGGGGGAGTTCCAAGTCTTGTCTACATGCTTGTAAACAGGCAAGCCCCACCACCAAGCTGAGGAGCCAAAATTTGTTCATGATAGTTAGTTCATTCCCCTGCGATCTGGAGTCAAGTGTAGTATCAACTCTTGTGATCGACCCACTCCAAGCGAGCGTATAATAACTTCCAAGCGCTTACCGGGTTTGGAAAAATGCAAATGCGCCCCTTCTGCCTGCAGAACACGGTCTAAAGTCCAACCTGCGGCCGGGCATTGCTGAATATAAAATTGTGCCAATTCATTGACCGATGATCGTGAAGTATATACCATCCTGCCTATTTCCAAGGTTGCGTCTTCATATATATAGGAACGATCATTGTCGGCTCTGACACCGTCAGGTAATGGAACGTCTTTGAAGCGTTGCGTTGGGGACAGTCCCAATCCTTCTTGTACAGGCGGTGCCGGAGTACCCGTGGGAGTATCATCCAGCAGTTCTACCGGTGGGTGGGTGTTTTGACTTCGTTGCCAAGGCATTGAAGGCATGTTTTGCGATTGACACCCCAAGAATATCATGCTGCCTACTATTATCAGGCACATCGATTTTATTTTTTGCATTATCACCGTAATGTCCTCAAAAAGCTTTAAAAAGTACACCGAAACAGCACTTCTTATATTATAAAAGCATGATTGAATACGTTTCAATACCAGTATCTTAGCTCAAAACTGCGATTCAATACCTGCGCATAATACAACAATCCTAATTATGCAAAGCATAACATAAGCCAATAGTGATTCGCCAACCTGCCCCGCTTGAGTTCAAATTTCTCAAACATTTCCATGCATATCGTATTGCCCCCATATAACCAGCACTTATGTCACGCCATCAATATCACTCCTGCAAGACGGTCGCAAGATGCTTCGTTGGTAAAGATTCCTATCGCATCGGTCAGGCGCTTAATCTCACACATCACACGCCCCAACATGCTGGTGGTGTTCTAACGAAAACGTATTGTGGGGTACCTGATTAAGTTTGAAGACCCATACAGCGTGGTCGATCAAAGGGGAAGCAGCATGGTGTGCTTGGCTGAAGGGCTGAATCAGGCCGCTAGCTTTGCTGTAATAAATCATTTTTTAATCATCGCAATCATAATTTGAGCTGTACACGCAATTTTGATTAGAGAGCGGATACTTTATTGCACTGAAAATATTTTCAGTATATAATAAGGATATGGCGATTTTAATGGAGATTGATTATGGTCGTATCTGAAATTATCCCGTTTTGGGAAGGAACAAAGACGCTTACGCTGCACCCCGTCCGGGTCAATGCGGGGTTTCCTTCGCCAGCCCAGGATTATGCTGAGCCGCCCCTGGATTTGAACCAACTGTTGGTACAGCACCCCGCCGCGACATTTTTCGTGCGTGTGAACGGGGATTCCATGCAAGACGCAGGCATCTTTTCGGGGGATATTCTGGTGGTCGACAAGTCATTGCAGGCTGTAGACGGTCACATCATCGTCGCTGTCTTGGAAGGAAACTTCACGGTTAAACGACTCCAGATGCGGGATGGCCATTGCCGTTTGTTACCGGACAATCCCCGTTACCGTCCGGTTGAAATTACCCCGGAGATGGATTTTGAGGTCTGGGGCGTGGTGACGTATGTGCTTCATAAAGTGCAAAACGGTGCGTTTCCCTTGGAGAGGGCAGACCGATGAGCAGTTATTATGCCCTGGTAGACTGCAACAACTTCTATGTTTCTTGTGAGCGGGTATTTCGTCCTGCGCTCAAGCACAGACCGGTCGTAGTGCTTTCGAATAATGATGGCTGCTGTGTAGCACGCTCCAATGAAGCCAAGGCCCTGGGCATTCCCATGGGCGCACCCTTGCACCAGTGGAAAGAAATAATTCGGAAACATCGTGTCACGGTGTTTTCGTCGAACTATGTGCTGTATGGTGATATGTCAAGCCGGGTTATGAACCTGCTTGGGGAACATGCGCCGCGTGTAGAGGTTTACTCTATTGATGAAGCTTTTCTGGAAATCACCGGCGTCCCCCAAGAGGCGCTTCGCGCGTACGCGTGCAGGCTGCGTGTCCGCATATTACAATCTGTAGGGATACCGGTGAGCATAGGACTGGGTGAAACGAAGACCTTGGCAAAGGTGGCGAACCGCCTTGCTAAAAAATTGCCGGGAAGCAACGGTGTGCTGAGCCTGGTGGGGCACCCGGACAAAGAAGCGCTTCTGGACAAGTTGGATGTTGGTGAAGTCTGGGGGGTGGGTTCACAGTATAAGCGTAAGTTGGTGCAGCGCAAAATACTTACGGCGCGTGATCTCATGCACGTTGAACCGGACTGGGCGCGTCAGAATATGACGGTGTGTGGTATGCGCACGGTATATGAATTGCGTGGCACAAAATGCATTCCCATTGAAACGGTACCGCCACCCAAAAAGGCCATTGCCTGTTCACGCAGTTTTGGGCAGCCTGTCACCGAGCTGAATTCATTGCGGGAAGCGTTGAGCAGTTACGTCGGGCGTGCAGCAGAAAAATTGCGAGGGGAGCGCCTTGCCGCAGGTGCGATTCAGATATACATTGCTACGAATCCGTTTCTGGACAATGCACCGCAGTATGCCAACGCAAAGACTTCCAGTCTTCCTGAGGCATCAAGTTACACGCCTGTACTGTGGGAAGCAGCATCGTCGCTACTCGATCAGTTGTATAAGCCAGGTTTTGTATACAAGAAAGTCGGTGTGGTGCTCTTTGGTCTGGTACCGGAGAATCTCATCCAGTTGGATTGCTTCATTACCCATCGGAGCACGGAAAGAGAGCGGCGCCTTATGATGACCCTGGATAACGTTAACCAGCGCTGGGGCATGGGCACCCTGAATTATGCAGCGTCGGGATTGTGCCAGGCCTGGAAAATGAAACGTGCCCATCTTTCTCCAAGTTATACCACGTCCTGGGCTGAATTACTGGTAGTAAACGCACGCTGAATCTGGTATTTTTACAAAAGACTGCGTTTTCCTGCCGGGCAGTATTGTAATCCCTGGACTTTGGTGTTCAGATCGCGTTTAATCCGGGTCCTTGTGGTTCAACCGGTGGCCTGTAGGGAATGGCACCTTCCTCGTCTACATGATACCCCCATTTCGCTATGTACGATTGCGGTGGCCTGAAATCATCTCCTATTATATCAAGCTGCTTTTGGAGTTCCGTGTCGAGTTCCTGGCTGAGTGTCTCGTATTCAGCCTTCCCTATAAGATTGTTCATCTGGAATGGGTCCTGAAGATCATCAAACAGATGTGAAGGGCCTTCCAAGCTTCGCACATATGTATACTGTCTGGTGCGAAGCGCACGATAGGGCTCGCCCTGCCCTACGAAAGGCGCAATAGACATATAGAGTACTGCCCTGTTCTGTATTTCGGTCCCTTCGATGATTACAGTTGACAAGTCTTCACCTTCAACCGTATCGGGAATCGGGATGTTTGCCAGACCGAGCAATGTCGGTAAAATGTCGGGCGTATTCAACGGCGTCTCGATGACCCGTCCGTCATTGGCGTGAACGGCTGGATACCGCAATAAAAATGGAACCCTGGCCGACTCGTCCCATGCTACCTGCTTCCATTCATAAGGCAGTCCATGTGACAGAAGCATACCGCCATGGTCAGAGGTGAAAACAAAGATGGTGTCCTCTTCAATGCCTGCGTCCTTGATCGTCTGTATCAACTGGCCCGCGCAGTGGTCAATTGCCGTGCAATGTGCATAATAGTGATGTAAATGTCGTCTTGCTTCCGCTTGTTTATCCCTCGGGACATTGGGGGGGAGCGCTATCTGCTCCTGTGTATACAGGGCGCTGTATGCTTCTGGTGCTTCTGGTGATGCCGGGTGCGGTGGACCATAGGACACCATCAGCAGGAACGGTTTCACAGTATCTGAATGATCCAGGATGTATTGCTGCGCGTCTTTGGTTTGCGCAAAAGCATCGTACCCTTCCCAATAACGTCTTTCGTTCGATGCTTCTGTATAGTAATGTGATCGGTGGTTGTTGTGATCACATTCAGCCACTTTCCAGTAGGACCAGCCCTGCCGCCGTTCCGGTGGGATATACGTATCGCGACCATACCCATCCAGGTGCCACTTGCCGATGTAGGCCGTATCATACCCGGCATTCCTGAAGATTTCCGGTATGCAGAGTTCATTTGTGGGCAAGTGAAGATCATTTAAGAACATACCGGTGGTGGTGGGATACCGTCCTGTCATTAAGGATGCACGGTAAGGAGTGCAAACCGGACAGACCGATATGGTGTTTCGAAAATTAATTGACTCCCCGGCAAGCTTGTCGAGATTGGGTGTTATTACATCTGGATTTCCATCATAGCCCGTAGCCTTTGCGCGTTGTTGGTCTGAAAAGATATACACAATATTCGGCTTGCGTTGCACTTCAACATTGGAGATACCCCCGGCGGCAGTCTTCAGCATAACCCCGGCACCAGCAATCGTCGTTGTTTCCAAAAATGCACGGCGTGTAATGGGAGGCTGTATTTTTTCTGTGGAAAGTAGATGCTTCAAAGCTGTTCCTCTCTATATATTTTCTGATCCAAATCAATGATATCTGTTGCACTCTAGAAACGCTCACTATATTTGGTACAGTTTGCAGGGAGCTCCAGGCCACCAGCAGTTCAAAGTAATGAAACAGATTGATTGATTTCAACTATGACATAAGGCACACCAGCGACGATTTTCGGTACGACTTCTCTTGGCTGTACACATAATGCGTAAAGTATAAACTGATTTGAGTGTTAAAGATAGGCTTTGTGTAGTCAATAAATTTTCTAATGCTGATTTTATCAGAAATAATAATGGATTTGTAAAGCCCGTTTGCTTCCATATTTATCTGACGCTGATTCTGGCTGTTTGTTGAAATGTTCTAAAATAAACACTGGGCTTGCAATCTTGTACCTTATTTGTGTTTAATGCTTGATGAATTCAACAGGAGCTCATTAATGGCAGAATCATTAAGCAGTCGTATGGCGCGGGTAATATTTCAAGATTATATTGAATGTGGTATGGTAGGTGCTGGTCAAGCCTTACCAAGCATACGTGAGTTAAAGCAATTGTATGGAGCTTCTGTAACGACCATTGCCCATGCGCTGGGGCAATTGGAAATTATGGGGTATGTGCAGAAGATTCAGGGTAAGGGGTGTTATGTCAAGGTTGATTTACGTAACGACATGCCTAAAAGCCAGCACAGAACCATAGGTTTTATCTGTCCTTCAGTAATAACCTCTGAACCAATGGCCCATCTCCAGGAGGGCATTCAGCGACGTGCTTCCAAACTGGATTGCCGGGTATATCAAGGTACTTTTACGGGCACCTGTGAGCAGGAACGTGAACAGGTAATGCGAATGATAGATGATGGATGTGATGCCATTATTTTGAACCCCTGCCCCCGCTTTTACGATCAAGTTGAAGACGACTACCTGATAAATGAACTTCAGGATTTTCCGATCGTACTGGTTGACATGGCCTTACCAGAACATAAACGCATACAGATTCTCTTTGACAATCGCACGCTGGGATATCAGATGACCGATATGCTGTTGCAAGAAGGGCATTATAATATTGCGTTTGCCCACCCCTTGTTCAAAGGTCGTGAGGTTATTCACCGTTCGATTTCAGATCGGCGCAGGGGTTATTTAAATGCTCTAAGAAAAGTCAACATCATTCCTCGACCAATAGATAATTGGACAATTCATGTATCAGGCCCCCCTTTGGATGAACTGGGTAATCCAGTTCCTGAAGTATTTGATCTTGTCGAAAAGATCAAAGTACAAGCAGATCGTGCTACAGCGGTTATTGCCTATTCTGATGTTTTGGCAGTTGGGATAATGATGGCAGCCAACACACACGACATCAAAATACCGGAGGAATTGCGTGTAGTGGGATTTGACAATTTAACACCTGGGCAGCTTGCTCGGCCCGCATTCCCAACCAGTAATCCTGATTTCACGTATGCCGGGGAGATGGCAGTAGAATTGGTCAACCGATGGCTTGATGGTGAAATATTCCCACCAATGACCTATATGCTGCCTGTGCCGATTTTACGTCGCACTTCTGAAGTGATGGGGGTTGCCACATTGCTGTAGTGATTGAGCAGACCAATTATATAACTTAATTGCAAAAACAAAAGTGTTTATGTTATTGATACTTAATGGGTGCTCTGAAAAACTGACTTTTATTATTTTATGCAATTCGGAATGATTAATTTCATTTGTTTCCCTGTTGCAGTACACGTTTATCTTCAAATCAGGAAAAAACATGAATACATTATCTGCTTTTTTAATCTTGGCAATTTTTGGCGTTGTCGTGGGAGCCAATGCGGAAGCCCAATCGTATCGTGATATTTACTCTGACACCTGGGTGGGGACAGATGCGCTTGGTCGTACCATGCCAACCCATGAAGAAGTTGGCCCACCAAAAGAAGATCAACGCCGGGTAGTTGGCATTTTCTATATCACCTGGCATACGCAGGACAAGGCAGCAGGAACGCTGCCCTATACTGCTGATGTAACTGAAATCCTGAACAATGCGCCTGAAGCACGGTTGGATGCAGCGCATCCCGCCTGGGGGCCGGCGTCAGGTGCGGCGTTTCACTTCGCGGAACCGGAAATGGGGTATTTTTTGTCGCAGGACCGCTATGTCATCCGAAAAGATATGTCCATGCTTGCGGATGCCGGAGTAGATGTGCTTATCATGGATGTAACCAATGCCGTACGTTATTGGGATGAATGGGAAGTCCTGTTCACTGAAATGCAGAAGATGAAGGAAGAGGGCAATAAAGTACCCCAGTTTTGTTTTTGGGCGTTTAATGGGCCTGTGATTACAGTTGTTCATGATCTCTATGGCCGTATTTACAAAGAGGAACGATTTAAAGACCTCTGGTTTTATTGGGACGACAAACCATTGCTGCTCTATAACAGCAATCCAGCAGTATCGGCATCCACACATCCTCTTCCACATCCCAATCCGTTCCTAGATCCATCGGCAGTAAGTGATCCGGAGCATCCCAACCACGACAATCCATTTTATACTGAAGCTTCGTTTACCGATTACGCGCAAGACATTAAAGATTTCTTCACGCTACGAGATATGTGGTGGGGATATTATGAATGGGCTGGAGAACGTTTCATTGGCACTGAAGGAAAGTGGAGTTTCGGATATGAACTTGGTGATGAGCGTGTCCGTAATATGGATCCGGCTGATCTGGTAGCACCTTGGGAGGGCAAACCCGAGCAGGCTGCTGTCACGCCAGCACAGCACCCTTCGAGCCTGGTTGGGAAATCCTGGAGTCGCGCGCATGGCCAACCTGAACTGAATGAACTTGATCTCCCTGTTCCCACTGAGGTTCCCTGGCTTGGCAAAAAAGTAGAAAATCCAGAAGGGTATGGGATTTATTTTCAAGAGCGATGGGATGAAGCAATTGATGCCGATCCACAGTTCTTATATATCAATGACTGGAATGAATGGACGGCGGGCAAGTACCACCGTACCGATGGTGACCTCAGTGTTGCTGTTCCCCCTGAAGAAGAACGGCGCAAGGTGAATTTTCTCCGACGCGAAAGTGACTTCATGTTCATTGATCAATATAACAGTGAATTCAATCGCGGTATCCATCCTGCTAAAGGAATCTATGTTGATAATTATTACATGCAAATGGCACAGAATCTGCGTCGCTATAAAGGTGCCCGACCCATTCCGGTAAACCGGGGGAGCCATACCATTACGGTCAATGGTGATTTTGAAGAATGGAACGCAATTACAGTTGAGTATCGTGATACCATTGGGGATACCCTTCACAGAGACCATCCCGGATACAGCGGGCATCACTACACCGATGATTCTGGTCGCAATGATATTGTCACCTGCAAGGTTGCGGTTGATGCTGAAAACATCTTTTTTTACGTCGCTACCAATGAAACGCTGACGCCACACACCGGCAATAACTGGATGCTTCTTCTTATTAATATTGATCAGAATGCTGATACTGGATGGTATGGATACGACTTTTTAATCAATAAGCAGATTGTTGATGACAGCACGACGGTCTTAATGGCGTATGAAGGTGATAACGCAGAAGGGCGTTGGGTTGAAAAGACACGTCTGAATTATGCCTACAAGGGAAACGCCCTTGAACTGGCAATTCCACGTGCTCTATTGGGGCTGGATGGAAGTGAGCTCACATTCGATTTCAAATGGGCTGACAACCCTGCAAGTCTAGATGACCCCTTGTCGTTGTGTACCAGTGGTGATACTGCACCGAATCGACGTTTTAACTACCGTTTCAAATGGAGTATGTAATCTTACACAACATACAGTTGTGGCATATGCCTTGATATAACAGACGATTCAGAATAAGGGAGACTGGACATAATGAACCGGCGTGATTTTTTAATTTCAACAGCATTGTGGTCAGGGGCAGGAGCATTAGGTGTAATGTCGAATGTTGGCAGAATGGGAATTGCTCATACCGCTACACAAAAACCAATGAACATCGTATTTTTCTTGGTGGATGACATGGGCTGGATGGATTCCACCGTATATGGGAGCCGGTATTATGAGACACCGAATCTGGAACGATTCGCCAAGATTTCCATGAGGTTTACCGACGCCTATTCGGCATCACCGTTGTGTTCACCTACCCGCGCCAGCCTTATGACAGGTAAGTACCCTGGTCGTCTACATCTGACAGGAGCCAGTGGGCATGTGCCAGCTCCAGAAGGGCCATTGATGCCAGAAAGCGGTCCGCCTCATCAGGAGATATTGCAACCTCGGTGCAAGGGCTATTTGCCACTGGAAGAGTACACTATCGGAAATGCATTGAAAGATGCAGGATACCGCACTGGCTTCATCGGCAAGTGGCACCTCGGGCATGATCCGAAATACTGGCCGCAACATCAGGGCTTTGATGTGAACATAGGTGGTGGGCTGTGGCCAGGACCCCCCAGTTATTTTTCGCCATATCATATCAGCATGTTGCCAGATGGTCCGGAGGGAGAATACATTACGGACCGTCTGACAGAGGAAGCAGTGAAGTTTATTGAGGAATCAAAAGATGGGCCGTTCTTCCTCAATTTCTGGCAGTATGCTGTGCATGCACCGTACCAGGGGAAAATCAAATACCAGGAATACTTCGAGCAGAAGAAGGACCCGCGAGGCGCCCAGGACAATGCGGTGATGGGCGCCATGATGAAGAGTCTGGATGAAAGCTTTGGCGGTGTACTGGACAAACTGGAGGCTGAAGGACTGATGGACAACACCATCATTATCTTCACATCGGACAACGGTGGAAACATGTATGATCGCACTGCACGCGATGGTACCAACCTGGGAGCCTGGGCGCCAGAAGGTCGTACACCAACCAATAATTCACCCTTGCGTTCAGGTAAGGGTTCCGTCTATGAAGGTGGTGTGCGGGTACCAGCCATGGTTTATTGGCCGGGCGTTGTTGAGGATGAAGCTATTTCCCATGAACCTATTTGCACTATTGACTATTATCCAACGATACTCGACATGCTTGGTTTGGAGCCGCACCCTGATACTTTGTTTGACGGTATTTCCATTGTACCAGCTTTGTTGGGTAAAGAATTAACACGAGAAGCGATTTATATTCATTTCCCCCATAACCCGCCTGCGGTTCCCGTTCAGATGTCGACTTCGGTGCGGCAGGGGGATTGGAAGCTAATTCGCTTCTACCAACAAGATGAGTACTTCCCGAATCGCATTGAGCTTTATAATCTCAAATACGATATCGGTGAATTAAACAACCTCGTAGATGAATATCCAGAAAAAGCCAGAGAGCTGGAAGCAATGATGGACCGACATCTTGAAGAGTCTGGCGCAAACGTTCCCAGGCCAAATCCAAATTATGATCCAGAGTACCATACCCGCTTTGATGGTTGGCTGCCTTCTGGAGATACCCGGATGGCATTTGGCACCGGGACGCTGATTATTAACAGCACAGGAGGTGACCCTTTTATTCACCAGGCAACCGTTCCTGCTGCCGAAGGTGCGTTGCATTTTCGATACCGAGCGCGTTCCAACAGTGATGGTGAAGGAATGTTTTTCTGGGGCACGGAAAATGCTCCAAATTTTGGGCCGCATCAACGTCTTGAATTTGATATGCAGCATGATGATGAGTGGCATGAATATGATGTCGCTTTTGTAGCAAACGCGCCGCTGACATCTATTCGTGTTGACCCCAGTACCGCCAGGGGACGCATTGAGATTGACTGGATTCGTCTTGTGGACAGCGAAGGCAATGTTCTGAAAACGTGGTCATTTGGCAGCGACTGAACTGTATAAAATTAAATAAGTGGTATAAGGTCATCACCCTGCTTCATGTTCTGGAGCAGGGTTTTATATTTGTGTGGGGTGTAAGTTGATTCTGAATTCTGAATATAAGAAAGAATTTATGTTGATGTATTTTTTATTTGAGCTTCTCAACGAATGCGTGAAGCACCTGACCCCGGTTTTGATATGATTATTTCGCCCTGCAGACCTGTTCTGGTTTTATAGGCTTGCATCAGCTTCTCACTAAAAGTGGGAACTGAATCTTTCCTGACAAGATTAATCGTACAACCACCAAATCCAGCTCCAGTCATACGGGCACCATAACAACCCGGAATCGCCCGTGCTTCTTCTGTCATTGCGTCCAGTTCCATGCTTGTGACTTCGTAATCCTGTTTCAGACTGTTCCCGGATGCATTCATTAACTCACCTAGTTTTGGTGCATTTCCTTGTTCCAGTGCGGCGCAAGCTGCCACGGTTCGAACGTTTTCTGTGATTATATGCCGTGCACGACGGTAAACAATATCTGACATCATGTCAGCGCATTTCTCCAGTTCATCTAGTGTATAATCCCGCAGATGCGTACCCTCTTTTCCCAGGTGGTGCATGAATGCAGCGACTGCAGAATTGCACTCGGCAACACGTTCATTGTATTTGGATGCGGTGAGTCCTCGAGAACAAGCGGTGTTTGCGATGACAAAAATAGCATCAGGAAAGGTTACCGGTACCAGCCGGTATTCATGGGTGCGACAATCGAGAAACAGCGCGTGATCTTCACGACCACATCGTGAGATGAATTGATCCATGATGCCACTGCTGAGTCCCAAGTATTGGTTTTCAACACGTTGGCCAAGCCGCGCTGCTTCAGGGCCATCCAGCGTAAAGCCTTCAAGTGCTTCAAACAGACACAAAGCTGCCATTTCAAGGGCTGCTGAACTGCTCAGCCCGCAGGCAACCGGGATGTCGCCCACAACCATAATGTCCGCTCCCGTATCACATGGAATACCTGACTTTACTAATTGGTCTGCAACTCCTGTGATGTAGTCCAGCCAGCCATGTTCGGGGTCACGCTGTAGTGAATTCAGATTTGCGGAAGCTGAATCTTGAATGTTGGTGGCGAATGCCTGAATCAGGTTGTCAGTGCGTGGGCGGGCATAAATCAGTGTTCGTCGTTCAAGTGCCATGGGAAGCACATAGCCATGATTATAGTCAGTATGCTCTCCAATAATGTTGACACGCCCGGGAGCCTGGACGATGATTTCTGGTGCTGCCCCATAATGCGTTTTAAAATCATTTTCGTACTGGTCAAGTTGAAGCATGTATTTAAATCCCCATAACAATAGTTGGATTTTACAAAAGTATATAAAGTCAATCCCGGATAGTATAAGTCATAAAATTGGCGTGCACCTTTGATTCGAAGGGCACGCCAGAAAATTAATTATAAATAAAGTTTATGCGCATTGGCTCAATCGCTATTCATGCCCCTAGAAAATGGTTGCCTCGGTTTCGTTGTCAAACAGATGGATGTTCTGCGTATTTACATCCAGAATGTGGAGTGCATTTACTTTGGGCTGACTGTCCGCTTTGATACGTGCAATGAGTGATTTCTTGTTGATGAGAATGTAGAGGTTGATTTCAGAACCCATCGGCTCTACCACTTCAATTGGAGCTTGAATACTGACACCCTCTTTCATAACCTGATTTTCGTTTTCAAGCAGGTCTTCCGGGCGAATTCCTAAAGTAACACTTTTACCGACGTACTGATCGAGATTGGCTACTTTATTTTGTGGAATCGTCAGGTTAACTGAATCTGAAGCGTCGGTGAAACGAAGATTGCCATTTTCACCGATGAGTTTGCCGTTAAGCATATTCATCGGGGGGCTTCCAATAAACTCGGCCACAAATTTGTTCACAGGGTGCTTGTAGAGTTCAAGGGGAGGTGCAACCTGCTGAATTTCTCCATCAAGCATCACCACAATACGATCACCCATGGTCATCGCTTCAACCTGATCGTGTGTGACATAGATCATGGTTGATTGCAACTGGGTATGTAATTTAGAAATTTCTGCACGCATTTGCACACGAAGCTTTGCATCAAGATTGGAGAGTGGCTCGTCGAACAAGAATACTTTCGGATTCCTCACAATGGCACGACCTACGGCGACACGCTGGCGTTGCCCCCCGGAGAGTGCCTTGGGCTTGCGTGCCAACAATTCTGTAATCCCGAGAATTTCGGCCGCATCATGTACCCGTTTCGCAATTTCATCTTTGGGATATTTGCGTAGCTTCAATCCAAATGCCATGTTGTTGTAGACAGTCATATGCGGGTAAAGTGCATAATTTTGAAACACCATGGCAATATCGCGGTCTTTGGGTGGTACATCGTTTACGACACGATCATCAATACTGATTGTACCTTCTGTAATTTCTTCCAAACCGGCAATCATGCGCAAGGTCGTAGATTTACCACAGCCTGACGGGCCTACCAATACCACGAACTCCTTGTCTTCAATGACAAGGTCTGCACTTTTAACGGCTTCGATACCACCTGGATATACTTTTTTAATATTTTTTAGTTCGACGCGTGCCATTCGCTATATGCTCCTACCAGATACTATGGGATGATTCCCGCCATGGGTTAATAAAATTCCTAAAAGGGGATTGCCGCGATGGTAATTCATATTACCAGAGCCTTGATCTTCAGTCAAGATTACTATAAAAATCCAGAGTCCCAAGTTTATCACTATTGCATTAAGTTTTTTGATTCAACTACTCATTTCTGACAAACATAATTAATTGGTAAGTTTCTCTTTAATTGCAACTACTGGTTGTCCATACTTCTGTACAAGCATTGTGTCGCAATACTGTGATAGCGATTCTGCGATCAGTTTTCGCAAGGTTGTGCAGAGCGGAAGTTTTTTTAGCTGTGATCTGAAAATATTCTGATAATTTCTTATCAATAATGAGCTGTTGTCGTCGCTCTGCATATCAAATTCAACGGTAAAATTACCTGTGAGAAACCGATAATTGACTGGCGTATACATAGCTGGACTTTAATTCCATATCTTTCAAAAACACAATAGAGACAGGTTGAAATAACCCTGATCAATGATTAGTATTTGAACTGGTGCGGGGAAAATCTGATGCTTGAACTATCAGTGATGTTTCAAGATGAAAACAATTAGGAAAGAGTGCTGAGAATGAATTATTTACCCAGATGCTACCGGTTGACCAATATAATTTTTTCAGTGGCAACCATCGGAATTATGCCTATCCAGATGGTTTCAGCAGTTGCAATGGAGAACAACATGATTTATGTTGATGTACCAGATTTTGAAATTTGGACACTTGACAGTGAAGAAACCTGGGGTATTGATCCTGCACCAAATCATTTCATACAACACCTGCCTGTAGTGCCAATGATGCTTAGTTCTCATTTTCAAGGTGAAGAAAAAACAGGTATCGCGAAATCACCGGTCTTCAAAATTGAAGCACCAATCCAATCTTTTTATATTGCCGGCGCTGACGGCACACTTACCGGGCAGAATGACGGTGATATGAATTATTTATTACTGCGGGCATATCCGGAAGGAGATGTGTTGCGTAGTGTCCGTCCACCAGGTACACATATGTTGACTCCACACCAATGGTATACAGGAGATATTCTAGGGCAAGAAGTATATCTTGAGCTGGTTGATGGGAATCCACAATTGCGGGACAACGGCTTTGCCTGGATCGGGTTGGCGGAGTATAAACAGGTGCATCTTGCAATAAATGAACCGAAGTTGGTGGATGATTTTTATGGGATAACTGCTTCGCCGAATGTGCCATCACAAATCATGGTTTGCCGCAGTTTGCCTTTCATCGCACCAGTAAATCCTGTCATTCCACCCTTGCTGTCAGAGCCGGGCCCAATTCAGGAGCTTGAGATAGAAGCTGCTGTAGATGCGTTGTACTTGCTGGGTATGGTAAACGCTGGTTGGGACCTTGGTGTGGCACATTGGGGTGAGCATACCGAATTGAATCAAGTTCGCAATGATCAGATTTGGATCGGTAAAGAAATTGGTCATCTGGAAGTACATTATGATGATGGTGATTTTGATTCGATACCCCTGGTGATGGGAAGTACTGCGTTTTTTGTACAGGCTTGGGCGCATGGTCCGTCTCATGGGGTTCCTGGCGGCGTTAGAGAACCGTTCGAAAGCCGTCCGGATTTTAAGGAGTTGCTTGAAAATACACTCCGTCTAAAAGAAGATATGTACAATTCTCGTTGGGATATTCATTATTACCTCCCTGTAAAACCGCGTAATAAAATCATTGAAAAGATTCTTGTCTTTAATAATGATGCTGTTCGCGGACAACCCATTATTTCTTCCATAACGTTTACAGGCGAAAATGCGCCTGAACATGCAAAAGCAATTCCCGTGTGGACTGCTGATGAAGATGATTTGAAGCCTACTGTAAATCTGGAGGATTCTTATGACTTTCATGGCGAAGCGAAGACAATGGCTGATGCGCTCTACATGCATGAAGACGATTTGCCGGATACTGTAGAGCTGGTGCCCTTTCCTGAAGATTTGGATGCAACACGTATCCGTTTTATAGGTGGTGTAAAGGGAGATATGCTAACCAATGTGTGGAGCAGTAACCTGGCCCTGATTGATGAAAAGTTTCCACCGGACACGGGTGTCTGTTAAAGATATTGGTCCCTGGTACGGAGGGTATTCAGGTTTTGGAACTTGGGCTCCTCTAGGCATATATTGGGGGGAAGATGTTGCGTATTCTCGTTGCTCAGACCACTTTGCAACTTTGGCATTACGTCATATCTATAATAAACAACGCCTTTCGAGCTTCGTAGATTACGTGGACCACTGGTTGTATTTCTTCCGCCACAATCATGATCCGGAAAAAGGCCCGGAAAACAGTGCCCTGGACCTTGACCGCTATCCGGAAGGTGCCTATCCCAACTGGTCATTCGTTATTCCTGGACCGATGGGGTTGCCCTATGGTGACATTGACCCTGTACCCGGTGTACAAGAAACCTGCGGGCATGGTGCTACCGTTGTTGCGCGTTGGATGGCCTGGCGGATGATGGGGGCACCGACAGATGAATGGCTGGAGGCTCCACGTGACAGAGCTTGGGGTAACAGTCGCTGGCAAAGTACATACGACTCTACAGAATTCATCTGTTGGTACATGGATTTTACCGGAATGGATGTCATGTTCTCGGAAGGCGAGACTACCGGTTGGGCTGGTGGCCCTCCGGGGAATCCGCATTCTCTGGTGCCACTTGGAATGACCGAGGCGCGTACCCAAGCAGAGATACAACGCTTTTATGCCAATTCCAATATGTATGAAGTATATCCGACTTGGGTAAGCGCCGTTGCCTTGCGTTGTTCCGCAGAAATTGCGGAAGCACGCGGAGATATAGTACTGGCGGAACGCTGGCGAGCGTATGCCGATCGGTTACAACAGGGCATGTACCGTTTGCTGAAAGTTGGAGACCACCGAAACTTTACGTGGCGAGTCAGTCCACATAGTGTCTATCCCACGCTTCAAGATTCACTGGTTCATGCCTGGTTTTCTATCTATTATGATGGACTTGATTCCCAACTATGGGATTCGTGGTTGACTCCTGTAACTCGTAATACCCTCGAACAACAGCTAAATCAACCGTATGGTCACGCGCCTGTGCTTGCCATGGGGTATGGACAAGGTTGGCTGACAAAGTCTGCATTGTTATTTGATGCGATGGACGATGCCGGGCCACTGGTTTGGAATATCGCGAAATATTCTTATGACAAAAACATGGATTATGTGGATGAAGACCGTGGTATTGATTGGCGGCGTTGGCTGTATATAATCCCGGAAGGTACAAATATACTCCCAGATGGACGCTGGCATCGTATCGGTGACTTGAGTAATGGTGCCAACCTGGGTCCTGCATTACATGCACTGGAACTTTGTGCAGGAGTCGATGATACCAATCCAAATGCGTTAAAAATCATGCCACGAGTTCCAGACCCATTGACAGGCATAGAAGTGGATAATCATCCGGTATTGGTGACGACAGAAAGTGGCTTGAAGACTGTGCGGGTTGCATATCGTTATGCCAGAGACGGTGCGTTTTCATTGATGGCAGCATCACCTTTACCGAATCTGGCAGTTCGACTTGGGCCCTTTGATCATGAAACTGCTATATCGTTTTATGATAATTATACAGTGCCAGTGGGAGCATCAAAGCGAATAGAAGCCTCAGGAACCTGGAACAATGACACAGCATGGTGGGTATGGGTTGAAGCGCTGAGCGATGTCGCGGGTCAACTCCACGTGCTGGGTCTGGTCGTCGCCCACGGGCACGAGGTCGGCGTCATACAGGAGGATGTCGGCGGCCATGAGGACCGGGTAGTCGTATAGGCCGGTGCTCACCGACTAGC
>CAZIDP010000069.1:0-19423 GCA_964537975.1 uncultured Nitrospirales bacterium | reverse complement strand
ATGAGGCAACGTATGGTACTTCGGATAGATTTTTACTTGACGCAACAGGCTTTTTAATACTGTGGGTGCGAGGTGGTACAACATACAACACACCCTCAAGTATGATATCAGGTACTTTTTCGCAACGCATACACTCTTTCATAGATAATAGTTGAATCCTTTCATTTTTAGATCGAATTATACCACCAGTAATTTTCATTATACGGAATAAAAGAAATCGAACAAAACATCCCCTTGGAACATAAAATCTGTCATCAGAATCATAAATAAAAATTTGAAAGTATGAATGAACGAGAAATCTGTATCTAGACTTCACTTGCTGACAAAAAGACGCCAAATACCACCCCGTTCTGCCATGAATTGGAGTAATGCAATTGCATTTCGGCTGTATGATTGCACACTATATAAAAACTGTGATTTGTTGTTAACCTTTGTTGGTTCAAAGGACAACGAGGTCAACACTTTACCCATAGTACAATACAGTCTTTCCCTGCAGAAACAAGTCCTCCTGCCAATTATAGTGCCAAAACAAAAAATGGCCTGGTGCGAATGCAGCGACATCAATACTTTACAACGCAACCAATGGGATATCCTGGAGCCACCACATCCCCAATCAAATCAGATGGTTGTATTTTCCACCAGTACCTGTTGCCTGGTTCCTGGCATTGCCTTTTCCCATGCGGGGCATCGAATCGGATATGGTGGTGGATATTTTGACCGGTTCCTCGCTGACTTTTCAGGGGTCAGCATTGGCCTCTGCTATGAGGTGATGTTGCTAAAAAATTTACCCATAGAATCGCATGATTTGGCTGTTGACTGGATCATAACTGAATCACGTTGCATAAAATGCACTCCCATGAAAAATAGCTCAGATTGAAATCATGGCCTGTGATATGATCTCAATGAAGATGACACCAGAATAGACGCTTTACAAGTCGAATTATGTGTGTGACATTGAACCTTTTAATTTCCTAAAAAATGATTTTTTAAACTAGGTATTCATATTAATCATTAATGCATGAGTATCAATAACAAGGGGTGACACATGATCTTATGGATATTGGCAATAAATTCCGCGTTTGGTGTTGAAGCAGCCAACGAGCGAATAGATAATTCCAGCACAGTACCCGAAGTCTGGGTATGCCACAGCGATTTGAACACACTGGTACAAGACGATGCCGAGTGGGACTTTGTTCGTGAACACCTGACGGGCATCCAGTTTTACATTGATCAATTCAACCGCTACAGCACAGAAGAAATGGGCAAGCTGGCCAACATGATTCGTGAAGCTGGATTAAAAGTATCGGTTGAATGTGGTGGTACCTTGGATTTCGGCCCGATGGACGATACCAACGGCAAGTGGTCTGCGGAGGTCGAGTTACAGAAGTTCAAAAAGTACACAGATGCCGGTGGACATATCGACTACCTTAACCTCGATGGCCCGGTACGCCGTCTGCTGTATCCTACCGCTGACAGAGAAGGATTTTCAAGCAATGAGGCCTGCGCGGAGCAGTTGGTAATCTATATACGTGAAGTATTGAATGTATATCCCCACATGCAGTTTTTCCTGTTGACCAACTTCCCCAACTGGGGTTACAAAGGTGAGGTCTCGTACCACGCCCGTGGGCTACAACGCATGGATTGGGGCGACTATCATGAAGTGTTCCAGACAGTTCTGCGAGTTTTAAAGGCAGCGGACTTGCCGCTGGTCGGTCTAACCATTGACAACCCATATGAATATGCCATCGGTACCAGGCAATCAGCCACGTTGGAAGACCCAACAGCGATTGACTGGGGTGCTCGCATTAAAGATTTGCAGGAAAACGCTGTAAGTGCTGGCTTGGAGGTCAACATGATAATCAACAGCGAATCCGGTGGTGAATCATCCGCCCTGGCATTTCACGACGAAACTTTAAAATTTTTACATTGGTACCTGGAGCATCTCCCCAAACCCAATCGGATATTCATTCAATCGTGGTACACCCACCCCAGAGAAGTTGTCCCGGAAACCCAAGCAGGAACCATGATGGCCCTGGTCAAAGAAGCTATACAGGTGATACACAGCCATTGACAACTCAACTCAGGAATGTAATTCGATGAATACACCCATTCAAACGACTCCTTCAATTCAAGAACATACGCACGACAACATGACTGGGGCATCCCTGAGAAAAGAGTTGGTATGTTCAGAAATTTGGGGTGGTAACAAGGCCGGGCGGAACGCGGTCAGCTTGCCCAACCTTGATGGCTTCATCCATGCCAGCCCCTGCCACCAGGCTTATGAAGGCGGTGACGTATATTACCTGGGTGCCTGCAGTGGCGGTCTGACCGGACGGTTATGCCTGGCGGATGTCGTCGGTCACGGTGATGATGTAGCGGAGGTTGGACAATGGTTTCACCAGATACTACGCAAAAGAATGAATCGTATCAACCCGGCTGCCATATTCAATGAAGTCAACCGGCGGGTTGTTGAACATGGGTTGGGAGCCATGACCACTGCCATATGTCTGAGTTATGATGCAATCCATTCAGAATTGCATTTTGCCAGCGCTGGCCATCCTCCCCCCTTGTTGTTTTCCAGTACAACAAGCCAATGGTCCACACTTGATATGAAAGTGAAGGATTTTAATGTTGCGAAGCAACACCGTCATGTCAACCTGCCTCTTGGTGTTGCACGTGAAACGCATTATACGGTTTCCAGGCGTAATTTACATCCAGGGGATCGCCTGTTTATCTATTCTGATGGACTCATCGAAGCACCAAACGCACAGGGTGAGTTGTTTGGATCAAAACGTCTGCTGGATTTTCTGCAAGAAAATCATAACAAATCTGGTGACATATTAATATCAGAAGTGTATGACACGGTTAAAGATTTTGCTGGAGTCGAGCAGTTCAAACATGATGACATTACCATGATGCAATTCGTTACCACAACACCACTTCAAGGTCCACGTATCTATCATTTTCTAAAGAATAACTTTAATAAATACTTTAACACCCCATCAAGTATATAAGACACGTAAGCCAGCTACATCGGTATTGTTTCGAATCAAACCCTGCATTTTCAACCTGTTGCTGCCAGCGCAAAAACCGTCTTCTGAGTCTTCAGCACATTGATAGGCATCTACATTGTAAAATTGCACCAAACTCAAAAATTTATTAATGTCTATCAGACCCTCACCGTTCAGGTATACTACATGCGTTTCCGCTGGTTCACTTCCGATAGTCAAATTCGAGTGAATAATCACCCACCGCAGCCCGAATAAGATCACTATTATTGACAGAACGCAGGAAGGGACTGTGATAAAGATATTCAGGTTCCAAAGAAATGGTTTCACCTCCTACTTCCGGCAAAGTGTACGGGTTCTGATTCGTAAAAAACGTGATGGTTTTGCTGCCCGGCAACGGGCTGGTAAAGGATAGACGATTATCTTCTACTGCCACAGGTGCTGTTTGAACGGCGGCACGAAATACGGCAAATGATTCATAGGCATCTTTATCTCCCGCAACAAAAATGATCGGTGAATAGTCATCGTTCAGAATCGCCCATTTCCCAGAGTCATCCCAGACATATCCATCGTTTAAGATACGCACAGCAGCATACGCATCGCCTTGATCAGCAAATATCCAGCCATCTTCCTCTGACTTGTCCAGACCTTCAGAACAGAAGACCCGCATTTTCGCAGTGCGATAAGCACGGTGGGTACGTTGAACAATTAATACATCTTGGTGCGTAACGCCCCAATAGGCATCATGCCACCGAAGGCCATTTGCTCCTTCAGGATCAGGATACACCGCTTCATGATCCGCAAACACGATACCGGACCAGCGTTGCTGACTGGATATGGCCGTATATTCCAGATTTGGATTCTGCAACGTACATCCGATGATATAATAAGGGGTGCGGTATGCGGCATTAACCAGTGCGCTGTCGGGACGTAAATGGTTATGCTGGTTCTGGTCCGATTTACTCCAACCCTCCGCGAATTGTCCAGGAACACGATTCATAATCGTATACGGTGCCAATAGCGGCTGATGATAATACAACACGAAAGCAATGTCTGGCGGTATATATTCACTGGCTTCAATAACGCGTGTGTGGGTAGAGCCGCCCCCGTCACCAAACAAAATCTTTTTTATCGGCTCCAGTCCTGAACCAATGGTACCGCGGCTCTTTCCGCCACCCCTGCGGTTGTTAATGGATATCTGTGCCTCTTCGATCAGAGACAGGTCTAAATGCATACGCGCCAGACGGCGCACCTCCGGGTCGGTTGAAAATTCAGCCAGGTTGAACAAATTCGGGTAACTGTATTTCTGGTAGGTAGAAGAACCCATCTCAGCCCACATACCGTTCAGCGCACGCTCCCGTAACCAATGCTTGAAGTACTTGTTCATAGCCTCAAAATGTTCGGCAGGGGTATGCCCGTCATCATAGGTACGGTCACGAAAATCCGGGTCCTCTTTAATCAACATGGAGGTCAGGTAGGTCATGGACTTCTTTATAAGATCATGATTTTCACTGCCCCATACTTCCCAGACATGCTCCGGGGTTACCTTGTCCACCCGGCTGATACCTCCCCACTCCGACATCGTATCCGGGCGTACCCAGTCAAAGAGCACCTGCTTCATAGCCTGTTCCGTTTCCGCAGTCAACAGCCCGGGCGACCGTTGACCTTCCGCGCCAAACAGACACAGAATGCGTACATAATCAAATCCGGAAAAATAGGCAAAGGGCTGTTCTTCATTGGTGTTGTTCAACAGCAGCGCGTTGGCCTCTTCAACTTTTTCTTCTACCATCAATGCAGACAACGCCCACAAGGTATCTCCCCAGATACCGGGAGGAAACATACGATCACGAGCAGTTGCCACTGTTTGCTGCATACGCTGCATACGTTGGTCCATGGAACGTTCTCGTGCCTCCGCTATCTGTGCCTCCACCCCCTCAGGCAACACAACATCACGCCCGTCAAAGGACAAATCCGCTGTCGCATATGGTGTAAAACACAAGGCACTAATCAAAACCAGACATGACCATCGCGTAGCATACATTGCAATTCTCCCACGTTCTGCACGTAAGTTGTTGTCACCAATATGCTACACGCTATCACTTCAATACCTGATTGTCAAGCAGTCCAGACAATTCAGGAAAAGCTATATCTGGGCCTGTCGCCTCCTCAAGGATACCAGCGCCTCCACATGAGGCGTATGTGGAAACAAGTCGAATGCAGAGAACTTTTCGATTTGGTAGGCTTCAATGAAAAGGGGCAACTCACGTGCCAGCAATTTCGGATTACAAGACACATAGAGGATGTGCTCCGGAAGCATTTCCAGCAGATATTTAATGGCCTTCGGGTGCAAGCCAGAACGTGCCGGATCGAGAATAACCAGTGTGTTCGAAGGCATTCCCTCGCCATCACGCAAGGCACGTAAATACTTTTCCACGGGCGCCGTCAAAAAAGTCACGTTGCCAATGTTGTTTTCCTGGGCATTCATACGGCCATCTTCAGAAGCAGACGCGACACACTCCACCGAGATGACTTCTTCCACCAGGTCCGCACAGCTGAAAGCGATACCGCCCATCCCGCCATACAGGTCATACAGTATATCCGGGGCAATGTCTCTGACCCAGGAACGAATGGCAGCATACAGCCTTTCTGTTGCCAGGGGATTGGTCTGGAAAAAACTGAAGGGTGAAATGCGAAAAACAAATGGCAATTCAGAACCATTTTCTGACAAGACCAGTCGCTCCTCAATAACGGGATTCCCTGCAAGTAAGGTCATCTCGCTGGCGATGGCGACATCGGCCTTTTCTGTGTTGATTCCATGGTAAATACTGTCCGCGGGCCAGGCCGCTTGCACCGCATCAATGAAAGAAGCCGCAGGTAACACACCAGTATGGGTGATCACTACCACCATCCGCTGTCCCGTGCGTTTTGCGTCCCGGATCAACAGATTCCGCAAGAAGCCCTGGTTCTTCCTGCTGTCGAAGGCATCCAGCCCTTCACTTCGGTACCAGTCATTGACTGAAGCGACCAGTAAATCCATTCCCACGGGCCCTATGCGACACTCCTCTATCGCCAGGGGCCAGAACCACTTGCCTTTGCGCTTGAATCCAAGCACAGTGTCTCGTTTAAAATCGGGTGGAGGTGGGGTATCATAATACATAGGCGCAAAAGCAGGGTCCACTTTGTTACGATAATGCCAGACCACCGGCGACGCAACCACTGGAATGGGATCGTGCCAAAAATCGGAATACAGTTCACGCAAGTACAATTCCTTGACGACCAACTGCTTAATATAAGGAATATCTTGCGAAGCGCATCCGCCGCATTCACCAAAGTGCGAACATAAATCCGGGTAAACAATGTCGGTACTATCCTGAAATGATGGGTTGATCATATTGGTCCTGTAACGTAAGAATTTCAAAAAGCATCGGAGAAGAGATTGACGTGTTGTTCCATCTTATCAGATTTGAGGACAGAGCTGGGAGTTTGACACGGGAGTTTTTCGTATGACGATAACGTTGACTCTGGAGCACATCAGAGATTTGTTGCCATCACGACCCAGTACAGCACACAAAGGCACCTTCGGTCACCTTTTTGTATTAGCTGGTTCCCGGGGTTTTACAGGAGCAGGCCGTCTCGTGTGTGAAGCAGCCAACCGGTCAGGTGTTGGACTGGTCACCTTGGGCATACCGGAATCCCTGGCCGATGTCGCGGCATGCACGCTGGTTGAAGCGATGAGCTTGCCGCTCCCCGGTACCACGGCAGAGAGTCTTGCCCTGGATGCCCTGGAGCCGGCACTCCTCTTCGCGAAGGACAAGTCTGCCGTCGTATTGGGCCCAGGACTCTCCCGGCATGCTGAAACAACAGACCTTGTTCACCAGTTTACCCGAGCCTGTCCGGTACCTCTCTTGATTGATGCCGATGGGTTGAACGCGCTCAGTGAAAACCTCGATACCTTGTCAGCGAGGGTACAAGCACATACCCCCTGGATATTGACGCCGCATCCGGGAGAGATGGCCCGACTTACCAACAGCGACACCAAAACGATACAAAACGATCGTGAATCGGTTGCCATTGCGTTTGCAAAAACTTACGAGGTCGTGCTGGTATTAAAAGGCGCAGGCACCCTGGTTGCCGGGCCGGATGGCCGGTGTGCTTGCAACACCACGGGAAACCAGGGGCTGGCAAGCGGTGGCACCGGCGATGTGCTGTCGGGAATCATCGGCGGCCTGCTGGCACAAAACATGCCGCCTTTTGATGCCGCCTGTATTGGCGTATACCTCCATGGCCTGGCGGCAGACCTGGCCATTCAGGGTAAGAGTGCCCGAAGCCTTATCGCAAGCGATGTCATAGAAGCTATGCCAATAGCCTGGCACGCACTGGAAGAAGGACACATAAATCTGTTATAGTATCCTGCATCTGTATATTTTTAAACTATTGAAAATTTGGATTCCACTGGAAGGCAGCTGTTTTCGATGCACAAAATGCTTTTTATCATAGGCGCGCCACGTTCAGGTACTACCTTGCTGGAGCGGATGCTGTCCTCACATTCTTGCATCAAAGGGGGTCCTGAACCGCATCTGCTTACACCACTGGCGCACCTGGGACTCTGGTCGAATGTCGACAAGGCGCCATATGATCATGTTCTGGCCGCCGAGGCACAAAAACAATTTGTCGCGTCATTACCGCTGGGTATGGAAAACTGGTGGAAAGCCTGTCGGGCTTATTGCGATGTCCTGTATAGCGCGTATATGGATTGTACGCAGGAAAATGTTTGCCTCGACAAAACGCCCGCGTATGCCCTGGTATGGCCCTTTGTCACCAAGGTGTTTCCCGACGCGCACTACATCGTGCTGACTCGGCACCCCGTTGCGCTGTTTTCTTCCTACGCCAATTCCTTTTTTAATGGTGATTACGCGGTCGCCGAGCAATACAATCCCCTCCTGGATCGTTATGTACCAGCCCTCGCCGCCATGCTTCGCTCCAACACCGCAAATATGACCCACCTGCAATACGAACAATTGGTGAAAGAACCAGAAGCCAGTCTCGCGTTGTTGTGCGAATCCCTTGCCATCCCCTATGAAGCACAAGCGGTAGCATATGGCGAGCACGATAACAAGCCAGAAAACCTGTCGGCAAAAAATCGTCGTGAGGGACTGGGTGACCCTATCGGCATTAAGCAGCACACCAAACCAACAACCACGTCGGTGGCAAAATGGGTGGAAGAATTAAAATCAGACCCGGAAAAAGAAGCGTTCATGCGCAGGGCCATTGACCGCCTCGCACCAGAAGATCTGGCAACACTGGGCTATCCGATTGATACCCTGTGGGCACCTCTTGACAATGCCACTCCCGGTACCCGTGCATCAAAAACTGCTTCCTGGAACCGGTACCGAGTGCAGCGTGCGTGTATCATCGGTTTACGGGCACAGGCCAGAAAGCATAGGTGGTTTCGACGTTTCCTGGAAAAGCTGCGTCTGGCCACAGAGGTGTTGTTGCGCGAATGATAGCAGGATGACTGATGGGACAGCACGAAAGGTGTGGTGGAGGATGCTATCCGGTTCGGGGAAAAACTACTTTTTGCGTCTGAAGATACATTAATACGGTTTCCGCACATTCTTCAAGCGTCTGCTTCCCGGTATCCACCTGTATTTCAGGGGACTCCGGGGCTTCATAAGGCGCCGAGATACCAGTGAAGTTATTGATTTCCCCTGCTCGGGCTTTTTTATACAGCCCCTTGGGGTCCCGCGACTCACAGACCGCCAAATCCGCGTCAACGAAAACTTCTATGAACCCGTCCCCGACCAGCTTTCGTGCCTGTTCACGATCCTCACGATAGGGTGAAATAAACGCGGTCAGCGTAATCACACCTGCGTCGGCAAATAACCGGGCAACTTCACTGATTCGCCGAATATTTTCTACCCTGTCCTCCGGCGTAAACCCCAAGTCCTGATTTAAACCATGCCGGACATTATCACCATCCAGCACATAGGCATGTATACCCTGCTCCAGTAATGCCGCCTCGACAGCATGCGCCAAGGTCGATTTGCCAGACCCGGAGAGACCAGTGAACCAAAGCACAGCCGAACGATGCCCAAAAATGCCGGCACGAGCTTCCCGATCGTATAGCCCATGATGCCAGGTAATATTTGTAGCCTTTATCGTTCTGTCCGCCATAATTGGTCGTCATTCTCTTTTACTGGTTACGTTGTTGCAACAGGCGCGAAGTTATCACCTGATATCATTAGTAAAAACAGCAATAACCTGGGGCCACCCCGTCAATGCAGGAATAACCCCAGGTCACTATACATTCATTCCCGAAAGAACAGCGCTACAACATAAAAAGCATATCTGACAACGCCATCTTGTTCCGGGTACAAACTTTAAATTATCCAGGGCTCACGGAAAGCACGTGTTAACAGACGATTGGCATCTTCGTCACCCGGAAACTCTTCTTTTTTAGGATCAAATGTAACTGGTCGATTCAATCGAACACTTATGTTGGCGCAGTTGCATGCAACCATCGAATGATGCGCTGCCTCAGCAGTAGAACGAGGTTGTTGGCGTGTCTTCACGCAGCTCAGGAATTCACCGACATGGTTGTCTGCCGGATACCCCCCAGCAAAACGACGGTTCGCAAGCAGAGATGCCGGATAGGTTTCCATGTCACCAGAATCACCGGTTTCTACCCAGCCTTCTGTACCTTCAATGCGGATTGGACAGGAACCAAAACGCAGTCCCTTTCTGATAATCAATTTTGTTCCGCTGGCGTATGTAGCTTCCACATCGCCCAGTTCATTAATGGACTCATAATGCACTGGTGCTGTGTCGTCCGCATTAAGTGCCCATTGACAGATGTCAACTGTGTGTGAACCCCATTCGGTAATAGAACCACCAGAAAAATCACCATGACTACGCCAAAATCCACCCAAATATTGGGAATTGTAGGGACGCCAAGGCGCGTTACCCAGCCACAGGTCCCAGGCCAATTCCTCATATGCAGGTTCGGGTTGGGGCTCTAAGACTTCAAAATTAACTCCGGATACTGGCCAGGCCTTTTCTGCATGCATGGTTTTAATCTCGCCAAGCATTCCTGATTGTGCAAGCTCAGTGGCAAAAACAAAGTTTGATACATTACGCCGCTGCGTACCGCACTGGTATATACGGGCAAAACGTTTTACCGCATCAACAACTGCCCGGCTCTCGGACACTGTAACGCTCATAGGCTTTTCGCAGAAGATATCTTTCCCTGCGCGCGCTGCAACCAAGGAGCACAACGCATGGTTGTTGTCTCCTGTGGCGATCATAACAGCATCGATATCGTCACGTGCCAACATTTCCCGCATATCAATATAGGTTTTACAATCCGTATTACCATAATGATTGTCTACTTGATCCTTGCCTTGCTGACGACGCTCACCATGAACATCACAAACTGCAATCACTTGCGCATCTGCTTGTTGCATAAATGCACCCATGACGTAACGACCACGCCCGCCCATGCCAATCGCGCCTACGGTAATGCGTTCACTTGGTGCGGGTCTACCCGATGCTTTGGTCATTATCATCGGCGCAACCCCAAATGCTCCGGTTGCTATTGCCGCCTGTTGCAGAAAATTCCTTCTGCTCATGTTACCTTGAGATTTCATGACTTGCTCCTGAAATTATGAAGCGACTAAATTCGCTCAAATATCATTTAATTATTGATCATTTTTTTACAAATACACAATATCAACCATCAATGCTGCTTAATCGACAAGCTGCTTGAGCATGATGTCAGTAAAGCGAAGCTTCATTGGAGGGCCAGTATGTAACTGGAACGCAATAATACCACTCGCTTTCGCTTGAGGTGCATCATCGACAATTTCATGCATTTTATGACCGTTGAGGAAGGTTATAAAACGGTTACCCTGGGCTATAATATGGTACTCATTCCAGTCATCCATATTAATATGTGTGCCTAATTCAGCTTCTTCTGCAAACTGGAGTACTTCAGATTCACCATCAGAATTAAGGTGTACCTGCTGGCCGCGACGTGCAAGAATACCCCGGCCACCTTCTTCATAACAAATACCCGTGATCCAGTCCGTTGTTGCTATGTCGGGCTGATACCCCCGAACACGATATTGCTCAAATTCTTCTGAGCGAATTTGCACTCCTGAATTGGCTTCCGTGCTGTCGATACGATAACGGAATTTCAATTCAAAATCTGATTCGACAACATCGCGTACCAGAAAGGTATTGTGTTCCAGGGCACTGTCTTCAGTCGTTTCACCGATGATAACACCGTCTTCTACACGCCACAACGCAGGATCCCCATGCCAACCTTCCAAGTTTTCCCCATTGAATATCGGCTTGAATTCTGCATTATTCTCTTCTGAAACAGCATAATCAGCCAGTGCCTGTTCCGGATTCAATTCCAATGCTTCAGCAATACGACGGAAGGCGATATCTGCTTCAGCCTGGATATTACCGTCGTTCAAATAAGGTGCTACCAGCCGTAAAGCAGCGGGATCGGCAATTTCTGCAAGACCAGAGACAATGAGCATACGCTCATCATCGGTTGTCGCGTTTGCGGCAAGTAATTCATAATATCTTATAGCATCATCTGTAGAATGCCCACCCATACGCAGCAAACGTACCGCGCCACGTAAAGACAACATGCGATGTGCTGTTTCCTCGGAATCGCCAAACACATCTACCAAAGCGCCAACAGCAAGCACATCCGGCCAATCAGCCAGAGCACGCACTGCGCCGTCATGAACATCCGCATTGTCATCACCAGCATAAGAAGCAACCACATCAAATGCAGACTGACCACCCAGACGGCTTAACACACGCAACAATGAAACATGCGCGTCGGTAGAAGGAGCTGCCTGTATTGAGGCGGCAATTGCCTCAACTAATGCTGGCGTAGACATACCGACTGACAGGCTGAGGCTTTCACCTTCACTTACTGTCCTGCTACCAGGTACTCCATCGACCGTATAATCAATGCGCAACTGTTTAACAATACCTGGTGCAGGATCACCGGCGATGTTGTTCGATGCCAGGATAGCGTCACGCCCTTGGCGTACTTGACGAGCAACCAGATGTGTGATATTACTTTGTTCACCATCAGGTAGATCGCCGTATACCGCCTCTATTATCTCGACTTCAGAAGACGCTTCAGCAATCCGGTTACACAATGCGACAACGGCGTTAACAGCATCATTTCTTCCAGTGTTACCTTCAAGTTCTGACAGCAACTCCAACAGACGCGGAAGGTGTTCAGGCCCAGCAAGGAGACCAAGGGCCCGGAATGCAGCTGCGCGAACATCCTGTTGCGCGATTTGATCAATAATCGGATCAATCGCTTCCACAACTGCTCTTTGTACCAGAACTTCCATGATGTCAGGACGCACACCAGTTTCAACTTCATTCATATATGCAATTAATCGTTCATTCAACCCAGGAGCATTGATACGACGCAATGATTCTATAGCTGCAAGGCGTTCCTGTCGGTCTGAAGTAAAAGCCAGTATGCCACCAAGTGCTTCAATGGATGATGTGTCACCAATCACCGATACTGCTTTCATTGCAGCCATACGTACGTTGGCATCATCACTTTTCAGGGAGGCATGTACCACGGGTAGCGCAGCCGGATCATTACGTTCTGCAAAAGCGTCCAGCATCAGGGCTTGCAATTCTACCGGTAAAATATCCAGGTCTTCTGCCAAGCGTTCTGTTAATTGCTCTCCTTCCAAAGTCGTCACAGCAGCAATGGCAACAACCCCCAGGAGTGGGTCATCACCATGAATCGTGTCGTAGACAATTCCAGGAGCATCTTCTGGGAGAGCAGACAACAATCCATTAAAAGCACCTGCACGAATGAAATCGGGCCAATCGGTGCTGAGCAAACTGCTATAAACAAAAACAGCTGGCTCAATTGCATCATTCTCAACCAAATTGGCTGCTGCAGCCAGTGCTGCCTCTGCCAGATCACGGTTCAACTCTACTCTATCCGCAGTCGTGTAATAAGATACTAAAGCCATCAAGGCATCCAGCGTACCAATTCTGCCCAGAGCAAGTGCTGCCGCAGATGCTGTTTCCAGTTCTTCATGAGCCAGCAAAGCACCTAACGCTTCGACAGCACTGGCTGATTGCCGATGACCAATTGTACTAATAATTCCTAATCGCATGTTACCCGTGGTTCTGGCAAGGCCATCCAATAAGACCATATCAACTTCATCGTAGGGCAATTTTTCCAGCACATTACGCACCAAGTGCGCACGTTCCGGATCATCCAGCAGCGCAGCCAGGGGTTGTATACAGGCTTCCGAACCAACCACGGCCAAAATCCGTAACGCCTGATAACGTTCTGTGAATGTAGCCTCTTCAGACTCAACAATAGCAATGCAATCCAATTCTAATGCTTTGCGAGCTTCCGGATTCTCCTGCGTCCGGACAACAGCCTCATCAATTTCATCCAATGTAACATTGGCATATGCGCCAAAAGTACTCAGCATAAGCATGCCAAGTATCAAAACAGATACTACCGATTTTACCTTCATCTTAAAATAACTTTCCTAATGTATTTGATGCTGATTTCTTATCAGAGAACACTAACAGGATTATTGGGGAATTGACCATATCCGATTATAATGCAACGCAACATACTATATTGAATAAGACTGCGCCGGATCATGTTGACCCGGCGCGTTTTACAAAATCCTTCAGTCTCAAATGGTAACCCAGCGCTGATTTTTAGCACTTTCCAGTATTGCATCACAGACTTTCTGTGTTTCAATCGCATCCCGGAATGTTGGCGCGCAAGGTTCACCTTTTTCCAATGCGGCCAGAAAATCGGCTACATGGTGCACGAATGAATGTTCATACCCGATTTGCAGCCCCGGTACCCACCATTTATCCATGTAAGGGTGCTCTCCACCGTGATCACTTACGTGAATGGAACGCCATCCCCGCAATCGGCTTTCATCATCGTGATCAAACATTTCCAGCCGGTGCAGGTCATGCAAATCCCATTTAAGCGATGCATTTTCACCGTTGATTTCAAATGTAAACAGCGCTTTATGACCACAGGCATAACGTGTCGATTCAAACAAACCTAGAGACCCATTATTAAAATGGCACATCATGGAAACGGCATCATCAATGCCCACTGGTTCCACTTTTCCTGTCAAATTATGCATGCGTTCCTTGACAAATGTTTCTGTCAACGCATTCAAATTCGACATAGAGCCATTCAACCAGATTGCGGTATCAATGCAATGC
This sequence comes from uncultured Nitrospirales bacterium, assembly GCA_964537975.1. GTDB lineage: Bacteria > Hydrogenedentota > Hydrogenedentia > Hydrogenedentales > SCBR16-9 > SCBR16-9. Next base: position 5,144 of record CAZIDP010000069.1, on the reverse strand, counting down.
GCCAACAAGTCACCGGTAACACCGGAACCTGCCGCATCAACATCCAAGCGCCAAGTGGATGCACCCCCTTGTGGGACATCGGGTGAAATACACCAATCCTGTAGGAAATTGGTTCGGTAATGGTAAATCTGACCCAGTTTCCCTGAATCAATGATTTGTTTGGCCAAGGTCACAGCGGGTACCCGCCGGTAGTTATACCATACCGTATTGGCTACACCAGCCTTTTCAACTGCCGCGGCCATCTCTTCCCCCTCAGAGGTATTCATGGATAACGGCTTTTCACACAGTATCATCTTGCCATTGGCCGCTGCAGCCAGAGCAATTTCACGGTGCATATTGTTAGGCGCGCAGATATCAATGGCATCAATATCATCGCGTTCTACCAGTTTACGCCAATCCGTTTCATATGAGGCATAGCCCCATTGTGCTGCAAATGCCTTGATATTCTCTTCATTGCGTGCGCACGCAGCTTGCAATACAGGTTTATATGACAACTCTGGAAAGAAATTCGCTACCCTCCTGAAAGCGTTCGTATGTGCACGCCCCATGAAGCCATACCCTATCATTCCAATTCTCAGTTCCGGCATTGTGCTGTCCTTTCTTTAATTCACCAATCGCTATTGCTAAAGCGTGCAAGTACAGACAATTGTCGTTTACAGTACTGCATCACTTCACAAAAAATCAGTTCAGGTTGTTAATTAACGGCCAAATATCGCCGAATTTTATTCTTGCCATCCATGCGCATCACGCACATCAATCATGGCTGCAAGGATATTGTTATACGTTTGTGGACTTAACAAGGTCGCATTCGGGAACATACAACCATCCCAACAGATGTGGCGAAACTTTTTGGTCAATTCTCCACTGTCATCGCGTAACCAGAACCCTGCATGCTTTGTAATGTCCAGCTTACCATTCGGATCATCAGGCTGACAATGGCGTCCAGTCTTGTCATGACTTCCTGAACCATGCACCGTGGCATCATTTTGCGCGATGTGGAAATCCAGGGTCCAGGGACGCAACGCAGTAACCATCTTTTTGTACGCGGTATCGAAGGTGGCCGTATCGTTCCAGTCAAAATCATTCGGTAACAGCGCGTCTTCAGGTGCGTTATAGCCCATCAGATAAAGCATGCTGTGTGCCATGTCTGCCTGGAAGCCCAGCACATCAGGACGGTTCACCATTTCCAGCAACTGCACCATACGACGGCAACTTTGCATACCACCCCAGCAGATTTCACCTTCTGCGACAAGAATCTCATCAAATTGTTTAGCGATGTCGCAAGCTTCGCGCAATGTTTCAGCTATCAGCTCCTGGTTGCCTTCCGGGTCCAGTGCCCAAGTTGCTACATCAACTGCAGAGTCAACGCGAATACCGCCACTGGGCCGAATTTCCAGCTCACGGAGCTTTTCACCGATGTCACAAGCTTTTCGAACTTGGTCCAGATACTTTGCGCGACCTTCACCAGCATCATTGGCCGAACCACCCCCGGCCGGAGGCCAAACTGGTGCTACGAGTGAACCAATTTCCAAGCCACGGTCTCGGATATTCTCAGCAAGTACCTTCAAATCTTCATCAGAAATATCAATACTGATATGAGGATCACTTAAAAATAAATCGACTCCATCAAACTTAACTCCGTCCACTTCTGCCGCAGCAGTTAAATCAAGCATTTTATCCAATGGAATTGGTGGCTCCCCTCCATCACCTTTACCAACCATTCCGGGCCAAGCGGCATTATGCAGTTTAGGATAATTGTTGTTTGTTGTTGCCATGGATAATATTCTCCTTTTCTTGATTAAACCTGAGTTCCCGGCATATTGTCATGTGCGTTGGGACCGAAATGCTTCAAAATAACCACTGGGTCTGATTTGCTCGGATTGGTTATGGTTACTCCTGTCTTTGCAGCTTCTTCAGATACAAAGTATTCATCATAAGTGTGTTGACCATAACGAATCAACGCCGGACTTTCAATGTCCCAGACACCCATGGTTCCATGCCCCTGAATGACATACATTCCGTAAGCACCCGTGTCTTTAATGGTTACCGTTGCTCCTGGTAATACCGTCAATTCTTTCGCGCTGAAATCTTTGGAAAGGTAACATATCCATTTTTCTTCATACCCTTCGCCGCGCATATCTTCCAACGACGTCACCGGTACCGGTGCCATGAAGTATTTTTCCTTGAACAGGGGATCGACATTGACATCCCAGTCTATGACTTCAAGCAAGTACTCAAAATTGCCTACTTCTTCCTTTGGGGTATCTTTCCAGAGCAATTCTTCAGGAATAGCCTGATTATGTACCACCGACTCATACATCGCAAACACATCCGATGCTTTTTGTGGTTCATAGGTACAAAGGCTGCCGGGAGCATGCAGTACACCCGGTGGCACATGCCAGCCCGTTCCCGGTGTCAGGCAATGCGCAGCGGAAAGGTCCGTGATACGGTTATCGCCTTTGGAGAAATTGCGCAAGGTTTCCAAAACCTGCTCTTTGGTTACACCAGGCTGTAACCCAAAGAATGTGTAGGGATAATTACCACCGTGGTTGTTTAATTGTGGTGGGAAATAATAGGCTTCTGGTTTTCCTTTTGCGTTAACCCGTGCCGCGAATTCATCATTGTGATGTATGTGAAACGGCAGTGCTCCCTGATTGTCAAAAAACTTGGAATACATGGGCCAACAACCGTGAGATGACCAAAGTTTGCCAATAATTTGCTCCTTCAGTTCATCTATGGCGTCTCGCAAAACAAATAGCTCTTCCTTTCCCCCGTCTTGCATGATTACATGGCTGAGACCTTCATTTTTACTCGTTAACGGTCCATTGTCTGCCGGTGTGGTAGAGGAAAACCAACGTTCATCAATACCACCACGGTTGGTTCCCAACGCATAATAATCATCGGGGTGTAACTTTATCCGACGTCCCGGGACACAAAACACACGCGGTACCCAAGTCGGCGTCAAGCGCAAAATGCCCTTACCCTGGTCCAGCGCACGCGCAGCAATATCTTTGACACTCATCCTCGACTCCTTTTCCCCTCTCCAAAGAAAGAGGCCTTCCATCATTAATAAATTCCTGCCCTAATAAAAAAGTTCCAATGCACAAAACGCATAGAAATGGTATGTTCCATTCTTTCACCATCCATCCCCAAAACGCAAGAAATATACCAACACCTTTCCTGACAGTAAACTCCAGGGCCTTGATTTTTATATTAATGACTGATAATTACAAGAAATAAGACAACCGATCATGCTGCGTTTGATTGCCGGGTACTGACCTGGATTACCTGTTCTGGCACCAACATCAACATGAATCCACGCTTCGGAACAGTTTTTATGATTGATTTTATCTGGCACCCGACTTTCGCAAATGCGCGGAGCAGTTGGCGCTTTTGAACATGCATCTGGTTGGATTCCACGATCGAGTCACCCCAAACAGCAGTGTAAATATCCTCATACGACACACATTCACCAGGGTGTGCGGCAAGTTTCTGAAGTAATTTGTATTGCTTCTCCTGCAAGGTCACTGCATGTCCTTCCACCAGCACTTCCCCGGGCCGATGTGGATCAAAACAGAGAACCGGTTCTTCGCGCGTCGTTTCAATAGCGGCATTTTGCACTGTTTTACGTGCCCATTGACGCAAAAATTTTACCTCTGCCGGACTTAAAAATTCACGTAAAACACTATCAGGTTTCTTTGCAATTTCTGAGGGAGTCAAAATACCAGCATGATGCCAGGCCAGAACAACATTTCGGGTCAAAGATTTTATGGGCAAAGCACAAAATGGCAGAACTTCTGCAAGCACACCATATTGTAATCGCCGTCCCAGTGTTTGTATTGATCCTGTAAAGCTTTTTCTGCTTCCCAAGGCTTCGGCCAAGGCAGCCACAGCATCCACAATCCAACTGAACTGGTCTGCTGCCGCAAGCAATTGACCAGCCATAGTATTATACTGCTCTTCCAATTCGCGTAAAGGCACCATCGCCAACCAGTCATCCAGCACCAATGCCGTCTTCAGCCCCCGTACCTCTTCAAAGAGCATTTTCCCCTTCAAATCAAGTCCACACGTATCCCAATGTACCCCAAGTTCTGATAAACGTTGCTGAATCTGGCCGGGGTAATCGGACTGTTCGTACTCCCCGGAAGTCAACATAACCGGTGTGATACTGCCATCTTCACACGATGCAACCTGCAACAACAACTCAAGTGGTGTCCAACACCGGTGTTCATTGGCAGCAAGCCAGTTTTCCAACACCTGGGCAGTATTTAAACTGATCCCCTTGGAAGCAATTGCAATCCCCAGTGGCGTTGGTTCCAATCGGTCTTCCGAATCAATCTGTAAAACACCAAAATCCACACAACGATGTATTGCTGCTCGTACACGAATTTCTTCTTCATCCAGTGTAAACCGTTCTGCCCAAATCCATTTGCCGGTCAAGGTATTTCCAAGAAACCCTTGCAATTCTTTGACATTACGACAATACCGGGACGCAACAAGGCGCAGTACGTGGTTTTCCAAAGGCTCCCGGTCCAGTTGCGGTACAATGGCCTCCCGTTTACCTTCCACATAACGGCGCCACAAAGTCTCACGATCATAGGGAGATTGAGCGATAAGAATCGATCGCCCGAATGCGTGGCCCATTCCGAAGCGTCCAGCGCGACCACCCATATTTTCATATTCGGAGCGTTGTATCGGTGCTTTCCAGGGCAGGGAAAGTCGGGGATCGTAACGCCACTTTTCAGGCGCAACAAATACGTTCCGTGCTGGCAGGTTCAACCCGACAGCAAGTGTTCCCGTTGAAACGATGACACGAACCTCACCTGCACGAAACGCCTGTTCCACGATGATACGTTCATCCGGTGACAAATCCGCATTGTGAAACCCAATACCAGCCGACAGGATATCTTTCAGATAATGACGCGATCTGGTGTCTTCCAGATGTTCCAGCGTCTCCAATGCCTGTTGTGCTGGTGGCAAATCCAATTGTTCCGCCAGGTAGGCTGCTCCACTTCTGGATTCCTGCTTCGTTTTGACAAAGACCAGACAAGTCTCCCCTTTTTCTGTCAATATGCGGGCATTGCTCAGGAGTATGTCCCAAAAATTGTCTTCCTCACCACCCGACAATGTTTCCGTACCTTCTT